>NZ_JBIRUZ010000005.1:0-707972 GCF_044386545.1 Streptomyces sp. NPDC020489
CGTTCGTGATCGGACAACTCCAGCAGCAGCGGCTTCGGACCAGGCATCACCACACCCTACAACCGCAAGCGAACTAACGACTCAGGACACTAGCCGGCCGCCGTATTCCTGTCCCGCCCCCGCTGGTATGCGTCGTCCATGGCCGCGAGCGCGTGGGCGATGTCCGTGGTCCCCGCGAAGAGAGCCCGCACCTGGGAGAAGTGCGTCTGCTGCACTGCCGAGTTGGGCCATCTCTGGTCCATGAAAGGTACCGTCGTCCCATCCTTCTGCCGCTGCACCACCTCTTCGACGGCGGGGTCTGCGGCAAAGGAACTGTTGGGCAGCGCCGGCAGCGTCCCTCCCGCTCGGTTGTAGAGGTTCTGGCCTTGCTCCGACCCCAGGAAGTCGATGAAGGCCCGTGCCGCACGGCGGTGACGGCTGTGCGCGTTCAGCCCGTAGGCGGCAGAGACGGCCCCTGGGATGCGCGTCTCGTCGGGCTGGTCCGTGGCAGGCAGCGCCGCCATCCGAAAGTGCATGCCAGGGGCGGCCGAGCGCAATGCGGCCAGCGCTCCTGCCACTTGGACCGTCCCCACGGCCTTTCCCTCGGCCACTTGGTCGAGAGCCTCCTGATACGTCGTGCTGAGCGGCTCCGTACTGAAGCAGCCCCGTTCCCGCATGTCCAGATACTCGGTCATGGCCTGGCGCCAACCGGACCGCGTGAAGGTTCTCTTGCCGTATTCCATCTGCGTGTCGAAGTCGGGGTCGTGGGCGTACACCGTTGTGGCGACGAGCGCGTAGTTGACGAGTTGTGTCACCCAGGAGGATGCGTTGCCGAGTGCGAAGAGCACCTTCCCGTGTCGGCGGGCGGCGTCGCACAGGGCAAGCAGGCCGCTGTAGGTGCGGGGACGGGTTCCGCCGATCGCTTCGAGTGTTTCCGAGGAGTAGATCGCCCCGATGGCGCTGAAGCTGACGGGGACCAAGTAGGTGCCGACGTCCGTGTCGGTGACCGGTCGGATGCTGTCGGGTACGCGGCGGACGAACGGCCGAAGGGTGAGTACGTCCAGGAGGCGGTCCCGCTCCAGGGCGACGACCGAGGCGGGGTTGCCGTTACCGGGCCAGACGGTGAAAACGTCCGGCGCCTTGCCCGCCCGCAGCTGGTCTGGCAGATCCTTCTGCAGGGTGTCGGTGTCGGCGTAACTCACCGTGACACGTATGTCCGGGTGTGCCCGGCGGAAGGCGGCGACGACGGCACCCATCGACGCCTTGTCGGTCAGGTTGGCCATGACGGACACCTGGGCATCCGTTGTGCCGCCGCTCATGAGGGAGCAGCTGCTCAGCAGTGTCGCGGCCAGCGCGAGACGCGCGGCGGCATGGAGGGATCGGGATGTGCGGGGCACGAGTCAACTCCGTGCGGTAGGTGAGGGGGTGCTGTGTCCGGCATGGTGGAACTGACCGCGGCGCGTCACGCCATGCCGGGGCAGGCGAAGGGCGTGACGCGCGGCTGCGGTGGTGTCAGCTGATGGACACGGCCCGCTGCGCCGTCAGATCGCGTGAACTGTGCGCTGTGGCGAAGGTGTAGGTGCCGGCCGTGAGGGTCCAGGCGCCCGCGTTCCAGACGGTCAGGTCCTGGACGAGGATGGTGATCGTCAGCCGCTGGCTGGCCGCGGGGGCGAGCGTGACCTTGCGAAAGGCCACGAGCCGGTGCGGCTCGGCAGCGGCGGCGCCCGGCAGGGCGGCGTACACCTGCACGACTTCCGTGCCTTTGCGTGTACCGGTGTTGGTGACGGTCACGCTCAGCGTCACGGTCTTGGCGCTCTTGCGGTAGGTGGCCTCGAGGGAGCCGTGGGCGAAGGTGGCGTAGGACAGGCCGTGGCCGAAGGGGAAGCGCGGCTGCTGGCCCTTGCTGTCGTAGTAGCGGTAGCCGATGGCGATGCCCTCGTCGAAGGAGACGGCGCCGTTGTTGCCGGGGTAGGTCGCCGGTGTGGTGCCAGGGCCCTGAGTCGCGTCGGCGGGGAAGGTGAGGGGCAGGCGACCCGAGGGATCGCTGTCCCCGAAGAGGGCCGCCGCGAGCGCGGTGCCCATGCCACGTCCGCCGTACCACGCCTGGAGCACGGCTTCGACGTCGCCCAGCCAGGGCATGGACACGGGACCGTCGGTGTTGAGGACCACCACGGTGCGCGGGTTGGCCGCGGCCACGGCGGTGATGAGCTGGTCCTGGTCGCCGGGCAGACCGAGCGCGTCATGGTCCATGTCCTCACCGGCGATCCGGTTGACGAAGACGATGGCGGCGTCGGCGGCGCGCGCGGCGTCCACGGCGGCGGGGATGAGGGAGTCGGGCTGCCACCCGAGGGTGAGACCGCAGGTACCGGCGTCGGTGGTGGCGTTGGTGTAGGTCAGCTCGATGGTGACGGCCCGTCCGGCGGTCAGCCGGGCCGTCCCCTGGAGGGGGTAGTCGTAGGGGCCGAGGAAGAAGCGGCGGCTGTGCCGGCTTCCGGAGACGACCGTGGTGCCGTCGATCTTCAGGGTGGCGGTTCCGGCGGGCAGCAGGGAGAAGCGGTGCAGACCGGTGGTGGTCGGTACCAGCGTGCCGCTCCACTTCGCCGACCATACGTGCGGCAGTCCGTCCACCGGGGCGGAGGTGAAGTCGACGGTGGTGTCGGTTCGGGTGATGAGGGGTGTGCCGGAGGCGTCGGCACCGGAGTAGTAGGCGCCGGTCAGTCCGGTGGTGCCGGAGCTGGTGCGCAGCACGGCGGAGGGGACCGTGGTCAGGGGTACGTCTCCCTTGGTGCCCTGTGCGTGCGTGACTTCTACTCCGCTGCCGGCCCGTGCGCGGATGGCGTCCAGCGGCGTCGCCCAGGTTCCGGGGTCCACATAGCTGGAGCCGGCGACACCGGTGACGGCGTCCGTGCCGGCCGGTCCGATGACGGCGAGGGACTTGAGTCCGGCCGGAAGGGGCAGTGCCGCGGAGCGGTTGGCGAGGAGCACCAGGGAGGCGACGGCGGCCTCATGGGCGAGGTCCTGATGCGCCCGCGTGCTGACGTCGGACGCGGGCGTGGGCAGGGGGTGGTCGAAAAGGCCGTTGGCATACATCGTGACGAGGATGCGGCGGGCCGCGTCGTCCAGTCGGCTGCTCGGTACGGTGCCGCCCGTGAGCGCGCCGGCGCGAATCTTGACCGCGGAGGGGCCGAGTCCTGCGAGGTCCATGCCGGCACGTGCGGCGGCGACCTGGTCGTCTCCCGCCCAGAAGTCCGGCACCGTGTAGCCCTGAAGTCCGATGCTCTTCTTCAGGTCGTCGAAGAGGCTGGGGCTCTGGGTCGCGAAGGTTCCGTTGACCTTCGGGTAGGCCATCATCACCGAGGTGGCCGGAGCGGCGGTGACCACACGTCGGAACGGCGCTTCGTGGATTTCGTGAAGGGCGCGGTCGGAGACCTTGGTGTCGGTGAAGAAGCGGTTCGTCTCCTGGGTGTAGGCGGCGAAGTGCTTGACGGTGGCCGCGACGTTCTGGCTCTGGATGCCGGTGGTGAGGGCAGCGCCTATCCGGCCCGCGAGCAGTGGGTCCTCCCCCATGCCTTCGGCCTGCCGTCCGGAGTGCCAGGTCCGGGCGAGGTCGACGGTGGGACCGAGGAGGTTGTTGTAGCCCTTGGCCCGGCCCTCGGCGCCGATCGCGGTGCCGATCCGGCCAGCGAGCTCCTCGTCGAATGTCGCCGCCTGGGCGAGGGGCACGGGGAAGGCGGTCACACCTTGTTCACCGCGCAGGCCGGCGGAAGCGTCCACCATCGTCAGTGCCGGGATGCCGAGGTGAGCGACGGCAGCGAAGTCGCACCGGACGAGCGCCTCCTTCTCGGCCGCCGTCATACGGGCGAGCATCGCGTCGGCTTGGTCCTGCGGTGCAGTGGTGGCAGCTGCCGCCCTGGTCACCGCGGGGGCCATGCTCAAGGTCAGGGCGGTGAGGGTGGCGGCGGACAGGAAGGCTCTTCTCTTCACGGCGGCTCTCCGAAAAAAAGGGGGAAGGGGACCTTGCTACGGACGCTTGCAAAGGGGTCGGGCGAGGAGTCGGGCACACGACCGGCCCGGTTCTGGGGGCGTAAATGCATCGGATTCCTGGCCTTACCAGCCATGCACTGCCGTCCCAGGACAGTCGACGCCAGTGAAAGAGAAAGGCTTTCCACACCTCTTCCACTTGTTGAACCGAAAGCTAGGGGCCGCACCTCTTCGGGTCAACCCCCTCAGCAGTGACAGCATAAAAATGCTCCTGACCTGGCAACATTCGCCGTCAAATTGAAACCCAGTGTTGAATTTCAATTCAATCCCGCGAACACTCTTCCGTCGTCATCAGTCATATCGATGAAGAGTATCGAAGCGACGAATGGATGCGGTCGCACGCGCCCTGAAAGGGAACAGCCCGGCAGGCATCCGAGATGCCGACCGGGCCGCCCGAAACGCACGGGTAAAGTTATGCCGATGTGGCCATGGCCATGAGTTCCCAGGAGTCGAGTTCATGTACTCCCGGCCCCACTGCTACAGGTGGACATTGCGGGAGCCGGACGACGCCGGAACACCCTTCGGGTACGACCGCACGGGCTCGCATCCGGCCCGCGTCGGCCAGTTCCCATGACAGCTCCGTCGTTCCGTACGGTGTCTCGTGCCGGGTCCGCGCCCATGTGATGCCGCCACCGGGACGGGGCTGGAAGAGGATCTGCCGGTAGCCGGGGGCGGCCTCGGCGATGCCCCCGACGACGCGGTGCAGCCAGTCGGCGACGGCCCCCAGGGCGTAGTGGTTGAAGGACGTCATGCCGCCCGGGTTCAACGTCCCGTCCGGGCGGAGGCTGTCCCAGCGTTCCCAGATGGTGGTCGCCCCCTGCTTGACCGTGTAGAGCCAGGAGGGGCACTCGGTCTGGGTGAGCAGGCGGTAGGCGACGTCGAGGTGCCCGGTTTGCGTGAGGGCGTCGCAGATCAGCGGGGTCCCGACGAAGCCGGTGGCGATACGGGCCTCGTCGGCGAGGACCAGTTCGGCGAGCCGGTCGCCCGCCGCACGGAGCTGCTCCTCGGTGAGGAGGCCGAAGGCGATGGCGAGTGCGTAGGCGGTGGGGCTGTCGCTCGTCATGCGGCCGGTGGAACTCACGTAGCGCCGACGGAAGGCTGCCGTCACCTCGTCGGCGAGGTGTGCGTACCGCTCGGCGTCCTCATTCTTCCCCAGCAGGTCCGCGGCCAGGGCGAGGTGCCGGGACGAGTGCGCGAAGTAGGCGGTGGCCACGAGGTAGCGGTCGGTGCGGCCGGCCGCGGGGTCGTCGGGCGGGGCGGCGGGGTCGAGCCAGTCGCCCAACTGGAATCCCGTGTCCCAGAGCCGGCCGGGGCCGGCGAGTCGTTCGACGAGGTCCACCCATCGTCTGGCCGTCGGGTAGTGGCGGCGCAGAATCTCCACGTCGCCGAAGCGCCGGTAGAGCGTCCACGGGGTGAGGGTGGCGACGTCTCCCCAGGCGGCGCCCGGCCGGATGGGGGTCCACATGGGCTCGCCGGGGATGACGGGGACGTACCAGGGGACGGTGCCGTCGGGGAGCTGCTCCAGGCCGACGTCCGTCAGCCAGGAGTCGAGCATGCCGGCGCAGTCGTACAGGAAGCTCGCGGTCGGAGCGAACACCTGGATGTCGCCGGTCCAGCCGAGGCGTTCGTCGCGCTGGGGACAGTCGGTGGGGATGTCGACGAAGTTGCCGCGCATGCTCCACACGACGTTCTCGTGTAGCCGGTTGACCAGCGAGTCACTGCATTCGAACCAGCCCGTGCGGCGCATGTCCGTGTGGTACACCCGGGCGGTCACCGCGTCCGGCGGCAACTCGCCCGGCCAGCCGCTGATCTCGGCGTAGCGAAAGCCGTGCAGAGTGAACCGAGGCTCCCAGGTCAGGGGGCCGTTGCCGGCGAGGGTGAGCACGTCTGTGGAGGTGGCTTCGCGAAGCGGGCGGGTGGCGAGTTCGCCGTTCTGGAGCACTTCCGCGTGCCGCAGCGTCACCTCGGTGCCGGCGGGGCCGTCGGCGGTGACGCGGAGCCGGCCGACGAGGTTCTGGCCGAAGTCGATCACATACCCGCCGTCGTCCTTGCGGGTGATCGTGACCGGGGCGACCTCCGCCGTGCAGCGCACCGGCGGGCCCTGGGGGGCGACGAGGGTGTGGGGGTCGCGGTTGTGGACGTGGACGGGGGGCCATGGCGCGTCGGACGTGCGCGGTGTGGCCCAGCCGAGGTCGTGCAGGCGGGCGTCGAATGTCTCTCCCTCGTACAGGCCGCTGCTCAGAATGGGGCCTGGGGCTGCTGTCCAGGTGCGGTCGGTGGCGATGACGCGCGTGGTGCCGTCGTCGTACGTCACTTCGAGTTGCGCGATGAGGCACTGGTCGGTGCCGTAGATGTTGCGGGTGCCCCCGTCGAAGCCGTAGCGGCCGCGGTACCAGCCGTCGCCGAGCCAGGCACCGATGGTGTTGGCGCCCTCGGTGAGGTGGTCGGTGACGTCGTGGGTGCGGTAGCGCAGGCGGTGCGGGTAGACCGTCCAGCCGGGGGCGAGGATCTCGTCGCCGACGCGGCGGCCGTTGATCTCGACCTCGTGCAGGCCGTGCGCGGTGACGTACAGGCGGGCGCGGGCCACCGGGCGGTCGAGGCGGAAGTCCTTGCGGACACGGGCCGGGCGGCGGTCGGCGTGTGGGTCCTCGTCCCAGCCGGCGCCGACGGGAACCGCCGCCCAGTCCGCGGGGTCCAGCAGCCCGGCCTCGACGGTGCTCGGCTCGCTCCAGCCGGACGGCTCCGCGACGCCCGCGGCCCAGACACGGACCCGGACGGTGACGCGCTCACGGGAGTTCAGCGGCTCGCCGGGCCACGGCACGAGGACCTGCGCGGCGCTGTCGACGCGGCCGGTGCGGTGCGGGCTGCCGGAGCGGTCGAGTTCCAGCTCGTACGCCTCCTGACGGCCGGTACCAGGAGGGAGTGTCCAGGTGAGGCGGGGGGCGTGGACGCCGATGCCGAGGCCGTCCGAGAGGTGTTCGAAGGACACCGGGGAAGGCTGAGGGGACAGCAAGGGGAACCTTTCGTGTCGCGTGTGCGGGGCGAGGAGGACGTGCGCTCAGCCCTTGACCGCCCCCGAGGTGAGGCCCTTCATGACCTTCTGGTTGAGGAACAGGTAGATCAGGAGGGTGCCGAAGACGTTGATGCAGATCGCGGCGAACAGCGGGCCGTACTGGGTGGCGCCGAAGTCGCCGGTGAAGTTGAGCAGACCGACCTGGATGGTGCGCAGGTCCTGGTCGTTGGTGAAGGTCAGCGCGATGAGCAGGTCGTTCCAGATGAAGAAGAACTGCACCAGGCCCACGGTCAGGAGCGCGTTGCGCACCATGGGCACGCTGATGGTCCAGAAGGCGCGCAGGATGCCGGCACCGTCGATGGTGGCCGCCTCGAACAGCTCCCGCGGGACGCTGCGGTAGTAGGTGGCCATCATGAACACCGTCAGGGGCAGGCCGGTGCCGGTGTAGGTCAGGACCAGCGGCCACAGGGTGCCGGACAGGCCGGTCTGGAAGTACACGGTGAACAACGGCAGGAGGATCATCTGGGGCGGGACCATCATGCCGGCGAGGAAGACCAGCAGGGTCAGGCTGCGGCCCTTCCACACCATGATCTGCAGGGCGAAGCCGGCGGCGGTTCCCAGCAGCAGCATCAGCGCGAGCGCCGGGAGGACGGCGAGCAGACTGTTCTGGACGTACAGGCCGATGTGCCCGGTGGTCCACGCCTCGCTGTAGTTGCCCCACTCCCAGGTGGTGGGCAGACTCCAGGTGGAGTTGTTCAAGTAGTCGTCGTTGGATTTCAACGAGGTCAGGAGCATCCAGACCAGCGGGTAGATCTCGACGACCAGCAGCAGCGCGACGACGACCTTCACCCAGAGCCGGCCGCTGCGGGCGCGCGGGGCCCTCGCCGGCGGGGTGCTCGTGTCCCTCATGGGGCTCTTCGCAACGGTGTCCATGGTGGCCATGGGGATCAGCCCTCCGTGAGGTCGCGCCGCGAGACGCGGTAGACGACCAGGCTCACCAGCAGGCAGACGACGGTGAGCAGCAGGGCGACGGTGCTGCCGTAGCCGTAGTCGCTGTAGGTGAACGACGTCTGGAACATGTACAGGGTCAGCGGGGTCGTGCCGTTGCCGGGACCGCCGTTGGTCAGCGCGACGATCGAGTCGAAGGCCTTCAGCGTGCCGTTGATACTGAAGATCAGCGAGGACATCAGCACGGGCAGGGACAGGGGCAGCACGATGTGCCGGACCAGCCTGAGCCCTGTCGCCCCGTCGAGGCGGGCGGACTCCAGGACCTCGTCGGGGATGTCGACCAGGCCAGCGAAGAGCAGCACGGCGTAGAAGCCCATGGAACGCCAGATGTCCATGACGATCAGGACCCAGAAGGCGCTGCCCGCGCTGCCGAAGAAGTCGATCGAGTCCAGACCGACGGCGTTGAGCAGGGAGTTGACCGGTCCGGTCTGCGGCGCGACCTGGAAGAGCTTCTGGAAGAGCAGGCCCACGGCGACGGTCGGCAGCACCACGGGGAAGAACACCAGCGTGCGGATCAGCGCCGAGGCCCGCTTGAGGAAGAACACGTACAGCAGCGCCAGCAGATAGCCGGCGGCCACCTGCCCGGTGGTGACCACGACGGCGTACTTGAGGGTGAACCACAGGGCGTCGTGGACGGCCGGATCGTCCAGCAGGCGGGAGAAGTTGGCGACGCCGTTGCCGGTGAAGCCGTCGATGGTGTTGCCCTTGGCGAAGGAGTAGCCGAGCGACCACACCATCGGGACGAGCATGATCAGGGAGTAGACGAGGAGCGCGGGACCGAGCAGGAGCAGCACGGCCCTGCGGTCACCGAGTACGCGGTGCATGGGAAGGGGTCCACTTTCCGTTGAAGGGCAGGGGGCGGAACGCACGGCACGTGTCAGGAGGGCCGAGCGGACCGCCCCCGGCCCGGCTACTGGGCGGCCAGCGCGTCCTGGACGGTCTGCATGAACTGCTGCGGGCTCATGCCGCCGTTGACCAGGCTCGCCGCGTTGGTCTGGCTGACGGTGGTGGCCTTGGTGCTGAACAGGGCCTCGAACCACAGCACGTTCCGCTTCGAGGTGCTGATGGTGTCGCGGACCTGGGTGGTGACCGCGTTGGCGTCCTTCACCTCGGTGTTGACCTTGAAGCCGGAGATGGAGCCGTGGTCCTTCAGGGCCGTGCTGCCGTAGTTCTTCGCGATGCAGGTGACCCAGTCACCCGTCTTCTTGTCGAAGGACTTGGCGCCGAGGGTGATGCCGAGGCCGACGTTGGAGGGGTACTGGTCGATCGCCCCCTTGCCGTCGGCCACCGCCGGGAACGGCATGAAGCCGACGTTCTCGGCACCCACCTTGTTCTGCTTCGCGTCGGCGATGTTCGCCAGCGCCCAGCTGCCCATGTAGAACATGGCGGCCTTGCCGGTGAGGAACTGGTTCATCGCGGTGTCGTAGTCGATGGAGCCGACGCCCTTGCCGAAGTAGCCCTTCTTGCCGAGCGCGGCGACCTCCTCGGCGGCCTTCACGTACTGCGGGTCGGTCAGCTTCGCCGTGCCGTCGGCCACCTTCTGCAGCGCGTCCGGCCCGAGGCTGCGGTAGAGGTAGCCGCTGATCAGCCGGGTCAGTGGCCAGCCCTGCTGGCCGGAGGCGGAGAACGGCTGAACGCCCTTGGTCCGGAGCTTGGCCGCAGCCGCCACCAGCTCGTCCCAGGTGCCGGGCACCTTCAGGCCGCTCTCCTGGAACAGCTTCCTGTTGTAGAAGATGCCCTCGATGTTGTACTCGTACGGCAGCACCTCCAGCTTGCCGCCGTACAGCGCCTTGATCGTCGAGACGGCGGCCGGCTCCAGCTGGTCGTAGACGCCCAGCCCCTTCAGCTTCGCCTCCAGGTCGGCCACCTTGTCCGACTTCGCCAGCTGCTGGGTGAGGGCCGGGGCGTTGCCCGCCGCGAACTGGACGGGCAGGGCGTTCTGGCCGGCTAGGAGTTGCAGCTTCTGGTCCAGGCTCGCCTGCGGCACGGTCTCCACCTTCAGCGGCAGCGCGTCGTCCGCGCTCTTGCACGCCCCGGTGGACAGCGTGGTCAGGGCGGTCTTGACGGTCGTGTTCTCGGTGACGCTCAGGTAGCTGAACTCCTCGGGCGCGGCCGAGGTGCCGCCGCCGCTGCCCCCGCAGGCGGTGGCGAGGAGGGCCAGCGAGACGGTGCCAGACGTCAGCAGGCTCAGGCGTACGCGGCGTGGACGGGACATGCGAGGGGACACGGAGAGCTCCAGGAGGGCTGTATGGAGAAGGGGCTGACGAAGGGCTCCGGGGCGAGTGCGCGGCTCCGGGCGAAGGGCGGACGACGCGACAGACAGAGAGTGCGCCGCAGCAAGCCGTTATGTAGAACGTTCTCTACCTCGATCGAGCAACACCCTGCACGCCTCTCCTCTCGCCGTCAAGACACGGCGCTGTAATGACACCGTGATGCGGTCGACGACTTGACGTCACCCCGGGGTGAGCGTGTAGACCGTTACACCTACGCCTACGAAAACCGGAGTGTGGACGATGGACCGGGCCGTGGAGCCTCGACGCAGCAAACGCGTGACCATCACCGATGTCGCACGTCATGCCGGTGTGTCCGTCGCCGCCGTCTCCAAGGTGTTGCGCAACGCCTACGGTGTGAGCCCGGCGATGCGGGAGAAGGTCCAGGCGGCGATCGCCGAGCTGGGCTACCGTCCGCACGCTGCGGCCCGCGGCTTGCGGGGCCGGACGTACACGATCGGTGTGCTGCTCGACAACGTCCGCAACGCGTTCTTCGCGGACATCCTCGACGGCATCCGCGACGAACTCCGCGACAGCGAGTACACCGTGCTCATCGGCGCCGCCGGTTTCGATCCGGAGGAACAGGCCAAGACAGTTCGTTCCCTGGTGGACCGTCAGATGGACGGGCTGATCCTCATCGCGCCGGGAACCGCCCGCGACGAGGTGCTCGCCACCGCGGCATCGACACCCACCGTGGTCATCGGCCATCACGACACCGCCGACACGCACGACTCCGTCGTGGACGCCGACGACATCGGCGCCGGGCTGGTCGTGGACCACCTCGTGGCGCTCGGCCACCGCGACATCGCCCTGGTCTCCGCCCAGGGCACCAAGGCCAGCCGCTGGAAACGCGCTCCCGAGACGGTGCTGACCGAGGGCTACCTCGCCGCCATGGAACGCCACGGTCTCGCCGGGCACACGTGTGTCCACCACGCCGCCTACTCCGACGAGGGCGGCTTCAAGGCCGGCATGACCCTGCTGACCGCCGAACGCCCCCCGACCGCGGTCATGACCGGTGCCGACGTCGCCGCCCTGGGCATCTACCGCGCCGCCCATGAACTGGGCCTGCGCATCCCGGACGACCTGTCTCTCGTCGGCTACAACAACACCGCTCTCGCCGCGCTCGCCCCCGTCCAGCTGACCAGCGTCGACCAGGCCGGGCACACCATGGGCGCCACCGCCGCCCGCATGCTCATCGAACGCGTGGAAGGCCGGCGGGACAGGGCCATGCGGACCGCGATGACCCCACGGCTCGTCGTACGAAGCAGCACGGCCGGACCGCGGACCCGTTAGGCCATGGACCCACGGACGCCCGGCGCCGCCGCCGTACCCGGCGCACAGGAACTCCTTGCCTGCGAGCCGAATGCCGGCCGGGACCGGATCCGCCGCGTCGGCATCAAGGACGTGGCCCGCGAGGCAGGTGTGTCTCTGGGCACCGTCTCCAATGTCCTCAACCGTCCGGAGATCGTGGCCGAGTCCACCCGGTCGCGCGTCCTCCAGGTGATCGACTCGCTGGGATACGTACGCGCGGAAGGCGCCCGCCCGTTGCGCGGCTGGGCCTCGCGTGTGCTGGCCGTCCTGATCCACGACCTCGCCAATCCGTTCTTCACCGCGCTGGCCTCCGGCGTGGAGGAGGCAGCGCGGGAGGCGGACCTGGGCATCATGGTGTGCACCGGCGCCCACCGGCCCGCCGAGGCGGCACGGCACCTGTCGCTGATCACCTCGCACCAGGTCCGCGGCGCGGTGCTGACGTCCGGGGAGGGCGCCGGACGCACCGCGGCGGCCTTCCGCCGCAACGCCGTCCCCTATGTCATGGCGGACCAGAACGCCCCGCAGCCCGGCACCTGCTCCGTCGGGATCGACGACCTGGCGGGAGGCCACGCGGCCATCCGCCACCTCCTCGAGCGCGGACACCGCTCCCTCGTCTACGTCAGCGGCCCCGACCGCCTCCAGCAGGTCAGGGACCGCCGCGCGGGGGCACTCGGCGCCCTCGGTGAGGCGGGGGTCGCGGCGAGCGCCCTGCGGGAACTGCCCTGCGCCGGCCTGACCGTGGACGCCGGGCGGGACGCCGGGCACCGTGTCCTCGGCCTGCCCGACCGTCCGACCGCGGTCTTCTGCGCCAACGACCTGCTCGCCCTGGGCGTGCTCCAGGCGCTGTACGAGGCGGGCCTGAGAGTGCCGGACGACATCGCCGTGCTGGGCTACGACGACATCGAATTCGCCGCGTCGGCAGTGGTACCGCTCACTTCGGTACGACGACCGGCATCCGCCATGGGACGGCGGGCCGGCCGGCTGCTCGTCGAGGACACGGCCCAAGGAACCAGGCACACGCACAGCCACGTCGTGCTGCAACCCGAACTGGTCGTTCGCCGGTCGACCATGGCGGTACCCGCGCGCTGACCGGGCCCGCTCACAGCCGTGAGGGACGTGTGCGGCACCGACGACGGGCACAGCGGAGGGGACAGGCACGGCAAAACTCCGGCTGGCGGTACGGGAGATCGACCCCGGAGACGAGGATCATCCGGCTGTCGAAGGCAGACGTCGAGCGGGAACGCACCGACGGTCCCGTCCGAGCATGCGTCCTGCCCGGCGTCCTGCCCACCCCTGCCGACATGCACGTTGCGGATGGATTCCATCAGTCCCGTGGATGACGTCCCGGGTGCGCGGGCGCGGGCCTCGCTCATCCGCCGGGCGCGTCGGCCATCCGTCTGCCGACCCGGGCGGCGGTCTCCCGCAGCCAGATGTGGGCCGCGTCGTGGGTGTGCACCGGGTGCCACCACAACGCCTCGCTCAGCGGCACCGCCTCGTAGGGAGGCTCCACCACGCGTACTGCGGCGATCGGCGCGACCAGCTGGGCAAGGCGGGCCTGGATGAGAGCGATGCGCCGGGTTCCGCTGACCAGCAGCGGCATGAGCTGAAAGCTGTCCACGGAAACCTCCACCCGGGGCTCGATGCCGAGCATGCCCAGTTGGCGGACGGCCGGAGCGTCGTAGGTGCGCTGGTAGGTGACCCAGGGCAGCCGGGCCAAGTCCTCCCGCGTCAGCCGGTCCTCGACGCTCGGATGGTCGTCGGCGACGAGGAAGACCCATCGGTCCTGGTACAGGTCGGTGGCGGGAAAGTCGCTGATGACGCCGTGCGGCATGAACAGACCGTCGGTGGTGCTCAGCAGCGCGTCCGTCGCGTCCACCACGGTGGTCGGCGTCTGGGCGAACCGCAGCCGGATGCCGGGGGCCTCCTGGTGGACGACCCGGGCGAGTTCGGCACCGAAGACGGCGACGGCGTAGTCGGAGGCCACGAGTTTGAACTCACGGCTCTCCGTGGCCGGGTCGAAGTCCGCCTGGCTGGCGAACAGGCGTTCCAGCAGGTCATAGGCGGTGGACGCGCGATCGAGAAGGACCTGCCCGAGGGCGGTGAGTTCGTAGTGGCCGCCGACCCGGGCCAGCAGGTCGTCGTCGAAGTGCCGGCGCAGGCGGGCGAGCGCCGCACTCATCGCCGGCTGGCTGAGCCCGACGCGCTGCCCGGCGCGGGTCACGTTGCGCTCTTCCAGCAGGGCGCGCAGGGCGACGACGAGGTTGAGGTCGAGGCGACTGAGATTCACGGGGCGGTTTTCCTAGCTCTCCTGCGATGACCTGCGCAAATTCAGGGCGTGGATGACTGTCATCCATAGAATCGATTTCCCTGATCGCGGGTGGCGCCTCCAGATTAGTGCCATCGCAATCAGGAGGACATGTCCGTGAAACCTGAAGCCGCGTCCGCCCTCTTCGCCGGACCCTTCGCCCTGGCCACCCTTTCCGCTCCCGAGGGCCTCGCCTTCCCCGCTCTCGTCACTCCCGACGCCCAGGTGATCGACCTGCGGTCCGCCCTGGGCAACGCCGCACTGACCGTGCGGGGGGTCCTGGACGACTGGGACGCGATGCTGCCGCGGCTGACCGCACTGGCAGGCGCCGCCACCCCCGTACGCGGGACGCTGGCGGAGTTCGACGTGCACGCCCCGGTCGAGCCGCGCCAGGTGTTCCAGTCGGGTGCCAACTACCGGCAGCACGTCATCGACCTGCATGTCGCGCACCGTGCCCCGGGCGACGACCGGTCGGAGGAGGAGCGGCGCGCCGAAGCGGCGGAGATCATGGACCGGCGGGCCGCCGAGGACCTGCCGTACGTCTTCATCGGCCTGCCGAGCGCGATCACCGGCCCCTACGACGACGTCGTCCTGCCGGCCTGGGCGGACAAGCCCGACTGGGAGCTGGAACTGGCTGCGGTGATCGGCCGCCCGGCCCACCGGGTGTCCGTCGAGGAGGCCCTCGACCACGTCGCCGGCTACACCATGGCCAACGACCTGACCGATCGAGCCACCGTCTTCCGCCGGGACATGCCGCAGATCGGCACCGACTGGCTGCGCAGCAAGAACGCGCCGGGCTTCACGCCGCTCGGCCCCTGGATCGTGCCCGTCGCCTCGATCACCAACCCGGACGACCTGCGTGTGGTGCTCAAGCTCAACGGCGAAACCATGCAGGACGAGTCCACCAAGGACATGATCTTCGACGTGGCGCGGCTGGTGTCCTATGCCTCGCAGACCGCCCGGCTGCTCCCCGGCGACCTGGTGCTCACCGGCTCCCCCGCCGGCAACGGCATGCACTGGGGCCGGCTGCTGCGCGACGGTGACGTCATGGACGCCTCCATCACCGGGCTCGGCGCCCAGCGCACCCGGTGCGTGGCGGAGGCCGCCCGATGACACCGGACCGCACGGACCCCGAGGGCTCGATCGCCCGGACTGCGAAGGCGTGCTCCAACTGGAACCGCTGGGGCGAGGACGACGTACTCGGCACGCTCAACTTCCTGGACGACGCCAAGCGCCGCGAGGGCGCCGCACTGGTCCGGCGGGGCGTCAGCTTCTCCCTCTCCCAGTCCTTCGACATGCACGGCCCGCAGAAGGGCTGGCGCCGACGCACCAACCCGGTACACACCATGCTGGACACCGGTACCGACGCCGCGCTCGGCCTCCAGGGCTTCCCGCACGGCATAGGCGGCGCCGACGACGTGATCGCGATGCCGCTCCAATGCTCCACCCAGTGGGACGGGCTCGGGCACATCTTCGACCACGGCAAGGCATGGAACGGACGGGCGGCCGAGAAGGTCGTCACCTCCGACGGCGACCTCGTCACCGGCATCGAGCACATGGCCCCGCACGTCGCCGGACGCGGGGTGCTCCTGGACGTCGGCCGGGTCGTCGGCGAGGACGGCGAGCTGCCGGACGGGTTCGCGATCACCGAGGAGCACCTGACCGCGACCGCAGAGGCGCACGGTGTGCGGGTGGAGCGCGGCGACATCGTCCTCGTCCGCACCGGCCAGCTCGCCCGGGTACGCCGCGACGGCTGGGGCGACTACGCCGGCGGCCCCGCGCCCGGCCTGTCCTTCACCACGGCCACCTGGCTGCACGGCACCGAGATCGCCGCGATCGCCACCGACACCTGGGGCTTCGAGGTCCGCCCGAACGAGTTCGAGCACGCCTTCCAGCCGCTGCACCAGGTCGCCATCCCGCACATCGGCCTGCTGATCGGCGAGATGTGGGACCTGGACGACCTGGCCAAGGACTGCGCGGGCGACGGCATGTACGCGTTCTGGCTCACGGCCGCACCCCTGCCCATCACCGGCGCGGTCGGTTCCCCCGTCAACCCGATCGCCGTCAAGTAATCAGAGGAACAAGGGAGTTCCCCATGAACCCATCCCGCACGGTCCTCGTCGTCGGTGGCGGCGCGGCCGGCAATGCCGTGACGATCCTGCTGCGCCGCGCCGGGTACGCGGTGGACCTCGTCGAAGCCAAGGACGACTGGAACGCCACCGCCGGCTCCGGCATCACCCTCCAGGGCAACGCCCTGCGCGTCCTGCGCGAACTCGGCGTCTGGGAACAGGTGAAGGCGTCCGGTTTCGGCTTCGGTTCGGTCGGCATCACCGCCCCGGACGGCACCGTCCTGCACACCCAGGACGACCTGCGCACCGGCGGCGACGACCTGCCCGCCACCGTCGGCATGCAGCGCCCGCTCCTCCAGCAGATCCTCATCGAGGCGGTGCGGGCCGGCGGCGCGTCGGTCCGCCTGGGCACCACCGCCGAGATCCTGGACCAGGACGCGGACGGTGTCTGCGTACGCTTCAGCGACGGCACCGAGGGCCACTACGACCTGGTGGTCGCCGCCGACGGCCTCGGCTCCGCCACCCGCGCCGCGATCGGCATCACGGACAAGCCCGAGCCGACCGGCATGGCCATCTGGCGCGTCGCCGCCCCGCGCCCCGCCGGTGTGACCCGCACCGACCTCGCCTACGGCGGGCCGGCCTACATCGCCGGCTACTGCCCGACCAGCGAGACCACCCTGTACGCGTACGTCGTCGAGGCCAACCGTGACCGGTCCGGAATACCGCCCGAGTCGTACGCGGACGAGATGCGCCGCCTGACCCGGCACTACGGCGGCTTCTGGCCCGAGATCACCGCGCACATCACCGACCCGGCGAAGGTCAACTACACCTGGTTCGACCGGCTGCTGGTCGAGGGCTCCTGGCACCGCGGCCGCGTCGTCCTCGTCGGTGACGCCGCCCACTGCTGCCCGCCCACCCTCGCCCAGGGCGCCGCACTGTCCCTCGAGGACGCCTGGGTGCTGGCGCAGATGCTGACCGGGTCCGAGACATGGGACGACGCCCTGTTCCAGGCGTACCACGAACGCCGGATCGCCCGTGTCCGCCCGGTCGTGGAGGCGTCCGTGCAGATCGGTCAGTGGCAGCTCGACGGGGTGCGCGACGCCGACGTACCCGGCCTGATGGGCCGCACGATGACCATGCTCAGGGAGCTGCCGTGACTGCCGCGGACACGCCCACCGTCGACGTACACGCCCACGTCCTGCTGCCCGAGCTAGAGGCGCTCGTCGCCGGTCTGCCCGGACACGCCGAGGCCCGGGCGCTGGACACCCGGCGCAACGGTTTGGCCGCCCTCGCCGTCAGCGGCCCCATGGTGCGCGAGCGCATCCCCAGGCTGACCGACGCGACCGTGCGCCTGGCCGTGATGGACGCCCAGGGCGTGGACGTCCAGCTGGTCAGCCCTTCCCCCTCGCACTATCACTACTGGGCGGACGAGGAGACGGCCGAGAAGCTGCACCGACTCGCCAACGAGGCCACGGCCGCGCACTGTGCGGCCGCCCCCGAACGGCTGCGCGGACTGGGACTGGTCCCGCTCCAGCACCCGGAGCAGGCGGTCCGCGCCCTGGACCACGCCTTGGAACAGGGCCTGGCCGGGGTGGAGATTTCCAGCCACGCCCCGGGACGCGAGCTGTCCGACCCGGCCTACGCGCCCTTGTGGGCCCGCGCCGAGGAGACCGGCGCGCTGGTCTTCCTGCATCCCTTCGGCTGCACCCTCGACGAGCGCCTGGACCAGTGGTACCTGTCCAACACCGTCGGCCAGCCCACCGAGAACGCCGTCGCCCTCTCCCACCTGATCTTCTCCGGGGTCCTCGACCGGCACCCCGGGCTGAAGGTGATCGCCGCGCACGGCGGCGGCTACCTGCCCACCCACATCGGCCGCTCCGACCACGCCTGGTCCGCCCGCCCCGACGCGGGCGCCGGCTGCGCGCACCTGCCCAGCAGCTACCTGAAGCGCCTGTACTTCGACTCCCTCGTCCACGACCCGCACGCCCTGCGCGAGCTGATCCGGGTGGCCGGCGCGGGCCGGGTACTGCTCGGCTCGGACTTCCCCTTCGACATGGGCACCGAGGACCCCCTCGGCGCGCTGCGCGCCGCGCGCCTGTCCGACTCCGACTTCCACGCCGTCCGGGGTGGCAACGCCGCCGCCCTCCTGAGGAAGGACTGACCATCATGCGCCTGCTGACCCACCTCAGGCACGTCGACCTCGCCGTGCCCGACTACGACAAGCAGCTCGACTTCTACGCCGGCGTCTGGGGCCTGACCACGGTCGCCGAGGACTCCGGCATCTCCTTCCTCGCTGCCGAGGGCTCCCCCGAGAACTACGTCGTCCGGCTCCGCAAGGCCACCGAGAAGCGCCTCGACCTCGTCTCCTACGGAGCCGCCTGCGCCGCCGACGTCGACACCCTCGCCGAGCGACTGCTGGCCGGGGGCGTGCAGTTGATCTCACAGCCGGGCAAGGTGGACACCCCCGGCGGCGGTTACGGCTTCCGCTTCTTCGACGTCGACGGCCGCACCATCGAGGTCTCCGCCGACGTCGAGGTCCGGCAGCACCGCAGGATCGAGGAGAAGGAGGCCATCCCGGTCAAACTCTCCCACGTCGTCCTCAACTCCCCCGACCTGAACCGCACCCGCGAGTGGTACGAGCGCCACCTCGGCTTCGCCCTCTCCGACACGCTCAGCTCACCGCACATGGGCGAGGTCATGCACTTCATGCGAATCTCCAACCAGCACCACTCGATGGCGCTGGCGAAGGGCCCGCACACGTCCCTGCACCATGTCTCCTTCGAGATGCGCGGCATCGACGAGTACATGCGCGGCTCGGGACGCGTCATACGGGCCGGTTTCCGGAAGATCTGGGGACCCGGCCGGCACATGGCGGGCGACAACACCTTCACCTACTTCCTCGACCCGCACGGCAACACCGTCGAGTACACCACCGAGCTGGAGTGCCTGGACGAGGACACCTGGCACCCCCACGTCTACGACTTCTCCCAGCCCGAGGTCACCGACCAGTGGGGCACCGCCAACCCCATGAACGAACTCGTCGCCAAGGAGTCCTTCAACGACCCCGACCGCGGCGTCTTCGTCGCCCCGCCGGTCTGACCGGCACCGCCCGCCGGGGATGTGCCACCGGCGTCCACGCCCTGACTCGCGCCGCCGCGCCCCCGGCCCCGCCGCGGGAGCCGTGGTGGGGCGAGCCCGTTCCCCCGGCGCGGCCGGCCGGCGGCGCGGCGCCCCGCGAGGAGGCCCGGGACAAGGCCCGCCTGGGCAAGGGCACGATCGTGCACCTGCTGGGCACGGCCGGCGGTCCCCCGCCGTACGACGAGCGGATGGGCATCGCCTGGAGGCGACCACCGTGAGGGTGACGCCGACCAGGGTCCCGCGCCGCAACATGTCTCCCTCGTACGGCTACCGGTCCGACACCGCGTCGTGCGAGGAGCAGCACATGCCCGCCCCGTGGTCGACCACATGCGCAAGGTCCACACCGACATCGCCACGCCCCGAGAGCCCGCCGGGTGGTCCTCGGCCACCTCGCGCCGACCGACCCCACCCACGTTCCCCGAACCCGCGTGGGCAGCGGCAGTTCGCGCCTCCGCTCGCGCGGCCGGCAACCGAGGCCGCCTCGTCGTGGGCCACGACCTCCTGCGCGTCCCCCTCGACTGACCCTCTCCCCCAGGAGCCGCACCATGCGTTTCGCCGCCTACGAACACCACCACCGCCACCGCGTGGCCGTCGTGGAGGATGACGGCACCCTCTACCCGCTGCCCGGAGTCACCTCACTCACCGTCCTGCTCACGGAGACCGGCGGACTGCCCGGACTGCTCGCCGCCGCCCGGGCCGCCCTGGACGTCCCGCCCGGCCCTCACGTCTCCCAGGTACGGCTGCTGCCGCCGCTGCGGCCCGCGTCGGTACGGGACTTCGTCACCTTCGAGGAGCACGTCGAGGGCGTGCGCCGCGCGATCGACGGCGTCGCCGGGGTCCCGGAGCAGTGGTACGCGGCACCGACCTTCTACTTCACCAACCCGCACGCGATCTACGGTCACCGGGACGAGATCCCGGTACCGCCGGGTTCGGCTGTGCTGGACTTCGAGCTGGAGGTGGGCGCGGTGGTCGGCCGGGAGGGCGGCGACCTAACCCCCGAGCAGGCCCGTGACCACATCGTCGGCTACACCGTGTTCAACGACTGGTCCGCCCGCGACCTGCAAAGCGCGGAGATGAAGGTGAGCCTCGGCCCCTGCAAGGGCAAGGACACCGCCACCACCCTCGGTCCGTACCTGGTCACCGCCGACGAACTGGAGCCCTACCGGGATGCCGACGGCTTCCTGCGCCTGGCCCTCACCGCCGAGGTCAACGACGAGAAGGTCGGCGAGGACCTGCTGTCCAACATGAGCTGGACCTTTGAGGAGATGACCGCCTACGCCTCCCGCGGCACCCGCGTCGTACCGGGCGACGTCCTCGGGTCGGGCACCTGCGGCAACGGCGGCTGCCTGGCCGAACTGTGGGGCCGGCGCGGCGAGCAGACCCCGCCGCCGCTGAAGCCGGGCGACACCGTCACCCTGACCGTGGAGGGCATCGGCACCCTGACGAACACGGTCGTCCCCGGCATGGCCCCCGTGCCCCTGTCGAGCGGCCGACGGCGCAGCCGGGAGCGGCCGTGAGCGACCTGCGCCGCCAGCGGCTGCTCGGCAAGGTCGTCGTCGTCACGGGCGCCGCCCGCGGCCAGGGCGCCGCCGAGGCGGAGGCCCTCGCCCGTGAGGGCGCCAGGGTCATCGCCACCGACCTCACCCCGGACGGAAAGTGCCGCCGCCTGGACGTCAGCAGCAGCGAGGAGTGGGCCGCGTTGGCCGCCGAACTGCGGGACCGGTACGGGCAGGTGTACGGCCTGGTGAACAACGCAGGCGTCACCTGGCGGGCCCGGGTCGGTGACGTGCGGGCCGACGACTTCGAGCGGGTGCACTCCGTCAACGTGACCGGCCCGCTGCTCGGCATCCAGCACCTGAGCCCACTGATGCCGCCGGGCTCCTCGATCGTCAACGTCGGGTCCTCGGCGGCGCTCACCGCCCACTACCCGGTCGCCTACACCGCGAGCAAGTGGGGGCTACGGGGCCTGTCGAAGACCGCCGCGCTCGAACTCGGGCCCCGTGGGATCCGCGTCAACACCGTCCATCCCGGCTACATCGAGACCGAGATGACCGCCTCCGCCGCCCCCGCGTTCCGCGAGGCCAACCTCCGGGAGACCCCGCTCGGGCGCAGCGGCACGGTCGACGAGGTGGCGCCGCTGGTCGTGTTCCTGATGTCGGACGAGTCGTCGTTCATCACCGGTGCGGAGATCCCCGTGGACGGCGGGCTGACGGCGCACGGCGGGGTCAAGTCCGTCTCCGACGCCCTGCTCGCCGCCGAGGCCGGCGGATGAAACGGCTCGACGGCAAGGTGGCCCTGATCTCCGGCACAGCTCGGGGCCAGGGCCGGGCGGCGGCCCTGCGGTTCACCGCCGAGGGCGCGCTGGTCGTCGGGGGTGACCTGATGCACGAGGAGGCTCTTCGGACCCAGCGGCTCGTCGCCCGTGAGGGCGGCACCATCCTCACACCGGGCCCGCTGGACGTCACCGACGAGGACTCCGTGCGGTCCTGGACCGAGGATGCCGTGGACGCCTTCGGCGGTGTCGACGTCGTCTGTGCCAACGCCGGTGCCGTCCGTTTGGGGGCGATCGGCTCGCAGTCCTCCGTGGACTTGGGGTTCCTCGTGCGCGCCGAGCTGGACTCCGTGTGGCTGACGGTCCCGGCGGCCTGGCCGCACCTGGTCCGCAGCCGCGGCTGCGTGCTGACGATCGGTTCGACCGCAGGCCTGAACGCCTCCCTCACCAACCCGCGCACCGCGCACCCGGCGGCCAATGGCGCGCTGATCGCGGTGACCCGGCAGCTCGCCGCGGAGGGCGCCCCGCACGGCGTCCGGGTCAACTGCGTGAACCCCGGAAGGATCGACACCGACGGCTCACGCGCCACCCTGCTCGCCGACGACCAGATGCGCGGCGTCGTCCGCCATGCCCTGCCGGGCCGGTTGGGCGCACCGGTCGACGTCATGGACGCGGCCGTCTTCCTGACCTCCGACGAGGCCGCGCACATCACCGGCGCCCACCACGTGGTCGACGGCGGGTGGTCCGCCGTCCTGCCCGGCGCAACCGCCTGAACCACCTGTCCCCCGACCGTCTCCCGGAAGGAGCCCAGCACGTGAACAAGGTCCGCGGCAGCGCCGCCGACGCGGTGGCCGACATCCCCGACGGAGCTTCGCTCGCCGTCGGCGGCTTCGGCCTCTCCGGCATCCCCGCCACCCTCATCGACGCCGTGCACGCACGGGGAACGACCGGTCTGGAGGTCGTGTCCAACAACTGCGGCGTGGACGGCCGCGGTCTGGGCGTCCTGCTCACCGCGGGCCGCATCGCCCGGGTCACCGGCTCCTACGTCGGTGAGAACAAGGAGTTCGCCCGCCGGTACCTGGGCGGCGAGCTGGAGGTGGAACTGACCCCGCAGGGCACGCTCGCCGAACGGCTGCGCGCCGGCGGAGCCGGCATCCCCGCCTTCTACACCCCGGCCGGCGTCGGCACCCAGGTGGCACAGGGCGGCTTGCCCTGGCGGTACGCGCCCGGTGGAGGCCACGTGGCTGTCGCCTCACCGCCCAAGGAGACCCGGGAGTTCGGAGGACGCCCGTACGTCCTGGAACACGGCATCACCACCGACTTCGCCCTCGTACGCGCCTGGCGTGGCGACCGCCACGGCAACCTCGTCTTCCGGCACGCCGCCGCCAACTTCAATCCCCTCGCCGCCATGGCCGGGCGCATCACGATCGCCGAGGTCGAGGAACTCGTCGAACCCGGCGAACTCGCCCCGGACCAGGTGTACCTGCCCGGCATCTACGTCCAGCGGATCGTCACGCTCACCTCTGAGCAAGCCGCCGACAAGCCCATCGAGAAGAGGACGGTGCGTTCCTGATGTCCTGGACCCGTGACCAGATGGCCGCCCGCGCCGCCGCCGAACTCTCGGACGGCTCCTACGTCAACCTGGGCATCGGCCTGCCCACCCTGATCCCCGGCCACCTCCCGCCCGGGGTCCACGTCGTCCTCCACTCCGAGAACGGCATCCTCGGTACCGGCCCCTACCCGTACGAGGACGAGGTCGATCCCGATCTGATCAACGCGGGCAAGGAGACCGTCACCGTCCTGCCGGGCGCCTCCTTCTTCGACTCCGCGCTCTCCTTCGGCATGATCCGCGGCGGTCACATCGACACCGCCGTCCTGGGCGCCATGCAGGTATCCGAACGCGGTGACCTCGCCAACTGGATGATCCCCGGGAAGATGGTCAAGGGGATGGGCGGCGCCATGGACCTCGTCCACGGCGCCCGCCGCGTCATCGTCCTCATGGAACACACCGCCAAGGACGGCAGTCCGAAGATCCTCCGTGAGTGCGCGCTGCCTCTCACCGGTGAGCGGTGCGTGCACCGGATCGTCACCGACCTCGGTGTCATCGACGTCACCGACGGCGGTCTCGCCCTCGTCGAGACCGCCCCTGGCGTCACCGTGGAGGACATCACGGCCCGGACGGAAGCCGCGCTGCGAGTGGACAGCGTCTCCGCCGCCTGCTGACCGGCGCCGCACAGCAGGTCTCACCACCGACGAACCATTGACACCCAGGAAACACCCTCACAATATGCTCCGTACACCAATGATTGCTGTACAGATCATTGCGACCGGTCCGGACCGCCGCCGTCCCGGGTGCCCTCCCATCCCGACCTCTGGAGGCCAGATGCCTGTCACCCCTTCTCCACTCCACATCGCCGTAGTCGGCGGCGGCATCGGCGGACTGGCCGCAGCGCTGGCGACCGCCCGCGCAGGCCACCGCGTGACGCTCGTGGAGCGGGCCGCCCGGTTCGCCGAGATCGGAGCCGGCCTGCAACTCGCCCCGAACGCCTCCCTCGCCCTGGACGCACTCGGCGTGCTGCCGGCCGTCCGACACCACGCGGTGACGCCGCCCCGGCTGGTGATGATGGACGCCCTCACCGGGGGCGAGGTAACCGCCCTCGACCTGCGCAGCACGGCCTACACCGACCGCTTCGCGCACCCCTACCTGGTCACCCACCGCACCGACTTGCACGCCGCATTGCTCGCCGCTTGCCAGGAGCATCTCGGTGTCACGCTGCACACGGGCCACACCGTCACCGAGGCCGAGCAGCACGGCTCCGGCGTACATCTGCACTTCGCGGAGGGCCACGTCCGGCTCACCGCCGACGCGGTAGTCGCAGCGGACGGACTGCACTCCCGTCTGCGTCAGACGCTGGTGGGCGACGGGGAACCGGTCTGCTCGCGCTACGTCGCCTTCCGCGGGGCTCTGCCCACCGAGAAGATGAGCGGTCGGATGTCCCAGCTCGCCGCATCGGAAGCGGTCATGGTCTGGGCCGGGCCGCGCATGCACCTGGTGCAGTACCCCGTACGCCGCGGCGAGCTGTACAACCAGGTAGCCGTCTTCGAGAGCGACCACTACACGCCGGACTCCGACGACTGGGGCACCGAGGCGGAACTGGAGGAGCGCTTCGGCGGCACCTGCGAGGCCGTGCGCGACGCCCTGTCGCTCGTCTCGCGCGACCGTCGCTGGCCGTTGTTCGACCGCGCGCCGATCGACACCTGGGTGCACGGCCGGATCGCACTCCTCGGAGACGCCGCCCACCCAATGCTCCAGTACCTCGCGCAGGGCGCCTGCCAGGCGCTGGAGGACGCCGTGGCGCTGGGCGAGGCCCTCGGCCGGCACCCCGACGACCCCGCGGACGCCTTCACCGCGTACGCCGACCGGCGCACCGCCCGCGCGGCCCGCATCCAGACCAACGCCCGCCACTTCGGCGAGATCTGTCACCTGGAAGGCATGGGAGCCACCCTTCGCAACACGCTCCTTGCGTCGCGCGGCCCCGAGGCGTTCGACGACATCTCCTGGGTGTGGACCCCCGCCCCCGCACCTGCTCCCGCCCTGTGACCCGGAACGCGCAGAAGGACGACATGACAACCGACGAACTCGCCTACAAGGCCCTGGAAGGTCTGGGCGCCGCGCCTCTGTGGCGCTTCTACGGCAACCTGTTCCCGGCCCAGCCCAAGAGCCGCGCCGTCCCCTACCGGTGGACCTGGCGCGAACTCCGCCCCCACCTCCTCCACTTCTCCAAGGCCCTGTCCCTGGAAGAGGCCGAACGACGGGTCCTCATGCTCGTCAACCCCGGCCTCACCAACCCCCCGGCCACGGTCAACACCCTCTACGCGGGCCTCCAGATCATCCTGCCCGGCGAGACCGCCCAGGCACACCGGCACACCTCCAACGCCTTCCGATTCATCCTCGAAGGCGACGGCGCCTGGACCACCGTCAACGGTGAACGGGTCTTCATGGCCCCCGGCGACCTGCTGCTCACCCCCGGTTGGCACTGGCACGACCACACCCACGAAGGCGACGCGCCGATGATCTGGCTCGACGCCCTCGACTATCCCCTGGTCAACGCCCTGGAAGCCGGCTTCTACGAGCAGTACCCGCAGCGGCTCCAGCCCGTGACCAAGCCCGACGACGCAGGCAGCCGCCAGTTCCTGCACGGCCGGCTCACCCCCGCCTGGCTCACCCAGAACGGACCCAACTCCCCCGTCACCCGGTACACCTGGCAGGAAACCGAGCGCGCTCTGGACGCCATCGCCGACACAGCCGACGGCAGTGACGTCGACGGTGTCGTCCTGGAGTACACGAACCCCTGGACCGGCGGTCCGGTCATGCCCACCCTCGGCTGCCGCATCCAACGGCTGCGCCCCGGCTTCCAGGGAGCCGGCCGCCGCCACACGGCCTCGACCATCTTCAACGTCGTCCGCGGCGAAGGCGCCACGATCGTCGACGGCGAGCGACTGGAGTGGTCCGAGCACGACACCTTCGCCGTCCCCGGCTGGGCGTCCTACCGCCACGTCAACACCTCGGCCTCCGCGGACGCCGTCCTGTTCTCCTACAGCGACGAGCCGGTCATGCGCTCCCTCGGCCTGTACCGCACCGAACACGCCGACGCCGGCGCCTGATCCGCCCACCCGACACCCACAAGGAGGCCAGCATGCGTCTGGCACTGTTCAACAAGGGACGCCTCGGACTCGTCGACGGCGACGACCTCATCGACGTGACCGACCAGGTCGCCGGATCCGACACCGCCGGCCCCGCCGGTGTGCTTCAGCGCCATATCGAGACGGCTGCCGACGAGGACACCGTCCGCTTCGACCTCACCGACCGGCCCCGGATCCCGTTGGCCGAAGCTGCCCTTCAAGCCCCGCTCCCCCGCCCCGGGAAGATCATCGGTGCGCCGGTCAACTACCTGGACCACAAGGCCGAGATGGAGTACACCACCTCGGTCGCGGACCTCGGCGTCTTCCTCAAGGCGAACTCCTCCGTCATCGGCCCGGGCGAGGACATCCTCCTCCCCTACTCCGACAAGCGCACCGACCAGGAAGGCGAGCTGGGCGTCGTCATCGGACGCACCGCGTCACACGTCAGCGCTGGCAACGCCCTGGACCACGTCTTCGGCTACACCTGCGTCCTGGACATCACCGTCCGCTCCGGCGAGGACCGCTCCACCCGCAAGTCCTTCGACACCTTCACGCCCCTCGGCCCCTGGATCGTGACCGCCGACGAGATCCCGGACCCGGACACCCTCGGCCTCCGGTGCGACGTCGGGCGCACCACCCGGCAGCGCACCAACACCGCGGACCTCATCTTCGGCGTCCGCCAACTGATCGCCTACGCCTCCTCCGTCATGACCCTGCATCCGGGTGACGTCATCGCGACCGGCACCCCGGCCGGCGTAGGCCCGCTCACCCACGGGGACCGCGTGATCCTGGACATCGAGAAGGTCGGCCGCCTGGAGGTCGGCGTCGACGGCTCCCACGCCATCCCTTACAACCAGCGTCCCGGCCGCCACAGCCACTGACCACGCACACGCCGCCGGGTGGTGCCGGCCCTCGTAGACTCCCCACACCGGCCGCCCCCTCGGCCGGCACCACCCCGGCGACAGACGGACGGACACCGTGGCGCACGCACTGGAACTGCACAACTACGTCGGGCACCTGATCCGGCGCGCGGAACAGGTGCACACCGCTCTGTGGTACCGGCACGTGTCGCGGGAGATCACCTCCCAGCAGTTCGCCGTCCTCAACGCCCTCAGTCGCGACCCCGGCATCGACCAGCGCACCCTCGCGCGCTTCACCTCGCTGGACCGCTCCACGGTCAACCACATCGTCCGTCGATTGACCGACCAGCACTACGTCAGTCAGGTACGTGACGAGGAAGACCGCCGACGGACCCTGCTGAGCCTCACAGACCAGGGAAGTGAACTGCTCGACTCCCTGATCGGCCCGGCCGAGGACGTCAACGAGCAACTTCTCGACGCGCTGCCCGGCGACGAGCGGAGACTGGCCGTCGAAATCCTCCGGAAGATCGCGTCGATGGACAACGCGTCACTCAGCGATGGCCCGTGAACATCCGGCATGGATCATCGGCTTGGTCCGACAGCCGGCGGCGGGCCGGCTGACCGTGCAGGCGGACGGCGAGCCGGCCGCGGAGGATGAGTCCGGGCTGCCGAAGTGGCCCCCTGACGCGCGGGCCGTCGACGCCAAGGGGCGGGGCATCGAGGTTGGCCGCAGCCAGGTCCGCCGGGTCCCGCAGCACTAGGGACTGTCCGGCCGATCTTGACTGATGGTCTCCAGCAAGTGCGCGACCAGGGGATTGTGGTCGTTCTTGCGCCAGGCGACGGCCACTCGTGTGCGGGCGGTGTTGGGTTCGATCCTGCGGAAGGCGACGCCTTTGAGGCGGATGCGTCGGATGCTCGCCGGAGCCAGGGAGACTCCCAGACCGGTTTCCACGAGGGCGCACACGGTTTGCCACTCCACCGCGTGCTGGACTGTCCGTGGTGCGAACCCTGCTGCGGCGCACAGGCCGATGATCTGATCGTGCAGTGTCGGGCCGGCAGTGCGGGGCAGCAGCACGAAGGGTGAGTCCGCCAACTGTGCAAGCTGGACGGTCCGTTGGGCGGCCGAAGGATGGGTGGACGGCAGCACGGCCACGAAAGGCTCGCTGAGCACCGTCCTGAAGCCGAGTTCTGTCTCGTCGGCGGGCGGTTCACGCAGCAGACCGATGTCGATGGCCTTGTCGTGCAGGGCAGCGATCTGTGGAGCGGTGGTCATCTCGTGGATGTCCAGGTGCACGCCGGGAAACTGGTGGCGGAAGGTGCGCAGCAGGCCGGGTAGGACCGTCAGGGCGAGGGAGGCGGCGAAGCCGATCCGTAGGCGGCCGGCCTGGCCACTGCCGACGGCCCGGGCTGCGACCAGACCGGCCGCGAGGTCGGTGAGCGCCCGCCGGGCGGCGGGCAGCAGTTCGCTGCCGGCCGGGGTCAGGGCGACATGCCCTGGGGCGCGAGTGAACAGCGCATGGCCGACCTTGTCCTCCAGGCGGCGGATCTGCTGGCTCAGCGGCGGCTGTGCGATACCCAGGCGGGCGGCCGCGTGTCCGAAGTGGAGTTCCTCCGCGAGCACGACGAAGGCGTGCAGCTGCGGTAGGGGGAGTTCAGGGCGCTCCATACGCCCAGAGATATCAGATCATGCGTGCGGCCGTATTAGACGTATCAGTGCTGGTCTCTTAGCGTTCGGCGCATGACAGAGCGACGCGCGATCCTCAGCGGCTCGGCCTTTGAGGAACAGATCGGCTATGCCCGTGCGGTGGTTGACGGCGACTGGGTACATGTGTCCGGGACGACCGGATTCGACTACGCCACCATGACGATCTCCGACGACGTGGTGGAGCAGGCCGAGCAGTGCCTGCGCAACATCAAGGCCGCACTGGCCGAGGCGGGGTGCACCTTCGCCGACGTGGTGCGCGTGCGCTACCTCCTGCCCGACCGTGCAGACTTCGAACTCTGCTGGCCGGTCCTTCGCCGCTATTTCGGCGACGTTCAGCCCGCCGCCACGATGCTCATGTGCGGTCTCGCCGACCCGCGGATGAAGATCGAGATAGAGGTGTACGCGCGGCGGCGCATCCCGTCTCGCGGTGGCGCCATGAGCGATCATGCGGAAGCGCCTGTCGTGCCCGTCCAGGCCCATGAACCCCCCTACTACGCGGCCGTCTTCACCACGATGCGAACCCAGGACCAGAGCGACTACAGCGAGGCCAGTGCACACTTGGAAGACCTGGTGAAGGACGTCCCGGGATACCTGGGGATGGACCACGCGCAGACTCCTGGCGGGTTGGGTATCACCGTCAGCTACTTCCGCGACGCCGACGCCCTCACGCAGTGGCGGAACAACGCCGAGCACCGCGCGGGCCAAGAGCGCGGACGAGCCCAGTGGTACCAGACCTACACGCTGCATGTGGCGAAAGTGGAGCGAAGCCACGGGTTCGTGCGCGCAGATGGCCAGCAGAGCCCGACAGCAGGATGACCAGCGACTGGAAATCGTCCGCTCTGCGAGGGGTCTCGGCTCGTTGAGGGTTGGCGCTCTACGTCGCCCCCGAGCCGGCGGTCTGCGTCGATCTGTTCGGATGGTGCGGTCCAGGTGTTGTCCCTGGGGAGGGGTCCGATGTATCCGGCCGGGTGTGCCGACGGTTGACCAGGGTCCACGTGGTGGCGGCGAACGCGGTCGCCGTGAGGGCGGTCAGCATCAGTGTCGTGTGGGATCCGGCGCTGTCGGCGGCCCGGGCGACGGGGTTGGGCAGGCCGAGGCGGTCGGCCAGCCAGCCGAGGGCCGCCGTGCCGGTGAGCACCGCGCCGGTCACCCTCAACGCGGGCTGCACTCGCAGGCGGGCGAGGACCAGCAGCGAGGGCAGGGCGAGGCAGACCAGCAGGAGCTGGACCAGTTCGATGCCGAGGTTGAAGCCGAAGAGGCTGGTCACGAGCTGTCCGGTGGACAGGTGCAGCCCAGCCAGCACGAAGGAGAACGCCATGCCGTGGCCGAGCCCGAAGACCCCGGCCACCAGCGCCTCCTTGCCCGGGAAGAGCGGCCGGACAGCGTGGATCGCGCCGACGAGGATGCTCGCGGCGATGAACGCCTCGACCGGCCATCCGGGGATGTCCACATGGCCGAGCGCGGTGGCGGCCAGCGCGACGGAGTGTCCGGCGGTGAAGGCGAGCGTGATGCGGCCGATCCGGCTGAGCGCGGGCCTCGCGCCGACCAGGCCGTCCCAGCGCCGTCCACTGGCCGCGAGGGGCGCGGGCAGGAGCAGGATCAACAGAAAGAGCAGGTGGTCGGTGCCGGTGAGGATGTGGTCGCCGCCCAGCTTCACCATGGCGATGAACCCGCGCCAGGCGCTGCCCTGGCCGAGGTCGACCTTCAGGGCGGGCACGGTCATGGTCCGGGTGTCGATCCGGATGGTGCCGACCTGGGTGGCGCCCTCGCCGTCGACCTGTCCGCCGCTCCAGTCCTGACGCACCGTCACTAGCGCTGTGTGCGTGACGACTTGGTGGACGATGACGTCGTAGCCGAAGGTGAAGTGCCGTACGTCGGTGCCGGTCGGCGGGGTGAGCACGGCCTCGGCGACCAGCTCGCGGTAGGGACCGGTGGAGGTCTGCTCGGCGCGGCTCAGGGTCAGGCTGCCGACGGTGACCTGCCAGGCCCGGCCGTCGGTGGCGGTCGGTCGGAGGTGCGCGACCAGGTAGGCGCGGATGGCGCCGGTCCGGGCGGTCAGCGTCTTCTCGGACACGTCGATCCCGCTGGCCCGCGCGAAGTCGTCGACCGGGAGTTCCAGGCGGGCGGAGACCGCGTGTTCGTACACGTCGAGCTGCACCACTGAGTGCGGCATCGGATGCGCGGCGGCCGGCGACGCCCCCAGGAGGAGCGCCGCCGGTACCGCGATCGCGATCCCGGCCACCAGACGCAGTGCTGTGGTCAGCCAGTTTCGCGGTCCGGTCATGAGAAGGAGAACTCGCTGCCGTAGTCGCGGGTGTGGTCCCGGTACACGGTGTGGTAGTGGATCTGGTCCCGGTACACGACGCCGTCCTGGCAGACGAACTCGACCCATACGCTCGGGCCGTCGATGCGCACGTAGTCGCCCTGGGTGTCCAGGCCCGTGCCGCCGGAGTAGGCGACGTAGGTCTGGTCGAGTTCCTTGGCGTACGTCTTCATGAGCTGCTTGGCGGTGGCGTCGTCCACCTCCGCGACCCAGGGGTGGATGGCCTCCAGGACCAGCTTCTTCTGCTTCGCCGACAAGGAACTTGCCTTGATGCCTTCCTTGGTCGCCGGGAACTGGCCGTCCTCGTCCGGGCCGAGCAGCACGTCACCGAACGACTCGGACAGCTTGGCCTTGGCCAACTGCGCTGTGTTCAGACTGCCGGTCAGCTTCAGCAGACCGTCCCGGAACCTCGCCATCGGCGCGTGCGTGGTGCCGTCGTCATCGGTCCAGCTGGTGGGCTCGACACCGGTGAAGAACGGGCTGGCACCGGCCACCTTGCCGTCCTTGTAGGTGACGTTCACGGCGAGATGGTGGCCGCCGAAGTGCAACTGCCAGGTGCCGTCCGTCGACGGGGCGCCCAGGAACGCCAGGAAGTAGACACCACTGCCGTAACCGCCGAGACCACCGCCGCCACCGCCACCGCCGCCACCGGACGGCGGGGCGCCGGTCGGGACGTCGGTAGGCGTGGCAGTCGGGTCCGGCGCGTCCGAGGCGGAGGCGTCGGCCGAGGGCGCGTTGGACGCGCCGCCGCCGGGCGCGGCGGAGCTGGTGCTCTGCGCCGAGGCGAGCACGTCGTCGGCCTTGAGGGTCTCGATGACGTGCTGGTAGCCGGTGTCTTTTCCGGACCCCAGGGCCACCTTCAACACGTTCTCGGCCGCGGCCAGTTGCTCGTCGCTCAGCGAGCCGAGCTGGATCCCGGGGCGGCAGGTGGACCCACACGGCAGGTTCGACCACGCGGTCGCGTTCGCCTGGGAGAAGTCCAGGACCGTCGCCGCCTGCTGGTCGGAGTCCAGCGTGTTCAGGAACGCGTTGGCAGCGCTGACCACGGCCGCGGTGCCGGTGGCCTTCTTGTTGACCGGGAAGTGGACGCCGGCCTTCTTCGACTCGCCTGTGGTCGTCGTGGCGTTGGCAGCCGCGAACCCTCCACCGACCAGGACGACACCGGCAGCCACGCCGGCCACAGCCCGCCACGTACGGCGGCTGCGTGCCCGAGCTGTTCTCTCTTTGCTCACGAACACTCCCTGAAGACAAGGGCAAGGACGGTGCTCCGACACTGTCGGCACACCGTTGAGGACACGCGCGCGATGTGACGAGAGAACTATCAGCAATTTTGTTGACGATTCAAGGCGCGCGACTTCACCTCAGTCCCCTTTGGGCGGGTTGCATCGCATACTCGGCTCATTTACAGGGCCTGCTGACAGGCTGCTCTTATCAGGGCTTCAGCCGCCCGAACGGCACTCGGGCTCGATGCCAGCGTCGGGCGCGTGATCGCGGCGACACCGTTCGGTGGAATGCGGCAGCACCTCATGCCGACGCAGGCTGCGACGGGGAGCCAAGCGGCGCGACAAGGTCGAGCCGGGCCTCGACCTCCGGGCCCGTCGCGGGTCTACGAGGTCGGGGGCCGGTACGGCGGGGCCGTGAAGCCGGACGTGATGCCGACGGCTCCTATCAGGGAGATGCATGCGATCGAGAGGGCGACGGTGTTCTGTACGGCGGTGTGGCCACTCAGCCGGACAAGGAAGTCGTCGGCCTGGCGGTCGGCCTCGGACATGCCTTCGCCGTTCGTCACGGCCCGGCGGTAGCGTCCGATTCTGCTGGGCAGACCGGCGATGCGCTCGATGGACGCATCCGTGAAAGCCGGTCCGTAGCTGGGCGCGTCACTCGCGCCTCGGATCAGCCGCTGCCTGCACACGTGCGTGTCATTGCTTTCGATGGCCCACAGGAAGGGCGGGCAGAAGGTGAGCATGAAGCCGGCGAGGATGGTCCCGATCGCCGCCCATCGCTCCGGGGCACCCGCCGGCACATGTGTCAGCACGGTGTGCGGGGCCCATCCGAGGGCCAGCCAGAGAATGGTGAACAGGAAGGTGTCCTGGATCGCGCATTTCAGGGGAGGGTAGTCCGTCTGATAGGGCCGCCCGCCGGCCATGTAGACCGCCGAGGTGGTGGACGCGACCAGCGCGAAGACCGACACCGCGGCACAGAACCAGGCGAACAGGGACGGGCCGAGGGCCGCTCCGGCACCGTTCGGGCGGATGAGTTCGGTCAGGGACCAGTAGACGCTCAGCGCGACGGCCGGAACCACCGTCGCGAGGGCGCCGCGGGAGCTCGGTCGCAGCCGCGTGAAGTGCAGCCACATCCCGTTGCCACAGATCGCCTCGGTGGCGAAGAAGGCCATGACGATCGCCTGCGCCATCGCCGGTACGTTGACGTCGCCCCCTTGCCAGATCGCGGTCGCGGTGGCGGCGCACGTCAACAGCCCACACGCGGCGCACATCCAGGCCGGGGCGTCCCCGCGTACCGGTACGGTTCGGGGCTCCCCTTCTCTGTGCGTCCGCCATGCGGCTGCCAGCGCTCTGGCGGTGAGCAGCACGCAGAGCGAGGCGGTAGCGACAACGACGGCTACTGCGGCCCAGTTGATGGGCCTTCGCCCCGCGTGCCATCCCAGCGACGGGGCGAGGGAGATCGTCAGTACGAGGATCCCCGAGAAGGCCGCGACGCTGAAACCAGCGAGCCTGATCCAGACGCGCACGGCCACGTCCCGCTGCTCGGAGCCTGGCAGTTGGTCCGGGGAACGGCGAGCGGGATCGCCCTCGATGGCCATCAGTCCTTCGAAGTCCGACTTGAAATTCTGGAAGAACGCGCCACCGAGGACGGCGCCCACGATGGTGAGGACGAACGCACCGGTGACCTCGTAGGTATCCCGCTCCCCCAGCCATGCCCCGAAGGAGGAACCCACCAGCAGACAGGCGGCGATGCCGACACCTGTGAGGTATTTGCCGTTGACAGGCGCCTGAGCTGGTGGATGGGTGACGTTCGCGCGGATCCACCGCAAGGCGACGGCGCCGGCAGCAGCCAGCAAAGGGCACGCGAATACGGTCCAGAGAGTGGCGGACTGAATCGTGGAGACGAAAATGGTCACCAGCCCGAAGAGCCCGCACACCCCCAGTGTCTCCACGGCCGAGATGCTCGCCCCGGCCACTGTCGTCCCCGCCAGACCGACCGCACAGGTCACAGCACTGATGAGTGCCGCGTAGGTGAGGGCTCCCATATGCGGATGGGCGTCGACGAAGACGATCAGGCACGCCGTCAGAATCGACGAGGTGAGCAACACATCCGCGTACCGGCGATGGAATCCCCCGGGCACGAGGAACATGGCGCAGCCCACCACTACCGCGGCACCCACCAGCACCACGAGTGACGTGGTCCGCCGACGCTCCCGCCCGAGCCGAGTGCGTCGGAGATACCGAGCCAGGCGTAGCCCGCGGTACACGCGAGGGCCACAGTCGCCCAGGAGGACGAGAGTGACCGTCTCACCGCGGCGTCACCGCTGTGCCGCAGGTGCAGCGCCAGGTCCGTCGCCAGCCAGGCGAAGAACGCGCATGCCGCGACGAGAAACACCGCGTGCCACATGCCGGCCGCCGTGAAGGAATGCGGCCTCTGCATGGTCCAGTTGAGCGCCGGCCGGTCCTCGACGAGCCACGTGCCCACCACGGTTGCGCCGACGGCCGCCCCTGCGAAGGCGCCCGCCGTCACCGCTCTCTTGCGATGGGCGATCCCTTGCGGCGGCCGCAGCCGGTCCGTCATCACGCGCAGGCAGAGGGCGAGGAGCGGCAACAGGATTCCGTCGCCCCATGTGGCGCTGCGGAATGCGAAGAGGCCGGGTAGATCAGGCCTTCGTTCGGCGGCCAGCCAGAAGACCCATAAGGCGGCGAAGCCGGGAAGAAATACGATCACCGGCCACAGCGCCATGCGTACCTTCGACACCAAGCCCCCCAGCCGTAGGTGTTCGACATCCAGGCTGCCACCGACCAGCTCGAAGCGCCTTTTACGCGTGCCCGGTGCACGCGTTTATTGAGCCGGAAAAGGTGCCGCGTCCTTTTGGTGACGACGATCGCCATAAACGGTCATCGGGCTGCTTGCGATACAGCGTCGGCGCCGCCCCTCGCAACGAGCGACAGCAATCAGCCGATCGGCAGGGCGAGCTATTGTTCGCCCTCATCGTCGCCAAAGTAGCAGTGGCTGTCGACGGGACGCCACCAATTCTGCCAAGGCCAGCTATTTCGTGACATCGAGACCGATACCGTCTCGGGGAATCGCTTCCCGAGGCGACAGCTCCCTGACCGGGTTGGTGCTGCCGAGGGCCGTCCGGGTGGATCGTGTGCTCGGAGCCTGGACGGTCGCCGCTGTCCCGGAGGCCGATGCCCGATGCGGATGGCGGCCACGGTGGGGTGTGCCGCGACGCTCGACGTGCGGACCGTGCATCCGTCCGTCGTCTGGGAACCCGCCGCACGGGGTACCGGAGTGCAATGGCCAGATCTACCGACCAGAAATCCGCCGGTTCGCCTCCGGACGAGGCGGCCCCGCTCAAGAAGGCGCTGACGACCCCGCTGCTGTACTTCTTCATCCTCGGCGACGTTCTGGGGGCGGGGGTGTACGTCCTCGTGGGCCAGATCGCGGCGGAATCGGGCGGAGCGGTGTGGGTGCCGCTCCTGCTCGCCCTGTTGCTGTCGCTCCTGACCGCCGCCTCCTACGCCGAACTCGCCACCAAGTACCCGAGGGCAGGCGGCGCCTCCCACTACGCGACCCTCGCCTATGGACCCTTCGCCGGCTTCCTGGCCGGCTTCTGCATGCTTGCCGCGGGCATCGTGTCCGTCGCCGCGCTGGCCCGCGGCTTCGCCGGCGACTACCTGACGAGCTTCGTCACCCTGCCCGTCGCGGCCGTGGCGACCGTGTTCCTGTGCGCCCTGGCCCTGCTGAACGCGCGGGGCATCAGCGAATCCACCCGGGCCAACGCGATCGCCACCGTCATCGAGGTGGGCGGCCTCCTGCTGGTGATCGGCCTGGGTGCGTGGCTGCTGCTGCGGGGCGACGGCGACCCCGGCCGGCTCACCCGCCTCGGCACCGCCGACACCGGGGCCGCGGCGGGCGCGCTGAGCGGAACGGTCCTGGCGTACTACTCCTTCGTCGGCTTCGAGACCTCCGTCAACGTGGCCGAGGAGACACGCGATCCCCGCCGCTCGTATCCGCGCGCCCTCTTCGGCGCTTTGGCGACGGCGGGCGCCGTGTACGTCCTCGTCGGGATCGTCGCCTCGGCCGCCGTCCCCACCGCCACGCTCGCCGCCTCCAGCGGTCCCTTGCTCGAGGTGGTGAAGGAGGCGGGCGGCGTGCCGCAGAAGCTGTTCAGCGCGATCGCCCTAGTCGCCGTGGCCAACGGCGCCCTGCTCACCGGGATCATGAGTTCCCGCCTGGCCTACGGCATGGCGCGCGACGGACTGCTCCCGGGCTTCTTGACCCGCGTGCTTCCCGGACGCCGTACTCCGTGGGCGGCCATCGCCGCGACCACCGCCCTGTCCTTCACGCTGGCTCTCACGGGGGACGTGGCCACCCTCGCCTCCACCCTCGTCCTGCTCCTGCTCGTGGTGTTCTTCCTGGTGAACACCGCGGTGCTCGTCCAGCGGCGCGACCCCGCCGCGCGACCCCACTTCAGGGCGTGGACCGCCGTCCCGGTCCTGGGGGCATTGTCCTGCGTGGTGCTGGCCACCCAGATCGAGGGCGAGGTGTGGGCCCGCGGGCTCCTCGTCATCGCGGTCGGCGCGCTCCTGGGTGCCGTCGCCGCCGTCCGTCTCCGGCGAAACACCGGGCGCGGGTCCTGACGGCCGCTTCTTGCGGACGGCGGCGCGGCCCTTCTGCTCGCCCTTGCCGTGCGGGCCAAACCTGCGGGCGTCGCCCTCTGCGGTCCTCACCGGCATCCGGACCCTGCCCCGAACCGACCCGGGCGAGCGCGGCCGACGGCACCGCCATGCCGGACCTTGTCTGCACTGACCAATTCCAGATGGCCAACGGCCGGGGGCAGGAGCTGGCCCGCCCAAATTGGCTTGTCCCACCAAACCGACGCGCCCTAGGGTGAGATCACTTCGACGAGACGTTCCCCAGAAGCACGCCGCAGGGCGGGAGCGTCCCACCTCACTGAGGTGCCGGAGGGGCGGCAGAGTCTTTGTCGACCCTTCCCTTCGGAGGTCTCCTTCATGAACGTCGGTATCGGTCTGCCCATTGGCGACCCTGCCACATTGCTCACCTGGGCCCAGCGCGCCGACGCCGGGCCCTTCAGCACGCTCGGCCTGCTCGACCGGCTCGTCTACCACAACCCCGAACCCCTGGTCGCGCTCGCCGTCCTCGCGGGCGCCACCTCCCGCATCCGCGTCCAGACCGAGGTGCTGCTCGCCCCGCTGCGCGACACCGCCCTCCTCGCCAAGCAGGCCGCCACCTTGGACCGGATGACCGGTGGCCGCCTCGTCCTCGGCCTCGGGATCGGCGGCCGGGAGGACGACCACCAGGTCACGGGCATCGACAAGCGCACCCGAGGCCGACGCCTCGACGAGCAGATGGCGGTGATGCGCCGCCTGTGGTCCGGCGAGCCGTACGGTGACGGCGTCGGCCCGATCGGTCCTGCGCCCGCCCGGCTCGGCGGCCCGGAGGTGCTCTTCGGAGGGTTCCAGCCGGCCGCGATCGAACGCGTCGCGCGCTGGGGTGACGGCTTCCTCGCCGCCGCGGCGCCCTCCTGGGCGGGCGGCCTGTTCGACACCGCCCGCAGGTTCTGGAAGGAGTACGACCGCGACGGCGAACCGCGCATCGTCGCGCAGGTCAACGTCGCGCTCGGCCCGGAACACGTGGTCCACGACGCCCAGGCCAACATGCACGCGTACTACACCTTCACCGGCATGGCCGACCGGATGGTGGCCGGAATGCTCACCACGCCGACTGAGATCCGCGACGCGATCACCGGCTTCGCCGACCTCGGCGCCGACGAGGTCATGCTCTACTGCTACGGCCTCGACGCGCACCAGGTGGACCGTCTCGCCGAGGTTCTATGACGGTGGCCTGACCGACAGGCCTTCCCTGACGGCGGCGTGACGGTCAGGCCTTCCCTGAGGGAGGGGGCCTGACCGTCAGGCCCTCCCTCAGACCGCGCTGCTGGAGCGACGGGCCGGCTCGCGCCTGCCTCTCACGACGGCGCGGGTGAGGTCGAGTCCGTCGATCTCACCCGCGCCGTCCTCGGCGACAGCGCGTTCGCGCCGGGCCACGCCTGCCGCGACCGGCGTCCTACCTTTGCGATTGCGGCGCCGCGACGCCGCGGTTCAAACATCGATATTCGGCCATCAGAGCCCGGTGGCGGCCGATTTCGATGGTGCCTCATAAGGTCGCTGAATATGCGACATGTCTACTAAATTCCATAGAATTCCGCTGTCCGAATTCTGGAACGTAATTGCGGGTTCACTGACAGGTCATGCATGATCCACATCGCCGCGAGCAGGGAAGACGCTCCCGGCCGGGCGTTATCACGTCCGCGTGCTCCGTAAAAGAAAGGTCATGCGTGCTGCCTGAATCTTCATTGGCGGCAGGATCCCGGGATAAAGTCGCCGAGGCTTTGCTCAACGCCTTCGCAACCCGCGGGTATGCGCACTTCACCGGTGTACCGTGTTCCCTTCTCAAGGGGTTCTTCCGGTTGCTCGAGGAGCCCGACTGCCCGGTGACGTACATCCCCGCGCCGCGTGAGGACAGCGCGTTGGGCGTGGCTTCCGGTCTCGCCGTGGCAGGGGCCAAGCCCGTGGTTCTCATGCAGAACTCCGGCCTCGGCTACTCGCTCAACGTCCTTACCTCGTTCAACCTCATCTACGACGTCCATCTGCCGATCGTCGTCAGCTGGCGGGGGCATGACGGCACGGACGCAGTCGAGCACGACGTCATCGGGCGCGAACTGACCCGGCTGCTCGACGTCTTCGGCCTTCCGTGGACCGTGCTGGACAACGAGCGCCCCGAGGACTCCGTCGAGGCGTTCCTCAAGCAGTACGACTCCGGGCGGAGCACCGCCGTACTGATCGTCCGGGAAGGGATCTGAGCGTTGCTGGACATTCGTGACGCCCTGGGCGCACTGCTGGAACGCGAGTCCACCGCCCTGACGGTGAGCACGTGCGGCTACATCACGCGCGACGTGTACAACATCGCCGATCGCCCGAACCACTTCTATCTGGTGGGCTCGATGGGCATGGCCGCGCCGATCGGGCTCGGTATCGCACTGGCCCATCCGGACCGCCGGGTGCTGGTGCTGGACGGCGACGGCTCGTTCGCCATGAATCCGGGCTGCCTCCCGATGATCGCCGAGCACCGGCCGAACCTGGTCCATGTCGTGCTCGACAACGGCGCCCACGAGAGCACCGGCGGGCAGCGCACCGCCGCCCTCGGCGACCCGGCGGCCATGGCCCTCGCGGCCGGTTACGCCGCCGCCCACACCGTGGACGACCTCGACCAGCTGGCCGCCCTGGACCTGACCGGCACGCCCACGCTGGTGCGAGTCCGCTGCAAGCCCCGCAGCCACCCTGCCGGCAAGCGCGTGCAGCAGACCCCACAACAACTGGTGAAACGTTTCCGCACCCAGTTGGGCACCCCCGCCGCACATCTGGAAGGAGCCGTGTGAAACCCACCCTGCTCGACTGCACCCTGCGCGACGGCGGGAACCAGAACGACTGGCAGTTCACCCCCACCGACGTGCGCACCATCGTGAGCACCCTGGACGCCGCCCGCGTCGATGTCATCGAGGTCGGCTACCGCGGCGGCTCCGGCAGCAGGGCCAGCGCGACCGCGGGACCCTCGGCGCACTGCACGCCCGAGTACCTCGCGGCGCTGCCGCCCGTCTCGCACGCCGAACTGGCCGTGATGGTCGTCCCCACCGTGTGCCCGGTACGGGCCATGGACGACCTGCCGGACAGCCCGGTGTCCATGGTGCGCATCGCCGCCTACCCGTGGAACATCGACGGGGTACCGGAGTACGTCCGCGCCGTGCGGGCGCTCGGACTCAAGGTCGGCGTCAACCTGATGGCCGTCAGCTACACCACCCAGGAGCAGCTCGCCGAGGTCGCCGCGGTCGTGGCGTCGGAGCTGCCGGACGTCTTCTACATCGCCGACTCCTTCGGCGCGCTCACCCCGGACGACGTCCGCCGCCGCTTCGAGCTGCTGACCGAGCGGTTGCCGACTCCGCTCGGCATCCACGCCCACAACAACCTGGGTCTCGCCGCGGCCAACGCGGTCGCCGCCCTGGACGCGGGCGTGAGCTGGCTCGACGCCTCGCTGTGCGCCATGGCCCGCGGTGCCGGGAACCTCGCCACCGAGCAGGCGGCCGCGTTCCTCACCGCGTGGCCCAAGTACGACACCCACGCCGATCTGCCCCTGGTCGCCGAGGCCGCCGAGTACGTGGCCGAGCGGGTGCTGCCGCGCCCCATGACCGTGCGCCGGGCCGAGATCGCGGCCGGGATCAACGATCACCACTTCTACTTCCAGGACCGCATCGAGAAGATCAGCGCCCGCCACGGGCTCGACCCGTGGGAGGTCGGGCGGCGGATCGGCGCGGCACAGCCGCGCAAGGTCCTCGACGACACCGTCGAGGACGTGTGCCGAGAGCTGGCCGCAGCGGCCACGACCACCAACGGAGGGGACGCATGACCCACAGCCGACCGCCCCGGCAGGACCAGCACGACCGCACACCGAGTGCGGCACAAAGGCTGCGCACGGCGCTGACCGCCCCGCCCCTCACCCGCGCCATGGGCTCGCACAGCCCGCTCAGTGCGCGCCTCGCAGAAGAGGCCGGCTTCGACGTCATCTGGTCCAGCGGACTGGAGATCTCCGCCACGGCCGGCGTGCCCGACGCCAACATCCTCAGCATGGGCGAGTGCCTCGACTCGGCCGCGGGCCTCGCCTCCGCCGTGGACCTCCCCGTCCTCGCGGACTGCGACTCCGGATTCGGGAACGTCAACAACGTCATCCACATGGTGCGCTCCTATGAGGCGCGCGGCGTGGCCGGCGTGTGCATCGAGGACAAGCAGTTCCCCAAGCTCAACAGCTTCATCGAGGGCAACCAGGACCTCGCCCCGCTGGACGACTTCGCGGGCAAGATCCGCGCCGCCACGGAGACCCGTACCGACATGGTCGTCGTCGCCCGCCTGGAGGCGCTGATCTCCGGGCAGGGCATGGCCGAGGCGCTGCGCCGGGCCGACGTCTACGAGCGGGCCGGGGCGGACGCCCTGCTCATCCACTCCAAGCGCAAGGACCCCGAGGAGGTCTTCGCCTTCCGCGAGGCCTACCGCGGCGACCTCCCGGTGATCGTCGTACCGACCACCTACAACCAGGTCACCGTCGAGGAGCTGGAGCAGCGCGGATTCGCCATGGCGATCTACGCCAACCAGGCGCTGCGCAGCTCGATCCGAGCCATGCGGGAGACCCTCACCAAGATCATGAGGGATGGCACCACCGTGAACGTGGAGCCCGAACTCGCCCCGCTCAAGGAGATCTTCGACCTGCAGCGCATGCCGCAGATGCTGGAACAGCAGGAACGCTACGAGTCCCTGGGACGCGAACTCGCGGAGGCCGCACAGTGACCAGCCCGACCGACGTCACCGCCCTGCGGCTGGACTTCCACGGCACCCACCTCGACCTGGAGGTGGCGTCCGGCGCCGACATCGACGACGCGCTCGCCTTCCTCGCCACGCATCTGATCGCCGAGGAGGCCAAGCCCGGCGAGAGCGACCGCGAGCCGGTGGCGACCCTGCGCGTCCACGCCCCGGACCCCGAGCGGCTCGCACCCCCGGCCGGGACCGTGCCGGAGGACATCTACCTCCGCAAGAGCGCCAGCGAGTTCTTCACCGTGCCGGCCCGGCGGGCCGTCGTCGACGGACGCGAGTTCCTGGAGTGCACCAAGACGGGCAGCCGCTTCGTCTTCGACCGCGCCGCCCGCACCGTCGACGTGACACTCGGCGCCGGCGGGCACATGGACCTCGTCGAGCTCGTGCGCGACCTGGTGCTGAAGCACCAGGAGAACACCGGCGCCGCGGTGCTGCACGCCACCGCCGCCTACCGCGACGGCGAGGTCGTGCTGGTCACCGGGGCGAAGGGGGCCGGCAAGAGCACGGTGCTGCTGGAACTGGTGGAGCACTTCGGCTACCAGGTGCTCAGCGGCGACAAGACCGTGCTGCACGAGCTGCCGGACGGCTCGGTCGTCGCGGCCGGCTGGCCCGACTACCCGCACCTGGGCTACGGCACCGTCGCCAAGTACCCGGGGCTGAAGGAGATCGCCGGCATCGGGGACGACTACGTGCCCGCCGAGGGCCACGCGTTCTCGCCCGTGGGGAAGTTCGCCGTGGACCCGCTGCCGTTCCGGGACCGCTTCCCGAGCGCCCCGGTCGGGGTGCGGGTGCCCGTCGCGGCGATCCTGCACCCCTCGATCGGCCCCGGCGAGCACACCGTCGTCGAGCCGCTGACCGGCAGCCGCCAGGAGCACGCCGAGGTGCTGCGCGCCAACGTGGAGTCGGCCTTCGACGGCTCCAACGCCGGATGGCACCACTACCTCGACGACAACCGCGCCGCCCACACCGCACAGCTCACCCGTATCACCGACGCCCTGTCCCAGGTACCCGCCTGGACGCTCACCGGTCCGGGCGACCTGACGGCCGAGAACACACCGCCGCTGATCGCCGGGCCCGCCGAGGTGGCCCGGTGATCGAACTGACGGTGGAGAGCACCGGCCTCAACTCCCACTACGACCTCACCGACCAGATCGCCGCGTCCCTCCAGGAACACGGCACGGGCGACGGGCTCGCCGGGGTGTTCGCACACGGCAGCACCATCGGCCTCACCGTGATGCGCTACGAGCCGGGCGCGGTCCAGGACCTGCTGCGGACCCTGGAGCGGATCGCCCCGGAGTCCCCCGCGGACGGCAGCCGCTATCTGCACGAGCTGACCACCGCCGACCCCAACGGCTTCTCGCACCTGAAGTCCTCGCTGCTCGGCACCAGTCTGCTCGTCCCCTTCCGGGACGGCCGCCTCGCCATGTCGCCGAGCCACCGCGTGGTGCTCTTCGACTTCGACCTGAAGCCCGCCACCCGCCGCGTCTTCGTCGACGCGCCCCGGCCGGCGACCACCCACCCCCACCCGACCGAGGTTGAGGAGAACAGCCGATGAAGCTGCGGCTGGCCACCCCCGGACCCACCGAAGTGCCGCAGCGTCTGCTGATGGCCGGGGCCCGCGAGATCATCCACCACCGCTCCACCGAGATGGAGCAGCTGATCCACGAGATCAGCGGCGGCCTGCCGCCACTGTTCGGCACGACCGCCCCGGTGTACACCATCGCCTCCTCCGGAACCGGCGCGATGGAGGCCGCGGTCGCCAACTGCTTCTCCGCCGGCGACGAGGTCCTGGTCGTCTCCAACGGCTACTTCGGCGAACGCTTCCAGGCGATCTGCAAGGCCTACGGGCTCGTCGTGCACGTCGTCGAGAGCGACTGGGGCACCAGCGCCGACCCCGAACGGGTGGCCGCCGCATACCGCGAACACCCGCAGATCAAGGGCGCGTTCGTCGTCTACAGCGAGACCTCCACCGGTGCGCTCAACGACGTCGAGGCGATCGGGCGGATCTTCCGCGACACCGACGTGGTCGTGGTCGTCGACGCCATCAGCGGCCTGCTGGTGCACCCGCTGGAGATGGACGCCTGGGGCCTGGACGTGGTCCTCGCCGCCTCCCACAAGGGCTTCATGCTGCCGCCCGGCCTCGCCTTCGTCGCCCTGTCCGCCAAGGCCTGGACGGCCGTGGAACGGTCGAACGGGCCGAACTACTACTGGTCGTTCGAACGGCTGCGGCACTTCTACCCGATGTCGTCCTCGTCACCTGCGGTGTCCCTGCTGCTCGCGCTGCACGAGTCGCTGAAGATGCTGGACGAGGAAGGCCTGGAGGCCTTCCGCAGGCGCCACGCCGTCCTGGGCAAAGCAGCCGAACGCGGCCTGCTGAAGCTCGGGTTCAGCACCTTCGTGCAGGCCCCGCACCGACGCAGCCACGTCATCACCTCCGCCCTCGCACCCGAAGGCATCGACACCGGCCAGCTGCTGAAGACGCTGTCCACGTCGTACGGCCTGACGATGACCGGCGGCCAGGCGCACCTGAAGGGCAAGCTGATCCGGGTCGGCCACGTGGGCGCGGCCGACGCCCTCGACCTGAGCGGCATCTTCGGCGCCCTGGAAATGGCCCTGCTCGACCTGGGCCACACGTTCACGCCGGGCTCCGGCGTAGGCGAAGTCATCCGTACCTTCCACGAGGAGAGCCGCTGATGCTCGTCCTGTTCCAGCGTGAGACCTGCCCGGACTGCAAGCCGGTGCGGGAGCTGCTCACCAAGCTCCAGGTGTCCTACATCAACATCAACGTGCCCAAGCCCCGCGAGGAGCGGCACGAGCTGATCCGCACCACGGGCAGCAAGTTCATCCCGGCCCTGGTGGACGGCGCCACGATCATCCCCGGCAAGCTGCGGGAGAACGCCGACATCATCGCGTACCTCAAGGAGCGCTTCGGCGACCCGGAGGCGGTGGCGCCGCAGGCGGCCGAGGCGGTGGCGGACCAGCCGGAGCCCGTGGCATGACCTTCGGGCAGCAGGTGCCCGCGACACCGCGTATCGCGGTGCTCGCGGGCACCCCCCAACTGGTGCGCACGGCACGCGCCCTGGGGGTCGAGACGGTCTTCGTTCACGACGCGGCGCAGCCGGCGCCGCCGGTGGCCGCGGAGGCCGACGCGGTCCTCGCCGTGGACTTGGCGGACACCGACGCGCTGCACGCGGCCCTGGCGCCGCTGCACGCCGCGCGCCCCTTCGGGCGGGTGCTGTCACTCACCGAGCGCGGCCTGCTGCCCACCGCCGCGGTCGCCGAGCGGCTCGCTCTGCCCGGCAACTCGCTGCACACCGTGGGCCTGTTGCAGGACAAGCGGCGCATGCGGGAGCTCCTCAACGCCCGCGGTGTCGGCCCGGTGCACACCGCCGCCCCGGGCAGCGCGGCCGAACTCGCCGCGTTCTGCCGCACGACGGGCGGGCCGGTCATCCTCAAACCCGCGGCCGGCACCAGCAGCCAGGCCGTCTTCCGGGTGGATGGACCGCAGGCCGCCGAGGACGTGTGGCGGGCCTTCGAGGCCGCGGGCGGCACCCGGCCGGTCGCCGAGGAGTACCTCGACGGACCCGAGATCAGCGTGGAGAGCTTCTCCTACGACGGCAAGCACACCGTGCTCGCCGTCACGGACAAACGGGTGGGTCCCGCGTTCGTGGAGACCGGGCACACCCAGCCCAGTGCCCTGCCCGCCCCCGTCCTGGCGGAGGTCGGCGCCCTCGTCCAGGACTTCCTGGACGCCGTGGGCCTCGTCGAGGGCCCCGCCCACACCGAGGTGAAGGTCACCGGCAAGGGCCCGCGGATCCTCGAGTCGCACAACCGCATCGGCGGCGACAAGATCCGCGAACTGCTGCGCCGGGCCTACGGGTTGGACGTCGTCGGCCTCACCGTGGGCTGCCCGCTCGGCCTGCTGGAGCCACCCGCCGACCCGCCCACCGCCCGCCGGGGAGCGGCCATCCGCTTCCTCGCTCCCCCGCCCGGCACGGTCCGCAACATCGTCCTGCCCGACACCGACGGCACCACCGCCGAGATCCACCTCGACGTCAAGGTCGGCGACCGGATCCGCCCGGTGCGCAGCTCCCAGGACCGGGCCGGGTACGTCATCGCCGACGGCACGGACGCGGCCGACGCCGCGCGGATCTGCGAGGACCTGACGGACCGGATCCTGATCGAAACGGGTGAGTGAGAACGGTGCGCCATGCCGTCGTGACCGACATCCACGGGGACACCGCCCGGCTGCGGGCCGTCCTGAAGGGGATCCGCGAGCAAGGGGTGGACCGGGTCGTCTGCCTCGGTGACGTCTTCGAGTGCCGGATCGGGAAGCGGGAGGCCGCCGGGTACGAGTACGGCGGCCGGCTCGCGGACGTGTTCGACGCGGACCCCGAACTCGCCGCCCTCCTGGACGGGGTCGAGCTGGTGCGCGGCAACCAGGAGGAGCGGATCCGCACCCTGGTGCCCGACCCCGAGCTGCCCGACTGGACCCGCGCCCTGCTCGACGCCCCGCTGGCACACCGCACCGACTTCGCCCTGTACTGCCACGGCCATCCGCTGCCCTGGCGCGAGACGGAGCCGGGGCTGTGGTGCCCGGCGGACGCGGACTTCCCCGGCCGGGCACTGGTGCACGGCCACCACCACCGCAGCGCACTGCACCGGCTCTGGCCGGAGGGCCCCGGCCGTCCGGTGCGGGTGGAGCGGCTGCCCGTCCGGTTCGGGGAGCCCTTCCCGCTCGCGGCGGACGGCCGCTACGTCGTCAACGTCGGCTCCGTCACGGCTTGCGCCCCGGACCGGGGCCCCTCCCCCGCCTGGGTGGTCGTCGACGAGGCCGCCGCCACCGTCACCCACCACCACACCGCCCCACCACCCACGGCCCTCTGACCGACGCCCCGCGCGACCACGGATCCCCGACCCACAGCCCCCGGCCCACGGCCCCGCACCCCACGGAGAAGAAGTGACCCGGCAGGTACTCCTGCTCAACTCGGACAAGCCCGAGGTCCTCCAGGCACTGGCCCGCCGCCCCGACGTGACGGTCCGCGTCATCACCCGCAAGGCCTACGCGGACCTGTACCGGGGCCATGAGGTGGCGTACGTCGACAGCTTCGCCGACCTGACGCAGGTGGAGCAGGCAGCCTACGAACTGGCCGCGCACGGTCCCGTCGAGCATGTCGTCGCGGCCACGGAGAAGAGCGTGCCCGCCGCCGGCCTGGTCCGCATGCTGCTCGGGGTGCCAGGGCCGGGATTCGACCAGTCCCTGGCGGGCGCCCACAAGCGGGCCATGAAGGACACGCTGCGCGCCGCCGGTCTCCCGGTGACGGACTACGCCCAGGCCGCCACGGTCGACGACGTACCCCGCGCCGCTCAGCGGGTCGGTTGGCCCGTCATGATCAAGCCGGTGTTCGGAGCCGGCTCCAAGAGCACCTACCGCGTCGACTCCCCCGAGGAGTTCGCCGCGCGGCACAGCGGCGGCGAGTTCGCCGACCTCGCGGAGAAGCGGCTGCCGGTCCAGGTGGAGCGCCTGGTGCGGTTCACCCACGAGTACCACTGCGACGGCGTCGTCCACGACGCAGAGGTGGTCCGCGCGGCCGTCTCCCGCTACTTCCTCCCGCCGCTGCACACCTCGCCGAGCCTGAACAGCGGGTACGTGGCCGACCAGACGGACCCGTTCTCCCGCGAGGTTCTCGAACTGCACCAGCGCGTGGTCGCCGCGCTCGGCCTGTCGGCCGGGGTCACCCACTTGGAGGTGTTCCGTACCGAGGCGGGCCCGGTCATCGGCGAAGTGGCCGTCCGGCCGGGCGGCATGGGAATCTCCCGGATGTGGTGGCACGCCTTCGGGGTCGACCTGTGGGAGGAGTTCGTCCGCGTCACCACCGGCGAACGGCCCGGCCGGCCCGACCACGCACCGCGTCCCGAAACGGTCGGCCGCACCCGGCTGCCCGCCCTGCCCGGCCTGCGGGAGCGCGTGCTCGCCGTACCCGGTGTGCTGGAGGTGCTGACACCCGAGGAGTGCGCGAGCCCCGGGCACCTGGAGGCCTACTTCGCCGCTCCGGACGAGACGGCCGCCGAGGCGTTCATCACGGCGCTGCACACGATGACGGAGCCCGCGGCATGACCACCGCGCGCAAAGACCGACCGGCCCGGGCCCGTGCCGCCCTCGACGCCGCGCTCCCCGCCCCCGGCGCACCCCGGCTGCTCGCCGTGTCCTGGCTGGTCAAGACGATCGGCAGCGGCCTCTACCTGACCACCAGCACCCTGTTCTTCACCCGGGTCGTCGGACTGCCCGTGCACCAGGTGGCCTCCGGCCTCACCGTCGCCGGGATCGCGGCGCTGGCCGGTGCCGTGCCGCTGGGCACGCTGGCGGACCGGTTCGGCCCCCGGCGGACGTACACCGTCCTGCTCGGCGTGCAGTTCGCCACCATGGCGGCCTTGGCCCTCGCCCGCACCTTCCCGGCGTTCCTGACGCTCATCCTGGTCTTCCTGCTGGCCGAACAGGGGAGCACCGCGGCCCGCGGCGCGCTGGTCGCCACGGTCGGAGAGGGCGCCGAGCGCGTGCGGCTGCGTGCCTATCTGCGCGTGGTCACCAACATCGGCATCACGGTCGGTGCGGCGGCCTCGGCGCTGGTCATCCAGGCCGACACCGAGGCCGGGTACATGGCCCTGCTGTGGTGCACGGCGCTGACCTACCCCGGGGCGGCGGTGCCGCTGTGGTGGCTGCGGACGGACCAGACCCGACCGGCCGGGACGTCCGAACGCACGGGCTCCGGCTGGCAGGTCCTGCGCGACCGCCGGTACGCCGCCGTCACCCTGATCTGCGGTGTGCTGTCTCTCCAGGCGCAGGTGCTGTCGTTCGCGGTGCCGCTGTGGGTGCTCCAGCACACCGAGGCTCCCCCTGTCCTGGTGTCGGGCATCGTCGCCGTCAACACGGTGCTGGTGATCTGTCTCCAGATACGGTTCAGCCGCGGTGCCGAGGACGACGGCCGGGCCGCCCGGATGTGCCGCAACTCGGGGATGGCCCTGTTCATCGCGTGCGTGCTGGTGGCGTTCACCGGCGGCCTGGGCGGCTGGTCGGCCACGGTCCTCCTGCTGCTGTTCGCGGCCGCCCTCACCTTCGGCGAACTGTGGCTGTCAGCAGGCTCGTTCGGGTTGAGCTTCTCCCTCGCCCCGGACGGCAAGCACGGCCAGTACCAGGGCTTCTTCTCCCTGGGCCGCGGCGCCGCGACCGCGGTGGCTCCGGCACTGATAGCGGCACTCTGCCTCGGCGACCACCCGCGAGCGGGGTGGCTGGTGCTGGGCACCCTGTTCATCGTGGCGGGAGCAGCGGCTCCACTGGCACTACGGGTGCGGGGGACGGCGGCACTCGAGCCCTCCCGGTCAACTGCCTCGGAGTGAATGGCGCGCGGGCCGTTCGGCAACGATCCGCATGGCGGTCAGGCTCCCGTCGTTGACGCGGCGATCGGCCCGCGTGGCCGTCTCGCGCAGCCAGATATGGGCGGCGTCGTGGGTGTGCACCGGGTGCCACCACAGTGCCTCCCCCAGGGGAACGGCCTCGTACGGCGGCGAGCGGCGCCATCAAGTGGGCGAGGCGGGCCTGCACCAGAGCGATTCGCCGAGTGCCTGCGACCATCAGGGGCAGCAGCTGGAAGCTGTCGACGGAGACCTCCACGCGCGGCTCGATGCCGAGCTGGCGCACCGCGGGGGCGTCATACAGTCCGTGTCCGACGCCCTGCGCGAGGGAACGTCGTGAGGCGGCTCGAAGGCAGCTCGCCCTGCCCTCCGGCACCTCCCGCGGCCACAGGGCTGGGCCGCCGCGCTGCGCATTCGCTGCCGGGCGCGCGCTCGTGGTCGGCGGCGACCTGCCGCATGAAGAGGCCGTCGAGATCCAGCGGCTGATCGGATCCCGCCGTAGGCGTCACGGCTTCCTCGGCCCAGGTGCGGACGCAGGTGACGGCGGTCTTGCCCAGCGAGCGGAGAGATCACACAGCCAATGGATCATCTCGTTCCGCACTCCGGGTACCGTCTGGGGTATGAGTCATCCGCACCCCGAATTGAAAGCCGCCCCGCCCCTTGCCGAAGGAGGGCTGCGCGTCATCGCCCTGGGCGGCCTGGGTGAGATCGGCCGCAACATGACCGTCTTCGAGCACGCCGGCAAGCTCCTCATCGTCGACTGCGGCGTGCTGTTCCCCGAGGAGACCCAGCCCGGCGTGGACGTGATCCTGCCGGACTTCACCTCGATCCGGGACCGGCTGGACGACATTGTGGGCATCGTCCTCACCCACGGCCACGAGGACCACATCGGCGGCGTGCCGTACCTGCTGCGCGAACGGCGCGACATTCCCGTCGTCGGCTCCAAGCTGACGCTCGCGTTCCTGGAGGCCAAGCTCAAGGAACACGGCATCCGGCCCCGCACTGTGCGGGTACGCGAGAGCGACCGGCGTACCTTCGGCCCCTTCGACTGCGAGTTCGTGGCGGTCAACCACTCCATCCCGGACAGCCTGGCGGTCGCGATCCGCACCCGGGCCGGCATGGTGCTGCACACCGGCGACTTCAAGATGGACCAGTTCCCCCTCGACGACCGCATCACCGATCTGCGCGCCTTCGCCCGGCTCGGCGAGGAGGGTGTGGACCTGTTCCTCACCGACTCCACCAATGCCGAGGTGCCCGGTTTCACCACCTCCGAGCGTGAGCTGAACCCGGCGATCGAGCAGGTGATGCGTACCGCGCCGCGGCGGGTCATCGTCTCCAGCTTCGCAAGCCACGTGCACCGCATCCAGCAGGTCCTGGACGCCGCGCACCAGCACGGCCGCAAGGTCGCCTTCGTCGGCCGGTCGATGGTCCGCAACATGGGCATCGCACGTGACCTGGGCTATCTGAAGGTCCCCTCCGGTCTGGTCGTCAACACCAAGGAGCTGGAGAAGCTCCCCGACCACAAGATCACGCTGGTGTGCACCGGCTCCCAGGGCGAACCGATGGCCGCGCTGTCACGGATGGCCAACCGCGACCACATGATCCGCATCGGCAAGGGCGACACCGTCCTGCTCGCCAGCTCCCTCATCCCCGGCAACGAGAACGCCATCTACCGGGTGATCAACGGACTCACCCGGTGGGGCGCCCACGTCGTCCACAAGGGCAACGCCAAGGTGCACGTCTCCGGGCATGCCAGCGCCGGCGAACTCGTGTACTGCTACAACATCGTCAAGCCCCGCAACGTCATGCCCGTGCACGGCGAATGGCGCCACCTGCGGGCCAACGCCGACCTGGCCATCCGTACCGGTGTCGACCCCGACCGGGTCGTCATCGCCGAGGACGGCGTCGTCGTCGACCTCATCGACGGGCGCGCGTCCATCACCGGCAAGGTGCCCGCCGGCAACGTCTACGTGGACGGCATGGAAGTCGGCGGCGCCACCGAGGCCTCCCTCAAGGACCGCCTCACCCTCGCGGAGGAAGGCGTCGTCACGGTGGTGGCGATCGTCGACGCGGACACCGGCGCCCTCGCCGAGGCCCCCGACTTCCTCGCCCGCGGCTTCGTCCACGACGACACCACCTTCGAACCGGTCATCCCGGTCATCGAGAAGACCCTGGCCACCGCGGCCCAGGAAGGCGTCGGGGACGCCCGCCAACTGGAACAGCTCCTCGCCCGCGCCGTAGCGAACTGGGCCTTCCGCACCCACCGCCGCAAGCCCCTCATCATCCCCGTCATCATCGACGCCTGAGCCGGCGGCACGGCCCCAGCCCCGATCGCAGCCCCGAGATCAGACGCTTCGCCCGGTGGGCGCCAAGGCCCACACGGGCGGCGCTCGCCGGACGCGGTGTGCGCGACCCCCGCCGCGTTCGCAGCGATGAACTCCCGCATCCCGGCTGCGAGATGGCGGCATGCGGTGTCCCGGACGAGCACGATGGGCCCGCCGAGCTGGATGCGCGCCCGCACCGCGGTCATCGGTCCTGGGATGCTGATCTTCCTGGACCGGCCGGCTCGTACACTGACGAAAATGAAGGACCATACGGCCACGGAGATCGGCGCACGTCCGGCGCCCGTCCTGCGGCAGTACGTCGACTCGTATGTCGGCTTCGACCTTCGCGGGCTCCCGACCGGGGTGCACTGCGGCCCGCCGAGTCGCGCGCTCACGGCGGTGATCAGCCTGTCGGAACCTCTGGAGGTGGCGGCGGGTGTTGACGACGGGTCACCGGTCACCCGGTTCGACAGCCTGGCCGGCGGTCTGATGTGCCGGTCCGTGGCGATTCACCATGACGGACGTCAGCTGGGTGTTCAGGTACCGCTGACACCGCTCGGGGCCCGGGCCATCTACGGCATGCCCGCCTCCGAACTCGCCCACCAACTCGTCCCACTTGACGAGCTCCTCGGAGCGCTGGGCGTCGAGTTGGTCGACCGGCTCCGATCGGCGACCACATGGGCGGCGCGGTTCACGGCGCTGGACGCACTGCTCCTGCGAGCTGTCGGTCGTGGCGCCTGCGGCGACCCTGTGCGGGGGGTGCGTCCCGAGGTGGCCGAGGCGTGGCGCCGTCTCGTCGCCGCGCGGGGTTGCGTCCAGGTTGGTGCGGTCGCCGCGGAACTGGGTTGGAGCCGTCGGTACCTCACCGACCGGTTTCGCGGTGAGGTGGGCCTGTCGCCGAAGACCTTTGCCCGAGTCCTGCGCTTCGAGCACGCGCACGAACTGGCGACGGCGCAGGACCCGCTCCCGTGGGGCGATGTGGCCAGCGTCTCCGGCTATGCCGACCAGGCCCATCTCGTGCGGGACTGGCGCGAGTTCACGGGCCGATCGCCGACGGTCTGGCGTCGCGGCGAAGTCCTCCTCGGAGCCGGGTAGCCGCCAACCCGCTGCCCTCCGCGTCGATTTCCCTTCCCTTTTCTTCAAGACCGCCCGGTCGCCGTCGTGGACGATCACCGGCATGAGACTCGTCAACCACGAACGCCATGCCATGGACCTGCGCACCACCCCCGTGCACCTCGGACTGGGATCGAGAGCGAAACCCGTCGAGGGCTTCGCCTGGGACCCGGAGGTGCTCCAGGCCTACAGCGCCGCGGTCGAGGCAGACGGCGCCGAGGGCCGGATGGTGATGATCTTCGACGGTGACGGGCCCGGCGACCACTGGGAGAGCCACCCCGCAGGCGACGAACTGGTCGTCTGCCTCAGCGGATCCGTGACGGTGACCCGCGTCGTCGACGGGGTGCCCGAGCAGGTTCTGCTCGGGGCGGGCGAGGCCACCATCAACCCGGCCGGGGTGTGGCACGTGGTCGACATGGAGGGGCCCACGTCCATCCTGGCCATCACCGCGACCCTCGGCACCGACCACCGTCCTCGGACCGACACTCTCCCGACCGGGCGCGTCGGCACGCCCAGCCCGGAGGAAGCGTCGTGACGACACGCATCGCGTGCCTCGGTGACAGCCTCACCCGCGCGCAGTTCAGCGTCGACTACCTGGATCGTCTCGGACGACGCCACCCTCCCGGCGACGTGCAGCCGGCCCGATTCGGCGTCAACGGCGACTTCGCCTACAACCTCTTGCAGCGCCTCGACGCCGTCGTCACGAACCCACCCGATGTGATCACCGTGCTGATCGGGACCAACGACGCCCGAGCGAGCCTTGCCGGCTACCCCGTCGAGCAGGCCATGAAGCGGAAACAGCTCCCCCATCGCCCTTCAGCCGACTGGTTCCAACAGTGCCTGGCAGCCGTCGTCGCCCGGCTGCGAGCGGAGACGGACGCGACGGTCGGTCTGCTGTCGATACCGGTACTCGGCCAACAACTCGACGGAGCAGCCGCACAGGCATCGCACGCGTACAGCCGGATGATCGCCGAGGTCGCCGCCACCAACGAGGTGGCCTACCTGCCGCTCCACGAACGCCAGATCGACGAACTGCGTCACGCGGACCCGCCGCCGATCACCTACCGGGAGGTGACGCCCGCAGCCGTCGCCGGCGTCCTCCTCCAGCACGCGGTGCTGCGCCGCAGCCTCGACACGATCTCGCGGCGGCGACGTCTCGTGCTCACGACCGACCACATCCACCAGAACAGCCGCGGCGCCGGCCTGATCGCTGAGGTCATCGACGCCAGTCTGCTGGCCCGGAGCGCGTAGCTGGGCACAGCGGTCAGCCAGTCGGATGCCGTCCACCGCAGGGAGGTGGCGTCCGACTGGCCGGGCGGTCTACGCCTACGCCATCCCGCTCGTCTGGTGGCGTGCCCACCACGAGGGCACCTGGGCCACGGTCCCTGTGGCGGCTGCTGTCGTCGACCGCTGCACCTTCGGCGGGCCGGTGACTCTGTCGATGACGAGGAGGGACCGGGGGCGACCAGAACGGTCGGCACACCTGCGTGGGCGAAAATCTCGGTTGATCCGGCCGCTGGCGCATGAATACTGGCTGTCGTCTCAGCGGTCCGGCCTGCTTCCGGCGTTTCGAGATGGACTGTTCGAAATGGACTAGTGGAAGGCCCGCGCGAATGACGATGCACGACGACCAGGTGGACCTGACCACCGACATCGTCGCGGCCTTGATCCAGGAGCAGTTCCCTCAGTGGAGCGGCAAGCCGATCCGGCCCCTGTCGTCGACGGGGACGGTCCACGCCATCTTCCGCATCGGGAACGACCTCTCCGCGCGTTTCCCCCTGCGTCTGGTCGACGCCGCCGAGGCGCTGGCTGTTCTGGAGCAGGAAGCCCGGGCGAGCGCGGAGCTGGCGCAGGTGTCGCGGTTCCCCGCCCCGCAACCCGTCGCCCTGGGAAAGCCCGGCGCGGGTTACCCCATGCCGTGGTCGGTCCAGACATGGCTGCCGGGAACCGTCGCGTTTGATGCCGATCCGAGTGGGTCGGACGCTTTCGCCAGGGACCTCGCGGCCTTCATCGCCGACCTGCGGGACGCCGAGACGCGGGGGCGGCGTTTCAGCGGCGAAAACCGTGGCGGCGTTCTCACCGACCACGACTCGTGGATGGCGCAGTGCTTCGAGGAGAGTGAGGGTCTGCTCGACGTGCCCCGGCTCCGTCAGGTGTGGAGCCGCTTGCGGGAGTTGCCGCGCACGGGTGCCGACGTGATGAGCCATGGTGACTTGATTCCCGGCAATGTACTGGTCGCGGGAGACCGGCTCAGCGGCGTACTCGACACCGGTGGCTTCGGCCCGGCCGACCCCTCGCTGGATCTGGTCAGTGCCTGGCACCTGTTGCAGTCAGGTCCACGAGAAGTGCTCCGGCGGGCACTGGCCTGTGACGATCTGGAGTGGGAGCGCGGCAAGGCATGGGCGTTCGAGCAGGCGATGGGTGTCCTCTGGTACTACGCCGAGAGCAATCCGACGATGAGCAGAATGGGGCGCCGGACGCTCGACCGCATTCTGGAGTCAATGGAGTGACGTCGCCGGCTCTGCTCATGTGCCTGGCCGAAGGGCCGTTAGCCCCCCGACGCCCCGTCCCTCACGGGGCGGTGAAGGCCAGCACCGTGTTGTGGCCCCCGAAGCCCAGGGAGTGGCTGAGGGCCAAGTGGACGGGGTGGGAGCGGGGGGCTGTGGTGATGATGTCGATGCCGGTGGTAGTGGCGTCGGGGGCGGTGAAGTTGGCGGTGGGTGGCGCGATGGCGTGGGCGATGGTCAGGACGGTGAGGACGGCCTCGATGGCGCCGGCGGCGCCCATGGTGTGTCCCAGGGCTCCTTTGGCGGAGGTGACGGAGGGAGGTCGGCGGGGGTAGAGGTCGCGGATCGCCGTGGCTTCCACGCTGTCGTTGAGCGGGGTGCTGGTGCCGTGGGCGTTGATGTGGTCGACGTCGTCGGCGCAGGCTCCCACCTGGCCGAGGGCGGTGAGGGCCGCCGCCCGCAGGCCCGCGCCCTCGGGGTGGGGGGCCGTGGGGTGGTGGGCGTCGCTGGTGGTGCCGTGGCCGGCGAGGCGGGCCAGTGTGCGGGCGGCGCGGGCGGCGGCGTGGCATCGGCGTTCGAGGACGAGGATGCCGGACCCCTCGCTGAGGACGAAGCCGTCGCGGTCCTTGTCGAAGGGACGTGAGGCACGGGCGGGGTCGGTGCTGCGGCGGGACAGCGCGCCCATTTTGGCGAAGGCGGCGGCGCACAGGGGCGTGACCATGGCGTCGGTGCCGCCGGCGAGGGCGATGTCGCAGGCCCCGGCGTTCAGGAGCAGGCAGGCGGTGATGAGGGCGGTGGCCCCGGAGGCGCAGGCGGTGGAGGTCTGCAGGGAGGGGCCGGTGATGCCGAGGTCGAGGGCGAGGTGGCCGGCCGTCATGTTGGGGAGGAAGGCGGGCATGGTGAGGGGGGACAGGGCGGCGGGGCCGGTGGTGAGGAACTTGTGGTGCTGGGCTTCGAGGCTGTCGATGCCGCCGGCCGCGGTGCCGATGACCACGGCGACGCGGGCGGGGTCCCAGTCGGCCGGATCGAGGCCTGCGGAGTCGAGGGCCTCCCGGGCGGCGGTCAGCAGGAAGCGGGTGCCGCGGTCGAAGCGCCACAGGCGGCCCCGGCCGGGCGGGAGGTCCGGCACGCGGCAGGACATGGTCACCGGCAGGTCGCTCAGGACGGGGTCGGTGTGCGCGGTGGGTCTGGCCGCGCACACCGTTTCCCAGGTGTCCTGCACACCGATGCCGCCGGGCGTGACGAGGCCGATGCCGGTGACGGCCACCTCGTCGCTCACTGCGCGGCCTTGTGTCCCGGGGCGGCTTCTTTCTCGTCCAGGAGCTCGGTCACCGCGCGAGCCACGTCGGCGACGGTGAGCTCGCCGGAGGCGGCGGAGTCGTCGAGCGGGATGTGCCACTGCTCCTGGAGGGTGACGTAGAGCTCGACGACGGCGAGGGAGTCCAGTTCCAGGGTGTCGAGAGTGGCTTCCGGCGCGATGCGGTCGGGGTCGACTTCGAACTTGTCGCTGAGGAGGGTCACCAGGTGGTCGTAGACGCGGTCCACGGGTGGCTCCTTGAGAGGTCGGGGGTGCGAAGCAGGTCGCTGGGCGGTGCTTCGGTGCGGGGGGCGGCGCTGGGCCAGTGCAGGGCGACGGAGGCCCAGGTGAGTCCGCCGCCGAAGGCGGTCAGCAGGGAGCGTGCGCCGGGTGCGACGGTCTGGTGCACGGCCGGGTCGGCCAGGACGAGGGGGATGGAGGCGGCCGCGGTGTTGCCGAGGTCGCGGATGTTGCCGAACCGGTGGGCGGGTGCGATGCCGAGGCGGTCCGCGACGGAGTCCAGGATGCGCTGGTTGGCCTGGTGGCCGACGAAGGCCCGTACCGTGTCCGTGGCCCAACCTGCGTGGTGGAGCGCCGAGTTGGCGGATCGCGTCATGTGGCGTACGGCGTGGGCGTAGACCGTGCGGCCCTGCATGCGGAAGTGGCGTGCGGCCGGGTCGGCGGGCGGCAGGTGTTGCGGGTGGCGGGAGCCGCCGTGCGGGACGGTGATGAGGTCGTTGCCGCTGCCGTCGGCGCCGAGGTCGGTGGCGATCACGGCCCCGGGTTCGTCCGGGGTGCCGGGGCGCAGCAGGACCGCTCCGGCGCCGTCGCCGAAGATCGGTGCGGTCTCGCGGTCGGTGGGGTCGACGATGGTGGTGTAGGTGTCGGCTCCGATGACCAGGGCCGTGGCGCATGCGGTGCCGCGGATGAGTGCGGTCGCCGTGGCCAGCCCGTACAGGAAGCCCGAGCAGACGGCCACGAGGTCGAAGGCGGGGATGGTGCCCAGGCCCAGCCGGTGGGCCACGGCGGGAGCAGTGGCCGGGCAGGGCTGGTCGGGTGTGCTGGTGGCGAGCAGCAGCATGTCGGGGCGTAGATCCCCGGCGGAGGTGAGCGCGGCCCGGCCGGCGCCGACCGCGAGGTCGCCGGTACTGGTGCCGGGCTCGGCGTGGCGGCGGTGGGCGATGCCGGTGCGGTCCCGGATCCAGGTGTCGTCGGTGCGCAGGCCGCCGCGTGCGATGACCGTGTCGTTGTCGACGACGCGTGGCGGCAGGCAGGCGCCGATTCCCGCGATCACCGCGGTGGAACTGCCGGTGGACGCAGGAGTGTTCATGCCGCCGCGAAGGGGGATGCGGGCTTGGGGTGGCCGGCCAGGCCGCCGTCCGGTACGGCGAGTCCGCCGTCGACGACGAGCGCGTGTCCGGTGACGAACGAGGAGGCCGGAGAGGCGAGGAAGAGCGTGGCTCCGACGACCTCGTCCGCGGTGGCCCAGCGGCCCATGGGGACGTGGCTGGTGAGCCAGTCGGACAGCGGGCCCGTCTCGCTGGCGAAGGCGGTCATGTCGGTGCGGGTCCAGCCGGGGCACAGGGCGTTGACGCGGATGCCGTGCCGGGCCCAGCCGACCGCGAGACTGCGGGTGAGGGAGAGCTGCGCGGCCTTGGTGGCGGCGTACGCCTCCATCATGGGGGTGCCGACGAGCCCGGCGACGGAGGACATCAGGATCAGGCTGGCGCGGCGGGAGTCGGCGAGGTGGGGGTGGGCGGCCCGGCACAGGGCGGCGGTGGCGTTGAGGTTGACGGTGACGACCGTGTCCCAGTCCTGCTGGCGGGCGTGCTGGAGTGGCGCCAGCTGGGGGCTGCCGTCCTCGGCTGTGGGCAGGGTGCCCGCGTTGTGGACGATGACGTCGAGGCCGCCGAGTGCGGCGGCCGCCCGGTCGACCAGGTCGGCTCCGGCACCCGGCAGGGCGAGGTCCCCGTCGAGGGCCACCGCCTTGCGGCCCCTTTCCTCCACGGCCTTGAGGGTGTCGTCGAGCGCGGGCAGGGTGCGGGCGGTGACCGCCAGGTCGCAGCCCGCGTCGGCCAGGGCCTCGGCGACTGCCTTGCCGATACCACGGGACGCGCCGGTCACCAGCGCGCGTGCGCCGTCCAGGCGGAACAGGTCCAGGGCGTTCATCGGAGCACTCCTTCGGATGCGGGACGTGCGGCGGGTTGTGTCGAGGTGCGGGCGGGGGCTCCGCTCCAGGTGAGGAGAGCGCTGCCCCAGGTCATGCCGGCGCCGAAGACGGCCAGCAGGACGCGGTCACCGGCCCGCAGCCGCTGTCCGGCGGCACGGGCGAGTGCGTAGGGTGCGCTGGCGGCGCCGATGTTGCCGACCTCGTCGCCGACGACCACCAGGCGGTCGGCGGGGATACCGAGGTCGGCGCCGATGCGCCTGAGCAGGACGGGGTTGGGCTGGTGGGCGACGACGCAGTCGATGTCCTGGATGCCCAGCCCGCCCCGTTCGAGGGCGTCGGTGATGAGTCGGGGGAAGACGTCGGTGATGAACCGGCTGATGGTGCGGCCGTCCATGTGGATGCGGTGGCCGTTGCCGGTGAGAGTGGCCGCGCTCGCCGGGAGGCGGCTGCCGCCGGCCGGGATCAGGACGCGGTCGGCGAGGGCGCCGTCGGAGCCGAGACTGAAGTGCGTGAAGCCCTGGTCGTCCGGTACCGGCCCCAGGATGGCGGCGGCGGCCCCGTCGGCGAACAGGACCGCGGTGCCCCGGTCGGCCGGGTCGAGGAACTTCGAGTACGCCTCGACGCCGACCACGGCCGCGTACCGGATCTCCGGGCTGCCGCGCAGCCAGTCGTGCGCCACCTTGGCCGCGAACAACCAGCCCGAGCAGGCCGCGGCGACGTCGAGGGCGACCGCGTTGCCCGCGCCCACCGCCGTCTGGATGCGGCAGGCGGTCGACGGCCCGAGCTCGTCAGGGGTCGAGGTGCCGCAGACCAGCAGGCCGATGTCGGCCAGGTCGACGCCGGCTGCCTCCGCCGCCGAGCGGACAGCGTGCGCCGCCAGGTCGGAGGCCGCCTCGTCGGGACCTGCCACATGGCGTTTGAGGACTCCGGTGCGTTCGCTGATCCATTCGGCCGTCACTCCGGCACCGCGCGCCACTTCGGCGTTGGTGCGCACCGTGGGCGGCAGGTGGGTACCCATGCCGAGGACCCCGATACGATGCTCGCCCGTCATGCCGTGCCTCCCCGGGTCCAGGTGAGGGTGGTCCGAGGCGCGATGTCGCAGTCGGCGGGGGCGATGCCGTCGGGGTGGGCGAACGCCTCGGTCAGCAGCGGCAGATGGGGAAGGATCTCGTCGCACAGCTCGTCGGCGGCACCGGACAGCGCCTGGATGTCCGCAGGACCCAGCGTTTCGAGGGCGAGCAGTGAACCCGACCATCGGCGGGCCGCCGTGACGCCGTGCAGGGCCGCCAACGCCCGCAGGGCGCGGGCCAGGTCGCGGTCCTGGGTCCCGGCGAGCGTGCGGGTGACGTCCTCGGCCACGAGCGCGTTCGCATAGATCTCGCCGAGGGTACCGGCGTCCTCCAGCAGGGGGTTCCACCGCTCGAACGGGGTGCCGGTGCCCGTGGCGTGCGCCGACTCGCCGAGGTGCCGGGTCAGGTCGTGCTGGTGGCGTCGTACGACCGCAGGCCACCAGTGCGCTGACGTGGGTGGTGTGTCGGCTGTGCGCGGCGGGGGTTCCGCCGCCTGCCCGGTCGTTCCGCCTTCGACGAGGGCGCGTCCGATGTCGTAGAAGATGAGCTGGCTGTCCCCGCCGGCCGGGTCGAAGGCGTGGTGGAAGCCGTGGTACGCGGCCAGCCGGTTCACGTCCAGGTGTCCGGAGAAGCCGCAGCGGCGCTGGCATTCGGCGCTGACGCGGGCGGCCAGCCGGACCGCCGCGGCCTTGTACGCGGCCAGCGGCTGGTTGACGGCGGTCCACGGGGTGAAGCCCATCTCCGTCCCGTGCCGGTCGGCGGGGGCCGCGCGGGACTCCTCCCACAGGGCGAGGGCGCCGTGAGCGGCGCAGGTCAGGGCAAACGCGTCCGCCATGGCTCCCAGCACGGCGCGCTGCTGGGTCCGGTAGGTGAGCAACGGCACCCCGGGCGCCAACGTTCCCTGGGTGCTGCGCCCTTGGGCGTAGGTGACGGCCTGGACGGCGGACTGGCGGCTGGTGGCGGCCGCGACCGCCGGCATGGTCGCCCACAGCCCCTGGCCCACGCGCAGGGTGCGTTGCAGGCGCCGCTCCGCGGACCCCGCGGGGTCGTGGAAGGTGCCGTCGGGTGCGATGCGGGCGCCGTCGGCGAGCCAGTGAGTGTGTGGCAGCCGGACGTGATGGAAGTGGACCTGGACGTAGTCGAGGGGCAGCGCGCCCAGGGCGATGGGCGAGGAGACCTCGATGCCTGGCAACAGCCCCTCGTCGTCGGTGAGATCGGCGACGAACGCGAAGACCCCGCGGTCGGCGCCCTCGGTGACCAGCCGTGCGAGCACCACCGCCGTCTGCGGTACGTCCAGGGTCCCGGCGCTGCCGAACTTGGCGGCCCGCGCGTCCGGGGTGTGCAGGACGAACTCTCCGGTGGACGGGTCGAGTTCGGCCAGGGTCCGGGTCGCGAGGTGGCTGTTGGCCCCGCCGGCCTCGGTGATCAGGTAGACGCCCTTGGCCCGGCCGGACCGCAGGGCCTTCACCCGGGACATCACGTCCTCGGATCCGTCGCCGAGTTGGGTGAGGGATCCCAGGCAGAGCAGGTGGTGGACGAGTGCCGCCAGGCAGAGGGAGGGGTCGGATGCCGCCGCCCAGGCGTGGGCGGTGGCCAGCCTTGGCGGATCGTCGAAGAGATCGTGCGGCAGTGTCTCGCCCAACAGGCGTAAGCGGTGCAGCAGTTGTCTGCCTCTGCCGTCGGCAGGGACGTCAGCGGTGAGGGCCTGGTGGAGGTCGGAGAGGAAAGCGGAGTCACAGGGGCCGTGGACGAGCCGCCGTATCTCGTCGTGGGTGGCCGTCGGCAGGGGCGCAAGGGGCATCGCTGATCCTCCAGGACCGGGAGTGGGCGTCACCAGGGGAAGTCGGGTTCGGCCAGTGGGGCGTGGACGGGCAGGGCGGGGTTCGTGGACAGGACCGTGCGGGCGCTGGAGGCCAGGGCGTCGCCCGTACCCGCTTCGAAGAAGACGTCCGGCCGGTGCCGCGCCGCCTGGCGCAGCACAGTGGGCACCACGGCCGGCCGCACCAGGCAGTCCGCCAGGCGGCGGGGAAGGTCGTCGTCGGGGCGGTAGCGGCGTCCGGCCACGGCCGAGTACACGGGCACGCGCGTTTCGGTCAGCGGATAGGCGCGGACCGACGCGGCGAACACCGCGGACTGCTCGGCCAGCGCCGGATGGTGGGAGGAGAACGGCAGCCGCAGCCGCATGGTGCTCACCCCCTCGTCGCCGGCCACCTTCTCGACCCGGGCCAGCGCCGGCACCGGACCCGCGATCACCGCGGACCGGTCGTCGTTGACCACCGCCACGACCGCGTCCGGCGCCCCGGCCCGTTCCAGCAGCCGGTGAGCCGACTGCTCCGAGCAGCCGAGCAGACTCAGCCCGCCGGGACAGCGGGCCAGCACGACGGCGAGGTCATGGGCCACCCGCGCGCCGTCGCGGACGGTGAGGGCGCCGGCTGCGGTCAGCGCGGCGATCTCCCCGAAACTCACCCCGACGACCACCGAGGGTGCCCCGTAGGACGTGCTCAGTGCCCGGTGGATCGCGATCGAGGCGCCGTACAGGGCGAGTTGAGAGGTGCCCGTGGCGGCCTGCGCCAACTCGCGTCCGCTGGGCGGCTGCCGGCCCAGCAGCCAGGGCCCCAGGGGTCGCAGACCGCGCTCGACCGCCACCTCGTCGATCTGCCCGAAGACCTCACGGACGGCCGCGCCCACGCTGCCGGCCCGGGCGGCACGGATCAGGGATCCGACGGAGAAGTCCCCCTGCCCGGGGAACAGATGGGCCGCGCGCCGCCAGCGGGACGCGGGCTCCGGCTCAGGTGGAGGGCTTGTGCGCATCTCGTCCTTCCGTTCGGGACGGGCCAGTAGTGCACAAGGGGCGTACGGGCGGCCCCGGATGCGCCTGCGGTGCGCACTGTGTGCCGCCCCGCATCGCGTCGCACCCTGAGCCTGCCTGAAGGAAAGCGCTCCCAGCGCCTATGCGGCAGGCAAGCGTGTTGAACACATGCGGACGTTGAACCCGAGCACTCACGAACGGATGAGCGGGAAAAGGAGAGGGGTGTGCGATCGCCCCGAACGCCGAATCAGCCCCTGCGTCGCCTCCTGGCCGAGGCCGGGTGGAGCGGCGCCCAACTCGCGCGCCAGGTCAACGCACTCGGCGCCGAGCGGGGCACCCCGCTGCACTACGACCGCACCACAGTCGCCCACTGGCTGGCCGGGAGCCGCCCCCGCCCACCGGTGCCCGCTCTCGTCGCGGAAGCTCTGTCCCGACGTCTCGGCAGACCGGTCCTGTTACAGGACACTGGACTGCTCGACACCAGGCAGCCGGGACACGGCGCCGGGACGCCGCCCGGTGAAGGGAGCGCCGTGGAACGCCTCGACCGGATACTGCGGGACACCGACCGCCGCAGCCTCGCCCTCGTCGGCGCCTACTCGCTGGCGGCACTGGCGATTCCCACCGGTGCACCGCCCGCCGGAGACGGCCGGCCCGCCGCCTTCGCCACACCGGTGCCGGTCGGCGCCGCGCACGTCTCCGCCGCGCGGGAACTGCTCATGGTCTTCTCCCGCAGCGACATCGTCTTCGGGGCCGGATCGGTACGCGAACCCCTGCGCCAGTACCTGTCCACCACCCTGCTCCCCTGGCTCAGAAGCGACACGAAACCCGCCATCCGGCGCGACCTGTTCACGGTCGCCGCACAGCTGACCTATCTCTGCGCGTTCGCCCACTTCGACATGAACCGCCACGCGGCGGCGCAGCGTCTCTATCTCACGAGCCTCGAACTCGCCCGCGAGGCAGGCGACACCGTCGGCCAAGCTGTCGCCCTGCGCGGACTCAGCGTGCAGGCCCACGAACTGGGGCACCTCACGGAGGCGGACCAACTCGCCGAACACGCCGTCCAGATCGGCGCCCACCATGCACCGCCACACCAACAAGCCTTCTTTCTCGGCCAGTTGGCAGTCACTCAGGCGGGCCGAGGCGACCGCCGCCACACCCGCCACCTCCTGGCGGCCGAGCGGTGCCTGGAGAAGTCGGCAGACGGCGCCTCCGCCGTCGGCGCCTTCCACGCCGGTTCACTCGCGCTCCAGCGGGCGGCCGTGGCCAAGAGCCAGGGAGACCACCGTACGGCCGCCCGGGCCCTCTCCCTCTCGCTGCGCCACCGGCCCGCCGACGAACGCCGCTCCCGGGCCCTCGGCCTCGCCGAACTGGCCGAGACCCAGCTGATGTCCGGCCACCTGGAACAGGCATGCCGGACCTGGCACGACTTCCTCGACATCCTTCCGAACATCCGCAGCGCCCGCGCCGACGACCGCATACGCACCCTGACCGCCGCCCTCCGCCCGAACGCCACGAACCCCGCTGCCGCGGCACTCCTCGCACGAGCACGCCAGATGCACCCACGGAGACCGCGCGGGGGTCCATCGGAGTGACAACCGCGGGCACGAGGAGGGGCGGAGCCACGCAGACGTGTTGGATGTCGTTGCCGTCCCCGCGCCCCCTCGACCCCCGCCAGGAAGATGAACCGAAGCGTCCTCACGGAAGTACTCCACTCCCCCACGCTCCACGTCGCCCCCGGCAGCCTCACCGTGGCCACCAGCTGGTGGCACCCCACACGCGGCCTGGTCGACTGCCCGGCCCACCGCCTGCTCTCCGCACACGCCCGCCAGGCCGGCCTCGGGACCGCCTCCCGCTCCTTATCCAACGAGGACCTCCGCGGCGACCTCCCGACGGCGCCGACGACCGTCTTCACCGTCTCCTACGAACGGCCCGAAGGCGGACACCGCGGCCTCGCCCTCGCGGCCCACAGCGACGATGCCACCGCGATCTCCTTCGCCCGCCGTCAGATCGAGTCCTGGCGAGCGGTACTGCGCACCCGGCGCGTGCTCCACGTGACCGCCTCCGACCCCCTCGCCCCGGGTCCGTCGAACTGCCCGCCGAACGCCTCGGTACCGGCGCAGACTGCCGCAGACGCCACCCACCGGTGGCGGGTCTGCGGCTGCCCCGCCAGCGTCAGGTGCCCTTCGGCCGAGAACACCGAACGCGCACTGCACCGGTTCCTGGAGCGGGGGGACGACGTGGTCGTCGTAACCCCACCCGCCGCCGGCCCCGGCGCCGGGGCCGGCCGCCCCGTCCACGGCAACCTCAGAACCGTCAGCACCCCGCAACAAGCCGAGACCCTCGCCGTCACCGACCCCGACCGCCTCGCGTTCGTCGTCGCTCCCGGTGCCGTCGTGTCCGAGGCCGCGGACATCCTCAAGGTGCTGCGCCGTCGCCATCCGCGCCTGCGGGGCCAGCACCCACACGAGTGGTGCTACACCATGGACGACCTGCACACGGTGGTCGGGGCAGCACTCGCCCAGTCCGACAGGCTCCTGGTCGTCGGCCATGACACCACCCCCGTCACCCGGACGGCGATCACCCAGGTAGCCCGCATCCCCTTACCGGTCCGCGCCGTGACCACACTGGACCGCCTACGCCCGGACGACGTCGACGCGGCGACGATCACGGTCGTGGACGCCACATCCGACGGGCGGGACCTCAGGGAACTCCGTCAAGTCCTGGACGGCCTGGGCCCCGCCAGTCACGTCCGGCGGCAGGCGCACTCTGCCAAGGAAACGCCACGGCCCGCCTTTCGCCCGCTCTCCTCAGGCTGAACCTGGCTCCGGGCCCGGACCGGGGACACCACCTGCTCTTGACCGGCGCGCCAAGCTGCGCGGGGTGCGGGGACCGTGGCCGCCGAGCGGGGCGATACCTGCCCTCGGCGCGGCACTTCCACCTCGATGCCGCCGAGACGGTGGTTCCAGCGCGGGTCGAGCCGGGAGCCCGGCCGGGGTCACCGAGCGCCAACGCAGTTCGATGACGGGGCGCACCGGAGGAATCAGTTCCCAGCCAGTTGGGCAGGCCGCCGGTTCGGTGCCTCCGCCATGAACACAGTTCGGCCCGGACGGCGACCCAGCCGAGCATCGCGCGCTGAGTGTCGACGTGCCCGGCGTCCCGCAGGTGGGAGCGCACGTCGATGACGAGCTGCCCGTCACTCGCCGCAGCGGGATCGTCAGCCACCCATCGGGACGCCCGTTGCCAGTGCCGCGGTCACGGCATGCGCCGGTGAGCTGAACAGCTGTGCGGTGGAACCCGACTCGACCGCGCGCCCCTCGGACATGACGACCAGGAAGTCCGTGCGGTCGGCGACCAGGCGTAGGTCGTGACTGACGAGGACCAGGGACAGCTTCCGTTGGTCGCGGAGTCGCGTCAGCAGGTCCATGACGGCCGCGGCGGTGTCCGCGTCCAGTGCGGAGGTGACCTCGTCGCAGAACAGCACGTCGGGGTCGGCGGCCAACGCGCGGGCGATGGAGACGCGTTGGCGTTGTCCGCCGGACAGTTCGTGGGGGTAGCGGTCGGCGGTGGCGGCGGGCAGGCCGACCTGTTCCAGAAGTTCCAGGACCCGGGCAGGTGCCTCGGCACGGCCCGCCTGGCCGTGCAGCAGCAGGGGGCGCCGCAGGGTCGCTCCTACTGTGCGACTGGGATTGAGCGTGCCGAGCGGGTCCTGCGGTACGAGTTGCAGGCGGCGGCGTTGCTCGCGGGAGCGGCGATGAGCGGTGGGCGCCAGGCGCGCGTCCTCCAGGGCGACCACGCCGGCCGTGGGTCGGTGCAGGCCGACGAGTGTGCGCAGCAGGGTGGTCTTGCCGGAGCCCGAGGCGCCGACGATGCCGAGGCTGGTCCCGGCGCGGAGGGAGAGGTCGATGCCGTGGAGGACGGGGACGTGCCGACCGCGGTGGAGGTGAGCGGCGCGCAGGGCTGACACCGTGAGGACGGGCGGGGCGGACACCGTGAGGACGGGCGGGGCGTCGGCTGGGGTGCGGTCCTTCGCCGTCCGGGGCGCAGGCAGATCCGCCTTGTGGCGCGGGCCGCTGAGGTCCACGACCTCGTCGGCGAGCCGGGCGACCAGATCGGTGTCGTGGCAGGACAGGGCGATGGCGATGCGGTGGTTCTCGGCGAGGTGACGCAGCAGGTCCGCGATCTCGTCGCGCAGCGCCGGGTCGAGTCCGGCCGTGGGTTCGTCCAGCAGCAGGACGGCCGGGCGGCGGGCCAGGGCCCGGGCCAACGCGACCCGGCGCTGCTGGCCACCGGAGAGGGCGCCGATACGGCGGTCCGGCAGGCCGTCGTCAACGGGCAGTCGTACCTCGGTCAGCTGGGCCCGGATCGCCTCGCGGCCGCTGTCCACGGCGACTTCGGCGATCAGGCGGCGCACCCTCATCCGCGGGTTGAGGCCGGAGCCGGGGTCTTGGCCGACGTAGGCGAGGCGATGGCGGCGCAGGCCGCGCAGGGCGGGGGCGGGCAGGGTGAGGGGGTCCTGGCCGAGGACGGTGACGGTGCCGGCGGTGCGTTCGGCGCCCGGCGGCAGGGCACCCGCCACCGCGCGCAGCAGGGTGGTCTTGCCGCAGCCGGAGGGGCCGACGACAGCGGTGACCCGGCCAGGAGTCAGCCGCAGGTCCGCCCGGTCGAGGAGGAGTCGGCCACCGGGGGCGGCGATGGTCAGGCCGGTGACCTGGACCGCGCCCGCGCCTTCTGGCGGCTGGCTGTCGGAGTGCCAGTCAGGCATGTGGTTCACAGCGCGGGTACCACTTTCCGGCCGGATGCGGGGATCAGGGCGGCCGCCGCCAGGTTGACACTCATGGCGAGCAGGCCGATGGCGATGCTGGGGGCGAGGACGGCCCAGGGGTTGAGGAGGATGCCCGGGGAGTTCTCGCGGATCATCAACGCCCAGTCGGCCGCGGGAGGTTGCGGGCCCACCTGGAGGAAGCCCGCGGTGGCCACCAGGTAGACCGCGGCGACAAAGCGCAGGCCGAACAGGGCGAGCAGGGTGGATCGCAGGTTGGGCAGTACCTCGCGGACGACGAGGTGCCACAGCCGTTCACCGCCGACGGCCGCCGCCTCCACGTATCCGGAGGCCGCCACGGGCGCGGCGGCGCCCGCCACCAGGCGCACCGCGTAGGGGACGCCCAGGACGACGGACGCGGTGACGACGGCGAGGCGTCCGCCGTCCGGCCAGGACAGGGTCACCAGCAGAATGCCGAGGACGGCCGGGAGCAGCATGACGACGTCCGCGGTGCGTTCGATGATCCGGCCCACTCCAGGGCGCAGAACGCTGACCGCGCCGAGGACGGCGGCCGCCGCCGTCACCAGGAGGGCCACGAGCAGGGATGTGACGACGAGTTCGCGTCCACCCGCCAGCATCCGGCTGAGCACGTCCCGGCCCAACTGGTCACCTCCTACGGGGGCGTCGCCTCCGGGCGCCGCGAACGGGGCGGTGACCGGGGCGTCGATGGCGTGCGGGGCGAGCCAGGGTCCGGCCAGGGCGAGAGCGGTGAGCAGCAGCGCCGGAAGCACCCGCACGATCAGTCGGCGGCGCGCGATCACGGTGGATACGGTCATGTCCGGCCTCCGGAGGCCCAGGCGCGTACGAGGTCGGCAAGCAGCAGGACGCCCGTGAGGACCGCTCCGGTGACGGCGACGACGCCGGCGATGAGGGGGCTGTCCCGGTCGGTCACGGCGCCGGCGAGAACCGAGCCGATGCCGGGATAGTTGAAGATGGTCTCCACGACGACCGCGCCGCCCAGCAGCATGCCGGCCGAGGTGGCGAGCCCGGCCGCGATGGTGGGGAGGGCGCCGGGCAGCAGGTGGTGGGTGAGGATCCGGTGCGGGGGCAGTCCGTCGAGTACGGCGGTCTCGAGGTGCGGGGCCTTGGCCTCGTCGGCGAGCGCGGCTCGTACGATCCGGGTGTTCCAGCCGATCTGCGGGATGGCCAGCGCGAGGACCGGTAGCACGAGCATCTCCCAGGAGGCGGGCGAGCCATCCGCGTCGGTCAGCGTGACGGCGGGCAGCCAGTCGGTCCACAGGGCGAACACCAGTACCAGGGCCACCGCGACGACGAACTCGGGCAGCGCCAGCACCCCGGTGGCACTCGCCGACACGGCACGGTCGGTCTTCCCGCCGGGTCGGGCCGCCGCCCAGCAGCCGAGCGTGACCGAGGCGACCAGCGTCACCAGCAGCGCGAGCCCGCCGAGCAGCAGGGTGTTGGGGAACGGACGGGAGAGCAGATCGGCGACGGGCTCGCCGCGCGCGGAGGTGCCGAGGTCGCCGGTGGGCAGGCCGGTCATCCACTCCCAGAAGCGTTCCAGGACCGGGCGGTTCAGGCCCAGCAGGCGGCGCCGCTCGGCGAGGTCGGCCGCGCTCTCCCCGCGCTCGGAGGTGGCGTTGGCGGCATCGCCCGGCAGCAGCTCCACGGAAGCGAAGACGAAGGCGAGCAGCACGGCCAGCAGCAGCGACCGGCGTGCCAGCACCCCGGTCACACGCAGCAGAAGACGTACGACCGCCGGGGCCGGCCGGGGTTCATGATCCCCGGCCGGCCCGCGTCGCACGGCCTCGGTCAGCGAGCCAGCCATGCTGACTCGAGCTGGACGCGCCCGTAGCCGGGCAGGGTCGGGAGGTCACGCACGGCCGCGCCTGCGAGGTCGATGCCGTCGGCCATGCCCCACAGCAGGTAGCCGGACTCGTCGTACTCGATCTGCTGGAGCTCGCGCAGCACCTTCGCCCGCGCCACCGCGTCCTTCGTCGCCATGGCCTTCTTGTAGGCGGCGTCGAACTCGGCGTTCTTCCAACCGGCCTCGTTCTGACCGGAGTCGGAGACCATGGTCTTGCTGGCGAAGAACACCACGGAGTCGTTGGTGCCCCAGTAGGTGGTGTAGAGGTCGCCCTTGAGCCACGTCTTGTCCCAGAAGGTGGCGGACTCCTGCTTGACCACCTTCACCTTGACGCCGGCCTCGCGGACCTGGGAGGCGAACAGGGTGGCCGCCTCGGCGAGGCCCGCGATGTCCTCGGTGGTGAGCAGCTCGTACGTCTTGGAGGTGTCGAACTTCGCCTCGGCCAGCAGGGACTTGGCCTTGGCGAGGTCGCGTGTGCGCTGCGGGATGTCCTTGGCGTAGGCGGGGTCGCCGGTGCCGAGGATGTCGTTGGCGACCGTGCCGTAGCCGGAGAGCACCTGCTTGACCATGGCCTCGCGGTCCACGGCGAGCCGCAGCGCCTCACGCACCTTCGCGTCGGCGAACGGTCCGTCGGTCGTACGCATGACGATGGGCATCGCCATGTCGTTGGGACGGCGCACGACCTGGACGTCGCCGCGCTGCTCGGCCGTGCGAGCCGCCACCGCGCCGACGTTGGAGGCGACGTCGATCTGCCCGGCCAGCAGTGCGTTGGCCATCGCCTGGGGGCTTTCGAAGATCTTGACCTCGATGGCGTCGAGGAGGACGTCACCGCCGTACCAGTCGTCGTTGCGGACCAGGCGGGCGTTGCCGGAGCGGAACCATTCCAGCTTGAACGGGCCCGTACCGGGGGCCTTGCCGAGATCCTTGTCCGCCGTGTCCTTCTTCAGCACGAACGTCGTCAGCCGGGTCAGCTGCGGCAGTTCGGCGTTGGCGTAGTCGGACACCAGAACCACGGTGTCGTCGCCCTCGGCCTTGATGTTCTCGGGCTTGATGCCCGGCAGCCGGGACGCTCCCGAGGGGGTGTTGCGCAGCCGCTTCAGCGACCAGACCACGTCCTGGGCGGTGACCGGGGTGCCGTCGTGGAACTTCGCCCCCTTCGCGAGGGTGAAGCTCCAGGTCTTGAGGTCGTCCGATGCCTTCCAGGATGCGGCGAGGCGGGGGACGGTGTTGGGCTTGGCGCCGGGGACGGTGAGCGTGTCGTACACCAGCGAGATGACGAGGTAGTCGCTCTCGTTGGCCTGGGTGCCGTGCGGGTCACGGGTGATGGCCGAGGCGCGGCCGAGTGCGCCGACCCGGAGGGTGCCGCCACGCCGGGGCTTCTCGCTCCCCTTCGCCGGTGACTTGGACGAGGTGTCGTCGCCCCCGCCACAGGCAGCCAGGAGTGCGGCCGCACCCAGCCCACCGCCGGCCCACAGCACTTGGCGTCTGTTCCAGTTCACGTACGTCCTCGTTCCACTCACGCGGGGCAGATTGCTTAGGTGTGCCTACCCTAAGAAGATCGTTTGCGCAACCCATGAGGCGGCTCATGCGGGTTCCTGGCGGAGCGTCAAAGCGGCGCACGGGAGCACAAGTCGGCCGGCGGGCGCGTCAGCGCACCAACGGGAGCACAAGGTCAACTAAGGCTTGCCTAACCTAATTCCCACTGATACGTTTCGGCGGCCGAGGCACAGAGAGCCCACAGGAACGCGTATCCGTCCCGCACCCGTCACGCCGCACCCTCACCCGAAAGGGATGACTCCGCCATGCCCACGGGAGCCGCACCCATACGGCAGCTCACTCCGCACGCGGTCGACGAGCTGACCTCCACCGCCCAGAAGATCCTTGCCGACTTCGGCAGCTCGGCCGCGCGTCCCGAACTGCTCCGCACGATCGCACGCTCTGCCGCCCGCCTTGACGAAACGATTCGCCACCAGTGTCGCCCCGTCGACACCGATGACGGCCTGTACGTCCTGCGCGGCCTGCCCGTCGACGACGGCGGCGCCGGCCCCACGCCCGCCAGTTGGGCCACAGCCGGGGACAGCGCAGCCGAATGGGACCTGATCCTGCTCCTGCTCGCCACCTCCATGGGCCACCCGATCGCCTGGGAGGGACAGCAGGACGGCCGCTTCGTGCACAACATCGTGCCCTCCCCCGGCCACGAGGTGGAACAGACCGGCGCGAGCAGCACCGTGCTGCTCAGCCCGCACACCGAGGACGCCTTCCACCCCAGCCGCGCCCACCTGCTGCTGCTCGCCTGCATGCGCAACCACGACGCCGTCGCCACCACCGCCGCGAGCATCCGCAAGGTCCGCCTCGATGCGGACGACATGGCTCTGCTGTCCCGCCCCGCGCTGCCGATCCTCCCCGACGACGCCTACGCCGAGGCGCAGGGCTTCGGGGAGGAGCCGCCGAAGGTTGCCGCCCTGTGGCAGACCGAGAACGGTCCGACGCTGCGCTACGACCCCGCCTACACCCCGCTCGACGAGGCTCCCGCCGACTACCGCGCCGCCTACGACCGGCTGACCGCCGAGCTGGAACGCGTATCGGTCGCGGTCGCCCTGCGACCCGGTGACGTCCTCGTCGTCGACAACGACGTGGTCGTCCACGGCCGGGTGCCGTTCAAGGCCCGCTACGACGGCACCGACCGCTGGCTCAAGCGCGCCTCGGTACGCGTCCCCGGACGCCGCAGCCGCCCACTGACCGAAGCCGACGAACACGGCTACGGCCAGAGCGCGCTCGTGGCCCACCTCTGATCGCCAGCCTCCCCCGCATCCGAAGGGACCAACCGTGACCGGCACCACCGCACCCACGGACAACGCCCCGGCCCACACCCCCGCGGCCGACAAGACCCTGCGCATCCTCAGCACCAGCGACATCGCGGGCCTCGACGTCTCCCTCGCCGATGTCGTCGACGTGGTCGAGCAGGCGTACCGCACCCTCGCCGACGGCAAGTCGGCCAACCCGCGCAAACTCACCGTGAAGCCCGCGGACGGCCACTCCGTCTCGTACGCCATGCTCGGCCGCGACGGCGTCCGCGAAGTCGTCGCGATCAAGACGTCGTACAAGCACGGCCTCGACAAGGGCCGCGACGAGCAGCACTACTACACGACCCTGACCATCTACGACGATGTCACCGGCCTGCCGGTCGCCATGATGGACTGCTCTCGCGTGGGCTCGCTGCGCACCCCGGCCGTCACCGCGCTGCTCGCCCGCGAGCTGGCGGCGCCCGGCAGCCGCAGCGCACTGGTCATCGGCACCGGCACCCAGGGCCGGCTCGCCCTGCCGTTCCTGCTCACCACGCTGCCCCAGCTCGACCGGCTCATGGTCTACGGCACCCATCCCGACGGTCTCGCGGCGGTCCGCGAGCGGCTCCACCACTACTTCCCCGACCGGGAGTTGGAGGTCGTGGACGACGTGCGGGCCGCCGCTGCCGAGGCTGACGTGGTGGTCGCCACCGCCGGCCAGCACACCCCCGCCGCGGTCGAGTCGGCCGATCTCAAGCCGGGCGCGCTGTCCATCCTGGTCGGCCACGGCATCGCGCCCTCCACACTGCACGAGGCGGACCGGGTGATCGCCACCAGTGAGGCGCAGATGAAGGTCACCGGCACCGACATGGCCGACGCCGACGGCGGCTTCCCGCCTGTCGACGCGGAGTTCCCCGAGGTCGTCGCGGGACGGACGACGGGCCGGCGCTCAGCGGACGAGCGGATCTTCGCCTACAACAGCGGCCTGGTCGTCACCGACATCGCGCTCGGGCACCGGTTCGCACAGCTGGCGGTCGAGCAGGGGCTGGGAACGCGGGTGTCGCTGTGGCAGTGACCCCCGTCGGCGTGGCAGCGTCGCGGCTGCCCGCCCACCCGGATCCCCATCTCGACACGGTCCTGGGCAGCGGACTGCCGCACGAGCTGTCGTACGCGCTCGGCGGCCCCTTCCACCTGCTGCTGCCCGAGCGCTTCGACGCCAACGCGGCCGCTTTCGAGCGCGTGTTGCGCGAGGCCGGTGTCGAGGGCCGCGTGTACTACGCGAAGAAGGCCAACAAGGCAGCCGTGTGGATGGACCGCTGCGCGCTGTCCGGCAGGGGCGTGGACGTGGCCAGCTCCGGGGAGCTGCGGGACGCGCTCGGGCACGGGGTGCGCGGCGAGGACGTGGTGGTCACCGGGCCTGCCAAGGCCGAGGGTCTGCTGCGGGTCGCCGTCCTGCACGGCTGCCTGATCGCCGTGGACGCGCTCGACGAGCTGGAGAGCGTCCTCGCACAGGCCCGAGCCCTGGCCCGCCCGGCGCGCGTGCTGCTGCGGCGACTGCCGCCGGCACAACAGCACAGCCGCTTCGGCCTCGACGACGGACAGTTGGACGCCGCCCTCGCCCGTTGCGCGCAGGCCCCGGACGCCATCGTGATGGAAGGCTTCTCCTTCCACCTGTCCGGCTATGACCCGCTGCCGCGTGCCGAGTTGGCGGGCGAACTCATCGAGCTGTGCCTCAAGGCCCGGACCACCGGACTGCGGGCGGACCGCATCAGCATCGGCGGCGGCTTCGCCGTCGACTACACCGACACCGAGCACTGGCAACGTTTTCTGCGCGAGCAACGGCCCGAGCACTATCACGCGGGCAAGTCCTTCCACCCGGGCGACTTCTACCCCTACCACTCCCCCGTGGCGGGCCCCGACGCTCTGCGCGCCGTCCTCACCACGGACGCTCTCGCCCAGCGACTGCGCGAGGCGGGCGTCAGGCTCCTGCTGGAGCCGGGCCGGGCGTTGCTGGACCGGGCCGGGTGCACGGTGTTCCGCGTGCAGGGCGTCAAGGACCGCGACGGCTACGGCATCGTCACCGTGGACGGGAGCAGCCTGAGCCTGTCCGAGCAGTGGTTCAACAGCGAGTACCTGCCGGACCCGGTACTGCTGCCCGAACGCGAGCCGCACGGTGGGCCGTACGCCGCGTGCGTGGGCGGAGCCACCTGCCTGGAATCCGACATGGTCACCTGGCGCAAGGTCCGGTTCCCCCGCCGGCCGGCCGTCGGCGATCTGCTCGTCTACCCCAACACCGCCGGATACCAGATGGACTCCAACGAGTCCCCCTTCCACGAACTGCCGCTCCCCCCGAAGGTCGTCCTCGACACCGCCGGCGGTACGACCCGCTGGCGGCTCGACCGCCATCCACTCGCCTGACTCTTCCCTCCCCGACCTGGAGCCATCCGATGGACAAGGCGCTTTCGCGTCCCACCGTGGTCAGCCGCGTCTCCGACCTGATCGGCCACACCCCGCTCTTCGAACTGTGCCGCACCGACACCGGCAGCCGACTGCTGCTCAAACTGGAGCAGTTCAACCCGACCGGCACCGCGAAGATCCGCATGGCCCGGCAGATGGTCCTCGACGCCGAGGACCGCGGACTGCTGCGCCCCGGCGGCCGGATCGTCGAGTCGACGTCCGGCAACACCGGCCTCGGACTCGCCGTCATCGCCGCCGAGCGCGGCTACACCTTCACCGCGGTCGTCGACCATCACGCCGCCGCCGACAAACTGCGCGGCATGAAGGCGCTCGGCGCCGAACTCATCTACGTCGCCGACGAGGGCGACGAGGAACTGGCCACCGCCGCCCGCGAGGACTTCGCCGAGAAACTGGCCGCCGAGAGCGACAACGTCTATTTCACCGAGCAGCACAACAACATGGCCAACGGGGACGGCTACCGGCCCGTGGCGCATGAACTCGACGCCGCCCTGGACGGCCGTATCGACATCCTGATCGGCGCAGTGGGAACGGGCGGCGGGCTCTTCGGAACCGGCGGGGAACTCCGCAAGACCGTGCCGGACGTGCAGATCGTCGGGGTCGAGCCCAAGGGGTCGATCGCCTTCGGGCCGCCCGCCCATGACTACTACCAGTCCGGCACCGGCACACCCGAGGGCGCCACCATCGGCGCCATGGTCGACTACACCCTGCTGGACGAGGGCGCCAAGGTCGGCGACATCGAGGCGTTCGCCACCGCGCGGGTGCTGGCCCGCCGTCTCGGCCTCCTCATCGGCGGCTCCGCGGGCGGGGTCGTGTACGAGGCCCTGACCCGGATGTCCTCCCTCGCCCCGGGCACGACTATGGTCGCGCTGATCAACGACGGAGGCGAGAAGTACATGGACACCGTCTTCAACGACGACTGGATGCACGCCCGCGACCTGATCGACCCTGCCGTCGAGCGTGAGATCGACGAGCTGCTCACCAAACTCCGCGAGAACTGAACCCCGATGCCGACACCGCTCACCACACTGCTCCGCGACAGCCGTAACCTGGCCACCCTGGCCGTCCCGCTCGCCCTGACCCAGCTCGCCCAGGTCGCCCTGACCACCACCGACACCGTGATGATGGGCGTGATGGGCGCCGAGGCACTCGCCGGCGGCGGCCTGGCGCTGGTCATCTTCAACCAGCTCCGCACCATGGGCGTCGGCATGGTCACCGCCGTCGGCAACCAGGTCTCCGCCGCCTCCGCCCGCGCCGACGAGGACGCCGAACTCACCGACGAGGCACGCGAGGAGGTCCGCGACATCGCCCGCGCCGCACTGGCGCTGGCCACCCTGTCCGGCGTCGCCGGTGCGATCGTCATCCTGCTGCTCGGCCAGGCCGTCGCCTTCCTCGGCCAGGACCCCGATGTCGTCGACACGGCCTGGCCGGTGCTGCTCGCGCTCGCACCCGGCCTGATCCCCTGTCTCTGGTTCCAGGCGATACGGCAATTCACGGTCGGGATGCGCAGACCGCAGGCCCTGCTGCAGATCACCATCGCCTCGGTCGCCGTCAACGCGGCCCTCAACTGGGGTCTGATCCACGGCACTTGGTTCCTGCCGAAACTGGGCCTGCCCGGCATCGGCGTCGCCACGTCATGCGTGTACGCGCTGACCTGCCTGGCCCTCTACGCCTCGGCACGCCGGGACCCGAAGCTCGCCCCGCTGCTGGACATCCGCATCTGGAAAGCCCGCCCCGCCACGGTGCGCCGCCTGACCGGACTGGGCGTGCCCATCGCCGCCACCTACGGCTCCGAGGCCGGGTTCTTCTCCGTCGTCGCCCTGATCATCGGCACCTTCGGCAGCGCCGCCCTGGCCGCGCACACCGCCGTCAACCAGCTCATCTACATCGTCTTCCAGATAGCCGTCGGCCTGTCCCACGCCGCGTCCCTCAACGTCAGCCGCGAACTCGCCCTGGACCGCGTCCCAGCGGCGCGGCGCATCAAGAACACGGCACTGGCCTGCGCGGCGGCCGTGATGGCGGTGGTCGGCGTCCTCTACCTCGCCGTCCCTGGCCTGGTGCTACGGCCTTTCCTCGACCCCTCGGCCCAGGACGGGCGCAGCGCGACGGACATCGCCACGAACCTGCTCCTGGTCGCAGCGGTGCTGCAGTTCTTCGACTGCGCCCAGAACATCGGCGTCGGCCTGCTACGCGGCCTGGACGACACCAAGAGCGGCTTCCGCATCACCCTCGTCGGCTACTGGCTCATCGGCCTGCCGGCCGCCTGGCTGCTCGGGCATCTCGCGGGCCTGGAGACCCTGGGTGTCTGGCTCGGTCTCCTGACAGGCCTCGCCGCCACCGCGTTCCTCCTGCTGCGCCGGTACAACCAGTCACTGGCGCTACGAGGTGCCAAGGAGCAATCCGCGGCTTACTGATCGTTCCAGAATGCCGCCCTGCGGGGGGCCGGCCTCGCCGGTGGACGCGCTGGTCACCCATCCCCGAGGCAGACCCTCACCCCCCGTCCCCCTTCCTGGGAAGGTGGACGGGGGGTGAGGAGGGCGCGCCGATGCAGCATGTGACTGCGGGCGGTGGTGGCCGGGTGCCGGCGCGGTACCGGATGGCGACGACCGAGCACATGCACCAGTCGGTCGCTCCGGGTGGCGGGTCGAGCAGACCCGCCAGACTGTAGAGCCTTCAGTTGTTCGACGGTGCGAGCTGTGACGGCACGAGTGCCGGCTCTTCGCGCGATGGGGCCCCCGTGCCCCGGGCGTCCGGCCGCCTGCTCATGCTCCGCCACAGTCGTCCCAGTGACCGGTAGAAGCGGTCCGGCAGGAACACGGCGTCGGCGATGATCATCGCGCCGGAGAAGAGTGGCAGTCCCATAAGGACGGCGATGCCCAGATGCATGCCCAACAGCATGGTCAGAACCGGGTACTTGAGCCGCCCGAACAGGACGAACGGGAAGGCGACCTGTAGCAGCACCGTCAGGTAGCAGGCGATGGCGATCAGTACGTCGTGCTCGTCCGCCATGAGGGACAGCTCGGGCCAGGGCCGGAACAACTCGAGGTTCAGGACGTAGTGGAGAGCGGTGCCGTTACCCCAGGTGCCGCCCTGCACTTTGTAGAGACCCGCGGATCCGTAGAGGAAGCAGACCTGAGCCGCGATGACGAACATGCCGCAGTTGTGCAGCACGGACGTCAGGGTCCGGCGGGCATCGCGGAGCCCGGCCACAGCCGGAATCACCGGCGAGCGCGTGGTTTTCCCTGTGGAGGCTCGGAGCCGGCTTCTGCGCACGTCCAGCGACCAGCGTCGGCCGCACGCGGTGAAGACCAGATACACGGCCATCAGGAGGACAAGATTGTCTCCGCCGTCGGTCATGAAGATGGCCCTGGAGTGGAACGAGGCCACCACGACCGCGAACAGCACGGACACCGCTCTGGTCCGCCAACCCACCATGAACAGTGCGGAGGTGACGAGTGCCAGCACGTAACAGCTCTCGAAGTACACCCGGCTGTCGGACAGGGTGAGGATGCCGGCCCACCCCGTCTGCTCGTACAGCTGCCTGGCCAGCTCGGGTGTCCATGGCGAGCCGGGGCCCCAGATCTCGTCACGGTGCGGAAACTCGCGCAGCAGGAAGACGAAATAAAGCAGGCCGTATCCGATCCGGAGGACCGCGGCGGCGTACAGCGAGACCGGCCGGTCGGTCACGACGGTGAGCAACTCACCGATCCGCCCGGATGCATGGCGCGGCGCGCCCGCATCCGCCTCGGGAGTGCGCCGACGCGGCGGGAGGGGCTGCTCAGTTTCCACGGGAGTCCACCTTCCACCAGGGCAAGTACTGCGTTTCGGCAGGCCGCGGCGCCGCGCCGGGCGCTTCGGGTCCACTCGCCGCGGCAGGTGCGGCGATGGGCACGGTGATCACCCGCAGCTGCACGGATTCGAAAGTGCCGCCGCGGTGGTCGGCGATGCGATCCGCCGCGATGTTGGTCAGGTACCGCTGCACCATCAGCGCCCGCTCCGAGCGGGGCCGGCCGTCACCACCATGGGTTTCGACGTACGAACTCCACGCCCGCCGCAGCATGTTCTGAGCCGTATGGCTCGGGAAGGCATGGTGTTTCACCGCTGAGTTGTCGACGGCGGTCAGGTCGAACCAGCCGCTCACCCGGACGGTGCCGTCCGGGGCGGTGTGCATGGTCCTCGCTGAGATCTGTCGGTTGACCGACTCCGGGTCCGGCGCGAAGAGTCTCCAGTTCTGCTCGAACAGGGGGTACACCCACGCACTGACTTGCCGGCTGTACTGCTGGGAGAGCGGGTTGGGGGGTGCCACGTGCAGGAACACGAGGAGGACGTGGACCAGGGCCGTCGCCAGGCACAGGGCCACGGCGCCGCTCGTCACGACTCTCAGGAGGATGGGCGGAGGCTGCGAAGGATCTCGGAGCGTGAGGATTTCCCGCCCCCGGACCTTTTCCCTTGTCGGGTCGGGCCCCACGGACCTCTCCGTTCTGGCTTCTCTCACTGCTTCTCCTGAGATCTCGCCTGCGGCGCGCGACGGAACTGCCACGATCCGGCGCGCGCCGCTGGTGCTGATTGTTCACACGGAGCTAGTCGGACTTCTCGTGGTGATCTCCGTGGTCACTGACGTGGCCTGAGGGTTCACCGTCGAAGCCGTAGTCCTCGGGCTCTTTGCCCTGGTGGTGGTCATCCGGCTTCTCGCCCTGGTGGTGGTCGCCCGGCTTCCCACCCTGGTGGTGGTCGTCCGGCTTCCCACCTTGACCGTGGTCGTCGGGCTTCCCACCTTGACCGTGGTCGTCGGGCTTCCCACCCTGACCGTGATCGTCGGGCTTCCCGCCGTGGTCGTGACCGTTTCCACCGACCGCTCCACCGGTCTGGCCACCTGTCGGGCCGCCGACGGTGCCGCCACTGGTGGCGCCCGCGACGACGCCGCCCAGCACGCCACCGGTGGTTCCGCCGGACGTCAGAACGCCGCCCAGAACACCGCCCAGCACACCACCGGTTCCACCACCCGTCGGCACACCACCGATGACGCCGACCGTGGTGCTGCCCGTGGTGCCCTCTGTCGTGCCGCCTGACGTAGCACCGGCGATCACGCCACCCGTGACCAAGCCACCGGTCGTGCCACCGGTGCCCCCGGCCGCGCACGGTCCCAGGAAGATCCTGTTGGTGTCCAGCGTCACGGCGCCGTTACCGGTGCCGCCCGCATCGGCCAGCAGTCGGCCGTTGATGGTCGCTCCCGTGGTGGCACTGATCGACTCGTTGGCCAGGATGGTGCCCACGAACGAGGTGTTGGTACCGAGCGTGGCCGAACTGCCCACCTGCCAGAACACGTTGCACGGCGATGCACCGTTGACGAGGCTTACCGTGCTGTTCTCGGCTGCCGTCGTCAGGGTCGAACCGATCTGGAACACCCAGACGGCATTGGGGTTGCCCTGGGCGTCCAAGGTGAGTGTGCCGGTGATCTGTGCGCTGCTGGTGGCCCTGTAGAGGCCCGGCGTCAGCACCTCGCCGCCGAACTCATGGGGAGCGTCGTTGTACACCACGGGGTCCAGCGACTGTCCGGCGGCCTGGTTGTACGCCGTGGTCAGCTCGACCTTGGCCTGGCCCGCGTGGGCATCGGCAGCGTGCAGAGTCCCGGGCGGGGTCACAATGCCGGGCGGGAACCCGGTGATGGCTGTACCGGGGCTCACACCGACGTTGAGACCTTCGACCACCGTGGGGCCGGTGTTGGTGACCGTCGCACCACCCAGTACGCCGTAAGTGGCCAGCGTCGTCCCCATTGGCACGGGTGTGGCAATGGCGTTTGCGCGTGTCGGCGTCAGCGCGAGGACGACAGCGGCGATCACCACGGCCGTCACCGCCGCGACCCAGGCCGACATGATTCGTCGCGGAGGAGCGTCAGGGATATTCAGCGTCATCGAGGGGCCAACTCCTTGGTACGGGTGGTCTTGGCGGTTCCCGGCAGCACAGAATCGCCTGTTTCTGACGGTGGAATATTACTGAGGAGCGTGCCGGTCGATGATTTACACGAGCCGGTCATCCGGAATTGCCGAATGAGTCGCGAAATGCATAGAAATACTTAATGGGCCGCGTGAGTCAAAAATCGGAAGTATTGCCAGAGAGGGCCGTCCGCACAGCCGCCGAAAGGAAGGCGGAGCACCCGGAGGCGGCACACCCCACGGTCAGCCCGGCGCATCACATCATTCGGCGCACGGCGGGCGGCGGGAAAAGTGCATTCGAGAAATTGCTCGGGACATTCCCGGGCCGCACCGTCCTCAGTAGTATCAACTGAGGGCCGGTTCACTCTCCCGCGCAACCGCCCGGAAGGGTCAACCCGGCGTGTCTCCGACGCATTCGCGGTCACCGCCACCGACGGCGATACCGGGACGATGCCGGATGACCATCACCACGCATATCCGCATAGGCTCCTTCGACCTGCCCGGCCTCACCCGCGCCGCCCTGCCAACGGCAACGTCCCCGCGTACGACAACATCCGCGTCGCCGTGCAGCCCCGGCGACCGTCCGACCGAACTCCTCGAGCCGCAGCCCGGGGACGTGCCCTCCACGCGTGAACCCCGAAGTGCAGCACGCGTGCCCCGCCGACCGATAAAGCCGACGAGGTTGGCCGACACAGAGGCACGTGACAACGTCACAGTCCGTTTTCGCAGTCCGAGGAACACGACGGCATGGCGCGTGATCAACAACGCTTGTTCCATGGCAATCTGCGGGCCAGCAGGATGACTTGGAGCCCGGAGGTACACCGCTCGTGGCGGCGAACAGCAATCCCACCGTCAGGAGACGTCGTCTGGGCGCCGAGCTGCGTCGGCTTCGGCTGGCCAGTGGGCTGAAGAGCGCCGAGGTGGCCGAACGGCTCATGGTCTCCCAGCCAAAGATCAGTCACCTGGAGAACGGCCGTCGAGCCATCAGCCCCCGCGACGTACGCGATCTGTGCGCGCTCTACGAAGTGACGGATCAGCAGGTCATCGACTCCCTCATGCAGATGGCCAGGGAATCCGCGCAACAGGGCTGGTGGCACGCCTACGGCGACATCCCCCAGAGCGTCTATGTCGCTCTGGAGACCGACGCCGCCTCCCTCCGAACCTACGAATCCATGGCGATCCCCGGGCTGTTGCAGACTCCTGCCTACGCCCACGCGGTCATCGGGGAAACCATCCCGCTGCCCACGGTCGAAGAAGCCGGCACGCGGCTGAAGGTGCTGCTGCGCCGTCAGCACCGGATCTACGACCCGGTTCGCCCGTTGCGCCTGTGGGTCGTACTGGACGAGTCGGCACTGCACCGTGTCGTCGGCAGCCCGGACGTCATGCGCGAACAGCTGGAGCACCTGAACGCGCTTGGTGCCGAGCCGTACATCACGGTGCAGGTCCTCCCCTACGCGATGGGCGCCCATCCGGGCCTGTCAGGCCAGTTCTCCATCCTGCAGTCCGCCGACAGCACCGCGGCGAAGGTGGTGTATCTGGAACGTTTCACCAGCGATCTCTGCCTGGACAAACCCTCTGACGTGCAGCTCTACAGCGGAATGTATGACCAGCTCCAGGCCCGGGCGCTCGACCCTGACAGCAGCCGCGACTTCATCACCGACGCCATCAAGTCGTACATCGCCGCGGCGAGCCGGGCCCAAGGGGTTGTCGGTTCCGGGCCTGAGACGGCACGGCAGGGGTGTTGACGCGGATAGTTGACGACGCCGTGACCGTGCTCAGCAGTGCGCTTCGGGCTGACGGGGGTTCGCCGTGGTCGGCGGAGGGCTGCAAGGTGTTCACGAATGCCTTGGCGGCTGCCGCTGACCTGGCCAAGGCTGTCGGTGAAGCGGGGCGACGCCGGGTCAACACCAGGCAGTGCCGTCATGGCTGGCAGTGACTTCCACGCCGTAGGTGTCGGGGCTGTCCCCGAGATCGCCGGGGAACCACACAGCGAGATGGGCGGTAGTGCCCTCGACAGGCTTGTCCAAGCAGAGCGCCGACGTGTCGATGGCCAGGCTGCCGGGTGCCGGGGACGGTGAAGGGTTGGCGCCCGTGAGCCGCCAGCCGTCCGCTGCGGCCGCCGCGCGATAAAAGGCCAGCACGCCGGCCCGGGACGTCGTCAGTCGGTAGTACTGGCCGGCGTAGGCGAATCCGTCATCCTCGTCGCATCCGGAGTACCGCTCGTCCACCGGGTGTGTCTGTCTCGGGTGTGCGTCGAGGATGGGCAAGGACGCCAGTGTGGGGGCGAGCTCTTCGTCAGCCCTGGTACAGCCGTAGAGGCCACCCGACAGCGCCCACACTCCCGTTGCCGCGATGATGGCCATGCCGCCCGCGCCGGCGAGGATCAGTGTGGCCGCAGCCTTCAGCTTCATGGCGCGGAGCGTAGCGCAGAGGATCCGGAGGACGGCGGGTGCAGTGGCCGAGCCCACCCGTAACCCGATTGATGAAGCAGGGTGGTGTCGCCCTGGCCGTCATGTCGCTCGATCCCACCAGTATCGGCCAGGCCCGCTACACCATGCACTGGAATACCGCACTGAAGTCCCTCGACACCACCTTCGACGGCCGCCTGTCGGCGGCCCGTCGCAGCGAATGCGCCGTGATGCAAGAGAGCAAGCGGAGCAGGGGGAATCCCAGCCATTCGGGCAAGAAAATCGAAGGGGGTAGCGCGAGTACGAGAGCAGAGTGCGCCCCGGCGGCTCCGGCCGATTACCGGCCTCTCTTCCCATGCAAGGGGCCAACCATCGGCCGCGATGCACAGGTTGGATCGTTTCTCCCGCTCTGAAATCGAACGATTCCGATATTGTGCAGTTTTTGACTAAGAGGGGTGGGGAGGCGCGACCGCCCAGCCGCCTGCGAATTTCCATCTTGTCCTATTTTTCTTCCACCCCCTTGTCATGCCATCCGGTTCTGCACCTAGCTATGTGATGCGCCCGCTTCCGCTCCGGGTTCCCGACGAACCCTGAGCAGGCCGGCAGCGCATCGGACACCGGTGCGTCGCCGGCCAGGGACGCGGCCGTGAATCCCGCATCTGAGGAGACGTCATGAAGAAGGCTTACGAAGCGCCGACGCTCAGCAAGCTCGGGACGTTCCGGAAGAAGACCGGGCTCCTGCGGAGCTCGGGCAACGACCGGCTGATCCTGAGCAAGAACTGAGGACCGACGGTTTCTGACCCGACGTCATGACTGAACTGCACGCAAGTGCGGGGACGGGCCCCGGCGACGCGCACTTCACGGTCTTCACCGACCGGGAGGACGCGGCCGCCGTGGCCCGCTCCTTCGCCCACCCCGGCACCCGAACCCTCGAGCATCCGTCCGGCAGGCCCTGGCTGGTAGGTCACTGGGACGACCAGGAGATCGTCGCCGCGCACGTCGGCTCCGCCTCCCTCGCAGTCCTCGGCTGCTGCCCGATCGATGCCGCCGAACTGGAGCGCCACACCGGACGGTTGCGTGATCTGGCGGAGCTGGACGCGCTCGCCCGTACCCTGCCGGGCAGCTTCCACCTCGTCGCCGCCCTCGACGGGCAACTCAGGGTGCAGGGCACCGCGTCCGGGCTTCGACTGGTCTTCCACGCTGCCGTGGACGGCGTACAGGTGGCCGCCAGCCGCGCCGACGTCCTCGCTGCCGCGCTGGGTGCCGAACCCGACGCACAACAGCTGGCGGTACGACTGCTGTGGCCGGCCCCCTACCCGCTGTTCGAGACCTCGCTCTGGCGTGAGGTCACCGCCGTTCCCCCACAGGACGCGCTGATCGTCGGAGCCGACGGACGCAGCGCACGCCACTCGCGATGGTGGACCCCACCGGAGCCGGTCCGCACGCTCACCGACGGTGCCCCGTCGGTCCGCGAGGCCCTCACCGAGGCCGTCGACGCCCGAACTCGCCAAGGCGGCGTGGTCAGCTGCGACCTCTCCGGCGGCCTGGACTCCACCTCCATCTGCTTCCTGGCCGACCGCTCCGCGGCCCGCGTGGTGGCCAGTACGTGGCCCGGGCGCGATCCCGCCGACACCGATCTGTACTGGGCCGAGCAAGCGGCGAAGCACCTGCCGGACGTCGAGCACGTGGTGTGGGACGCGGATGCCTCACCGCTGGTGTACGACGATCTGCTGAGCATCGACGACCTGCTGGACGAACCGACCATCGGTGTGATGGACCGCTCGCGAGTGCTGCACCACCTGCCCGGCATGGCCGAGCGGGGCAGCCGTCTCCACCTGACCGGCATCGGCGGCGACCACGTGGCCTGGTGCTCCGAGGCGTACTACCACCGACTGCTGCGCACCCGGCCACCGTTCGCACTGCGGCAACTTCGCGGCTTCCGGGCCCTGTGGCAGTGGCCCCTCGGCGACATGGTCCGCACCCTGGCCGACTCACGTCCGTACGGGAAGTGGCTCGCCGACTCCAGCGGTCACCTGCGGGACCCGATCCCCGCCACCGTGACCACCAGTCTCGGCTGGGGCATGCCCCCACGTCTCTTCGACTGGATCACCCCCGACGCCGAGCGGATGGCACAACGGGCACTGCGCGAGGCGGCCGCGACGGCCACGCCGTTGCACCCGGACCGCGGTATGCACGCCGACCTGGAGCAGATCCGCTCCTGCACCCGCATCATCCGTCAGTGGGACCGCATGGCCGCCCGCGTCGGCGTACCGATGGCCTCACCCTTCCTGGACGACCGCGTCATCGAGGCGTCCCTCGCCGTGCGACCGAGCGAACGTGTCTCGCCCTGGCAGTACAAACCGCTCCTGACCGCGGCCATGCGGGGCATCGTGCCCGAGTCGTGCCTTCGGCGCACCACCAAGGCCGCCGCCTCCATGGATGCCGCGGAGGGGCTGCGTCGCCACCGCGCCGACCTGCTGGCGCTGTGGGAGGACTCCCGGCTGGAGCAGCTCGGCCTCGTCGACGGGAACGCGCTGCGTCACCTCGCCGAGCGGCCCTCCTCCCCCGGACTGCGCGACGCCATCCTCTACTCGACCATCGCCGCTGAGGTATGGCTGCGCGGCCTGTCACCCGCCCGTACCCGCTAGCCCCCTACCGGAAGGCAGTCACCCACCATGGCATTGCGGTTCGGCCCCGATGTCTCCACCGCGGAGACCACCTATGGCACGGTCCTGCTGGACCAGCGCAGCGGGAACTACTGGGAGCTCAACCCCACCGGCACCCTGGTGGTGCAGACCCTCCTCGACGGCGGCGAGGAAGCGGCAGCGGTCGACGCGCTCGTCACGGAGTTCGACATCGACCGGGCCCGCGCCGAGCAGGACGTCACCGCGCTCGTGCAGGAACTGCGGAAGTCGGGGCTGGCCACATGACCACACCCAGCGCCCTGGAACGGCCCACGGGCGTTCCCCTCACCCGGCGCCTGGCGGCCCGTCTCGTGCTGCCGGTCGCCGTCCTGCTGTCGCTGCTGCCTCCGCGCCGGATCCGCGCCGTCCTCGGCGTGGTACGCCGCGGAGCCCCGCCCGCCACACCCGCCCAGGCCAAGAACGCCCGGGACGCGATGTGCGGGGTCAGCCTGCTGTGCGCCGGGCCGAAAGGCTGTCTGCCGCGCTCGTTGGGCGCAGCCCTGCTGTGCCGGCTGACGGGCAGTTGGCCCACGTGGTGCACCGGGGCGAGCGTGGTCCCTCCCTTCAACGCGCACGCCTGGATCGAGGCGGAGGACCGGCCCATCGGCGAGGACGTACCCGACGGCTACTTCACCCGGCTGCTCACCGTGGGGCCCGTCGAGACGAACCGGCCGCCTCGCCCATGACGAGCCCCCGGACGGCGTCGCCGGACCGCTCGACCCGGGCGGCGGTAGCCAGCATGTACCGCCTCACCTCCGGGCACCGAGCCGCCGTCACGGTGGCCACCGTGCTCACCCTCGTGGCTTCCGCCCTCGGGCTCGCCCAGCCACTCGTCGCCAAGCAGGTGGTGGACGCGAGCGGCCACGGGCGGGCGTTCTGGCCCCTGCTGCTCCTGCTCGCCGTGCTGTTCCTCACCGAAGCGGGCACCGGCGCCGTCGGCCGCTTCGTCCTGGAGCGCATGGGCGAGGGAGTCGTACGGCAACTGCGCCACGGCCTGGTCGCGCGGTTGCTGCGGCTGGAGATGAGGGAGTACGACCGCCACCGCGGCGGCGACCTGATCTCCCGGGTGACCGCCGACACCACCCTGCTCAGGGAAGTGGTCTCCCAGGCCCTCGTCGACCTCGTCACCGGAGCCCTCGTCGCCGCCGGGGCCATCGCCCTGATGCTGTGGATCGACCCGCTGCTGCTGCTCCTGGTCGCCGTGACCGTGGCTACCGCGGCCGCGGTCGTGGCGTCACTGCTGAAGGGTATCCGGGCGGCTTCCGAACACATGCAGAACTCCGTCGGTGCGATCGCCGCCGACCTCGAGCGCGCACTCGGCGCGCTGCCGATGGTGCGGGTCCACCGCGCCGAGGACCGCGAGGCGGAGCGCATCGGGGCACGCGTCGAGTCCGCATACGACGCGGGCGTACGGACGGCGAAACTCGCCTCGGTGATGAGTCCGGCCGTCGAGCTCGCCGTCCAGGGCTCCTTCCTGCTCGTCCTGGTCATCGGCGGCCTGCGCGTCACCGGCCACGCCAACTCCCTCGGCGACCTCGTCGCCTTCCTGCTGTACGCCTCCTACCTCGTGCTGCCCCTGTCGTCGGTCTTCCGCGCGGTCGGCCTGATCCAGCGCGGCATGGGCGCCTACCAGCGCATCGAGCAGGCCCTCGCGCTGCCTGTCGAGCGCTCCTCGGCCGAGCGGCCGGCGGCGCGGGCACGCACAGCTGAGCGTGCCCCCCGGCCGGGCGTCTCGTACGAGGAGCCCGCCCTCACCCTGCGGGATCTCACCTTCGGCTACGACCCTGACCGGCCCGTCCTGCGCGGAGTCACCCTCACCGTGCCGCGCCGGTGCCAGACGGCCCTGGTCGGACGGTCGGGTGCCGGAAAGAGCACCCTCTTCGCTCTGGTGGCCAGGTTCTACGAACCGGACTCGGGCACCCTCCTCTTCGACGGCCGACCCGCCACCGAGTTGACGCGTGCCGAGTGCCGCGAACGCATCGCCGTCGTCGACCAGAACACCCATGTCGTCCACGGCACCCTGCGCGACAACATCACCTACGCCGCCCCCGACGCCACCGAGGCGGAAGTGCGGCGCGCCGTCGAACTCGCCCAACTCGATGACGTCGTACGCCGACTGCGTGGCGGCCTGTCCGGGATGCTCGGCGAACGCGGCAGCACCCTCTCGGGAGGCGAGCGCCAGCGCGTCGCCCTCGCCCGCGCCCTGCTCGCCCGTCCCCGGCTTCTCCTGCTCGACGAGCCCACGTCCCATCTCGACGCCATCAACGAGACCGCGCTCACCGCGGTGATGAAGGACATCGCCCAGGAATGCGCCCTCCTGGTGATCGCGCACCGGCTCTCCACCGTCCAGCACGCGGACCAGATCGTCGTACTGGACAATGGCCGCGCCACCGCTTGCGGACGTCACGAAGAGTTGCTCACCAGCAGCTCCACCTACCGCGAACTCGCCGCCGGACAGATGCTCCGCCCGGCCGCCCACCGGTCCTCCCCCGTGAGCACGTCCAGAGCCCGGCCGCACAGCCAACCGTGAACTCGAGGTCGAGGTGGCTCCGCCGTCACCTCGACCGGAATCTGGCTGAGGGGTTGAGTCGCTGGGCTATTGTCCGAGGTCGTAGTCGAACCAGATCCGGTGGGTGCCGTCCTCGTCGACGGCGATGCCTCCGGCCCCGGTGATCCCGACCAACTCGGCCGTTCCGCTGCCCGGAACGATGATGAAGAAGTCGCCCTGTCTGCCCTCGCCCAGGGTGGTCGCGGAGTGTGCGAAGTTGAAGGCACCCGACCGGTCATGGAGCGCCCCCTCGAAGGACTCCATCGCGACATAGCTGCCCGTACCGGTGGACTGGTCGAACGCCGCGGTGAACAGGGTGGCGGAGCGCCCGACGACCTCGCCTTCGTACTGCTTGTTCATGGTGGCCAGGCCGACGGGCACCGCCGTCTCGATCGCCGGGCCGGGCACCTGAGTCGGGGTGAAGTCGGCCACTGTGAATGTTCCCGAAGCTCGCATCCCCGGATCGTAAGCCGCACCACTGACATCGGTGCCGAGCAGACCGGTGTCCCGCCGCACACCGCAGCACAGCCGATGCCGCGCGGGCCGTCCTGGGCACCTCCGTCATGGTGGCCCCGGCGGCGGTGTACATCGCCGCCGGGACCCATGTGCCCCACGTCGCCCGCGGGCGTTGCCGGAGCCTGCGCTAGAAGGTCAGGTTCCAGGCGTCGATCTTGCCTGTGTCGGAGGCGGCGTTGTCGTTGACGCGCAGCTTCCAGGTGCCGTTCGCGACCTCCGAGGAGGCGTTCACGGTGTAGGTCTGGGCGACGTTGTCGGCGCTGCCGCCGGTGTGGTTGTGCAGCGTGTAGACGCTGCCGTCCGGAGCCACCAGGTCGATCTTCAGGTCACCGATGTAGGTGTGCTTGATGTCGACCCCCACCTTGAGGGTGGCCGGGGCGTTGCCGGTCACGCCGGTGACGGCGATCGGGCTCTCCACGGTCGCGTTGTCGTTGATGGCGAAGTCCGCGAGGTTCTCGAAGTACTTGCCGGGCGGCGGCGTGGTCCCGACGGCCTTGAGGGCGTCGACCTGTCCCTCGCCGAAGAACGAGTTGTTGGCCGTCGTGCCCGTGCAGCGGCTGTCCGAGGGGCAGGCGATGTCGTTGGCCTGGGCGGCCAGCTTGGCGCGGAGTTGCGCCGGGGTGATGCCCGGGTTGGCGCTGGCGAGGAGCGCTGCTACACCGGCCACGTGCGGGGTGGCCATGGAGGTGCCGCTCTTGCTGCCGTAGCCGCCGCCGGGGACGGTGGAGTACACGTTGCTGCCGGGCGCCGCGACGTCGATGACGCCCTGCCCGTAGTTGGAGAACGAGGCCTTGGTGACGCCCGTGCCGTTGGCCGCGACCGTGACCACGCCCGGCAGTTCGGTCGGGATGTCGAGGCAGGCGTTGGTGATGGTGCGGGTGACCGGCGTCGAGTCGTTCGGGCTCGCGGAGTCGGTCGTCTTGTGGGCGAGGTCGTAGTTCTCGTTGCCCGCGGCGGCGATCTGGAGGGAGCCCTTGCTCTCGGCGTACTCCTGGGCGCGTTTGACGCCCTCGATGATCGCGGCCTGGTCGATGTTGTCCGGGCAGTTGAACTGCCACGGGTCCGTGTAATAGCTGTTGTTGGTGACCTTGAAGCCGTGGTCACCGGCCCAGACGAAGCCGCAGATGGTGTTCTCGGCGAAGAAGAAGGAGTTGCCCGGCTCGGCGACCCGGACCGCGGAGATCTTCACCCCGGGGGCCACGCCGACGACGCCCTTGCCGTTCTTGGCCGCGGCGACGGTGCCCGCTACGTGGGTGCCGTGCGTGTCGACGTCCCGCCAGGCGCCGGCACGGGTGTCGGGCTTGCCGTAGGCGCAGGACACCGAGTCGGCCGCGTTGAAGTTGGGCGCCAGGTCCTGGTGCTGGTCGTCCACACCGGTGTCCAGGATGCCGACCTTGACCGAGGCGGATCCCGGGTTCACGGCCCAGGCCTGGTCGGCCTTGATCTGGCTCATGTCGGCCCGGACCGGTTCGCCGGTCGGGGTCGAGGCCTGGGACGGATTGGGCGGGAGCGCCGGGTTGTAGGCGTCGGCCGGGACGTCCGAGGTACGCGTGGCGCCGACCTGCTGCACACCGGCGACGCCGCGCATGGTGGCGGCGAACCCGCTGGACGCCGAGTGGGCGACGATCACGCCGATGGCGTCGAAGCTCGAGAAGACGGTGCCGCCGTTCGCGGCGATCGCGGAGCGGACCGCGGAACTGTCGCCGGGGGCGGTGATCACGAGGTAGGCACGCGTGCCGGCCACCCAGTCCGCGCTCTGGGAAGCCGCCACCGAGGCCGGAGCTTTCGCCTTGGCGGCCGGCGCGGTGGAGGGGGCGACCGGGAGCGTGCCCGCGAGGGCGCCCGGGGCGCCGAACGCGAGGGCGGCACCGAGGGTGGCCGCCAGCACCAGTGTGCGTCTCGGTCGGCTGGATCTGTGGGGTATCAATGCGTCCTCCGAAGACGGCCCAGCCGCGCTTATGGCACGGGCCAGGTCGTACGAATCAAGTGGTGGATGCAAGATGTCAGGTACATGCCCCGGTACGGAAGTACCTTTCCGTGCAGGGACGTTACAGGGACATGGCTGAAAACAAACCCCCTGTGCACGGGTGCGGGCCGCGCGGGCCCTTCTGGGGAGCCGGAGAGTGCGTGGCTGGTGCCGGACACCGACGGCGCCCAGCCGCCGATGGCGGCCGCGATGGGGGCAACGCCACGCACCCCGCCCGGTGGTGACATATCGTCGGCGTATCGAGAACTGCATACGCCCGGGCAACACCTGCCTGCGTTGACTGGCGGCATGCCCTACCGCGAACCAGTACGAGCAGCAGCCCGGAATCCGGTCGTCAGGCCGATCAGCGCCGCCGAGCATGGGGCGTTCACGCAGGCCCAGCGGTCGGTCAGCTTTCTGCAGACCCCGGCGTGGGGCCGCGTCAAGACCGAGTGGCGCAGCGAGTCCCTCGGTTGGTTCGACGGCGGGCGCCTGATCGGTGCGGGGCTCGTCCTGTACCGCCCGGTGCCGCGGCTCGACCGCTTCACTCTCGCGTATCTGCCCGAGGGCCCGGTCATCGACTGGAGTGGCGACATCGGTGCGTGGCTGGACCCGTTGGCGGCGTACCTCAAGGCGCACGGCGCGTTCGCGATCCGCCTCGGCCCGCCGGTCGTCACGGACACGTGGAGCGCCGCCCAGGTCAAGGAGGGCATCGCGAATGCGGGCATCCGGCGGCTGACCGACCTACCGGGACAGGGAGTTGACCCAGTCGGCGCCCGAGTGAGCAGCGGCCTCGCGGACGCGGGCTGGCTGCCGCAGAGCCCACAGGACGGGTTCGGGGTCGGGCATCCTCAGTTCAAGTACGAGGTCCCGCTGACAGGCAGGACCGAGGACGAACTGCTCAGGGGCATGAGTCAGCAGTGGCGCCGCAACATCAAGAGGGCGGCGAAGGAAGGCGTCGAGGTCACGGTCGGCGACGGGAGTGCGCACGACCTCAAGGCGTTCCACGACCTCTACGTCCACACCGCCGAGCGCGACCGCTTCACACCCCGGCCGCTGCGCTACTTCGCCACCATGTTCGCGGCGCTGAACGCCGAGGACCCTGAGCGGATCAAGCTCTATCTGGCCCACCACCAGGGTGACTTGGTCGCCGCCACCGTCCTGGTCCGTGTCGGAACCCACGCGGTCTACGCCTACGGCGCCTCCGCCACTCACAAGCGCGAGGTGCGCGGCTCCAACGCCTGCCAGTGGGCGATGATCCGCGACGCCCTCGCGGCCCAGTGCGACGTCTACGACCTGCGCGGCATCACCCCCACCCTCGACGCCGACGACCCGCACGTCGGCCTGGTCCGGTTCAAAGTCGGCACCGGCGGCCGGGCCGTGCGGTACGTCGGCGAGTGGGACCTGCCGCTGCGGCCGATGGTCTACCGGGCCTTCACCCTCTACATGAGCCGGCGCGGGCGCTGAACTAGGCCAGAGCGGCGGCGACTTCGTCGAGGCGGGCCCCGCGGGACGCCTTGACCAGGACCACGTCGTCGCGGGTGAGATGGCCACGCAGCCAGTCGACGGCCGTGGCGTTGTCGGCGAGGACCATCGCGCCCTCTCCCGCGCCGTCGGCGATCGGCCGGGCAGCCTCCCCGACGGCGACCACCAGGTCGGCCCGGGCGGCGGCGTACGCCCCGACGGCGTGGTGCTCGGCCGCGCTGTCCTCGCCGAGTTCGAGCATTTCGCCGAGTACGGCGATGCGGCGCCCGCCCTCGACGGCCGCCAGCGCGTCCAAGGCGGCGCGGGTGGAGTCGGGGTTGGCGTTGTAGGAGTCGTTCAGCAGCACCGCGCCGCAGGCGAGGTCGCGCGGCTCCATCCGCCACGGCGACAGCGAGGCGGTGGCCAGCGCCGCCGTGGCCCGGTCGAGGGGCACCCCGGCCGCCAGTGCTGCCGCCGCGGCAGCCGAAGCGTTGAGCGCCTGGTGGGCGCCGACGAGCGGCAGGGTGAGGTGAGCCGAGGCAGCGACGGTGCGCAGCGTGCAGGACGGCCGACCGAGCCGATCGAGGGCCACGTCGAGTACCCGTACGTCGGCGTGGACCGCCCGGCCGAAGGTCGACACCGGACGGTCGGTGAGCGCGCGCATGGCGACCACCCGGGGGTCGTCGGCGTTCAGGACAGCGGTGCCGCCGGGCGCGAGGCCCTGCACCAGTTCGCCCTTGGTCCTGGCGATGGCGGCTCGCGACCCGAACTCACCGAGGTGGGCCACGCCGACGTTGAGAACGACGGCGATGTCGGGCGCGACCAGACCGGTGAGCGCGGCGATGTCGCCGACATGGCGGGCTCCCATCTCCAGGACCAGGAACCGGGTTGCCGCCTGGGCGCGCAACATCGTGAGCGGCACGCCGAGTTCGTTGTTCAGCGAGCCGACCGTGGCAACCGTGGGCCCGGCGGCCGAAAGGGCGGCCGCCAGCAGGTCCTTGGTGCCGGTCTTGCCCTGGGATCCGGTCACCGCGAAGACGGTCAGTCCGTCGCGCAGCCGGGCCACGACCTGGGCGGCGAGCGTCTGCAGCGCGGCCCGGGCGTCCTGGACGACGACGGTGGGCAGCGGCGTGGCCCGACAGCCGAGCACGGCCACCGCGCCGGCCCGCCCCGCCTGTTCCGCGTAGTCATGGCCGTCGGTGCGCTCGCCGGTGAAGGCGACGAAGAGGCCACCCGGCTCGGCCTGCCGGCTGTCGAGCACGGCCGGCGCGGTCACCGTCACGGAGCTGTCGCCCTCGACCTTTCCCCCGACGACATCGGCGATCTCGCCGAGGCTGAGCGGGATCACCGCGATTCCCTGAACGTCATGCATGATGGGCAAGTCATGGCTGGTGGGAAAGTCATGCCTCGTGGGTAAGTCATGTTTCCAGTCAAGACAGTGAGACGTATCGCCGGCATATCGAAAAGCACATACGTTCCGGCAACAGCACGCCCCCTTGACTGACGGCATGACCCACAGCGAAACGACCCGCATCACCATGTACGGGTGCGGCCCGGACGAAGCCGTTCTGTTCCGCGAACTGGCACCCGGCCTCGGTGTACTGCCGGCCATCACCGACGCACCGGTGTCGGAGGCCAATACCGCACTGGCCTCCGGCAGTCGGTGCATCAGCGTCGGCCACAAGACGCCCCTCACCCATGCCACTCTGCGTGAACTCCGTCGAACCGGCGTGCTGTACATCTCCACGCGGAGCATCGGCTACGACCACATCGACGTGGAATACGCGGACAGCGTCGGCATCACGGTCGAGAACGTCTCCTACTCGCCGGACAGCGTGGCCGACTACACGCTGATGCTCATGCTGATGGCGGCACGGGATGCGAAAGCCATCGTCCGTCGCACGGACCTGCACGATTACCGGCTGAGCGACGTGCGCGGGAAAGAGCTGCGCGATCTGACCGTCGGGGTGATCGGCGCAGGTCGTATCGGCGCAGCGGTCATGACCCGGCTACGGGGTTTCGGCTGCCGCATCCTCGCCCATGACAACCGTCCCGTCGAGCGTCCCGGGAGCGCTGTCGAGCACGTTCCACTCGATGAATTGCTGCGGCGGAGCGACCTGGTCACGCTGCACACGCCCCTCACCGCGGACACGCACCATCTGCTGAATCGACGACGCCTGGCGCAGATGAAGAACGGCGCGCTCATCGTCAACACCGGGCGTGGTGCGCTCATCGACACCGAGGCCCTCGTGCAGGAACTGGAAAGCGGCAGGCTGGGCGGTGCGGCACTGGATGTCATCGAAGGCGAGGAAGGCATCTTCTACGCCGACTGCCGAGACAAACCTGTAGAAAGCAAAACACTGGTGCGGCTACAGGAGTTGGCGAACGCGTTCATCAGTCCGCACACCGCCTACTACACCGACCGCGCCCTGCACGACATCGTGAAGAACTCCCTCACCAATTGCCTGACATTCGAAAGCAGGAATCAGCATGGCTAGGCTCAAGGTCGGCATCATATTCGGTGGCCGTTCCGAGGAGCACCCCGTCTCCGTCAAGTCGGCGCGCGAGGTGGCCCGGAACCTCGATCTCGAGAAGTATGAACCGTTCTACGTCGGGATCACCAAGAGCGGCATCTGGAAGCTCTGCGACGGGCCCGACACCGAGTGGGAGACCGACAGCTGCCCTCCCGTCGTACTGTCGCCGGACAGCAACGTGCACGGACTGCTCACCCTGGCAGAGGGGCGCTACGGAACGATCCGTCTGGACGTCGTGCTGCCCGTGCTGCACGGCACCCTCGGCGAGGACGGCGCGGTCCAAGGGCTGCTGGAACTCTCCGGCATCCCCTACGTCGGCTGCGACATCCAGAGTTCCGCTCTGTGCATGGACAAGTCCCTGACCTACGTCATGGCCCGAAGCGCGGGAATCGCCACGCCGGACTTCTGGACCCTGATGGCGGACGACACCATCGATACCGCCCAGTTCACCTATCCGGTGTTCGTGAAGCCGGCCCGTTCGGGATCGTCCTTCGGCGTCACCAAGGTGTCCCGGGCAGAGGAACTGCCGGGCGCGGTCGAAACGGCACGGCACTACGACTCGAAGGTGCTGATCGAAGCGGCTGTCGTCGGCAGTGAGATCGGCTGCGCCATCCTCGGGAACGAGACGGATCTGTTCGCGGGCGAGGTGGACCGGATCTCCCTCTCCCACGGTTTCTTCAGGATCCACCAGGAGGCGTCCCCCGAGACCGGTTCCGAGAACTCCACAGCCGTCGTTCCCGCCGACATTCCAGAAGAGTCACGGCTGCTCGTGCAAGAGACGGCCAAGGCCGTGTACCGCGCCCTGGGATGCCGCGGACTCTCACGGGTGGACATGTTCCTCAAGGAGGACGGACAAGTCGTCCTCAACGAGGTCAACACCCTGCCCGGCATGACCTCGTACAGCCGATATCCGAGGATGATGGCCGCCGCGGGACTTCCTCTTTCCGAGGTGATCGACCGGACGGTGTCCCTCGCCCTGACAGGGAAGATCCGATGAAGCCGTTGCTGGACGACTTCGTCTTCGTGGACGAGGTGGCCCCCGGAATACGCTGGGATGCCAAGTACGCCACGTGGGACAACTTCACCGGGAAACCGGTCGACGGCTATCTGGCCAACCGGGTCGTCGGTACGAGGGCACTGTGTGCGGCCCTGGAGCGGGCACGGGAGAAGGCCGAAGCGCTGGGATTCGGCCTGCTGCTCTGGGACGGCTATCGCCCGCAGCACGCCGTCGACTGCTTTCTGCGCTGGTCGCGACAGCCGGAGGACGGCCGGACCAAGTCACGGCACTATCCCCGTATCGGCAGAGCCGAGATGTTCGACAAGGGATACGTGGCCGCCCGGTCGGGCCACAGCCGAGGCAGCACCCTCGACCTCACGCTCTATGACCTCACCACAGGTGAACTCCTGCCCATGGGCGGCCACCATGACCTGATGGATTCCATATCGCACCACGGCGCACAAGGAATCACACCCGCTGAAGCGCGGAACCGTCAGCACCTGCGATCCCTGATGGAGACCTGCGGTTTCAGCGCGTACGAGCGCGAGTGGTGGCACTACACGCTCGACGACGAGCCCTATCCAGACACCTACTTCGACTTCCCCATCGCCTAGGACTCCTGCCTCGCGGCCCTGAGGTCGGGCGGGGTACCGGGGATCTGCCGTTCCAGCCCGCCTGAGCAGGATCCCGGTGCCGATGCGCCGGAGCGGTCGGCGGGTCACGCAGGGACGCGGCCGCGGCTGTCGCCGCCGTCGACGCCGGCCGCGATTAATCGGTTGCCCCGCCCGGTGTCCGCCCCTCACCATGGGCGAGACACCGGGAGCTGCCCGGTGCTCCACGAGAGGAGGCACGACTGTGACCACGACTGTCGTCGGCCTGTCCGCAGACCGCCCCTCTCTCGCCTCATGGAGCACCTCCAGCGATGTCTCACGACGATCTCTCGCAGTACCCTCAGCACCCGGCATTTCCTGACACCCTCAGCACCGACGCGTCCCGCTATGTCCCGCCGCGGCAGGACCTGAGCGACATCGACGAACGGTTCGTCTTCGACTTCCGTTACTACGACGACCTCGAGGACGGTCAGCGCTGGTCGACCTGGCTCAGCGTCGAACCCCTCTGCCGAGGCCCCGAGCCGCTTCCGGACTGGGTCGTGACCTCGCAGGGCGCGATCGACACCGAGCTCGGCGTCCTCAAGACGGGCAAGGAGGCCGACGTCCACCTCATCGAGCGCGCCGACCTGCTCGACCCCGACGCCGCCGTGGTCATGGCGGCGAAGCGGTACCGCTCTCCCGAGCACCGGAACTTCCACCGCTCCGCGTCCTACACCGAGGGCCGCTCGATGAAGCGCTCACGTGACGAGCGAGCCGTCAAGCGCAAGAGCACCTTCGGCCGGCAGGTCGCGGCCGGTGAGTGGGCGGTGTCCGAGTGGGGCGCACTGGTGCGGCTCTGGAACCTCGGGCTGCCGGTCCCCTACCCCGTCCAGATCGACGGCACCGAGATCCTGATGGAGTGGATCACCGTCGTCAACGAGGACGGTGCCACCGAGACCGCACCCCGGCTCGCCCAGACGCGGCCCTCACCCGACCTGCTGGCAGCCTACTTCCAGCAACTCACCGACGCCCTCGCCACCATGGTGCAGAACGGCGTCGTGCACGGCGACCTCTCGGCGTACAACATCCTGGCGGCGGGCGAGCGGTTGGTCATCATCGACCTGCCGCAGATCGTCGACCTGGTCGGCAACCTCAACGGGATGACCTTCCTCCAGCGCGACTGCGCCAACATCTGCGGCTGGTTCCGCTCGCGAGGCCTCGAGGTCGACGAGCACGCCCTGTTCGCGGAGCTGATGACACACGCCTTCTGAACCGGGCGACCGGCCTCAGCTTCTTGGCCCCCCGGCGCCCGCCCCAGCGATAAAGGTAATCGCGGGGGCGGGCGCCCTCTCCAGACCGCAGCGTCACCGCCCTTCCCGTCGAGTTCGCCACTCCTCGTGAAAGGCTGGGGAACATGATGGGCGGGGCGCGTGAGAACCCAGAACTCTGGGCGTTCTTGGAGTCATTGCACTGCGGCGAGATCCTTTCCGGCACCGTCACCGCGATCGAGCGGTTCGGCGTGTTCGTGGCGCTGGACGAGGGCCCGGACCACCCGGTCTTCCCCGGTGTCGGGTTCATCACGATCCCCGAGCTGTCCTGGCGGCGCATCGAAGCAGCCTTCGACGTCGTGCAGGTCGGACAGCGCGTCTCAGCGGAGTTCCTTCAGTTCGACACATGGAACCTGGAGGCGAGACTGTCCTTGCGGGCGACGCAGCCAGACCCCTTCCAGTCATTCGCCGACCGCACTGCGGTGGGGCAGAAACTCTCCGGGCGAGTCACCAAGCTGGTCCCCTTCGGCGCCTTCGTCCAGGTCACCGACGGGATCGAGGGACTGGTCCATCTGCGAGACCTCACGTCGACGCCCGTGGAAAGTCCGTCAGACGTCGTCCAGACCGGCGACGAGGTCACGGTCGTCGTCACTGAGATCGACCGGGAGCGCCGCAGGCTCGTTCTCTCTCGACGGCAAGGCTTGTCCGACCACCAGTGACTCCTGACACTCCCTGCGGCATCCGGGCAGTGCTCCCCGTCCCGGCGGATGCGGAGACCGCCAGCATCCATCCGCTCGGCCTCCGCATCGCAGACATCCTCATCTGGTCCGCCCGCTCATTCGAACCGAACCGCCTAGATGCGCTGGGCTTGGAATCGCTGGTTGGTGCTGCCGGTGACTGCCCACTGGCAGATGCGAGCGCCGTCGGCGGTGGAGGCCTCCCAGACGTCCAGAGCGAGGCCGCTCTGTCGGTTGACCAGACTGATCACGCCACCGCCGTGATCGACCATCCGCCACTGCTGGCCTGCGACGTTGGTATCCGGTTGCTGGGTGACGTCGGCGCCGCCGCTGCTACTGGCGACGTGCAGGACCAGGCCACTGTGCCGGACCCGGATCTTGTAGTGCCCGCCGTCGGAGGGCAGGAACTCGAAGTGCTGGTTGAGCCCGGCGGTGATCTGCCACTGGATCAGCCGCGCACCGGCGTCCGTGGACGCACCGTTGATGTCGGCGGCCTTGCCACTGTGCTGGGCCACCAGCCGATAGGCCACGCCGGTCTCCACCGGCCCCGAGCTGAGTGCGGTCGCGCGGTAGGTGTTCCCGGCCTGGCCGGTGAACTCGATGAGATCGGCCTCGAGCCGCTTCGGCTGGACCGGCTCGCCGCTCGCATCGTCCTTCAGGGTGAAGTCGCCGGCGAGGATCCGGCTGCGCACCCGGACGGCGCCGGTCCGGTCGGGTCTGACGACGAACTCGGTCCGGCCGCTGCTCCACTCGGCGCCGACGGTGTATCCACCGCGGCCACGCAGTCCGCGCACGCGTCCGGCGGGCCAGGCGACCGGCAGCGCCGGCAGTACGTGCAGTTCGCCGTTGTGGCTCTGCAACAGCATCTCCGCGATGCCCGAGGTGGCACCGAAGTTGCCGTCGATCTGGAACGGTGGGTGCAGGTCGAACATGTTGGGCGCGAGCCGGTCCGTCCGCACCAGGTCCCGGAGCAGCTTGTGGGCCCGGGCGCCGTCCTCCAACCGAGCCCAGAAGTTGATCTTCCAGGCGAGCGACCATCCCGTCCCGTCGTCGCCGCGCAGCTCCAGCGTCCGCCGCGCGGCCTCGTACAGCTGAGGCGTCCCGCGCTTGGTGATCTGGTTGCTCGGATGCAGCCCGTACAGGTGGGAGACGTGCCGGTGAGTCCGCTCGGTCTCTACCCAGTCGGCCAGCCACTCCTGCACATTGCCTCTGGAACCGACCCGCGTCGGCGCCAGCCGGTCCCGGGCCGCGACCGCCTGAGCGCGGAAGGCGGCGTCCACGCCAAGGAGTTCGCCGGCACGGGCGACGCCGTTGAAAAGGTCGCGCAGGATCTGGTTGTCCATGGTGGGGCCCGCGCAGACGGTGGCGTTCGTGTGGTGAGGGAGCTCCGGGGAGTTCGACGGGTTGGTGACCAGGTGGCCGAGCGTCGGGTGGGTGACCAGGGTGTCGAGGAAGAACTGCGCGGCGCCCTTCAGGGCCGGATAGTTCGAGCGCAGGAAGTCGATGTCCCCGGTGAACAGGTAGTGGTCCCAGATCAGGGTGGCCAGCCACGCGCCGCCGGTCTGCCACATCCCCCACTGCGCTCCGTCGACGACTGAGGCGCCCCGCCACGCGTCGGTGTTGTGGTGCGTCACCCAGCCGCCGGCACCGTACTGTGCCTGGGCCACCCGGGCGCCGGTCACGGTCAGGTCGTCGATCATGTCGAAGACCGGCTGGAAGCATTCGGACAGGTTCGTCGTGTCGGCGGGCCAGTAGTTCATCGGCAGGTTGGCGTTGATGGTGAACTTCGAGTCCCAGGACGGAGCCATCTGGTCGTTCCAGATGCCCTGGAGGTTGGCCGGCTGGGTGCCCGGTCGCGAGGACGAGATGAGCAGATACCGGCCGAACTGGAACAACAGGGTAGAGAACTGTGGGTCGTTGGCCTGCGCGTGCTGTGCGATCCGTACGTCGGTCGGCTGGTCGGCCGCCGTCGTACGTCCCAGATCGATCGACACCCGGTTGAACAGCGCCTGGTAGTCGGTGAGGTGGCGACCGCGTAATCCGTCGATGCCGACGTTGCGGGCAGCGGTGAGGCGGCTGCGCGCGATGCCCTGGTAGTCGCCTCCGACGTTCTGGAAGGTGACGTAGCTGGAGCCGATCGACACCAGCACCGTCACGCTGGTGGCGCCGGTGACCCGCAGCGTGCCGCCCGAGCTGCTGAGCGTGCCGCCCGTCACGGTGGCGTTGGCCAGGGCGAGGAAGCGGACCCGTCCGGCGATGCCCTCCATGGTGCCGGAGGTGCCGTCGAGGGCGATCGTGGCACCGTCCGGGCTGGACACCGTGGTGCGTTGCGGACTGTCGAAGGTGGCGCTGAAGGTGATGGAGTTGGCCCGGTCGGCCGTCAGCCGGACCACGATCACCTGGTCCGGTGCACTGGCGAACACCTCACGCTGGTACCGCACGCCGTTCAGCACGTAGGTCGTGGTGGCCGTGGCGGTCGTGAGGTCGAGCGTCCGGTTGTACTGCGACGCACCGGTAGCGCTGCCGAAGGAGAGCAGAAGGTTTCCGACCGGCTGGTAGGCCAGCTGTCCGGCCGGGCTGCCCAGCATCGTCTGATTGATCAGGTCCTGAGCCGGCCCCCACTGATCGGCGAAGACCCGCCGTCGGATCTCCGCGATGTTGGCCGCCCCGCGGGGGTTGGCGGAGTCGTACGGACCGCCGGCCCAGACGGTGTCCTCGTTGAGTTGCAGCCGTTCGGTGTCGACGTTGCCGAACACCATCGCCCCGAGGCGCCCGTTGCCGATCGGCAGCGCCCGCAGCCAGTCCGTGCCGGCCGGCCTGTCGTACCACAGAGCCAGGTCGTTCGCGGCCCGGACCTCCGGTGGCGCGGCCGAGCCGACGCTGGCCGCGGCGGTCCACCCACCCGGCACGATCCCTGCTCCAGCCGCCGCCCCGGTGGCGAGAAACCGTCTGCGTGTCACCTCGGACATGTCGTTCTCCCTTCACGGACTGGAACAGGTCGCTGACTTGGGTGAGGACAGACCGCCGGTGAAAAAGGCGGCGACCGAGCCGCAGGCCGTTGCCATCGGCTAGGCCGCCGCCGGAGGTCACCGTCCGCCGTGCCCGCCGAGCCGGGCGTCGTGCCGCGCGTCAGTGTTCTGGATCTGCCACCTCTGGTTGTCGCCGCCCCAGCACGCCCACAGCTGCGTCTTGAAGGTGGCGGTGTTCACGTCGAGGCAGAGGCCGGAGCGAAGGCTGCGGATGGTGCCGTCGGTGCCCACCGTCCACCGCTGGTTGTCGCCACCGTTGCACGCCCACGTACCGACCACGGTGCCGTTCGTCGTCCCGCCGTTGTACGCGTCCAGGCACTTCTGGCCCCCCAGTGCCGTGATCTGCCCGCCGGGCGTCAAGGTCCACTGCTGGCCGGCCGCGTCGGCGCAGGGGGACACCTGGACCTGGATGTTCGCCGTGGTCCCGCCGGGGATGTCCAGACAGTGCCCGGTGCCGACGTTGCGCAGCGGGCCGGCGGGGGCCGGGACGTCGCCGTCCAAGCCCCAGCCGTGGCGGAGGCGTTCACGGCCGCTGGCGCTGGGGGTGCTGAGCGTGAGGTCGGTGCCGGTGCCGTGCAGTTTCTGCATGGCGTACCAGTCGTCGCTCTGGCCGGCGCGTATCTTCCCGCCCAGCCCGGGCCAGTAGACGGAGCCCATCCGCAGTTCCCGGAGCACCGTGGTGGTGGCCCGGAAGTAGCGGACGAAGTTGTCGGTGCTGCCGGTGTCGTGGTAGTTGAGCCCGGTGTCCATCGGCGCGCCGAACTCGTCGATGACGGTGCGATCGGCGCAGGAGCCGATCGCGTTCCGCAGGTAGGTCACCCACTGGTCGTAGGTCTTCGCGCCGCTGAAGAACGTGTAGTGGTGCAGCGACAGGAGTGTCCCGTCAAGGCGGCGTTCGGCGCACATGGACTTGATGTCGGTGTTCAGGCCGGCTCCGCTGACGAAGACGCGGTTCCGCGGAATCGACGGGCGGCTGCTGATCCAGTTGCTCACCACGTTCGCCCACTCGGCGGCGCTGTGTCCCGCGGGTTCGTTCATCGGCTCGAAGTGGACGAGGTTGTTGGTGCCGTACCGGGCGAGCACGGTGTTCCACATGGCGTCGAAGGCACCGGGGTTGACGATGCGGCCGTCGCGGGCTGCCACCCCGTCGTCCCAGTAGGAGAGGACGACCTTGAATCCCTTCGCGGTGGCCGCGTCTATCGCGCCCGTGTACGCGTTCCACCAACTCGTCCCGACGGTGTAGGTGTTGATCGGGAGCCGGACGGTGTTGGCGCCGAGGTTGTTCTCGAAACCGGTGTAGACGGCGTTCGCTTTCGCCACGACCGTCTGGTAGCTGTCGGAGCCGCTCAACCCGTGCAGGACCAGCGGTCCATTGTGGAAGTTGTCACCGAGTCGGGCCCAGTTGACGCCGCGGAACTGGGATGTGTCGGCGGCAGCAGGTGAGGCGCTCTGCTGCTCGCCGACCGCGAGCGCGCTGAGAGCGGTGAGGACGCAGGCGAGCGCCCGGGCGAGGTGGCGCCTGCGATGGGTGTGGGGCATGGTCGTGCCTTCCCTGTGGCGGTTGGTCACGTCTGCGCTGTGCGGGAGCTGTTGCAGCTGTTGCGGTCGGCCGCCTGGCGGCAGGCGGCCGAGCCGGCGCGGAGCTTGCCCTCACCGCGCCGGCCCCCTCCCAGATCGCTCGCGGCGAGCATGTCAGCGTCATGCCGCTGCTGTGGCGCCTGGGAAGCCTTACTCCCCTGCCTCGTGGAGTCGGTCCGGGTGAGCAGCCCCGTCCGCCGCGGCGGGAGATGTGGTCGCCGCCGGACAGGCCACGCGCCCGGCCGGGCTGCTGGGCGTGCCAGCGCGGTGGTGTGTGGCCGCGCACGCTCATGCCGTCGGCCCGGCCTATGGCTGACGATCGCTTGTGGCTTCCCCTTTCACAGGTCATGAATGGGGAACGTCATGCCTCGCCGACTAGAAGATTGACAGATTGCCATGGTCCATTCAAGAGGGAGTCATCGATATATATGGACCTGAACCGACGAGCAACCAAGCAGAGAAGCGGGACTATTGACGGCCACCTCTCATAACGTTTTCATGCGGCGAATTGAAGTGACGGACGCGTGCAGATCTCGGCAGTTTTCGTTATCGGCGGCCGGCTTGAAAAGTCGGAGTCGTCGTCGTGCCGAAATCCCCGAGCCGGCCTCGGGCGAGGCGACTCCCGTCATGACGGAATTCTCGGTCGCCGCGGCGACCGCGGGTTTGGTTAGCACCGTGGCCGACCGCGCCGACGGGACCGGGAGCAGCGCCAGGGCGACGATCAGCCGCTCAAGGGGCACCAGTTCGCCGGCGGCCAGGCCGCAGTCGGCACAGGATCGGGTGTGCCGGGTGATGCGCTTGCGCCACAGCGTGCTCGGCAGGCCGTCCCAGCCCCCCAGCGCGGCGGTCAGCTCGGGGCACCGGGGGCTGGCTTCCAGCGCGGCGACGAGTGACCGGCTCGCATCCAGCTGGTTGCGCATCCGCTGGACGCGCACGGCCGCGTGAGCCACGCTCGTTCCCAGCGCCGCCGCGAGCTCCGGCCTCGTCAGCCGGCCCGCGGCCTCCAGCCACCACAGCGACAGCAGCGCCCGGGCGTCGGGGGCGAGCCATCGACTGGCGCGTACGGTCTTTCGGCGATGACCGGACAGCTCGACGTGGATGAGGGCCAGGTTCTCGGCGTCGGCGTCGGCGTCCGGCGGGTCGGTCATCTCGTCGAGGGGGGCCGTCCGTTCGGCGTCCGCCTGCCGCCGGTGCAGATGGTTGCTGATCTGTCGTGTCGCGATCGTGGCCAGCCAGGGCCGGATGCACTCCGGGGCGCGCAGCGTACGCAGTTCGGGAAGTGCCCGCAGCATCGTCTCCTGCACGACGTCGTCGACGTCCGCGAGCTCACCCAGTGCCCTGCGCACGATCGCGTACACCAGCGGCAGGTACGTCGCGGCCAGGTCGTCGAGCGCTCGGGGATCGCCGGCCTGCGCGGCGACGACCAGGCTCCGCTCGTCGGCTGGGCCGGCGCGCATCACGAGCCCGTACACGTTGCCCCGGGCAAGGCCGTCCCAAGGGCCGCGCACGTCGCGTCCCGCGGCTTCGCACGCAGGGCCGACTCGGGCGCGGCCGGCCGGTAATGCCTGGCGGCCCGTCATGGCCCCGGCCGTCCGCGGTCGACGGGACGAACAGGGCCTCTGCCATGGTTCGACGCCGGGAAGGCGAGGAACACCGCGGCCCCGGCGAGATCGTCGGCGCGTCTGCGGCCACCGGCCGGGATCCTGCCGAGGATCGCCTGGTTCCGCTGGGGGTCCGCGCGTGACGCCTCAGGGTCGTGTGTGGCGACGCAGCCCCTTGCGAGGGTGTTGGCGCCGCGCCCGCCCCACCCCTTCGCCAGGGCCGGCGCCTCGGTGACCGGCCTCTCGATCCTCAGGGTGCGGGCCCCGCGGTGGACAACCTTCATCGATCCTCCATCTCCATGGTGCCGAACGTCCCTTCCGCGGTGGATCGGCACGGCCCGGGGGTGACCGCGAGCAGCCGCCGACCGGCCTGCTCCGGCCGTATGTGCGGTCCGTCGGGTACGTGTGCCGTTCGCTGACGGGCCGCGGTCATCACCTTTTCGTCGATCCGGACGCCTAGCCCCGGCATGTCGCCGAGCACGAAGGCGCCGTCCTCGACGTGCAGGTCCACCGCGACGCCGATCGGCGGCTGCAGGTCCTGCAGTTCGCTGACCAGGTGGTTGGGCACCGACGTCGCGGCGTGCAGCAGCGCGACAGGGGTGTTGCCGATCGGGCTGACCGGCAGGTCGTAGGCGTGCGCCAGCGCGGCGACACGCAGGAAGTGGGTGACTCCCCAGACGGCGGCCGTCTGGACGATGTCGACGCCTCCCGCCGCGATCAGCGGACGGAACTGTTCGAGGCCGGTGAGGTTCTCCCCGCTGGCGACCGCCGTCCGTACACCACGGCTGACAGCGGCCAGGCCGTCGGCGTCCCAGCGCCGGACCGGCTCCTCGATCCAGGTCAGGTCGAGCGTGCGTTCCAGCTCGCCGACGTGGCGTACGGCCTGCTTGCGGCTCCAGGACTCGTTCGCGTCCAGCATGAGCCCTGGGCGGCTCCCGTGCGCGGCCTCGGTCAATACCTCGCGTACGAGCGACAGCCGGTGCCGGTCACGCTCGATGTCCAGGCCCCCCTTGAGCTTCGCCGCCCTCAGCCCGCGCTCGGCGTAGGTCTGGTAGGTGGCGACGAGTTCGTCGTCGGTGAGGCCGATGTCCAGGCCGGAGGCGTAAGCGTGGACCGTACGGTCGTTGCCGCCGAGCAACCGCCACAGCGGCTCGCCGACGGCCTGTGCCTTGATGTCCCACAACGCCGTGTCGAACGCGCCGATCGTGCCGAACACCACGCCGGCATGCCCGGCTTTGAAGGTGTGCCGCAGCATGCGGTCGTAGAGGGCGGTCACCGCGCGCGGGTCCTGGCCGTCGATGGCGGCGAACATCGCCTCGGCTTCCACGTGCGGTCCCAGGCCGACTCCGGTGATCCCCTCATCGGTCTCGACGATGACGAGCGGCACGGGCACGACGCCGTCGACGTACACGCCGTTCGCGTCCCCGACAGGTCTGCCCCATCGCTGAATGGTCGTCAGGGTTCTGTACCCGGTGATGCGCATGCGTCAGCCCTTCGTCGCGCCGGCCGTCACGCCGTCAGCGATCTGGCGCTGCAGGAACAGGTAGGTCACCAACACGGGCAGCCCGGCGATCAGGACACCGGCTGCGAAGGTGGGGATGTCGGCGGAGTACTGGCCGCGCAGTGAGGTGATGCCGACCATCAGGGTGCGGTGGTCGGCCGACGGCATCATCAGCAGCGAGATGAGTACGTCGTTCCAGCAGAACAGCGCGTCGAGGATGCCCACCGACAGCAGTGCCGGGGCACCCATCGGCAGCATGATGCGCCGGTAGACGCCGTACAGGGTGTTGCCGTCGATCCGTGCCGCGTCGACGAGTTCGGTGGGCACCGCTCGGTAGTAGCTCGTCATCAGGAAGACGGTGAACGGCAGGAACTGTGCGACGTAGGCGAGGACCAGCCCCGGATAGGTGTCGATGAGACCGCCGTCGGCCATGATCCTGGCCAGCGGCACCATGATCACCTGGAACGGGATGAACAGTGCCGCGAGGCAGACCAGATACAGCGCGGACGAGCCACGGAACCGTATCTGGGCCAGCGCGAACCCGGCCATGGACCCGATGAGCAGGAGCAGGGCCACGGCGCAGGCCACCACGATCACGGAGTTGAGGAAGTACCGCCCCATGCCGACGCTGTTCCACGCCGTGCTGAGGTTGTCCCACCTCAGAGCGCTCGCCAGGGAGAACCGGTCGAGGACGTACTCCCGGCGGGTCTTCATCGCGACGTTGGCGGTGAACAGCAGCGGGTAGATCGTCGCCAGGGCGAGGATCACCATCGGCACGGCGACCAGCCATCTGCTCGGCCCCAGGCGGGACATCAGTCCTCCCTCCCCGCCCGGCGCAGCAGGCCGACCTGTAGCAGACCCACGACCAGCATGATGACGAAGAGGGCGGTGGACGCGGCCGACGCGAGCGCCGGGCGGCTCATCTGCCCCTGTTGGATCCAGATGTAGTACTCCGGCAGGTAGGTCGACCCTTCCGGGCCGCCACTGGTCATGACGTAGAGCAGCCCGAACATCGAGGTCAGCATCCCGATCATCGTGGTGACGACGACGAACTGGATGGTGCGTGACAGACCGGGGATGATGACGTGCCAGATCATCCGCGCGAGCGAGGCGCCGTCGACCCGTGCGGCGTCCAGAAGTGCGGGGTCCAGGGTCGCGAACCCGGCCAGGAACACCACCAACGCCATTCCTGCCGTCGCCCAGATGTGCACGCCGACGACGGTGAAGATGGCTACGTCGGGATCGCCGAGCCAGTCCACCGGGCCGAGGCCTGAGCCGTCGAGGACGGCGTTCAGCGGGCCGTCGAAGGCCAGCAGCAGGTTGAAGATCGCGCCGACGATCACCGGTGAGAGTACAGCCGGGAAGAAGTAGACGCTCCGGAAGAACGAGTGTCCGGGCACCCGCAGGTAGATGAAGGTGGCGAGCAGTCCCGGGATCGCGACCGCGACCGGCAGCAGGAGCACCAGCAGTCCGACGTTGCGCAGCGCGGTGTGGAACAGCGGGTCGTCGAGGAGTTCCGCGTAGTTGTCGAGCCCCACCATGGCGCCGTTGCGTTCGCCGTCACCGGTGAAGGAGAAGTTGACGCCCAGCCCCAGTGGCCAGAGCCGGAGCACCACGATGATCAGGACAGCGGGGGCGACCAGGACGTAGGGGGCGAGGCGTTCGGCGCGCCGGCCGCCGCGGGCGCGCGGAGGTTTCGACGCGGGTCCGCGGCCGGCTGCCGCCTCACCTGCTCGCGCCCCGTCGGTCCGCTCTGCTTGAGCAGCGCGGACCGACGAATCCATGGGTGACATGGCCTCAGCCCGCCTGATCGGACGCGGCCAGCTGCTTCACGGCCGCGTCGACCGTGACCGATCCGCTGAGCAGTTGCTGGGACAAACGCCCCATCAGGTCCACGGTCTTGGAGGGCAGGGCGACGTGCAGGGCGGGCTTGCCGCCCTCGATCTCGGAGACGATGGTGGCCACGGCCGGGCCGGCGCTCGAGACGTCCACGGTGCGGTCGGCCGCGATGGCGCCCGCGTCGGCGTAGAACGACTTCAGTGCGTCGGTCGAGGTCAGGGAGCGCACCAGGTCTGCGGCGGCCTGGGGGTCCTTGGTCCGCTTCGCGACGGCGTAGCCGATGCCGCCGTCGTAGGGAAGGCTCGGCGTGGCGCCGGGCGTGACGACCGGCGCCTTCATGACGCCGACGTTGTCGGCGTCGAGGAATTCGGCGAAGTCCTTCCAGTGCCCGACGTCCGACATCAACCCGATGACGTGGGCGGCCTTGTTGGACTGGAAGACCGCGAACGCGTCGTTGAACATCGCCGTCGAGTTCGCCCCTTCGCTGTTCAGGCCTTCGTCGTTGATCTCTTTCCAGAGCGAGAAGACCCGCTTGACCGCCGGGGAGGACCAGTCTCGCTTGCCGGCGATCCAGTCGTCGTACTCCGTGGGCGACAGGACGCCCGAGCCGAGCCCGGACAGGAAGAACTGGATACCGATGCCTTCCTTGTTGCCCTGCGCGAAGCATCTGGCGCCGGTCGCCTTGGTGAGGGTCCGGCAGTTGGCGACGAACGCGTTCCAGCTGGTGGCCGGTTGCTCCGGGTCCAGCCCCGCCTTCCGGTAGAGCGACTTGTTGTAGTAGATCGGGTGACCTTGCAAGGTCACCGGAGCGGCGTAGGTCTTGTTGTCCTTGGTGAAGGCCTCCCAGCCGGCCAGCCGCTTCTTGTCGTCACGGACGTACTGGTCCAACGCCAGCAGGGAGTCCGCGCGGTCACGGATCTGCCCGCCGCCGTTGAAGAGCATGACGTCCGGCCCCTTACCGGCTTGGATGGCGGCCCCGAGCAGGGTGTAGTACTGCTCGAACGGCTGGGCGACGAACTCGACCGTCACGTCGGGATGCCGCTCGGCGAAGTCGGCCTTGGCCTTCTTCACGTAAGAAGACGCTGTGGGGTCGCCGGACTTCCAGTCCCAGACGACGAGTTTGCCCTTCGAACCACCGGATGAAGATTCCGGGTCGGAGGCGCTTCCGCAGCCGGCCAAGACGACGAGCCCGGCAACAAGGGTCGCCGACCACAGTGTTCGCTGCTTCATTGCTGCCCCGCTCTCCTGATGTGGCCGGCTATCCGGCAGTTGAGGTTGAGGAGGAACGCAACTCGTATGACGTGTGTAACTCGTATGACGTATGACGTCAACCGGGTGCGATACAATCAGTGCGGCAGGGGTCCCGGGGGGTATGCATGACGGCAGTACCGCAGTCATCCGCAGAGGCCTCCGACGCCCCCGCCTGGAGCCGCCGCCCTGCGAACCTCGCCGCCGCCGTCACGGCTGAGCTGGTGGAGCGGATCGTGCGTGGAGTCCATCCGTCCGGTTCGCCGCTTCCCCCCGAGCCCGTGCTCTGCGAGACCTTCTCGGTCAGCCGCACCGTGGTCCGCGAGGCGGTGAAGATTCTCCAGGAGAAGGGGCTGGTGCAGGTCCGCCAGGGCGCCGGCACGATGGTCACCCCGTCAGCGATGTGGAACATGCTCGACGAGCTGGTCCTTGGCGCGACCATCGCCGAGGACGAGAGCCTGGCCATCCTCGATCACCTCGTCGCGACCCGCCGCGCCCTGGAGTCCGACATGGCCAACGTCGCCGCCCGCCTGGCGAACGCCGAGGTGACGGACCGGCTGCGCGTTCTGGTGGAGCGGATGGACCAGCTCGTCGACGACCCCGCTTCGTACCACGAACAGGACCGGGCGTTCCACGACACCGTCATGCAGGCCTCGGGCAACCGCATCGGCCGTGCCGTGGTCCGTTCGCTGGAGCGCCAGGTCATCAACACCGCCCGTTACACGGGCCGAACCGGCCGCGCCTTCTGCGTCGCGTCCAACCACGGCCACCGCCACATCTACGAACGGATCGCCGCGCATGACCCCCAGGGGGCGGCCGAGGCGATGTTCACCCACATCACCGAGGCGTGGGTGGTACGCCGCAGCGGGCCGGGCGAGCCGAGCCGCCTGCGGCGTTAGCGGCGCCTGACGGGTCCTGCGGCTCGACGTTCAGGCCCTCGGCCAGTGAGCCGTCGGCGGGTTCGGCAGGGCAGGATCACGGCGGACGTCCCCGGTCAGACCGACGCCGTCGCGAGCACCACCGCGGTGCTGACGACGGCGCTGCCGAGGCGCGGCGGGGCCCGCACCCGCTCGGGCCCCGCCGCCGGCATCCGCTCCTGTCCCGAAGGAGAGGACAGACCTTCCGTTACCGCAGTGCCCACTGCTGGTTGGTGCCGCCGTGGCAGGCCCAGAGGGTGACTTTGGTGCCGTTGGCGGTGCCTGCGGCGTTGGCGTCGAGGCAGAGTCCGGAGTGGACGCCGGTGATGGTGCCGTTGGGGTTGACGTTCCACTGCTGGTTGTTCTGGCCGTTGCAGTCCCAGATGACGACGGCGGTGCCGTTGGTGGTGCCGCGTCCGCTGGCGTCCAGGCACTTGTTGCCGGGGACGGTCAGCTGTTTGCCGGCGGTGTAGGTCCAGGTCTGGCTGGTCGTGCCGGTGCAGTCCCAGAGGTGGGTCTGGGTGCCGTTGGTGGTGCCGGGGGCGGTCAGGCAGCGGCCGGACTGCGCGCCCACGATCTGCTGACCCGTGGGCGGCGGGGTCGTGCCCTGCGGTCCGGCGGAGGCCATGACGTCCTGGGCACCGGCGGGCCAGTTGCCGTTGGTGACCGTGACATTGCCGGAGACCACGTTCCCGCGGTCCCCGTTGGTGATGTTCGTACTGCCGTTGGTGGACCAGTTGTTGGTGACGGTCCAGTTCCCCATGTTCTCGCCACCCCAGTAGTTGGCCGTCGCCCACGTACCGGTGTTCGAGAAGACGTTGTTGGTGGCTGTGTAGTACTTCGAGCCCTCGTCGAAGTACACGCCGAAATATCCGTTGGTCCGCAGGCAGTGGTTCCGGCTGATCAGCGCGTTCGGGTTCCATCCGAGCGTGTAGATGCAGCCACCGTCGTTCATCTGCTGCATGACGTCGTGGATGTAGTTGCCGATGAGCCGGTTGTTGGACGCGGTGGTCGGCGTCGTGTAGCGCGGCTGGTAGTTGTACAGGCCCCGGTTGGCGTAGTGGTCGCTGCCGCCCGCGTCGTTGGCGCCCCAGCCGTACCCGATCGACATGCCGGAGTACGGCATGTTGTAGACCTCGTTCTGCGCGACGGTGCTGTTGGTGACGTACGTGGTCAGGACGGAGACGATGCCCCGGTAGTCCGCCCCGAGGTCGTGGATGCGGTTGTTGCTGATCGTGATGTCCCTGTTGACCATGCGCTGGTCGCTGGGGTGGTGGGCGTCGGCGCGCACACCGCCGACGAGGATGCCGCCGGCCGAACTCCGGGCGATCTCCGACCGGGTCACCGTGATGTCGCGGGCGCCCAGACCGACGCCGCTGGCGTGCGCGCCCGCGTCGTTGCCGATACCGATGGCCGTCTGGCCCAGGTTGACGAACCGGGAGTCGCTGAAGGTGACGGTGTTGGCGGCGGAGATCTGCACGGCGGACGGCATCTGCAGCCAGTGCGGCCGGGCAGCCTCGAACTGCGTGCAGCCGTTGTGGCAGGAGTCGAAGCCCGGCCAGTTCCAGTTGCCGGCGATGTACGCGCCGGTCTGCTGGTCCGCGTAACCCTGGTTGCTGCTCGGGCCCAGCCAGCTCGTGCCGGTGAAGGTGATCCCGCTGAACGTGATGTGGTGCGCCGGCTCGCTGTACGTGCCCCCGAGGTTCACCAGCGACTGCAGCGTCGGCAGTTCCACGCTGACGTCGCTCATGTTCTGCCCGGCCCGGGGGATGTAGTACAAGGCTCCGGCCGTGGGGTTGAGGTACCACTCGCCGGGTGCGTCCAGGAATTCGTACGCGTTGGACAGGTAGAACGGACCGGCCCGGTGCGGCCGCATGAGGGTGTCGTAGCCGAAGTTGTTGTTGTTCCACGCCGGCTGCTGCATGGTCATGAAGTTCCCGCTGATGCTCTGCACCGGCGAGTACCGGTCGGTGAAGGAGTTGACGCTCTCCACCTCGATCCGGCTCTGATTGGCCAGGTTGTTCAGATAGCTCAGCGCACCGCTGGAGAACCTCATTCCGGCGCTGGTGGCCGTGAAATCGGCCCTGTTCACCTGCGTGCGTGCCCGGGTGGCCACGGCGCCGTCGACATAGAGCTGTCGGGCATCGAGACCGGCGGGCACGTCGGCCCGCCAGATGTTTTTGGTCGCGTCGGCCACCGACCAGCCGGTGACCGCGCGGGCACCGGTGATCACCGGACGCGCCGACGGGGCGGCCTGCCACACCACCCTGTGACCGCCCGAGCCGGAGTCCTCCGCCGTCAGCCGCAAGGGTTGGGCCAGCCGGTACAGACCGTCGGCCAACTGCACCACGATGTCGTCCGACATGGTGTCGTTGAGCGATCGCACCGCCGCCTGCGCGGCTGCCAGTGAGCACGGCTGCGCGCTGGAACAGTCCGTGCCGGTGCCGGACGGCGAGACGTACACCATGCGGGGAGCTGCGGATGCGGGTGCGGGGAGCGCCATCACGGCGGTCGCGGTCAGTCCGACCGTGGCGGCTCCGCACCGAAGCCACCTTCGTATCGTGCGAGCTGTGAACACGTCTTCTCCTTATGGCGGTTCCCGGGCGGCGGGATGACGGCGCGACCGGGCTACTCGGCGTGCGGGGATACGGGCTTCACCCCCCTCCCGGGAGCGTTGTCCAGTCCGCGCAGGACAGTTCGGAGGTAGGACAGCCCGTCGCGGGCGAGGGCGTCCTGCGACGGGGCGAGCGGCCGCCAGATCGACGCCGCGGTGGCGATGGCCTCGTTCCGCGCGGTGAACGACTCGATGCACACCGCGCCGCGGTAGCCGGTCCTGGCCAGGCCCGCGAAGAAGCGTGGCCAGTCGAAGTGGTCGGCACCCGGGGTCCCGCGGTCGGTCCCGCTGACCTGGACGTGCTTGAGGTGCGGACCAGCCGCGACGAGCGCCCCGTAGGGATCGGCCTCCTCGATGTTCATGTGATAGGTGTCGATCATGAGACCGACGTTCGCGGGCAGGCCGTCGATCAGCTCCACCGCCTGCGCGAGCGTGTTGACGACGCTCGTCTCATAGCGGTTGAGGGCCTCCACTCCGATGCTCACCCCCCGCTCCCCCGCGTGGTCGGCCACCGGCCGCAGGGCTCGGCGGACGTCCGCGTAACAGGCCGCGCGCTCCCCCGGTGACATGCGCCAGGTCCGCCCCACCGCGGCGTAGACCGGGCCGCCGACACAGGGCGCGCCGACGGCCACCGCACTGTCCACACACGTTTTCAGGTACGCCGCGGTGGAGGCGACGACCTCCGGCGGCGCGTTCACGAGGTCACGTCCGGGCGAGGTGACCGCACAGACGCCGACCGCGCGCAGACCGTACGCCGCCAGCAGGTCCCGGGTGCGGGCCGGGTCCCAGTGGCCGGGTTGCTCGATCGGCAACTCGACCGCGTCGAAACCGAACCCGGCGATCCGCGGCACCAGTTCGGCCAGGGCCTCGTCGTCGACCGGCGAGGCCCAGACCCACGGGTTGACACCGATGGGGTACACCGGCCTACTTCCAGCGCTTCGGGTAGCCGGGCAGGTCCGTGCAGCCGCACATCGCGTAGTGCAGCGGCGGCATGGCGGGGTCGACGTACTCGTCCAGGTTGTCCTCGGTGATGGTCGGCTGCGGCAGCTTCCACGGGTTCGGCACCTGCTCGCCGTCGAGGATCTTCAGCGCGGCGATGATCGGGGTGCGCCACTGGTAGGTCGGGTACGTCGGGGCGATCGCCGTGAGCTTCTTGTCCTTCCACAGCCTCAGGAAGTCGAGCTGGTCCTCGCCGTTGATCGGCGGCACGGGCTTTCCCGCGTCCTCGAACGCCTCGACCGCCGCGCCCGCGACCGCCCCGGCGTCCATCCAGACGCCGTCGATCGTGCCGTGCCGCTGGATGTAGTCATTGACGATCTTCTTCGTCCTGGCCGGGTCGCCGTCGGTGAACTCGACGCCGACGACGTCGACGCCCGCCTTGTCGAACGCGACCTTCGCCGCGGACCAACGGGTCTCCAGCACGTCGACGCCGGGCAGGATGCGCAGCGCGAGCACCTTGCCGCCCCGCTTCATCTTCTGGGTGACGAACTCCGCCGCGACGTGACCGAATCCGTAACCGCCGATCGGGTTGATGAACGTCACCGGGCAGGTCGTGTCGACGCCGCGGTCGAAGACGATGACCGGCAGGCCCTTCCGGCAGGCGGCCTCCACGGCCGGGGTGAGCGTCGCGGTGGTGTTCGGCGAGACGATGAGCGCGTGGCAGCCCCTGCCGAGCAGGTCGTTGATGTCGGCGATCTGCTTCTGGTCCTTGCCTTCGGCATCGACGTGGACGAAGTCGGAGATCCGGTCACGGTGCGTGTCGACCTCGGCCTGCATGGTCTTGAAACCGACCTGGCGCCAGGGGTTGTTCAGCCCCGCGTTGGAGAAGCAGATCTTGTACGGCCCGGGCTTCTTGAACTTCGCGGTCTCCACCATCGCCGGGTCGAGCGCCTGTTCCCAGGGCTTGCCGGCCGGTCCGGTGGGCGCGGTGTCCAGCAGCGCCAGCTGCTTGTCGTAGTCGGCCCGCACGAAGAACGTCGACTGCTTCCCGGTGCCCGACCCGGTGCCCGCGGAGGGCGAACCCGACGCGCGGGTGGTGGGCTCGTCGGTGGAGCAGCCGGCCAGCACCAGCAAGGTGCTCACGGCCAGCACCGTCATGGAGTGCCTCACTGGATCCCCTTCATCTGGACGGGAGACGGAAGGACGCCGACGCCACGGCGAGCAGAATGATCGCGCCCTGGACGGTCGGTTCGAGGGCGCCGGAGACGCCGTAGAAGTTCATGAGCGTGAAGAGCGTCTCGAGGGTCAGCGCGCCCAGCATCGCGCCGACGACGGAACCGCGGCCCCCGCCCAGAGCGACACCGCCGAGGACCGCCGCGGTGATCGCGCCGAACTCCAGGCCGGCACCGGCCTGGAACGACACTCCGCTGTACCCGCCGATCAGGACCGCGGCGAGCGTGGCGGCGAGTCCGCTGAGGACGAACGCCATGGTCTTGGCGCGCCATACGCGCACGCCGCTCAGTTCGGCGGTGCGCGGGTTGCCGCCGACGGCGACCAGGGTGCGGCCGAAGTCCGAACGCGTCAGCACCAGCGCCACAGCGGCCGCCGCCACCAGGATGAGCAGGGCGTACGGTATCCGGCCCAGCACGGGCACGTCCTCGAACGCCGACCGGCCGAGCCGGCGGAACTCCTCGGAGAGGCCGCCCCTGGGGGCACCGTTGGTCCACAGGTACACGGCGCCGACGAGGATCAGGAACATCCCGAGGGTCGTGATGAACGACGGCACCCGCAGCCGCGTGGTGACGAGGCCGTTGACGAGGCCGACGGCGATGCCGAACGCGAACAGGAGCGCGACGACGGGCCAGCCGGCCGACGGATCGCCGTCGATCAACCGGGCCGCGATGACCACCTGTGCGGTGACCAGGGAGCCGACGGACAGGTCCAACTCGCCGGAGACGATCACGAAGTACTGGCCGGCGGCGAGCAGGACGACCGGCGCGGAGCGGCCGAGGAACGACATCAGCGACGGCGGCGAGAGGAAGTCCGGTTGGCGGACGGTCAGCAGAACCAGCAACACCGCCAGGATCATGACGATCGGTGCGAGACCGCCGGAGCGGAAGGTGAGGAGCCTCGGTGGGCGCGCGATCTTCATGCTAGGACGCCTTTCGCGTCGCCCGGCGGGCGTAGACGGCGACCGCCGCGATGATGATCACGCCACGGATGACCTGCTTGAAGAACACGTCGACCTCGAGCTGGTTGAAGACGGCGTCGATGCTCGCGAGCAGCAGCACCCCGCCGACCGTGCCGACGACGCCGCCGCGCCCGCCGGCCAGGGCGGTGCCGCCGAGCACCACCGCGGCGATCGACTCCAGGTCGTACAGTCCCTCGGTGCCCACCCTCGGTGCGCCGGCGCCGAGCCGACTGGCGAGGTAGACCCCGGCGAGGCCGGCGCACAGGGCGCACAGCACATGGGCGGTGACGAGGACCCGGTTGCCCCGTACGCCGGAGAGCCGGGCGACCTCCGGGTCACCGCCCACGGCGATGAGGTGGTGGCCGAAGCGGGTGCGCGCCAGCACGAACCAGGCCGCGGCGGCTACGGCGAGCAGCAGCAGGAACGACAGCGGCACCGGGCCGACGCGCTGGTACCCCAGGCCCTGCACGAGGGCGGGCGCGGTCTTGCCGGCCGGGCCGTCGTACCCGTGGTCGAGGTAACCCTTCAGCAGCAGTCCGACGCCGACGGTCGCGATGAAGGGGTTGATCCGCGCGGCGGTGACGAGCAGGCCGTTGACGAGGCCGATCGCGGCGCTGACGGCGAGCGTCAGACCGATCGCGGGCAGCAGCGCACCGTCGTCACCGGCCATGGTCTCGGCGGCGACGAGGGTGCTCAGGCTGACCACGTACGCCACGGACAGGTCCAGCGAGCCCCCGATGACGACCAGCGTCTGGCCGACCGCGACGAGGCCCAGACCGGCGGCGACGTGCAGCAGGCTCACCGTCGTCGGCAGGGTGAACAACCGGCCGCCGTCGACCGTGACGACGATCCAGCCGACCGCCAGGGTGAGGACCAGGGCGACGAACACGCCGGGCGGGGTCCGCCGGGCCGGCAAAGACAGCGCGCCGCTCATCCGGCCGCCTCCCGCGCGGTGCCGACCGCCAGGGCGACGACATCCTCCTCGGTCGCGCCGGCGGGTAGCTCGCCGGCGATCCGGCCGTCGCGCATGACGACGATCCGGTCGCTCATGCCGAGCAGCTCGGGCAGCTCGGACGAGACCATCAGCACGGCGGCGCCGTCGCGGGCCAGTCGGCGGACGAGGTCGTGGATCGCCGACTTGGCGCCCACGTCGATGCCTCGGGTCGGCTCGTCGAAGAGCAGGATCCGCGGGGCGAGCGCGAGCCACCTGGCCAGCACGACCTTCTGCTGGTTGCCCCCGGACAGGAAACGGACTTCCTGGTTTTCCCCCGCGGCGCGAAGCTCGACGGCAGCGAGCAGTTCCCGGACCCGCGCGGTCCGGGCACCGCGGCCGAGCCGTGCCGGGCGGACGGCGCGGCCGGCCAACAGCGCGTTGTCGAGCACCGACTGCTCGGCGACGATCCCCTCGCCCTTGCGGTCCTCAGAGACGTAGGCGATACCGGCCCGTATCGCGGCGCGGGGCGAGCGCAGCCGGACCGGCGCTCCGTCGACGGTCACCTGGCCGGTGCTGAACGGTGCGGCGCCGAACAGTGCGCGGGCCAGCGCCGACCGGCCGGAACCTTGCAGGCCGCCGACGCCGAGCACCTCGCCGGCGCGCAGCCGCAGGTCGATGCCGTGCAGCTTCCGGTTACCTCCGCCCCGGACGGTCAGCCGCACCGGGCCCAGCTCCTGCGGCTGCGCCGGGCCGGGGTAGTAGCTCGACAGCTCGCGGCCGACCATGTGCCGCACCAGCTCATCGGCGCTGGTATTCGCGGTGTTCAAGGTGGCCACCGCCCGGCCGTCCTTGAGCACGGTGATCCGGCTGGACAGGTCGAAGACCTCCCTGAGGCGGTGCGAGACGTACAGCACGCCGATCCCCTGCTCCTGCAACCGCCGCACGAGCGCGTAGAGCTGGTCGACTTCGTGGTCGGCGAGAGCCGCGGTGGGCTCGTCCATGATGAGCAGTCGCGCGTCCAGGGAGAGCGCCTTGACGATCTCGACCACCTGTTGCTGCGCGACGCCGAGCCGTCCCACGCGCGTGCCGGGCGGCAACGAGCCCTCCCCGATCGAGGCGAGGAGTTCCGCGGTGTGGCTGAGCATCGCCCTGCGGTCGACGAGCCCGCGGCGCAGGGGCTCGCGGCCCAGGCAGACGTTCTCCGCGACGGTGCGCTCGGGCAGCAGGGTCAACTCCTGGTAGACGATGCCGATACCGGCCTGGCGGGCCTCACGCGGGCTGCGGAACGTCCGCGGTGCGCCGGCGAACTCGACCGTTCCCTCGTCGGGTTGGTGGACGCCGGACACCACCTTCATGAGCGTGGACTTGCCCGCGCCGTTCTCGCCCACGACCGCGTGCACCTCACCCGGCCGAACCTGGAGGTCGACACCGTCGAGCACCCGCACGCCGAGGAACGACTTGCCGATGCCTCGCAGAGCGAGCAGCGGTGACGGCAGCAGGCCAGACATCGTGGGACCCTCTACATTCGCGTCGTCAGCAGGATCGAGTCACCGATAGCTGCATCGTTTGGGTGCGGTCGGCGTGAAATGACGGTTCCGCCCGCGAGCCATCGTCGAATAGCCGCGAATTCTCGCCGGATGTGATGGCGACATCGCGGCCCCGAGGTTAAATGCCTCGATGAGCGCCTGGCAATACACCGGACATCACAGAAGGACGTTCGCCGTTCGAACTGCGCAATGTGGGACGGCAATCAGCCGACAGCGATCGACACACCAAAATCTGTTATCGAGTCGGCCCGTCAGCGGTCGCGTGCCGCCCCTGAACGACTGATGCGCGAAATGTGTTATCGAATCGGCCCGACGACGGTCGCACGCCGCACCACGATGATTGATACGCAAAATGTGTTATGGAATCGGCCGCGCCCGAAGCATATTGACTCTTTCGAAAGGCCGCTGCATGCTGTCCGGCAGACCACGGGAGACGGTCGCATCTGGTGTGACGCCCCCCTCTCTTCCGTAGGGACTTGACTGCCCGTCACGGCGGACGGGACGACGAGCTGACGGCACATGCGGTCCTACGACGCGCTCAGGAACTGTGGCGCATCGCAGGTGCGGCCGACGCGTGCCCGTGGTCATGCCATCGTTGCTCCGCCGACATAGGAGACGGCATGCGTCGCATCATATTAATCTTCGGGGCGATCGCGAGCGTGCTCCTGTCGCTCGTCATCGCCCAACCGGCGTCAGCGGCCCCGACGTTCCGAGCCCTGGTCTTCACGAAGACAACCGGCTACCGGCACGATTCGATCCCCGCCGGCCTCACGATGTTCCGGGAGCAGGCGGCCGCCCACAACTTCGAGTTGGTCCACAGCGAGGACTCGAGTGTTTTCACCCCGGCCAACCTCGCCACCTTCGACGTGCTCATCATGTTCCAGACCTCGGGAATGGTGTGGACCACGACGGCCCAACGCCAGGCCGTGGAGGGCTATCTCGCCAGCGGCAAGGGCATCGTCGCGATCCACAACGCCACCGACATGGGCATCGAGAACGAGTACCCGTGGTGGGACCAGACCATCAACGGCGGCGCACACATGCCGGAGCACTCCCCCGGCGTGCTGCCCGGCACCGCCGTCGTCGCGGACAAGAAGCACCCCTCGACGGCCGGCCTGCCGGACCGTTGGAACCGCAGCGAGGAGTGGTACAACTTCGACCGCAACCCCCGCGGTGACGTCCATGTCCTGGTCACCGCGGACGAGCGCACGTACAACCCCGGCTCCCGCGCCATGGGACCGGACCACCCCATCTCCTGGTGCCGCAACACCGGCGGCGGCCGCGTGTGGGCCACCGCCATGGGGCACGACAGCGCGGCCTACAGCGAGACCCACTTCCGCAACCACGTCCTCGGGGGCGTCAAGTGGGCGGCCGGCAACGAGCCCGGCGACTGCGGCGGCACCGTGTGGAGCAACTTCGAAAAACGCACCCTCGACGACAACACCGCAGATCCGATGGCCCTCGCGGTCGCCCCGGACGGGCGGGTGCTCTACGTCCAGCGCGCCGGGCAGCTGAAGATCTTCAAACCGACCACGAACAACACCGTGACAGCGGGCACCCTCAGCGTCTACACCGGCGGAGAGGACGGTCTCACCGGCTTGGCACTCGACCCCGACTTCGCCCGCAACGGCTACGTGTACCTGTATCACTCCCCGGCCGGAGTCCCGACCGACATCAACCGGGTCTCCCGGTTCACGCTCACCGGCGACACCCTGAACATGTCGAGCCAGGTGACGATCATCGACATCCCCGCGACCCGGGACCGCACGTTCGCCGAACCCGGACACACCGGCGGATACATCGAGTTCGGCCCCGACAAGAACCTCTACATCGGCACCGGGGACGACGTCCCACCGAACCTCGACTCCAACTGGCAGGGCTACGCCCCGCTGGACTGGCGGCCGGGCAAGGCCAACCTCGACGCCGCCCGCACCGCCGGCAACACCAACGACCTGCGGGGCAAGCTCCTGCGCATCCGGCCGTCGGCCGACGGCGGCTACACCGTCCCGGCCGGCAACCTCTACCCGCAGGGCACGGCGCAGACCCGGCCGGAGATCTACGCGATGGGCTTCCGCAACCCGTTCCGCTTCTCCATCGACCCGGACAACGGGTGGGTCTACCTCGCCGACTACGGCCCGGACCGGGGCGGCCCCGCGACGAACCGCGGCCCCGAAGGGCTCGTCGAGCTCAATGTCATCAAGACCCCGGGCAACTACGGCTGGCCGTTCTGCCACGGCAACAACCAGGCCTACGCGCCCTACAACCCGAGCACCGGCGCCGTCGGCGCCAAGTTCAACTGCAACGCGCCGGTCAACAACTCGCCGAACAACACCGGCCTGACCAACCTCAAGCCGATCGTCGCGCCGAACATGTGGTACGGCTACGACGTCTCCCCGGACTTCCCCGAACTCGGCTCCGGCGGCTCGGCGCCGATGGGCGGACCGGTCTACCGCTACAACGCCGCGAACCCGTCCGACACGAAGTTCCCGCCGTACTACGACGGGGTCCACTTCTTCTACGAGTGGTCGCGCCACACCATCAAAGAGGTCCACTTCGACTCCGCGACCGCGGTCACCCGGACCAACCCCTTCATGCCCGCCGGCAAGTTCCTCAAGCCCATGGACATGGAGTTCGGGCCCGACGGCTCGCTGTACCTGCTCGAATGGGGCAACAACTTCTCCGGTGGCAACAACGACTCGGGTCTCTACCGCATCGACTACAACCACGGCGGACGGTCGCCGATCGCCAAAGCCACCGGAACACCCACCAACGGGAACGCGCCACTGAACGTGCAGTTCAGCAGCGCGGGATCCACGGACCCGGATCCCGGCAACACGCTCGGCTACCACTGGACGTTCGGCGACGGCACCACGTCCACGGCGGCCAACCCGTCCCACACCTACACCGCCAACGGCAACTACACCGCCCAGCTCAAGGTCACCGACAACACCGGAAAGACGGCCTTCGCCAACGTGCCGATCACCGTGGGCAACACCGCACCGAAGGTCACCATCACGATTCCGTCCGACGGCGGCATGCTGGACTTCGGCGACCGCGTCCCGTACAAGGTGTCCGTCTCGGACCCCGGCGGCGCGCCCGTCGACTGCGCCAAGGTGTTCGTCAATCCCGCCCTCGGCCACGACGACCACCAGCACGAGACCACGGACCACCCGGGGTGCTCGGGCACCATCGACACGACGCTGCTGGGCGGGCACCCCGACGGCGCCAACCTGTACTACGTCCTCAACGCCCGCTACACCGACGACGGCGGCCCCGGCGGTGCGAACCCGCTCACCGGCTACGCCCAGGCGATCCTCCAACCCAAGCACAAGCAGGCCGAGTTCTACACCGACCAGTCGGGTGTGCAGATCGTCGAGCAGGCCGGCGCGGAGAGCGGCAAACGGGTCGGCAACATCTCCGACGGCGACTGGATCGCGTTCAAACCGATGAGCCTGTCGGGTGTCACGAGCGTGCGCTACCGCCTGTCGTCGCCGAGCGGCGGCGGATCGATCGAGCTGCGCGCCGACTCCCCGACCGGCACGCTCCTGGCCACGACACCCGTGCCAAGCACCGGCGGCTGGAACACCTACCAGTCCACGCCGGCGGTGAACACGGCCGATCTCGCCGGCTCGCACTCGCTCTACCTGGTGTTCAAGGGCACCTCGAGCAACTGGTTCGACCTCGACTCGCTCACCTTCGGCGGCAACGGGGTCGGCGAACCGGGCAGCGGCGGCGGTGGCGTCGCCGGTCGCACCTGGACAGTCGCGGCGCAGCACAGCGGCAAATCCATGGACGTCAACAGCGCCTCGACTGCTGACGGCGCCCAGATCGTCCAGTGGCCGGCCACCGGCGCGGACAACCAGAAGTGGCAGGCCATCGACGCCGGTGGCGGCGCCGTCCACCTGAAGGCGGTGCACAGCGGCAAGTGCCTCGCCGTCGCGGGCGGGTCCACCGCCCAGGGCGCGTTCCTGCAACAGTCCACCTGCGACAACGGAAACCCGCAGAAGTTCGTCGTCACACCCACCACCACGGCGGGCGTGTACACGATGAAGAGCCTCCCCAGTGGTCTGTGCGTCGACGTCAACGGCGCCTCTACGGCTGACGGCGCACGACTCCTGCAGTGGAGCTGCCACGGCGGCACCAACCAACAGTGGCGGTTCACCGCCGTATAGCCCGTCCGGACGGGATGCCCGGCGCGGTTGCGCGCCGGGCATCCCTCCCTACGACCAGGTGAGGAACCGCCATGCTGTTTCGCCTACCCCGGTCCCGCTGGTACCGGCGTCTGTCCGCGCTGGGTGCCGTCCTGGTGCTCGTCGCGGTCGGCGCCACCGCGGTGGCGGCACCGATCGAGCCCGGGCAGAGCGCACCCCTCGTGGGCGCGCAGTCCGGCCGCTGCCTGACCGTCCCCGGCACCGCCAACGGCACCCAGACCCACCTCTGGGACTGCACCGGCACGACCGGCCAGACCTGGACCTACACCGCGAGCAGACAACTGACCGTCTCCGGCAACAAGTGCCTCGACGCCAGCGGACGCGGCACCACCAGCGGCACCCCGGTCATCGTCTGGGACTGCAACGGCCAGAACAACCAGCAGTGGAACGTCAACCCCAACGGCACCATCACCGGCGTCCACTCCGGACTCTGCCTCGACGCCAACGCCGCAGGCACCGCCAACGGCACCAGAATCACCCTCTGGAGCTGCCACGGCGGCACCAACCAGCAGTGGAACTCGCCGACCCCGCCGCCGGACCCGCCGGTGCCGGGCGGTGCGGGCACGTGCGACATCTACGCCTCGGGCGGCACCCCCTGCATCGCCGCCCACAGCACCGCACGAGCGCTCTACGGCACCTACACCGGCAACCTCTACCAGGTCCGGCGCTCCTCCGACAGCACGACCCGGAACATCGGCGTCCGCAGCGCGGGCGGCACCGCCGACGCGGCGACGCAGGACTCGTTCTGCGCGGGGACCACCTGTGTCGTCACCGTCGTCTACGACCAGTCCGGCCGCGGGAACGACCTCTGGTACCAGGGATCGAGTGTCGTTCCCGGATCCAGCCAGAGCCGCCCGGCGGTCGCGACGTCGGAGTCGCTGGCGGTCGGCGGCAGCAAGGCCTACTCGCTCTACATCAACCCCGGCAACAGCTACTGGCGGGACGGCCACCTGACCGGCGTACCGACCGGCAGCGCCCCCGAAGGCATGTACATGGTGACCAGCGGCACCCATGTCAACGGCGGCTGCTGCTTCGACTACGGCAACAGTGAGACGACCCGAGCGGCCGACGCGGCCGGGGCGATGGACGCGATCAACTTCAGCACCCAGTGCTGGTTCGGCGGCTGCGCCGGCTCCGGCCCATGGGTCCAGGCCGACCTCGAATGGGGCCTCTACTCCGGTGGCAGCCAGACCTGGAACCCGAACCAGCGGGCCTTCACCAGCAAGTTCGTGACAGCGATGTTGAAGAACAACGGGACGAGCCGTTTCGCGCTCAAGGGCGGCAACGGCCAGACCGGAAGCCTGACCACGCTCTGGGACGGCGCGCTTCCGCCCGGCTACAGCCCCATGAAGAAGCAGGGCGCCATCATCCTCGGCAGCGGTGGTGACTGCTGCAAGCCCGGCGGCGGCGCGAACCTCAGCGCCGGCACCTTCTACGAGGGCGCGATGGTGTCCGGATACCCCTCCGACGCGACCGAGAGCGCGGTGCAGGCAAACATCGTCGCCGCCGGCTACCGCTGAGTCGCTACACCCATGAACGGAGAAAACAGGATGCGACAAGGCACCGATCGTCACCGATGGCGCGCGCAGATAGCCGTGCTCATCACGCTCCTCCTCGCCGCGGCCGGCATCGGCGGCATCACGAGCACGTCTGCCGCCGCCGAGGCCGCCTCCCTCACCGCGAGCGCCGGATGTGGCAAACCGCCCGCGCTGTCGAGTGGTCCGCACTCGATCCAGAGCAGCGGCAAGACGCGGAACTACATCCTGCGGTTGCCCGCCAGCTACGACAACAACCGCCCGTACCGACTGGTCTTCGGCTTCCACTGGAACGGCGGCACCGCGGGCGACGTCGACTCGGGCGGAACCAGCGGATACCCCTGGTCGTACTACGGCCTGCGGGCGATCTCGAACGACAGCGCGATCTTCGTCGCACCCCAGGGCCTCGGGAACGGCTGGGCCAACTCCAATGGCGAGGACCTGACCTTCGTGGACGACATGATCAGGCAGATCGACGCGGGCCTGTGTGTCGACACGGACCGGCGCTTCGCCGCGGGTTTCAGCTACGGAGGCGGCATGAGTTTCGCCCTCGCGTGCGCCCGGCCGACAGTGTTCCGCGCGGTCGCCGTCTACGCGGGCGGACAGTTGAGCGGGTGCAACGGCGGCACCCAGCCGGTCGCGTACATCGGACTGCACGGCCTGCGGGACCCGGTGCTCCCGATCGCCACAGGACGTTCGCTGCGGGACAGGTTCGTGCGGAACAACGGCTGCACTCCCCAGAACCCGCCGGAGCCGGCGCGGGGCAGCCTCACGCACGTCGTCACGACCTACTCGGGGTGCCGCGCCGGCTACCCCGTGGCCTGGGCCGCCTTCGACGCCGGGCACACCCCCAATCCTGTCGACGGATCGGCCGGCGACTACGAACCGGGTGAGAGGTCGTGGACCCGGGCGGTGGTCTGGAACTTCTTCACACAGTTCGACGGCACGACGCCCAACCCGCCGAACCCGACCACGTTCCGGCTGACCAACCAGGGTTCGGGCCGGTGCCTGGACGTCAACGGCGAGAACGCGGCCAACGGCACACCGATGATCATCTGGGACTGCCACAGCAACGCCAACCAGCGGTTCACCCAGAACGGTGCGGCGCTGCAGGTGCTGGGCAAGTGCGTGCACGTCCCGGCCGACGCCGCCGCCGGCACACGGGTGCAGATCCAGGACTGCAACGGTGGCGCCAACCAGAGTTGGGTTCTCAACAGCAACGGCACGATCCGCAACGGCCAGAACGGGCTGTGCCTGGATGTCAGCGGCGCGAGCACCGCCAACGGCTCCGCGGTCATCGTGTGGACCTGCCACGACGGCGCCAACCAGCGCTGGACGCGCGCATAAGTGCATGAGATAGGGCGGTACGTGACATCACGTACCGCCCTCACTCCGGAAGGGCCACCGCCCCGTGGGGCTGGTGGCCCTTCCAGCGTGTCCGCGTCAGCTCAGGGCAGGGTCCATTTCTGGTTGGCGCCGCCGTTGCAGGTCCACAGGTGCACGAGGGTGCCGTCCGCGGAGTTGGCGCCCGACACGTCCAGGCACTTGCCCGACTGCGGACTGCGCAGCGAACCGTCCGCGTTCGCCTGCCAGTTCTGGTTGCCGCCGCCGTTGCAGGACCACAACTGGACCTTCGCCCCGTCGGCCGTGCTGTTACCGCTGACATCCAGGCACTTGCCCAGGGCCTTGACCGTCGAGCCCGGTGTCACCGTCCACTGCTGCCGCGCAGATCCCGTGCACGACGAGATCTGCACAGCGGTCCCGTCCGCCGAACTGCCGTCACGGACATCAAGACACTTGCCCGCGAGCCCCACGACCGGACCCGTGCCGGGTGTGGGCGTCGGGCCGCCGCCCAGGTCCTTGATCCGGACGTTGCGGAACGACACCTCGTCACCCGTGCCGTGGTTCTGGATGCCGACGTGGCCGGCGAGCGAGCGGGCGGGGTCGGTGTTGGTGAAGTCATTGATCTTCACGCCGTTGAGCCAGACCTGAAGCCGCTCGCCCTCCACCCGCAACTCGAAGGTGTTCCACTCGCCCGGTGGGTTGAGCGCCGCGTCCCGGGCAGCCGTGTCCGGGGCCTTCACGGCGTAGATCGACCCGGTCGTGCGGTCGGGCGCGTCGGTGGCGTCGATCTGGACCTCGTAGCCGTCGTCCAGTGCCGACTGTGGGTCGCTCGACGGTGGAAAGCCCACGATCACGCCGGAGTTGTCGTCGCCGGGCATCCTCCAGTCCAGCTTCAGCGAGTAGTTGGTGAACTGCCGGGCGTTGTACCAGAGCATGCCCATGCCGCCGTAGGAGGCGAGGGTGGCGTCCGAGTTGGTGAAGCCACCCGGGCCGGCCTGCGACCAGCCGGTGGTGGAGCCGTTGTAGAGGGTCGTGTAGCCGGTCTCGGGCCGGCAGTCGGCCTTGGTCCGGCCTGCCGCGTACCGGATGCCGCCGAGCAGGTGCGCCCGGAACGCCGGCTCCGTGTACGACGCCTGGCTGTGCCCGCCGCCGGTGTAGAAGGCCCGGCCGCCCGAGTGGGTCTTGCACCAGGAGTGCGGGTGGTCGGCGCCCATCGAGCCACCCGAGTACGAGGACTCGTCCAGCGTGGTGAGCACGCGCGCGGTGGTACGGGGGTTGGTCCGGAAGTTGTACCACTCGTCGGTGCGGGTCCAGGTCTGCGGCAGGTGGGCGGTCGCCGCGTGCGCCCGCCCCTCCACCTTGACGTTGGCCTGCTGGACGGCGGGGTGAGAGGCGAAGTAGGCGCCGACCAGATCGCCGTAGAACGGCCAGTTGTACTCCGTGTCCGCGGCCGAGTGGACGCCGACGAAGCCGCCGCCTGAGCCGATGTACGACTGGAAGGCCGACTGCTGGGTGTCGTTCAGGACGTCACCGGTGGTGTTGAGGAAGATCACCGCCTCGTAACGGCTCAGGTTGCCGGTGGTGAAGTGGTTGCCGTCCTCCGTGGCCGTCACCGTGAAACTGTTCGCGGCGCCGAGGTCGCGGATGGCCTGGATCCCCGCCGGGATCGAGTCGTGCCGGAATCCGGCGGTCTTGGAGAACACGAGGACGTCGTAGGACGTGTCCGCGGCACTGACGGGGCTGGGCTGCCCGAGGAGGGCCAGTGCGGCGAGTGTCGCGATCGCCCCACCGAGCAGGGTTCGGGGTTGTCTGCGCATGTCCGTCGCTCTCTTCCTGGTGACAGGTATCAGGGCAGGGTCCATTTCTGGTTGGCTCCGCCGTTGCAGGTCCACAGGTGCACGAGGGTGCCGTCCGCGGAGTTGGCGCCCGACACGTCCAGGCACTTGCCCGACTGCGGACTGCGCAGCGAACCGTCCGCGTTCGCCTGCCAGTTCTGGTTGCCGCCGCCGTTGCAGGACCACAACTGGACCTTCGCCCCGTCCGCCGTGCTGTTGCCGCTGACATCCAGGCACTTGCCCAGCGCCTTGACCGTCGAGCCCGGCGTCACCGTCCACTGCTGCCGCGCCGAGCCCGTGCACGACGAGATCTGCACCGCCGCCCCGTCCGCCGAACTGCCGTCACGGACATCCAGACACTTGCCCGCGAGCCCCACGACCGGACCCGTGCCGGGTGTCGGGCCGGCGCCGGGATTGAAGGTGAACGCGTCGACGTCGAAGAGGAATCCGGAGCCGCCGCTGAAGGTCAGGTAGAGCGTGGTGGTGCCGGCCGGCGCACCGGAGATTGATCCGCTGACGGTGGCGAAAGTCGTCCACGATCCGGTGACCGGGACGGTGGCGGAGCCGAGGACCGTGCCGGTCGGCGAGCCGGCCCGGATCTGCACCGTGCCGCCCGCGCCGGCTGACGACACCCGGGCGCTGAACGACGTGGCGTTGCTCAGCTTGTACGGCTCGAAGGCGATCCAGTCGCCGTTCTCGATGTCACCGACCGACTTGCCGCCCTCGGCGGTCGACTTGTCGTAGATGGTGATGCCGGACGAGGTCTTGTAGTGCTCGGCCTGCCGGTGCTTCGGCTGAAGGATGTGCTGGGTGTGCGTGGTGAGCCCGGCGCTGTCGGTGTACTCGGCGTCGAAGACCCCGAAGATGTTCGCGGCGTCGTCGTGCTCGCCGTCGACCGGGATGGTGATCGTGCCGGAGCAGCCGGTCTTCGACGTGACCGGATGGCCGTGGCTGTCGTGACCGACGATGTACGTCAGCTTGACCTTGGCGCAGTCGACCGTGCCGTCCTCCGGGTCCGTGACGGTGAGGCTGTAGGGCACGGTGTCGCCGAAGGCGAAGATCTCCCCCGCGGCGGGACTGTTGATGGTCACGGTCGGCGCGGTGTTGCCGACCGTGATCCGCACGTCGGCGGTGCCGGTGGCACCCTGCGGGTCACGCACGGTCAGCCTGGCCGTGTACTCGCCGTTCGTGCTGTACGTCTTCGTCGGGTTGGCGGCGGTGGAGGTGGTGCCGTCACCGAAGCTCCAGGCGTAGGTCAATGCCCCGCCCTCGGGGTCGGACGAGCCTGCCGAGGAGAAGGTCACGGTCAACGGCGCCGCGCCGGAGGTCCGGTTGGCGGAGGCCACCGCCGTGGGCGCCCGGTTGCCGGCGCCGACGTGGTCGAAGCGGTACAGGGCGGAGTACTGGTCGCCCTGGTAGAACCCGGAGCCGTAGTCCAGCACGTAGTAGGAGCCGTCCGGGCCGAACGCCGAGTCGATCACCTGCTTGCCGCTCCAGGGGAAGCTGTCGATGGTCCCCGGGGAGCCGTCGGCGTTGAGGTGGATCGGCTTGATCCAGCCGCGGCCGAACTCCGTGGCGAAGAACTGCCCGTCGAACGACTGGGGGAACTTCGTGGGCGAGCTGACGTCGGGGTCGTACCGGTACACCGGGCCTGCCATCGGCGACTCCGAGCCGCTGCCGAACGCCGACGGGCTGCCGGCCTCGCCGCCGTAGCGGATCCAGGCGGCCTTGGCGGGGGGCAGTGTGCTCAAGCCGGTGTTGCGGGGCGAGTTGTTCGTCGGTCCGCCCGAGCAGTTGTACTTCGCGCCTGCCGTGTTGGTGGCGAAGTCCCACTCGGCGTACGTCTCGGAGCTGGTGTTCGTGCCGGTGCAGTAGGGCCAGCCGTAGAAGCCCGGGCCGGTGACGCGGTTGAACTCGACCTGACCTTGCGGCCCGCGCGTCGTGGTGGCGCCGGCGTCGGGGCCGTAGTCGCCGACGTAGACGATGCCGGTGGCCTTGTCGACGCTCATCCGGAACGGGTTGCGCAGGCCCATCGCGTAGATCTCCGGCCTGGTCCTTGCCGTGCCGGGCGCGAACAGGTTGCCTGCCGGGATCGAGTACGACCCGTTATCGTTCACCTTGATGCGCAGGATCTTGCCGCGCAGGTCGTTGGTGTTGGCGGCGGAGCGTTGCGCGTCGAACGCCGGGTTGCGGTTGGTCCGTTCGTCGAGCGGGGCGTATCCGGCGGACTCGAACGGGTTGGTGTCGTCGCCGGTGGACAGGTACAGGTTGCCTGCCGCGTCGAAGTCGATGTCTCCGCCGGCGTGGCAGCAGATGCCTCGGTCGGCCGGCACGTCGAGGATGTCCACTCTGCTGGACTGGTTGAGCGTGAAGTCGGCGTTGAGCGTGAACCGGGAGAGCCGGTTGACGCCCTGCCACGCCGACCAGTTGCCGCCGGTGGTCGGGGCGTCGCCTCCTGGTGTGGACAGCGGCGGGGCGTAGTAGAGGTAGATGTGCCGGTTGGTGGCGAAACCCGGGTCGATGCCGATGCCCTGCAAGCCGTCCTCGTCGTGCGTGTACACGGGGATGTTGCCGATCACCGTGGTGGTGCCGCTCGCGTCCGTGCGGCGCACGGTCCCGTTGCGAGCGGTGTGCAGCACCGACCGGTCGGCGAGTACGGCCAGCGACATCGGCTCACCGACCTCCGCCACCCCGCGCGCCAGTTGGACCTGCTGGAAGTCGGCGGGGTTGATCGCGTGTGCCGACGCCGGTGTCGCACCGGACAAGACCGCGCTGAGCGCGGCCGCGATCAGGATCAGAGCCGAAGCGATGGCCGGCCAACGCGCGGGAGCCCTCTTGATTTTCATGAGCATGACAATGCGATCCCCTTCCTGAACAGGTGGCTGCCAGGCTTGGGGCGCGCGCTGCCGCGCCGATGCCGTAGCGGGATGTGGTGGTCGCCCTTTCGGCCCGCTGGGTGTGCGGGGGTGTGCTGGGTTTGCTTCAGCAGGGCCACTACGCCGAGCGGGGGCAACCGCTCGGAAACATGACATGTCGATGGCTACCGCGCTGTCGGGTCACATCGACGACCATGACGGTCCACCGACAAGGCTAGAAGGCCTCGGCCCGATGTGTCCATACGTCCTTCCGGATCAGCCGGACTTCCGGTCTCTTGCGGAGGAAGCGACGAAGAAGACGGCATACGCGCGGGCAGGGAGCGAAGTCCGAAGGCATCGCCCTCCACTCCCTGCCGTTGTCGACGGGCAGCGCACGGCGTCGATCATCTGCCGGTGGCCGTAGCCTCCGGATGCCCGCCGCAGGCCTCCCACCATCCCGGCACTGCCGGCAGTGCGCACCAGGCAGGCCACTCGGTCGCTCTAGTTCGGCCTCCGGGTCGTCCTGTAGTCACCGAGGAGGATGGGCGAGGCGTCGCTGCCGCGCTGGTTGCCGATACGGCCGTAGTCGTCGGGGGCGTCGACCTTGGTGAACTTGCCGTCCTTGTAGATCAGCAGGCCGTCCTCGCAGCCGATTCCGATGGCCTCGCCCTTGGCCGCGGCCTCGCCGTGGACGCCGGGGCACTTCTCGTTGCGCTTGATCTCCTTGTTGTTCTTGTCCAGGACGAGGGCGCCGGTGCGCTTCTCCTCGGTGCCGAGGGTGCTGAGGAGGTGGCCGTCGCTCAGCTCGATGGCGACGCCGCGGTGCGGCTCGGCGGAGGTGTAAGTGCGGCCCTGCGGCTTCTTGCCGCCGTCGAGGTCCTCGGGGTCGAAGACGTTGACCTCGCCGGTGCCGTCGGTGAACAGCACCGTCTTGCCGGCGTGCAGGACGACGTGCCCGGGCTTGCTGCCCTTGTACTCGACGCCGGTGAAGGTCTGCTCGGCGGCGCTGAAGACCGGAAACCGGCGTCAACCTGGACGGCGCACGCTCGGCGGACACCTGCCTTCTGCTCCACGACGGACGCCTGCTGGGACAGGGCGACCCCGATCAGCTGCTCACCGCCTCGACGCTCGCCCGCATGTGGCAGTCGGCGTGACACACAGGCGTCCGACCTGCCGCGGGCCCATGAGGGGGCGGGGCGCTGCGCCCCGCCCCTCATGGGCCGTCAGCCGACCGTCCCGCCCGCATTGCGGATCAGCCGCTGGAGCACCTTCACCGTGGTGACGTAGTCGGCGTCGTCGATACCCTCATGGAGGGCGCTGCGGATTGCGGGGGCGTTGCGGGCCATGTCGACGCGGGCCTGTTCCCCCTCTGTCGTGAGCCACAGCTTGCCCTCGGCGTCCCGAGCCAGCCAGCCGCGCCGCAGGAGCGCCTCGGCCTCTGCCGCCAGGTCGTCCTCGGGCCGGATGTAGGAGGCCATGGCCCGGCGCAGCTCGAGCAGGGTCATTCCCTCGCCGTCGGGCGAGACGTCGTTCACGGACAGATTGCGCAGCAGCCAGAACTGGGGCTGGGTGTAGCCCTTTTCAGCCTGTTGGGCCCGGGTGTACGCGATGAGCGCCTCGTAGGCGACTCCGGTCCAGTAGGCGGCCGGCTGTCCGGCGAGTTCGGCGTCGGAGACCTGCTGTGTCGTCATGGGTTGCCCCCTCCAAGCACTTCGGGCGGACCCGCACACCGTGCGGGTCATGACAACAACGTAGAAGCTCAAGTGCAGTTGAGGGCAAGCAGTTGAGGCACCCCGGCGAACATCGGCACGACGACGAGGCGCCCTGCTGTGACTTCTCGGCGGCGCATGGCCCTCTGCCTGGGCGGAGCCGCAGGCCATGGTGGCTGCGGCTCCGCACGGGCTCTGGGGTCAGGACGGGTCGCCGTACTGGAGGCCGCGTCCGTTGGTGCCGACGTAGACGCGGCCGTAGGTGTCGGGGTCGCCGGTGATGACGCCGACGCCGCCGATGGCGCCCCACTGGTGGGCGTTGTCGTTGACGCGGAGCCAGGTGGCGCCCTTGTCCGTGGAGCGGAAGACTCCGGTGACGTTCTTGACGGTGCCGATCAGGTACAGGGCCTGGTAGTTGGCGCCCGGCTTGGCCTTGCCGAAGCCGAGGGCGGAGGCGGACTGCACCGAGCTGAGCGTGGTGAAGGTGCGGCCGCCGTCGGTGGAGTGCAGCAGGCCCTTTCCGCCTCCGGCGATCCACAGGTCACCGGCGATCCCGGGGACGGCGGTGAGCTTTCCGGCGGGCAGGTTGCCGGCGCGGGCGGTGAAGGTCGCGCCGCCGTCGGTGCTGGCGTGGAGCGTGCCGCCGGACAGCGAGTAGAACGTCTTGGCCGAGGCGCGGTCGGCGACGACCACGGCCTCGTTGCCCAGGCCGTTGACCCTCGACCAGCTCGACCCGTTGTCGGTCGAGCGGTACGGGGCCTGACCGGCCTGGGTCCAGACGATGGCGGAACCGTCCGCCGAGAGCGCGACGTGACCGTCTTGGGCACTGGCCACCGGCTCCGTCCTGAAGCCCTTCCATGTGCGGCCGCCGTCGGTGGAGTAGGCGCCGTCCTGCTCACCGCCACGGCCGACGCGGACCATCAGCGCGGGCTTGGACTGCGCGAAGTCGATGTCGGTGCTGTTGGTCATGAGCGGGTTCTTCAGCCGCCCGGAGGGCACCTTGGTCAGGGAGTCGTGCCGGAAACCGCCCTGGTCGCCCATGGCGGTGACGACGGTGGCGCCGCCGGGCGGGGCGATCGCGTCCATCAGCGCGGTCTCCTCCAGCCCTCGGGCACCCATGCTCCAGTGGCTGGTGCCGCCGCTGTCGGAGGCATTGGCGTCCTCGCTGCGCAGGATGCCGTTGCCGGTGCCGTACAGCACGTGCCCGGAGTTGAAGGGGTCGATGGCCAGGGCGGTCATCCAGTGCCCGGTGTGCGTGCCGACGTAAGGAGCGGCGGAGGCGTTGCGCACCGACTTGTCGGCCAGCGCCTTCCAGGTCCTGCCGCCATTGGTGGTCCGGTAGATCTCGTCCTCGGGCCACCAGCGCCCGAGGGTGGTGACCATCACCGTGGACGGCTTGCGCGGGTCGACGGCCAGCCCGGAGAACCCGTAACTGCCCTGGGACGGGGAGATGTTCTTCCACGCCCCGCCGGCCGGCGTGTACTTCCACACCGAGCCCCCCGTCACCCCGTTGGGCCCGAGGTTGTCGGTGTACGTCAGGTACAGCGAGCCGTCGCCGGAGACCACGCCGTGCTGCGGCAGCTGACCGGTGGGTTGCCCGGAGACGGCCTGCCAGGTGGCGCCGCCGTCGGTGGAGCGGTACAGGGAGGTGGACCTGTCGTTGACGCCGACGTAGATCGTCTTGCTGCCGGCCGGGCCGTACGTCACGAAGGAGATGCCCGCGCCGCTGCTCGCCCCGTCCTTGACGGGGAACGACGAGACCTGACGCCATGTCACACCGTGGTCGGTGCTGCGCCACAGGCCGTTCTTACGGCTGCCCAGCAGGAGGGTGCCGTTGTCCGCGGGGTCGACCACCAACCGCTCGCCCGCCCCGCGGCCGTCCTCGTTGCCACCCAGCTTGAAGGGCAGGTTGGTGCGCTTGAAGGTGCGGCCCTTGTCAGTGGAACGCAGGATCGCGCCGTTGCCGGCCCACTCGTTGGTGTAGGTGCCGGCCCCGAGGTAGAGGCGCTTGGGGTCGACGGGGTCGGTGGCCACCGAGTCGATCCCCAGCAGGTTCCAGTCCTTCTCACCGATCCAGTCGGTCAACGGGACCCACCGCTCGGCCGCGGCGTCCCAGCGGTAGGCGCCACCCATGTCAGTACGCGCGTACAGCAGCCCCTTCTCCCGCGGGTTGAACACCAGCCCGGTGACATAACCGCCGCCCACCACCTGGGCGTTCTTCCACCTGTACGGCTCGGCCGCGGCCGTGGCCTGCGCACCGCTGGCCTGCGAGTCGTCCTGTGTGAACACCAGGTACGGCACAACGGCGGCGGGCACACCGAGCAGTACGGCGGTGGCGGTCCAGCGGCGGCGATGACGCCCGCGGCGTCCGCCGTTCGTGGGGTTGTTCATGGGGCGAGGAGCTCCTTGCATGGTGTTCATGAGAGAAAGCCGGATCCCGGCCCGCAGGGGCACTGGCCAGATCCGCTCCTTTGTCGCCACAGACCCCTCACAGGGTTGCCTTGATCCGGGAACTTTTTTCGGTGTGCGGCCGACGTCCCGCACGGCACCCTGCAATCAGGGGGACTGCCCCTCACACCCACATGGCGGGAATCCGCCTCTCAGAACATCCAATGTCTGACTTGACAGCAGGGTGATGATCCGTCAGAAGACCTGAACCAGACGGTAACTCGTGCCGCAAGGCTAGACAGCGGCAACATTCATGCCTCTTAATCCATCCCATGTATCAACGGAGAGGAACGAAGGGGCCGACGTCCCCATGGATGCCCGGCCTCCTCACCCAGGCGGTTTTGCCGGATGAGCCCCGTCCGAGCTGAATCGGCGTCAGGACCCGACCCAGGGGATTTTCTCCACCCCTTCCCTTGCCCGACTCTCCGACCAACGTTCGATATATCGCACATGTGAGCCGAGGTGCAGCCCCACCGTCCGCACAGCCCCGACGACGCCGACCAGAGCCGCTCTTCCCAAGGAACGAGGTCCCCATGCTCAAACGTACGTTCAGCCGCAGACACCTGCCCGTCGTGCTCGCGGCCGTGCTCGCCTCGGCGGCGACACTCGTCGCGAACCCGGCACAGGCGGCCACCAGCGGCGCCCTGCGCGGCACTGCTTCCGGCCGGTGTCTCGACGTGTCGGGCGCCGCCCAGACCGACGGCACGAACCTGCAGATCTACGACTGCTGGGGCGGAACCAACCAGCAGTGGACGCTGACGGACGACAACCAGCTGAGCGTGTACGGCAACAAGTGTCTGGATGTACCGGGCCACGCCACCACGGCCGGCACCCGGCCGGTGATCTGGTCCTGCAACGGCGGCACCAACCAGCAGTGGCGGGTCAACGCCGACGGCACCGTCGTCGCCGTGGAGTCCGGGCTGTGTCTGGACGTCAGCGGCGGCGCCACGGCCAACGGCACGGCGGTGCAGCTCTGGAACTGCACCGGCAGCAGCAACCAGAAGTGGAGCGGCCTGTCCACGCCGCCAGGCGGCACCTGCACCCTTCCCTCGACGTACCGGTGGAGTTCGACCGGTCCGCTGGCACAGCCCAGGAGCGGGTGGGCCTCGCTGAAGGACTTCACCACCGTGACGTACCAGGGCAAGCACCTCGTCTACGCGACCGCCTCCGACGGATCGTCATGGAAGTCGATGGGGTTCAGCCCCTTCACGAACTGGTCCGACATGGCGTCGGCCGGCCAGACCCAGATGAGCCAGGGCGCGGTGGCTCCCAAGCTCTTCTACTTCGCGCCCAAGAACATCTGGGTGCTCACCTCGAACGGGTGGGGCACCCAATGGCCCTTCGTCTACCGCACGTCGAGCGACCCCACCAACCCCAACGGCTGGTCGGCGGCGCAACCGCTGTTCACCGGCAGCCTCCCCGACGGCAGCGCCATCGACCCGACCATGATCGCGGACGGCCAGAACATGCACATGTTCTTCGCCGGTGACAACGGCAAGATCTACAAGTCGACCATGCCGATAGGCAACTTCCCGGCCAGCTTCGGCTCGTCGTACACGACGGTCATGAGCGACACGGTGAAGAACCTGTTCGAGGCGCCCGAGGTATACAAGGTCCAGGGCCAGAACCAGTACCTGATGATCGTCGAGGCTCGGGGCGCGACCGAGCAGCGCTTCTTCCGCTCGTTCACGGCCACCAGCCTGAACGGTCCGTGGACCCCGCAGGCCGCCACCGAGTCCACCCCCTTCGCGGGCAAGGCCAACAGCGGCGCCACCTGGACCAACGACATCAGCCACGGCGACCTGGTCCGCAACAACCCCGACCAGACCATGACCATCGACCCCTGCAACCTTCAATTCCTGTACCAGGGCCTGTCCCCCAACACACCGTCGAACACCCCCTACATCCAACTGCCGTACCGACCGGGCCTGCTCACCCTCCAGCGCTGACCCGCACGCACGCCACCACCAGCTCGTGACCGTGCTGACAGGCACGGTCACGAGCGGCCTCCGGCTCGTCTCCCAGGAAGGAACCCATGCTCCCCCTCCCCAGACGACTGCTGCGTCTCCTCGCGGCCACCGCGCTGACACTCACCGCCTGCGTCACCGCCTCCGCCACCACGACGGCCGAAGCGGCTCCCGGCAGCCCCGCCCTCACCCCTCCGCTGGGCTGGAACAGCTGGAACAGCTTCGGGTGCGGGATCACCGAGGCCCAGGTCCGCCAGGCCGCCGACACGATGGTGTCCTCGGGCATGCGGGACGCCGGCTACCAGTACGTGGTGGTCGACGACTGCTGGTTCGACCCGCAGCGCGACGCGGCGGGCAACCTGCGGGCCAACCCCACCAAGTTCCCCAGCGGGATGAAGGCGCTCGGCGACTACATCCACGGCAAGGGCCTGAAGTTCGGCATCTACCAGGCCCCCAACGAGAAGACGTGCGCCCAGGGCGTGGGCACCTACCCCGGCTCCACCGGCAGCAAGGGCCACGAGAGGCAGGACGCCACCACGTTCGCCTCCTGGGGCGTGGACTACCTCAAGTACGACTGGTGCTCCGGCAACGGCACCCTCAACGAGCAGATCGCACAGTTCACCCTCATGCGTGACGCCCTGCGCGCCACCGGCCGGCCGATCGTCTACAGCATCAACCCCAACAGCTTCCACTCCCCCACCGGCGACAAGTACAACTGGGGGCAGGTCGCCGACCTCTGGCGGACCACCGAGGACCTGCTCGACATCTGGCAGAACGGCAACACCAACAGCTACCCGATGGGTGTGGGCAACGTCCTGGACGTCACCGCACCGCTGGCCGCGCAGTCCGGCCCCGGCCACTGGAACGACCCCGACATGCTCGTCGTGGGCCGCCCCGGCCTGACGCTGACCGAGTCGCGCTCCCACTTCGCCCTGTGGGCGCTCATGGGTGCCCCGCTCATGGCCGGCAACGACATCCGCACCATGTCCGCCGACGTGAGCGCCATCCTGCGCAACCCCCGCCTGCTGGCCGTCAACCAGGACTCGCTCGGCGCGGGCGGACGCCGAGTGCGCGACGACGGCAACACCGAGGTGTTCGCCAAGCCCCTCAAGGACGGCTCGGTCGCCGTAGGACTGTTCAACCGGGGCGGCGGCACCGCGACCGTCTCCACCACGGCCGCTCAAGTGGGCCTGTCCGGCGGGTCGTTCACCCTCACGGACCTGTGGACCGGCGGCACGTCCAGTACGTCCGGACAGATCTCGGCGAGCGTCCCCGCGCACGGTGTCGCCGTGTTCAAGGTGAGCGGCGGCACCCCACTGGCCGCCACCACCTCACGCCTGCGCGGCAACGCCTCGGGCCGCTGCCTGGACGTCGACAACGCCGCCACCGCGGCCGGGTCCGCGGCGCTGCTCTGGGACTGCCACACCGCCGCCAACCAGCTGTGGACCACCTGGGCCGGCGGCGAGATCCGCGTCTACGGCGACAAGTGCCTGGACGCCTACAACCAAGGCACCACCAACGGCACCCGGGTCATCATCTGGCCCTGCAACGGTCAGAACAACCAGAAGTGGACCACACAGGCCGACGGGTCGATCCGCAACGTCAATGCCGGGCTGTGCCTCGACGCCAACGGAGCCGGCACCGCCAACGGCACCCCGCTGGTGCTGTGGAGCTGCAACGGCCAGAGCAACCAGAAGTGGACAGCACTGCCGTGACGGCGCGTTCCCCGCGGCGATCAGGCCGCTGCCTCAGCCACGACTCGCAGAAGAGGACATCCGCATGAGAAAGTCCTGGATCCTGCCCCTGCTCACCCTGGTCGCCACCACGTTCGGGGTCACCGCGGCAGCTGAGATCCCCGCCTCCGCCGCTCCCACCACCCCGTTGCGGGTCATGCCGTTGGGCGACTCGATCACGTGGGGTGTGGGCAGCAGCACGGGCAACGGTTACCGGGGTGCCCTGTGGAACCGGCTCGCAGCGGACGGCCACCCGCTGGACTTCGTCGGCACGGTGCGGGGCGGGTCGATGTCCGACCCCGACAACGAGGGCCACTCCGGGTACCGCATCGACCAGATCGCCGCACTCACCGACGCCTCGCTCACCCGCTACCGGCCCAACGTGGTGACGCTGCACATCGGCACCAACGACCTCAACGGGAATTACCAGCCCTCCACCGCCGCCGACCGACTGAGGTCGCTGGTCAACCAGGTCGTCGCCGCCGCCCCCGACGCCACCGTCCTCGTCGCCTCCCTGGTCGTGTCCACCAGCGGCTCGGAGGAGCGGTACCGGGCCGCGTACAACCAGGCCACCCGCCAGATCGTGAGCGACGCCCAGGCCGCGGGCAAACACGTCGGCTTCATCGACATGAGCAGTCTGACCACGGCCGACCTGGTCGACACCCTGCATCCCAACGACGCGGGCTACCAGAAGATGGCCGACGCCTTCCACCGCGGCGTCCAGACCGCGGACAGCGCCGGCTGGCTGAAGAACCCCGCCCCCGCTCCCGCGCGCGTCCAGTCCGGCATCGCCGGCAAGTGCATAGACGTCAACGGCTCCGGCACCGCCAACGGGACCGCCGTCCAGACGTGGAGCTGCGGTGGCGGCGCCAACCAGTACTGGTCCGCCTACACCGACGGCACCCTGCGATCCATGGGCAAGTGCCTCGACGCCGTCGGCGGGGCCACCGCCAATGGCACCAAGGTGCAGCTCTGGGCCTGCCACGGCGGTGCCAACCAGGTCTGGCAGCCCTACAACGGCGGCTACCGCAACCCGGCCTCCGGCCGCTGCCTCGATGTTCCGGGCTCCTCCACAGCGGACGGCACCCAGCTCCAGCTGTGGGACTGCCACTCAGGCTCCAACCAGAAGTGGACTGCTCTGGCAGCCGGATGAACTCCGCCCGGAGGTCTGAGCCGAACTCAGACGCCCGGGCGGGACGGACAAGCATCAGACGGCTCCGGCCGCCACAGGCACGGCCGCTCTCGCGCGGCCGTGCCTCGATGTCGACAGCGGAACGCGATCACCCAGCGCTGACCCCGCTCTTCACCCGCAGGCCCGTCCCCCGCGACCACGGGCGCGTGCGGGCCGACGCGGGGCGGCGGCGCACGGCCACGGCGTCCGCGCCGTTGAGGGCGAGAACGGAGAGGAGGACCAGGGCGCAGGCCGGCCCGAGAACGGTCCAGGGCGCCAGTTCCACGTACGGCTGGTTCTCCGAGAGCAGGCGGCCCCATTCGGCGGTGGGCGGTTGCTCGCCCAGACCGAGGAAGCCGAGGGAGGCCAGGACGAGGACCGTCGTGGGCAGGCGCAGCAGGGCATTGCGCAGGACGCCGGGCAGCACGGCGGGCAGCAGGTGGTGGCGGAGCAGGTATCCGGGGCCGGCGCCGAAGGAGAGGGACGCGAGCATGTGGCCGCTGGCGCGCTCCTGTTCCAGCAACGCCGCGGCCTGGGCGGCGTAAGGGGTCCAGCCGACCAGGCAGACCGCCAGCGCGGCGCCCCAGGCCGACGGGCCGGTCACCGCGGTGGTCAGCAGCCCGGCCAGGACCGCGGGCATCGTCGACACCACTTCCGTGAGCCCCGCGCCGATCTGCGCCGTCATGCCGAGCAGCAGCCCGGTGAGCGCACACACCGCGGTGACCACGAGGGCCAGGGCCACCGTGCGGGACGCGCCGTGTCCCAGCCGGGCCAGCAGGTCACGGCCGAGCGCGTCCGTGCCCAGCGGATGGGCTGCCGAGGGCGGGAGCAGCCGGGCCGCGGTGTCCACGTGGAGCGGATCGCGCAGCAGCCCGGCGGTGATCACGGCGAGCAGGGCCAGCGCGCACACCGCCACGACCCAGCGGGTGAAGCGCCCTCGGGCGGCGGCCGGTGCGTGCAGCGCGGGCAGGGCACCGTCCCGCAGGGCCGGACCGAGCAGGGCGCGACGCAGGGCCTGGATAAGGAGACCGGCCGCGACGCCGAGCAGGATGAGGGACAGGGTGGCCGTCTGCAGGGGTGGGAGGTCCTGGGCGATGGCGGCGTCCAGGGCGAGGCGGCCGAGGCCGGGAACGTTGAAGATCTTCTCCACCGCGACGGCACCGCCGACCAGGCCCACGACGGTCGGCAGGAGCTGTGGCAGCACCCCGGCCAGCGCGCGCCGCAGCGCATGGCGGGCGACACGGCCGCGCGCGAACCCGTACGCGTGCCAGGTCCGGGCCCACGGCTCGTTGAAGGCCGCGGGGAGCGACTGCTGGAGAAGACCGCCGATCACCGCCCCGGACGGAACGCCCAGGGCGAGCGAGGGCAGCACCATCGACGCCGGCCCCTGCCACCCGCTGGACGGCAACCAGCCGAGCCACACCCCGTACACGGTGGCGAGGAGCGAGGCGAGCAGGAACTTGGGCAACGCGGCGAGAACCGCGACCCCGATGGCGCCCCTCCCCCGCTGCAACCGTCGCCGGGAGCCGAGGTACAGGGTGCGGACGCAGGCCAGGGCGGCGACCGCGACCGTGACCGCGAGCGCCCCGAGCATCAGCGTGAGGGAGACCGCGAAGGCACCGGTCACCTGGGGCAGCACAGCGTCGCCGGACACCCAGGACGTGCCCGCGTCGCCCCGCGGCAGCCCGCCCAGCCAGTGGGCGAGATGCGCGAACGGCCCCTCGTCCAGCCCCAGTTGCTCTCGCACTGCGGTCAGTTGCTCAGGCGTCGGATCCTGATCGGCGGAACGGGCCCGCAGGACCGTCAGCGCGGGGTCGTTGCCGGACAGCCAGGGCAGCGAGGCCACGGCCGTGATCAGCGCGGCTCCCGCGGCGAGGCGGCCGAGGCCGGCCCGCCATCGCGACGGGCCGGACCCGGTGGCGGCCGATGTGACGCTCATCGGCCGTTACTTCAGGTGCGTGTCGACGTCGATCAGGGAGCGCTCACGCGGGTCGAGCAGCACGCCCTCGACATCGGTGGCGATGCCCTGGACGACCCTCTCGTGCACCAGCGGCACGACGGCGTCGGTGCGCAGGATCTCCGCCTCGGCGGCCATGATCTTCTGTCGGCGCTTCGTCGTGTCGCCCTCCTCCGCGGCGGACTCGATGGCCCGGTCCACCTTGGAGTCCTTCAGACGGGCGATGTTGTACACGCCGTCGCTCGTGTAGTCGCTGGCCAGGTAGGCGACCGCGTCACCGGTGTCGAGGAGGGTGACCCGGGAGAAGACGAGGGCGTCGTACTTGCCGGCGAGGAGGTCGCCCTCCATCTGCGTGTACTCGCGTACGTCCTGCTTCACGGTGAACCCGGCCTTCTCCAGCTGCTGCTGCAGGACCGTGGCGGCCTCGGGAAGTTCGGCGCGGTTGGTGTAGGTGGCCAGGCGCAGGGTCTTGCCCTTCGTGTCGGCCTTGACCTGCGGCGCGGTCGCGGCCCGGGCGCGGCCGGTGACCTGGACGCGGTGGTCGGCCGCCCAGGGCACGGCGGGACCGAACAGACCCTGCGCGGGGTCGGCGTAGCCGCCGAAGACCGAGTCCACGAGTGCCGAACCGTCGACAGCCTCACGGGCGGCCGCGCGCAGCGCCGGATCGGTGAACAGGCCGCTGCCGGTGTTGAGGACGAGGCTGTCCGTCCGCACGGACGGCACCTCGTGACGGGTCTTCGCGTCCAGCAGCTTCGCCTGGGAGGTGGGGATCCACTCGGCGATGTCGACCTCGCCGCCCCGCAGGGCGTTCGCGCGGGCCGTGCCGTCGGCTATCCAGGTCACGTCGATGCCGGGCGCCTTCGCCTTGCCGCCCCAGTAGCCGTCATAGCGGTCCAGGACAGCCGCGGACTTGCCGGTGAGCTTCGTGATCCTGAAGGGGCCGGTTCCGGTGCCGATCGGGCTGGCGGCGCCGTCCTTGCCGTACGCCTTGGCCGAGAGGATGGCCAGCGCCGGGCTGGCCAGGCGCAGCGGGAGCACCGGGTCCGCGGTCTTGGTGGCGATGGTGACGGTGTCGGCGTCGGCGGCCTTCGCGGTGAGGGTGACGTCGCTGAGGACGCGGGGCTTGGGCTCGGCGGCGCCCGCGTGGTTCAGGGCGTTGACCACGGAGTCGGCGGTGACCTTGGTGCCGTCCTGGAAGGTGGCCTTGCGCAGCTCGAAGGTCCAGTGGGTGGGGTCGGTCTGCTTCCAGGACGTGGCCAGCGCGGGCGCGGGGGCGCCGTTCTTGTCCAGGGCGGTGAGGCCCTCGGCCACGGAGAGCTTGCTCAGCACGGTGGCGTCGTTGCTGTACGGCGACAGCGCCTGCACCGGCGGCACCGCGAGAGCGACCCTCAGCCGCCCGGCCGTGCCGCCCCCGGCGCCCGAACCAGAGCCCTGCTCGCTCGCCGCGAAACATCCGGCCAGCAACGGGGTGAGAGCAAGCGTCAAGAGGAGACCGCGGGACGTCGTGCGCATGGGGGTCCTGTCGTGCGAGGTGTGGCCTGAGCCCGGGCATGCCGGAAGGGGGCGGGGGGCTCAGCGAGCATATAAGGCAAGCCTAACTTGATCTACCTGGATAAGTGAATTCTCAACCAATGAGCGCCGAGTCCGAGGACTCCCCTGGTCGGTACGGGTCGACGCGCGGAGGACATTCGCGAGGGCTCACTGGACCAGTTCGATGTGGGGATGCTCCGGGGACGCAGGGCAGACGTGGAGTTGCAGGCTGTAGGCGCCGGCGATGTCGAGGAGAGTGAAGTTCGAGGGCGGGGTGCCGAGGAGGAGCGGAGTCGGGTTCGTCCGTTCCTCCTCGGGCATCCAGCTCTTGCTGCCGGCGTTCCATTCCGAGGACGCGATGGTGAGCAGCGGAGTCGTCTCGGTGCCGCATGCGGGGCACGGGCGGGGCATGGGGTCGGTCAGGCCCCAGCGGGTCCAGCCGCCGGTCTTCCACCCAGGGGCGTGGCACAGGTTGCGGAAGTAGAACTCCTGCGGGTCCAACGCGCCGGTGCTGTCCCACGCACATCCGGCCGCCTCCCACAGGCTCACGTCGCCCAACCGCTGCTGCACTTCCTTGCTCAGCTCCAGGGGGTCGGGGTATTCGATGATCTGCTCCGGTGCGAGCAGGCACGGTTCCGGCAGGTACCAGTCGAACTGGATCACGGGCGGCTCGGGCGGGGCCTCGAGGACATCGGCGACGGAGGCCGAGGAGCGCCAGAAGAGGGCGGTTCGGGGGTGTGCGAACTCCTCGTGGTCACAAGGGCACCACAGGACCTGGAGCAGGTCGGCGCCGGGAGGGCAGACCGGGAGAGGGACGTCACGGGCGTAGAGCTGGGCCACGGGGATCATGGGAATCGGGCCGTCGAACCACGGGTGGCCCTGGCGCAGCCGCTGCGCGATCTCCCGTTCCTCGGGCGTGATCTCGGGTGCCTGGGGGTCGCGGAGCCGCCGCTGGGCCGCTGCCGAGCGGATGCGACGCAGGGTCCGGATCTCGTCCGGGGAGTGCATCTCGTCTGCCGCCTCACGGTCGTGCGGCTCCACGCAGTGCGGCCACGGCTCGTCGGCGGGCCACAGGAGCGGCCCGCCGACGGAACTGTCGTGCACGGTCGGCGACCCCGGCCGCGGGTGCAGCCGGGTCGCCGGGCGTGCCAGCGGGGCCAGTTGAGGGAAGAGCGCGGTGACGTCGAAGGGCCGCGGCGGGGTGGTGAAGACGGCATTCATGGCAGGGATGCTGCCAGCAGCGTCTGACAATGCGTACCGATCCACGTCAGCGACACCGCTCAGCCGGCCCAGGTCGGCACGCGGACCAGAGACCGAGTGGAGCCGGGATCATCCCGGCTCCACTCCTTGGTGCGGGCCTGTCATTGGAACTGTGCGAAGAACCTCCAGATCTCTGCCTTGGTCCAGGTGGTGACGCCGCTTTCACCGGAGGAGCCCTCGACCGGACCGGGGATGTGGCCTCCGTCGAACGCGGCCCACTGGACCGGGTAGCCGGCACGGCAGCCCGAGTAGGTGGTGGTGACGTGCGTCCGGCTGCCCGGCGCGGGCTCGCGCGGGCTCTGGGAGGCGCAACCGTTGTTGCGGACGAACCTGTCGCGCAGGGACCGTCCTTGTGCGATGTTGAGGACGTTGTCGCTGATGCCGTGGATTCCGAAGTAGGCGATGGGTTGGGTACCCCCGCTGCATCCGCTGATTTCGGCACCGGACATGACGGCGACGGCCCTGAAGACGTTCGCCCGACTGCATGCGAGGGCGTAGCTCATGCCGCCGCCCCAGCTGAATCCCGTGGCGAAACGCTGTGCCGGGTTGACACAGAGGCCGCTTTCGATGCGCCGGATCATGTCGTCGACGAAGGTGATGTCCTCGCCGCCCGAGTTGGCCCAGCCGTTGCCGAGGCCCTGGGGGGCTACGAGGATGGCGCTGTTGTTCGACTGTTCCTGTTGGCCGTAGTAGGACCAGGCGCTACCGCTCGTGCCGCCCGAGGCCACGTCGCCGGCGGTGCCGCCCCTCCAGTGGAACGCGAAGATCAGCCGGTAGCGGTGGCTGTTGTCGTAGTTGGCGGGAACCCGGAGGATGAAGCTGCGGCTCTTGCCGCCGCTCTGGATGGTGTGCGTCCCGCTCGTCAGCGTCGGTGCGCTGCCGCACGCGCCAGTGCCGCCGCCATCGGACGACAGCTTCACCATCTGCCACTGCTGGTTGGTGCCGCCCCAGTCGTTGTACTGGACGACGTTGGCGCCGTCCGCGGTCGAGGCGCCCTGCACCTCCACCGCCTTGTTGCTGCCGCGGTTGATCAGCCGGACGTGGCCCGCGTCGGAGTCGGCCAGGCGGAACTGCTGGTTGGCCCCGTTGTGGTCGGCCCACTGCTGGATCGCGGCACCGTCGGCGGTCGAGGCGCCGGCCACGTCGAGCACTTTGCTCGAATGCCGGGCCTTGAGGCGGTAGAAGCCGCCGCCGGAGTCCACGAACTGCCACTGCTGGTTGGTTCCGTCGCCGCGCGTCCACTGGTTGACTCGCGCGCCGTCGGCGGTGGACGCGCCGGAGACGTCCAGCGCCTTGCCGCTGCCGCGATTGACCAGGACGTACCAGGCGTTGGTGTCCACCGTCGCCGCTTCGGCGGGCACCGGGTCCACCGCGGTGAGCATGCCGATCGCGAGGGTCGCCGCCACCACGGCGGCGACGCGGGACCACCAGCGTGGCCTTCGCGGCGGAGCGTGGGAATCCGCACCGTAGGTCGTCATCGATTCACCCTTTCGTCTGTGACCGAGCCCCTAGGCGCGGGTCCAGCGTTGGTTGCTGCCGCCCGAGCAGGAGTAGAGCTGGATCAGGGTGCCGTTGGCGGTGCCGCTCGAGGCGGCGTCCAGGCAGAGGCCGGACTGGACGCCGACGATGGATCCGTCGGAGTTGAGGCGCCACTTCTGGTTGTCGCCGCCCCAGCAGCTGTAGATCTGGACTTTGGTGCCGTTGCCGGTGCCCGCGGCGTCCAGGCACTTGTTGCCGTAGACCCGGAGTTCGCCGGCTGAGGTGGCCGTCCACTGCTGGTTGGTGCCGCTGTGGCAGTCCCACAGCTGGACCTGGGTGCCGTCGGTGGTACTGGCGTTGGGCACGTCCAGGCAGCGGCCCGAACCGACGCCCTTGATCGTTCCTCCGTCACCGGGGGGCGTGGTGGTGCCGCCGTTGAGTGCGTTGAGGACGGCGGTGTACGCGGGCTTCTTGCTGCCGTCGCCGTTGAACAGCAGCGGCGTGTCCTGCGCGCGCCAGGAGTCGGTGTCGCGCACACCCCAGACGGTGATGCCGAGGCAGCGCGGTACGGCCAGGCAGTCGTTGGTCACAGCGGCATAGGTCGAGGCCGAGGCGCCCTGGATGTCCAGCTCGGTGATGGCCACGTCCACGCCGAGGGCGGCGAAGTTCTGGAGCGTCGTGCGGAAGTTGCTGTTGTAGGGGCTGCCGCTGTTGAAGTGCGACTGGAAGCCGACGCAGTCGATCGGCACGCCACGCTGCTTGAAGTCCCGGACCATGGCGTACATGGCCTGGGTCTTGGCCCAGGTCCAGTTCTCCACGTTGTAGTCGTTGTAGCAGAGCTTGGCGGCCGGGTCGGCGGCGCGCGCGGTCCGGAAGGCGACCTCGATCCAGTCGTTTCCGGTGCGTTGGAGGTTGGAGTCCCGCCGGGCTCCCGAACTGCCGTCGGCGAAGGCCTCGTTCACGACGTCCCACTGGGCGATCTTGCCCTTGTAGTGGGCCATCACGCCGTTGATGTGGTTGATCATCGCCTGGCGCAGCGTGCTGCCGCTGAGGCTCTGCATCCAGGCGGGCTGCTGCGAGTGCCAGGCGAGGGTGTGCCCGCGCACCTGCTTGCCGTTCTGCACCGCCCAGTTGTAGACACGGTCACCGGCGGTGAAGTTGAACTGGCCGCGCTGCGGTTCAGTGGCGTCGATCTTCATCTCGTTCTCGGCCGTCACCGAGTTGAACTCACGGCCGGCGATCCCCGTGTACGCCGAGTCGCCCAGCCTGCCGGAGGCGATGGCGGTACCGAAGTAACGGCCGCTCTGCGCCGCCGCGGCGCCGAGCGTGCTCTCGGCGGCGTGTGCCGTCGGGGGCGCGGCCAGTGCGGCGGCCGCGCCGAGTACGCAGGCGAGCAGCGCCAACAGCAGGCCGCGGATCCTCCGGCGGGCTACAGGTCTGGGAAGGGCGTACGAGCCCATGGCTGTTCCTCCAAGGTAGACATCACGGAACGACGGAAGGTCAGGGGACGGTGCCGGCCGCTTCCGCCCGCCGGACGGGCCAGCCGCCCGAGCAGACCTGGGAGCAGTTCGCCCGGCAGGACGCCGGAAAGCCAGGCAGCCCGCTGCACGGGACCCCGCGGTCACGGGGCGGCGCCCGGTCGGCGGTCGGGTGACTCAGGGCGGGCGGCGAACTGTTTCGACACGGGCACGGGGTACTCCATCGCGGTTCGACCGGGGGGCCGTCACGCGGCGCCGCGCGCCTCTCCAACTGCACGAAGAGACGGATGCGCTGGTGTGGGCCTCACCGGAACAGAGCGGGGTGGCGCCGGTGTTGTGCTGCGCCGATCTGCGGTGTGCGTGGAACTGCCGTGAAGCACGGGTGTACCAGGGCCACCACAGTTCGATATCTCGAACTGCGTCCGGCCACCCAGAGACGGATGGTGCGGGCTTGACGGTGGATCGTCAATACACATCACAGGGAAAGTTTCTGTTATTCGCTCGCAACTTTCGACGTCGGGCCGTTCCGGGTACGTAACCTTCCGCCGCCGCAGTCGGCATGGCTCACAACTCGGGACCTGGGGGTATGCGCGGATATGGCACCCAACTTCACCCTCCGTCCGGCCCGTTGAGCTGGAACTCGTTGTAGACAGATCGGCAGCAGACCTTGACCCGAGGGCTCCGCATTCCTAGCTTGTGGCGTCACAGGTTCGGGAACTACTTCGAATGTTTCGGAAATGCTCCTGCCTGGATAGCGCCGCTCTGCGGTCATCGGCGTCACCTCACCCGCCCCCAAGGAGGCTCTCTGATGCGGTTTCGCCACCCCTTCCCGGTCAGTCTGAGACGCTTACTCGCCGCTCTGGCGCCCCTGCTGCTCGTGGCCACGTTCCTCGGCGCCCAGCCGGCCGCCGCGGCGACCGTGGACCCCAACGCCTCGTATGTGCTCATCAACCGAAACAGCGGCAAAGCGCTGGACGTCTACAACCAGGCGACCAACGACGGCGCCCGCATCACCCAGTGGACCAGAAACGATCAGGCCCAGCAGCAGTGGCAGTTCGTCGACTCCGGGGGCGGCTACTACCGCATCAAGTCCCGCCACTCGGGCAAGGTGCTGGACCTCTACAACTGGTCCACCGCGAACGGCGGTTCGATCGTCCAGTGGGCCGACCAGAGCGCCACCAACCAGCAGTGGCGGCTGGCCGACAGCTCGGACGGCTACGTACGGCTCATCTCGCGGCACAGCAACAAGGCCCTCGAAGTGCAGGGCGCGTCCACGGCCGACAACGCGAACATCGTCCAGTACGACGACTGGGGCGGCACCAACCAGCAGTGGCAGCTCGTCAAGGTCGGCGGCGGCACGCCCGGGGTGTGCGATCTTCCGTCGACATACCGCTGGTCGTCCACGGGTGCGCTGGCGCAACCGAAGGCTGGGTGGGTCTCGCTCAAGGACTTCACCGTCGTCCCCTACAACGGCAAACAACTCGTCTACGCGACGACGCACGACACGGGGACGCGCTGGGGCTCGATGAACTTCGGTCTGTTCACCAACTGGTCGGAGATGGCCTCGGCCAGCCAGAACGCGATGTCGACCTCCACCGTCGCGCCGACGCTGTTCTACTTCGCGCCGAAGAACATCTGGGTGCTCGCCTACCAGTGGGGCGGGACCGCCTTCTCCTACCGGACCTCGAGCGACCCCACCAACCCCAATGGCTGGTCAGCCCAGCAGACGCTCTTCACCGGAAGCATCTCCGGCTCCGGAACCGGACCCATCGACCAGACGCTCATCGCCGACGGCACGAACATGTACCTGTTCTTCGCCGGTGACAACGGCAAGATCTACCGGGCCAGCATGCCGATAGGGAACTTCCCGGGCAACTTCGGCTCGTCGTACACGACGATCATGAGCGACACGACGAACAACCTGTTCGAAGCCCCGCAGGTCTACAAACTGCAGGGCCAGAACCGCTACCTCATGATCGTCGAGGCGATCGGCTCGCAGGGCCGCTACTTCCGCTCGTTCACGGCCACCAGCCTCAACGGCACCTGGACGCCCCAGGCCGCGACCGAGAGCAACCCCTTCGCCGGCAAGGCCAACAGCGGGGCCACCTGGACGAACGACATCAGCCACGGCGAGCTGATCCGCACCAGCCCCGACCAGACCATGACCGTCGATCCCTGCAACCTGCAGTTGCTGTACCAGGGGCGCAGCCCCAACTCCGGCGGGGACTACGGCCTCCTGCCCTACCGCCCGGGTCTGCTGACGCTCCAGCGCTGACACCAGACGGTGGTTCCGGCTCCGCCACGGAGCCGGCGCGGCGGGCTCGACGAGAGGTCGAGCCCGCCTTCTGCCGTCGGACGCGGACACGCCACCCGCGTGTACGCCTCCCCACCCCCGTCACTCCTCCTGGGTGTCGAAGGCGACGAACCTCAACTCCGATGTGTAGCGCCGCCCTTCGTCGTCGGTGAGCCAGGTCTGTTCCGGCGTCGGGAGCATCTCCGTGAACGTGGCGGTGCCGTTCGGGTCCTTGCGGGCCAGGCGGCGCAGGGCCTTGGCGAGGATCGTGACGTAGACCGGACTGTCGAAGTCGACGTAGAAGGGGCGGGACTCCGTCGGGGAGACCACGAAGACGTAGCGGGGCAGACCGAGTCGGGCGCGCCACTGGCGGGCCCGTACGAAGCGCCGGGCTTCGTCCTTGTCGTCGGCGAAGTCGGCCTCCGCTGCGGGCAGTTGCCAGGTCTCGCGCGCGACCACCATCCGGTCGACGGTGACGCGGGGGGTGTGGTCGGCCGGTGGCAGCAGCTGGAAGAGGTCCATGGACAGCGTGGTCAGGACGTGCGAGAAGACGTCGATCGCGGGGAAGACCGCACCGTCCGGCAGGCGGACGACCAGGTCGTCGCCGCACTCCTCGACGACGGCGTCGGCACTGCGGACAGCCCGCGGGCGAGCGGGGTCGGCGGTGAAGTCGGTGAGGGCCACCTGGTAGTCCTGGGGCCGCACCAGTGTCTGGCGGACTCGGGCGGAGAGGCGAGCCCGATGCTCCTTGGGGATCAGCGGCAGCAGTCGCGGGCCGGGGTGGTCCTGGTCGGTGAGGGCGAACAGTTCGTCGATGTCGGTGTGCTGGTGGGTGAAGAGCGAGGCACCCAGGGTGTTGGCGGCGAGGTGGAGTTCGCCGAGGACGAGGGTGAAGTCGCCGCGGGCGGCTGCCTCGGGACCCTCGGCGGCGATCATGACGTCCGGGCTGAGATAGCGGGCGGCGGTCCAGCCTCCGCCGCCGTCGAACTCCCGCCGCGCCGCTGCCTCGATGTCGCAGGCACGCCGGTCGACCCTGCGGGCCCCGTCGGGGACGGCCAGGATGCGCTGCCAGCGTGCGGCGAACTCCCGCTGAAGCTCCCCGGCCGCCGTGCGGGCGGTGCCGTGCAGGACCGGCAGGCACGCGAACCAGAAGGACGCCAGGTCGACCGGTCCGTCCGCGGCGAGCCGGTGATGAATGCCGCGGATCTCGGCCCGCACGGTGGCGGCCAGTTGTGCGGTGAGCCAACCGGCGCTGTCCATCAGGATGCGCAGGGGCGACAGCGCCTCCACGACGGCCGGGCCGAGGCGGGCGGTGGCCGAGCGGCGGGTGTCGCTGTACACCAGAGCGCGGCAGGGCGCGGTGGAGGCCGACTTCTCACGCACCGCGGCCGTGTCGGTGAGGTCGGTGAAGTCGCGCTCCAACTCCGCCAGCGCGGACAGGAGTTCGTCCTCGCCGGTGGCGGCGGCCACCTTCTCCTTCCCTGACTCCAGCAGGTCCAGGGCGGCCAGCCCACGTCGTCTGAGGCCGGGGTCGCCGATGGTCAGCAGCCAGGCGCGCAGGGCGCGTTCGGGGTGGGTGTCGGCCGGCACCTCCACCCGCCAGGTCACATAGCGGCGGGTCACCAGGTCGTGCAGCGTCGCCTCGACGTCGGTGCCGGGCAGGTCGGCGGCGATGTCGCGGGCCCTGCGGACACCGTCGCAGCGGGCGAGAACCGCCGCGGCCGCCGCGGACAATGTCGCCGGGCGCCGGCCGGGCACGCGCACCTCGTCACCGTGCACCACGACGAACGGCACCCGCCTCGGGGCCAGCCAACCGCGCATCGCCGGGTCCGTGTCCAAGATCCTGGCGAGCGCGTCGATGCCCCAACTGGCCCAGTAGACAGTGGAGTCGGCGGTCAGCCCGGTCCCGGGGTCTACCTGCGCCCCGGACGCCGCGGTGTCCCAGCGGCCCCAGCCGACCGGTCCGAAGAAACCGATGGTGTCGTTCTTCACGCAGAAACGCTGCCAGTAGTGCGCGACCAGCTCCTCCCGCTGACGGGGCATGCTGCTGCGCGCGTCGGTGTCCGGGTTCCAGCGCAGAAACGGGGCAATGCCGGTGGTCAGCACGGGCCGGTTCTGCCAGGCCAGCGCCTGCCGGAACGCCGGGGTGCGGGCGATGTCCTGCAACACGTGCGCGGTCTCCACGGCCGCCGCGCCCAGTTCGTCGGTGAAAGCCTCCCAGTCGGGGCCGGACAGCGGGGTGTCGGGGCCGAACTTGTCGGCGGCCTCGGCCAGTCCGGGCGGGGCCAGGCGCAGCACGCCGTCGGCCGGGAAGCCCGGGCCGCGCAGCGCGAACTGGTTCCACAGGCGCCAGCGGCCGAGGAACGGGACGAGGTCTTCGGGCATGACGGCACTCCTTGACGCGCGCGGGAGGAGACGAGGTGAGGTGGGACAGGGGTGCGCGGTACCACGGCGACGTGCCGGTGGCCCCGGCCCGCGCACGGGTCACGGTGCGCGGGCGTCGGGGAAAGCCGGTCGTGGCCACGGCACCGTGGGTCAGCTGCGCCCGAAGTCGGCGTCGACGACCTCGGCGAGGTCGCGCGGGGTCGGGTAGGCGAAGACCAGGGAGACCGGGATGTCGTCGGAACCGAGGATCTCCTGGAGGCGGCCGGTGATCTGGAAGGCGGTCAGTGAGTCGCCCCCCGCCTCGTAGAAGTCGGTGTCCGCAGTGAGGTCGGCGTAGTCCAGGACGTCGCGGAAGACGTCGACGAGCAGGTCGAGGGTGCTGACGGCGGTGGCGGTGTTCTCGGTCATGGCATGTCCTCCTGAAGGGTGGTGGGTGCGGTGCGGGTGTGCAGGCGGGCGGCGGTGTTGCCGCCGGAGACGACGGCCACGGCGGCTTCGCGGCGGCCGGCGCGCAGGGCCCCGGCCAGGGCGACGGCACCGCTGGGTTCGGCGTCGACGCCGTGGCGGCGCAGCAGGGCTGCCGCGGCGAGGATCTCGGCCTCGCCGACGGCGATGAGGTCGTCGACCCGGTCGCGGATGACCGGGTAGGTGAGGTGCCCGGGCCGCTGCCCGCGCAGGCCGTCGGCGACGGTGTTGCTCGGCGGCAGCTGCACGGGGTGTCCGGCGGCCAGGGAGCGGGCGTAGCGCGGGGTGAGGGCGGGTTCGACACCGACGACCCGGACGGGGTGTGCGGCGGCGGCGAGACAGACGCCCGCCAGGAGACCGCCGCCGCCGACCGGGACGTACACCGTCTCGGTGTCGGGGGCGTCGGTCAGGACCTCGGTGCCGACCGTGCCCTGACCGGCGATCACCAGGGGATGGTCGGACGACGGGACGAGGACGGCGCCGGTCGTCTCGGCGAGAGCCCGGGCGCGGTCCTCGCGCTCGGCCACTCCCCCGCCGACCTGGACGGTGTGCGCGCCCAGGGCGCGGATGGCGGCGGCTTTGGCGGGGGACGCGCCGGCGGCGAGCACGACGGTCAGTTCCAGGCCGAGGGTACGGGCGATGCGGGCGAGGGCGATGCCGTGGTTGCCGGAGGAGCCGGTGACGACGCGGTCGGCGCCCAGGGCGAGAACGGCGTTGGCGGCACCGCGGGTCTTGAACGAGCCGCCGATCTGACGGTGTTCGGCCTTGAGCAGCAGGTGCGGGCCGCAGGCGGCAGTCGGCGGGCCGGGCAGCAAGGGGGTGCGCACGATGTACGGGGCGATGCGGTCGGCGGCGACGGCGAGGCCGGCGGGGCCGAAAGGGCCCATGGAGCGCGTCACGGGCCGTGTGTCGAGCGCGGTCGGGTGGCTGGTGGCGGTCGTCGTGCTCATGCGGTGCTCCCGCCGACCAGGCGGCCGCGGTCGGCCTTGCCGCCGCGGGTGGTGGGCAGGGCGGTGTGGCGGTGGAAGCGGCGCGGCATCAGATGGGGTGGCAGGGTGCGGGCCAGGTGGGCGCGCAGGGCGGCGTCCGGGGTGGTGTGGTCTCCGGTGACGTGCGCCGCCAGGTAGACGCGGCCGCGGTCGTCGGTGTGCGGGGTGATGACGGCCCCGCTGACGGCGGGGTGGGCGAGCAGGGCTCCCTCGATCTCGGCAGGGTCCACCCGGTAGCCGCGGATCTTGATCTGCCGGTCGCCGCGGCCCTCGTAGCGCAGCCCCTGGGCCGTCCACCGGCCGAGGTCACCGGTGCGGTACATGCGGGACCCGGGCGGTCCGAAGGGGTCGGGGACGAAGGAGGCGGCCGTGCGGGCCGGAAGTCCGCCGTAGCCGCGGGCGAGGCCCGTGCCGCCGATGTACACCTCGCCCACCACGCCGTCGGGCACGGGTGCGAGGTCGGGGCCGAGGACGCGGATCGTGGTGCCGGGCCTGGGCGGGCCGACGACGTCGTCGGCCGGGTCGGGGTCGGGCGCGACATCGTGGCGGGTGGTCGTCATGGTGCACTCGGTCGGGCCGTACTGGTTGACGAGGCGGCCGGGGACGAGGGAACGACCGCCCGCGGTGAGGAAGGGACGCAGGGACTCGCCGCTGGACGCGACGAGCGTGACGCCGGCCAGCGGGTCGGCGAGGTCGCGCTGCCCGGCGAGGTGGGCGAGGAAGGACGGGGTGACGCTGAGCAGGGCGGTGACCCGGTGCTCGCGCACGGTGCGGGCGAACTCGGCCGGGCGCAGCAGCCGGGCGCGCTCCACGAGGACGAGGCGGGCGCCGGCCAGCAGGGGCGCGAAGGTGTCGCGGATCGAGGCGTCGTAGCCCAGCGGAGCCATCTGCAGGGCGACCGTGTCCGGGCCGAGGGCGAAGGCCCGGGCGGTGTCGCGCAGGTAGCCGTCGAGAGCGTGGTGCTCGACGAGGACGGGACTGGGGGCGCCGGTGCTGCCGGAGGTGTGGCTGACGTAGGCCAGGGCACGGGGGTCGACGGGTGGGAGGGGCGGGTCGTCGGCGGGATCCGCGGCGTCGGGTGCGTCCAGGTGGACGACGGGGACGCCGAGGTCGAGGGCGGCGGCGTGCGCCGTGGTGGTCAGCAGCAGGCGGGCGTGGGCGCTGCGGACGAAGGACGCCAGCCGGTCGCGGGGCTGACTCACGTCCAGGGTGAGGAAGGCCGCGCCGCAGCGCAGGACGGCCGTCATGGCCGCGACGGCGTCCAGGCCGTGTTCCACGGCGACGGCGCAGACGGTCTCCGGCCGCACACCGTGGGCCCGCAGCAGGCGGGTCATCTCCTGGACCCGGTCGTGGAGTTGCCGGTAGGTCACCGGGCCGTCCGGGGTGTCCAGGGCGATCCGCTGCGGGTGCCGGGCGGCGTGCTCGGCGATGTCGTCGGCGAGCGTGCGCATCAGTGCTCCCCCTCACCGGTGACGGTCTGGTCGACGGCGACGAAGCGCAGTTCGGAGGTGTAGCGCCGGCCGTCGGCGTCGGCGAGCCAGGCCTGCTCCGGGGTGGGCAGCATCTCGCTGACCTTCAGCCGGGCGCCGGGGTCCTTGCGGGCGAGGCGGCGGGCGGCCTTGGCGAGGATGGTGGTGTAGACGGGGCTGTCGAAGTCGACGTAGAACGGGCGGGGTTCGGTCGGGGAGACGACGAACACGAAGCGCGGCAGCTCGTGGCGGCGCTGCCAGTGGCGGGCCCGGACGAAGCGCGCCGCCTCCGACTTCTCGTCGGCGAAATCGACGTCCGCGACCGGCAGTTGCCAGGTCTCACGGGCCAGGATCATACGGTCGACGCTGATGCGCGGGGTGTGGTCGCCCTCGGGGCGCAGGGTGAAGCGGTCCATCACGCGCTGGGTGAGGGTGTTGGCGTAGGCGTCGAGGAGGTCGTAGCGGGTGCCGTCGGGGAGCACCGCGGTCAGCCGGCCGTCGATGTCCTCCACCAGGACGTCGGCGCTCATCGCGGTGCGCGGACGGTACGGGTCCCCGGTCTGGTCGACCAGCGCCACGTAGTGGTCCTGGTCCCGGTCGAGCGAGGGGCGGCTGCGGGTGGACCACTTCAGCGGCAGTTCCTTGGCGAGCATGGGCAGCAGCCGCGGGCCGGGGAAGTCGCGGCTGGTCTCGGCGATCAGTTCGTCGCGGTCGGGGTGCTGGTGCACGAAGAGGGAGGCGCCCATGGTGTTCAGGGCGCAGTGCATCTCGCCCAGGACCAGTTCCACGTCCCCGCGTGCCAGCGCCGCCTCGTCCTCGGCGACGACGAGGACGTCGGGGCTGATGTAGCGGGCCAGGGACCAGCCGTCCCCGGGCTCGTCGAACTCCTCGCGGACCCGGGCGGCGAGGTCGGCGGTGGTCCGCCGGACGTGGCGCGCGCCGTGCGGGATGTCGAGCAGGCGGGCCCACTTGGCGCGCAGTTCGCCCTGGACGGTGTCGATGAGGTCGCCTGCCTCGGGGTGCGGGGAGGGCAGGGTGTGCAGCCACAGGGTGGCGAGGTCGACGGGGCCTTCGGCGGCGAGCCGGTCGTACACGGTGCGCAGCCGGGCGCGGATGCCGTCGGCGAAGCGGTTGGTCATCCAGCGCGCGGCGGTCAGGCACAGCTGGAGGGGTTCGAGGTGGGCGAGCAGACCCGCGCCCGCGGTGGCGGTGGCCGCCCGGCGGGTGTCGGAGTAGACCAGGCCGCGGCAGGGCGCGGTGCGGGCGCCCTTGGCGCGCTGGGCCTCGGTGTCGGTGAGGGCGGCGAAGTCGGCCTCCAGCGCGCTGATCGCGGCGGTGAGCGCGTCGGCGTCGTCGCCGGCGTCGCGCACGGCGTCGCGCCCGCCCTCCAGGACGGCGAGCTTGGCCAGCGCACGGTCGCGTGCGGCGGCGTCGGGGACCCGCTCCACGATGGCGCGCAGGGCGCGGTCGGGGTGGGTGGCCGCCGGTACCTCCAGGCGCCAGTGCACCCAGCGCTTGCGTGCCAGCTCCCGCACGACGTCGGTGACGTCGTCCTCGGGCAGGTCGACTGCGGCGGCGATCCCTGCCACGGGCAGGGTCCCGTCGCACAGCTGGAGCACCGCCGCTTCACGCTCGCCCACCGGTTGTGCGGGCCGGCCGGGCACCCGGACGGTGGTGCCGGCGACACGGACGATGGAGACCCGGCGCGGCGGGATCCAGCGCATCAGCGCGCCGTCCTCGGCCAGCACCTTCGCCAGCGCGTCGATCGCCCAGCCGGAGAAATAGACCTCGCTCGCGGCCAGGAAGGTGTTCCCGGCACGGCTGGAGACGGCGTCCGTCGCGGTCAGGTCCCAGCGGCCCCAGCCGACCGGTCCGAAAAAGCCGATGGTGTCGTTCTTCACGCAGAACCGCTGCCAGTAGTGCGCGACGAGCTCCTCCCGCTGACGGGGCATGCTGCTGCGCGCGTCGGTGTCCGGGTTCCAGCGCAGGAACGGGGCGATGCCGGTGCGCAGCACGGCGGGGTTCTGCCAGGCCAGGGCCGCCTGAAAGCGGGGCCGGGCGGCGACCTCCTGCAACCGGCGGGCGGTGTGCACGGCCGCGGCGGCGAGCTCCTCGGTGAAGCCGTCCCACTCGGGGCCGGACAGGGGGGTGTCGGGGCCGAACTTGTCGGCGGCCTCGGCCAGTCCAGGCGGGGCCAGGCGCAGCACGCCGTCGGCGGGGAAGCCCGGGCCGCGCAGCGCGAACTGTTCCCACAGCCGCCAGCCTCCGCCCGGCAGCAGGACAGGTGCGTGCTCGTCCGACATCGCGTGCTCCTTCCGGAAAGGGGGTGCGGGGAGGCGACCGGCCCCGGGGCGGACGGTGGTCCGCCCCGGGTTCGCCGGGTTCTCCGGCCGGAGAGCACCGTCCCGCGCGGCGGGGCCGTGCCGACAGAGAAGATCCGGCAGCAACACGTGCCACGGGGTCGGCGTGTTCGTCCCTGACCCCGGCCTTCGTGGCCCGGGCACGCTGTCGGCGTCGGCCGTGACCTGCGGTCGGCCCCAACACCCGCGGGAGGTTCACCGTGACGCAACCCGACTTCGCCAAGAGCGCGGACGCCGAGGAGGCGGGCCCGGGCATCGACGAGGAGTACCTCGTGGTGCGCAACGACGAGGAGCAGTACTCGATCTGGCGGGCGGACCGCGAACTGCCCGCGGGCTGGCACCCGGAGGGGCTGCGCGGCCCCCGGCAGGCGTGCCTGGACCACATCGGCGTGATCTGGACGGACATGCGTCCGCTGAGCCTGCGTCGACGGCTGGCCGAGGCAGATGCCTGAGGGACTCCCGGGCAGGCTCCCGGGTCCCTCGGCCCACGACCCGCCGGCCACCAGTACCTCGCCGCCGACCGTTCCCGCGCCGGCTCCGGCGCTGCCGCAGCGGCTGTGCCCGGCCGTGCTGGACCTGTCGGGGCTGCGCGACGGACCGCCCGCGCAAGGCCCCCGTGCTCTGCGCGCCCCGCTGGAGCTGTACCTGGCGCGGGTGGCGGAGCAGGACGCACAGACCCTCCGGCACGCCCGCGAGGTGCTCGACGGGGAGGAACGGGCCCGCGCCCGCGCCTTCCGGCACGACCGGGACCGGGACGCCTACGTGGTCGCCCACGCGGCGTTGCGGGGTGTGCTCAGTGTCGTGACGGGGGTGCGCGCCGACGCCCTGCCGCTGACCCGAGAACCCTGCGCCGGCTGCGGCGGGCCGCACGGGCGGCCCGTGCTGCCCACGCCAGGAGTGCACTTCTCGCTGTCGCACAGCGGCGGGCTGGTGCTGGTGGCGCTCGCGCCGGCGCCGGTCGGGGTCGACGTGGAGGAACTGGCCACGGTGAAGGTCATGCTCAGCGCGCAGTCGGCGCTGCACCGTGCGGAGGCGGACGAGTTGGCGCAGCTGCCCGCCTACAGCCGTCCCGCGGCCTTCACCCGCGCCTGGGTACGCAAGGAGGCCTACCTCAAAGGGCTGGGCACGGGTCTGGTCCGCGACCCCGCGCTCGACTACCTGGGCACCGGCCCGGCGCCCACCGATCCGGCACCGGGCTGGACGGTGCGCGACGTGCTGGTCCCGTCCGGCTACGCGGCCGCCGTGGGCCTGCGTACCTGCTGACCCGCACCACCACAGCGCGGCGAGGACCGGTTCGACACCGGTCCCCGCCGCGCTGAGGCGTTGCGTCCCGAGAGGTCCGACCCACGCGCCGCCTTCACCGATCGCCCACGCCTCCCCCCGCGACGACCGGTATACGATCACGCGCGTGACCGCACCCGAACCCACCATCGTCGCCACCTCAGGCGGTGCCCGACCCGGCAGACGCACACGGGTGCTCTTCGACGCCCTGGTCCACCACGCGGTCGACCTCTCCGGCGCGCACGGCAGACGCCCGCGCATCCTCCACGTCGCCACCGCCGCGGGAGACGCCGAACTCGTCACGGCGCGGGTCTCCGAAGCCGCCCGGGTGGCGGGCTACGACCTCACTCCGCTGCAGTTGTTCCCCATGCCCAACGTCGAGGACATCGAGGCCACGGTGCTCGACCACGACGTGGTGTGGGTGGGAGGCGGATCGGTGGCCAACCTGCTCGCCGTGTGGCGGGTGCACGGCGTGGACGAGATCATGCGGCGCGCCTGGCGGGCCGGAGTGGTCCTCGCCGGCGTGAGCGCGGGCTCGATCTGCTGGTTCCAGGGCGGCGCCACCGACTCCTACGGACCCGAACTGCGCGCGGTCACCGACGGGCTCGCGCTGCTTCCCTACGGCAACGGCGTGCACTACGACTCCGACGAGGGCCGCCGCCCGCTGATCCACCGCCTGGTCGCCGACGGCACCTTCGGCGAGGCCCACTGCACCGACGACGGAGTGGGCCTGGTCTACCGCGGCACCGAACTCGTCGAGGCGGTCGCGGAGTTGCCGCACAAGGCGGCGTACGTGGTACGGCGGGAGGGCGACCGGGCCGTGGAGGAGCGGATCGAGCCACGGCTGCTGCCGCCGGCCTGAGCGTCACCCCTCACTCGCCTGGGCTGCTGCCGTCGGCCTGACCCTCCCCCTCGCTCGCGCCGGCTTCTGCGGCCGGCTTGACCGTCCCCGTCAGCCCCTGGCTTCACGCACACGACCGCGCGGGGCGACGGGCGGTCCTTGATGCCGGTCGGCACCAGGTCCGTGCATTCCCGTGCCCCGCGTCGTGGACGGGTGTGTCCGGAACTCAGACCAGGCCGTGGCGTACGGCGTGGGCGACCGCGTGAGCGCGGTTGCGAGCCTGCAGTCGGGTCATGAGTTCGTAGATGACGTTCTTGACGGTGTGTTCGGAACACCCCAGCAGCAGGGCGATGTCGGCGTTGGCGTGCCCCTCGGCCATCAGGCGCAGGACCTGTGTCTGCCGTGCGGTCAGGGCCGGGGTGCAGGCGGCGGGCGGCCCGCCCGGGCGGGTGCCGGTGCTCAGCACGCCGGACAACTCCGGGTAGGGGATGCTCGGATGCGGGTGCGCTGCCCGAAGGACGGCCTCCAGGAGACCGGCCTCGGTCAGTTCGGCGGCGCCGACGACGACCGCTCCGGCCCGCAGGGCCCGCCGCCGGCCCTCCGGGCTGACGGTGTCGCAGACGAACAGCAGGGGCCCACGCGTGCGTTGCGCCCGGAGCGCCTGGTCCGCATCGGCGGCGACGATCACCGTGACCGTCGCGGCCGGCCCGATCTCGTCCCCGCCGCAGCGGAGCCCGGCTCGCTCGGCCAGCACCCGGACCCGTTCCGCGCCCGGGCCCGGCACGAGGCGCACCGCGACGGTGGGGGTGGCGGGGGGTGCCGTCAACGTGGCGGTCACAGCGGGGGCGGCGGGAGGCGCTGTCAACGTGGCGGTCACAGCAGGCCCGCCCGCAGTGCGTAGGCGACCGCGTGGGCGCGGTTGCGCAGCCTGAAGCGCTGGGTGATGTCGTGCACGACGGTGGTCACGGTGCGAGGCGAGTAGGCGAGCCGCTGGGCGATCTCGGCCGTCTCGTGCCCCTCGGCCACCAGGCGCAGCACGGAACGCTCCCGGTCGGACAGCATGCCCTCGCTCCAGCCTCCGGAACCGCGCACGGACGCCTCCGGTTGGTCCAGGAGCTCCTCCAGCAGGCCGGGCGGCAGAGTGCAGTCGTCCCGTGCGGCTGCCAGCACCGCGTGGGCCAGGCGGGCGGCGTCCGCCTCGCGGCGCAGCAGCAGGCCGCGGGCGCCCGCGGCGAGAGCGTGCAGGACGTCCCCGGAGGCGAGGACGCCCGCCACCAGGACGACAGCGGGACGGTGGGGCTGGGTGCGGGTGGCACGCACCATGTCGAGCTCGGCCGGACCGAGCCGGTCCACGGTGAGGACGGCGACCCGCGCGTCGGCGGGCTCGCACACGGTCAGTTCGGGCCGGACGAGCAGGGTCGCGCGGATGCCTGCCTCCAGCACCGGGTCGAGTGCGACCACACTGACAGGTACGGGTGCTCCCATCTGCTGCTCCTTGGAAGATCGTGCGCCCGGCCTGAGAGTCCGCGGGCGGTCTGGCATGGGGACTGGGAACACCGTGCCGTCGGTACGACCGGCGCGGCATCGGTAGCGGGACCCCACATTTGCGCCCCGGCCCCCGGTGCCTCCCCGCAGGCGGAGGCGCAGCCCATGCCGGGCAACCCGGAAAAGGGCCGGACGCGACCCCATACGCGGAGCCATGGGGGATGCGCACCCATCCGCTACCCACCCCACCCCGATGCGGCCGACCGCACCCCTCCGTCCGGCCGCCGCACACACCGCACGCACACGCCTCCCACCTGCGGTTCTCCACTCCCGTCCTCCATACCCCCACCCATGGGGAGGGGGTCGGCGAGAATATGGGGGACGGTTACCCATGTGGGGGCCGCAGGGGGTCTGCGACCTTCTTCTCGTGACCGACACCGCCAGCCTCCCGACTCCCCGGAGCGCCGAACTCCCCGCCACCTGGTGGGCCCCGGCGCTGACCCTCACGGAGCGGCTCGCCGCCCCCGGGCTCCCCGGACCGGCCGCCGCGACCGGCGCCCGCGAGCCGATGCCCTGGGCCGTCGGGGACGCGGAGGGCTTCGCACTGCGGCTGGACCGCCTGGGCGTGGACGGCGACACCGCGGCGGCCCTGGCCGCCGAGCCCGCCGAGCACCTGGCTCGGCGGACCGCCAAGCCCGACTGGGCGTCCTTCGCGGAAGAGGTGCTGGCCACCGCGCCCGAGGGCCTCGCCGAGGTCGAGGTCGGCGGCGACGGCCCGGACGTGTTCGCCCCGGTCGTCAGGCCGCTGGTCGCCACGGCCGCCGCCCGCCTCGCGGACCTGATGACCGGCATCCCGGACACGGAGGCCACCGTGTGGCGGGACGGATTCGTCCAGCGCCTGACCCACCAGCTGGTCCGGCAGGCCGCCCGCACCCTGGTCCAGGAACTGCACGCCGCCCGCCGCGCCGGGCGTCTGACGGGGGCCGGTCCGCGCGAGCGGTTCGTCTCCTTCGCCGCGGCCGCCGGCACCCGCCGCGGACTGGCGGACCTGTTCGCCACCTACCCCGTGCTGGCCCGGATGCTCACCCGGACCGCCCTGGACGCCACGCAGGCCGCCGCCGAGCTGGCCGCCCGCTTCCAGTCCGACCGCTCCGCCCTGGCCGCCACCCTTCTCGACGGCCGTACGCCGGGCAGGCTCGTCCGTGTCGATCTCGGCCGCGGCGACGCGCACCAGGGCAACCGGTCCGTGGCGATCCTGCACTTCGCCGACGGCAGCCGGATCGTCCACAAGCCCCGCCCGCTCGACCAGCACGCCCTCCTCGACCACCTGGTCGCCTGGCTCAACGCCAAGGTGCCCGGACTGGGACTGCGCACGCCGCGCACCCTGCGCCGCGACACCTACGGCTGGCTGGAGTTCATCGAGCACCGCTGGTGCACCTCGGTCACCGAGACCGACGCCTTCTACCGCCGCCAGGGCGCCCTGCTGGCCCTGCTCTACGCGGTGGACGGCGCCGACATGCACTACGAGAACGTCATCGCCCACGGCGACCAGCCGGTCCTGGTGGACGCCGAGACACTGCTGCACACCGGTCTCGGACAGGCCCTCACGGCCGGCGCCGACCCTGCCGCGGACGCCCTGGCCGCCTCCGTGCACCGCACCTGCCTGCTCCCTCACCTCCTCATCGGTGAGCACGGCGCCCTGGACATCTCCGCACTCGGCCGGGACACCGACGGCACCTTCCCCAGCGAGGGCCTGCGCTGGGAGGACAGCGGACAGGACACCATGCGGGCGGTACGCGGCCCGCTGCCCAGCCCCGCCGCCCAGAACCACCCGCTGCCCCACGGCACTTCCCTCGCCGGCGCCGACCACACGGCGGCCCTGCTCGGAGGATTCCGCACCGCCTACACGGCCATCACCGCGCACCGCCGCGAACTGCTCGACGCCGACGGCCTGTTGGCGCCCTGGGCGAAGCGCCCGGCCCGACTGATCGCCCGCGCGACCCGGCTGTACGCCACGCTCCTGGAGGAGTCCACCCACCCCGCGCTGCTGGGCGACGCGTTGGCACGGGAAGGGGTGTTCGCGGTGCTGTGGACGGAGTCCGCGCACGACACGGCGCGCCAGCGGCTCACCGAGCACGAGACCGCGGCCCTGTGGCGCGGCGACATCCCCTTCTTCACCCACTGCCCCACCGACACCGCGGTCCAGGCCGACGACGGCACCTCGCTGCCCGGCGTGCTGCCGGTGGCCGCCGCGACAGCGGTGCGCGACAAGCTCGGCCGGATGGACGAGGTCGACTGCCACGACCAGGAATGGATCATCTCGGCCACCCTCGCGGTACGCGGCGCGAGTTCACCGCTCGACCGCCCCCGCTCCGAACTGACCCCGGCCCCCGTGCCGCCGGTGGCGCCCGAGCCGTCGCGCCTGCTGGCCGCCGCGTGCGGGATCGCCGACGAGATCACCGCCCGCGCGGTGCGGGACGGCTCGCGCACCAACTGGATCGGTCTGGAACGGGTGTCGGGAGCGCACTGGGCCGTTCTGCCCATGGGGGCGGGCCTGGCCCAGGGCTACTGCGGGGTCGCGCTGTTCCTCGCCCACACCGAGGCACTCACCGGGTCCGGGCGCTACGGCGCGGCAGCCCGGGAGGCGGTCCGCCCGCTCCCAGCCCTCCTCAAGGCGCTCGCCGGGGACCCCGAACTGAGCGCGGCGGCCGGCCCCGGCGCCTACGACGGACTCGGCGGGATCGTGTACGCCCTGGTCCGCCTGGCTCAGATCCTCGACGAGGACCTGCGGGCCTGTCTGCCGGACGCGCTGACCGCACTCGGCCACGCCACCGTGGCGTGTCCCGACCCCGGGCTGGCCCAGGGCCGAGCCGGGGCACTGGCCGCCGCGGTCGCCGCGTACGAGGCCACCGGAGATCCGGCGGCCCTGGGCCTGGCGGACCGGATCGCGGAGCTGCTGCCGACCGCACCGGCAGACGGCCACCTGCCGTCCACCGCCGGTCTCGCCGACGGCACCGCCGGAATCGTGTGGGCGCTGCGACGCTGGGCCGGCCACCGGCCCGAGCGTGCCGCCGGTGTCGAAAAGGCCGCCCGCGCCCTGCTCGACGCCACGCCGCACCTGGGCGACGAAGCGGACCTGTCCTGGTCGCAGGGGCTGGCCGGAAGGGCCGCCACCGGACTCGCGGGGGCCACCGCCCGCCTCGCGGACGCCCCCACCAGTCCCGACCTCAGTCTCGACCAGGGCGCCCTCGGCCGACTGGAGGCTCTGGCCGCTCTCGCCGAACAGGGCGACACCACCGCCCGGTCGGCCCTGCGACGGCACAGCGGTCACGTCCTAGCCCTCGTCGAGGCCCAGGCCCACCGGTGCGCCACCCCCGACCACGTTCCCACGCCCGCGCTGATGACCGGCCTGGCCGGCATCGGCTACGGACTGCTCCGCCTGGCCGACCCGGGATCCGTCCCGTCGATCCTGCTCCTGGACCACACCGACCACTGACCCGCCCGCGTCTCCTCCCACCTCCCACCCCGAGCGCCTCGCATCGGACACCAGAAGGGACCACCGTCATGGACAAGCACCTCTTCGCCGCCGACTCCGCCGAGTTCACCGCCACCGACTCCGCCGAGACCGCGCAGACCGAGCAGGACGCCGCGGGCGGCATCACCCTCTCCGGCCGCAACCGTGCCTGCGCCCGCGCCCGCGTGCTGGCCGGCATGGTCCTCACCAGCGGCATCGTCATCACGCTGAGCAGCCTGGACACCTCGGTCTCCGCCCCCAACTGAACCGACCGGCGAACCCGGACGTTCCGCGTGATGGCGCGGGCCCGCAGCGGCGGGCCCGCGCCGCCGCGTTCGCGCGGCATCTCGCGGCCAGGAGCCGGGCGTTGTGCCCTTCCCGCCGGGACGACCGCAGGTGATCTCGACCAGGGCGCGACCTGCCCCCGGCGCAATCTGCCGCCTATCATCAGCGTTCATGCGTTCCCACACGCCTTCCCTCGTCGGGCGAGACCCCCAACTCACCCAGCTCGAACGCGCCATGGCCGACGCGAGGCAGGGCATGGGCAGCGTCGTCTTCCTGGTCGGCGAGGCCGGGGTCGGCAAGTCCCGTCTCGCGGCGGAGGCCGTGGGCGGAGCCCTGGGCTCCGGCATGCGCGTACTGCGCGGCCGCAGCAGCACCACGGGCCCCGCCGTACCGTTCCGGCCGCTCACCGAGGCGCTGATGTCGCTGTTCCGCAGCGGCGAGCCCATGGACGACCTCCCGCTCGGTCCCTACCGTCCGGTCCTGGGCCGCCTGATCCCCGACTGGGACACCGGGGAACGCGACAGCAGTTCCATGGTCATCCTCGGCGAGGCCGTGCTGCGCCTGCTCATCGCCGCCGGCCGCGGCCAGGGCCAGTTGCTGCTCCTGGAGGATCTGCACGACGCCGACCCCGAGACGCTCGGCGTCCTGGAGTACCTGGTCGACAACCTGGCGTACACACCCGTCCTGCTGGTGGCCACCGTGCGCACCGACATCAGTGACGCCCTCGACCTCGCGCAGTCCGCGCGCCGCCGCGGCGCCGCCACCGTGGTCGAACTGGCGCCGCTGTCCCAGCCGCAGGTGCACCAGATGATCGCCGCCCAGCTGGGCGTGGACAGCCCTGACGACGTGCCCGCCGAGGTGCTGAGCAAGCTGTGGGAGGACAGCGCGGGCAGCCCCTACCTCGTCGAGGAGCTGCTGCAGTCGATGATCGGCTCGGGCACCCTGGTGCAGGGCCCCGGTGGCTGGCGCGCCGTCGGCGACCTGCGCCGTGACGTTTCCTCAACGCTGGCCCGCGGCATCCTGCGCCGCATCGACCGGCTCGGCGCCCAGGGCCTGACCCTGCTGTCCGCCGCGGCGGTGCTGGGCCGCCGCTTCCCGCTCTCCGTCCTGCAACGCATGACCGACGTCGACGACCGGACCCTGCTCGGCCACCTCCACGCCGGTGTCGCCGCCCGGCTCGTCGTACCCGACGAACCCGCCCCCGACTGGTACTCCTTCCGCCACTCCCCCACCCTCGAAGCCCTGTTCACGCAGCTGACGCCGGGCCAGCGAGCGGACCTGGCACGGCGGGGGGCCCAGGCGGTGGAAGAACTCCACCCCGCCCTGGAGGGCGACTGGTGCGCCCTGGCCGCAGGCCTGCGCCGCGAGGCCGGGGACCGGGTCGAGGCCGGGCTCCTGTACGCCGACGCGGGCGGACGCGCCCTGGCCGCAGGCGCGCTGAACTCCGCCGTGACCCTCCTCAGCCGTGCCGAGTCCCTGTTCGACGACGCGGACGATCCGCAGGCACGGGCCGCGGTCCTGGAGAACCTGCTCCCCGCCCTCGCCGAAGCCGGCGACTTCGCACGCGCCTTCGACCTGGTGGACGACCTGCACGCGCTCGGCGGTGCCGGCCTGAGCGCCGCACGTCTGGCGACACTGCACGCACGGCTGGCCAAGGTGGCCCACACCGCGGGCCGGTGGAGCGACGGCAACCGGCAGATCCTGCGCGCCCGCGAGGTGCTGGCCGCCGCTCCCGACGAAGCCGCCGCGGCCGCCGTGGACGTCACCGCGGCCTATCTCGCCCTGGACACGCCCGGCCCGGACCGCACCCAGCACGCCGAGAAGCTGGCACGCTCCGCCGCCGACACCGCCGAGCGGCACCAACTGCCCGTCGTCGCCTGCCAGGCCTGGGAACTGCTCGCCACCGTGGCACGCGAGCGGGACCCGCAGGAGTCGGCGGCCATGCTCGGACAGGCCATGTCCGCCGCCGAACGCCACCGGCTGCCGTTGCAGCGCATGTACGCGGCCACCCGGATGGGCGGCAACGCCTGGCTCGCCGAGGGCGACACCTCGGGACTGCTGACGGCCCGCCAGGAGGCGCTGCGCCTGGGCTCGGTGAACATCGTGCACACCGTCGACGGCATCCTCGTCCTCGATGCCGTGCTGCGCGGCGAGGACGCCGCCGCACGCTCGGCCGCCGCGGAGTGCCTGGCCGTCGTCCGCCGGCTGCGCCTGGCCCCCGCCGTGCGCTATGTGCTCATGGCGCAGGCGACGTTGGAGGCCCACCGAGGGGACCGGCCCGCGATGGAGGCGGCGCTCGCGGCCTTCACCGAGTGGGACGGCGCCGGTTCGCAGGAGGAGCCGCTCTGCCTGGGTCTCGCGCGGGCCTTCTGCGCGCTGCTGGAGGAGAACCGGGACCTGGCCCGCGCGGAGTTGGCGGCGGTGCGGGCCCTGGAGGCGGACAACCCCTCCACGTACCACCTCAGCGGCACCCATGGCCTGATGCTCCTGCTGGACGTGCTGGGCGGGGACGCCCACCGGGCCCGGCACGCGGAGGTCGCCGCGACCGCCATGGCCCGCATGCGGTGGAACCGGCAGTTCGTGCACCTGGCCGAGGCCGTCCTACTGGGCCGGGAGGGGGCGCGGACGGACGCGGCGGCCGCCGTGGAGGCGGCCCTGGTGGTGGCCGAACCCTATCCGGTGGCCCAGCATCTGGGGCTGCGGCTGATCGCGGACGCCGCGCAGCAGGACGGCTGGGGTGATCCGGTGGGCTGGCTGCGGCGCGCCGAGCACTACTTCCACGAACGGGACATCGCCGCCGTCACCGGCGCCTGCCGGGCGGGGCTGCGCCGCCTGGGTGCCCCGGTGCACCAGCACCGCAGCGGCACCAGCGGCATTCCGGAGCAGCTGCGCACCCAAGGGGTGACCGTGCGGGAGTTCGACGTGTTCCGGCTGCTCGCGGAGCGCCTGAGCAACAAGGACATAGCCGACCGGCTGTTCATCTCGCCCCGAACCGCGGAGAAGCACATCGCCAGTCTCATCACCAAGACGGGAGCGGCCAACCGCGCGGACCTGTGCGCGCGATCGGCCGCTCTGCGCTCCGGCTGAGCCTCTCGACCGGGTCAGCGCATCTCCCGCACCGCCCGTGAGGCGAGCACCGCCAGTCCCGTGCCCGCGAGGACCACGGCCACCACACCGAACAGGGCGAGGTGCCCCGTGCCGGCCAGGAAGCCGCACAGGATCAGCGACAGCGGGGCGGCGGCGTAGCCGAGGACCATGTCGACGGAGACCACGCGGGTCAGGACGTCCTGCGGGATGTTGCGCTGGATCCAGCTCAGTCCGAACACGCCCTGGTAACCGATGGCGAACCCCATGGCCAGTACGGTCGCGACCACGACCGCGGTGCTCTGTGCCAGGCCGAGCACGGCCATGCCGGCGCCCAGCCAGCCGGCGAGGGCGGCCACCAGGAGGCCGACGCGGGGCCGTCCGCCGACGGCGCCGCCGACGAGGGTCCCGAGCACCGCTCCCCCGGCCAGGGCTCCGTTGAGGACACCGAGGGTGGCCGAGCCGCCGCGCAGCACCTGGTCGGCGAGCGTGGCGAAACCGACCGTGAAGGGGCCCGCATAACAGAAGTTCACCGCCGTGTCGAGGGCGACGATGGTGCGCAGGCGCGGGTCGCGCAGGGTGAAGGTGACGCCCTCCCGGATGCGGGCGCCGAGGGACGGACCCGGCGCGGCGGAGCCGCTCTTGGGGGCGCCGGGCCGCGGCCGGGTGCGGATGCGGGCCACGCACACGCCGCACAGGGCGAAGCAGACCGCGTCGACGAGGAAAGCGACCGGCGCCTGCGTCAGGGCGATCACGACACCGCCGATGGCCGGACCCACGACGGCCGCCGTCCGCGCGCCGGCCCCCAGCAGGGCGTTGGCCGGGGCGAGCAGGTCCTCCTCGACCACCGACGGCAGGATGGAGACCCGGGCAGGCTGGAAGAAGGCGTCGACGGCACCGAAGGCGGCGGCCGCCGCGCACAGCATCCACACCGTCAGGTGCCCGGTGAGCCCGGCGGCGCCGACCGTGGCCATCAGCGCGGCGCGGGTCCAGCTGGAGGCCACCATCAGGGTGCGGGTGGACCAGGTGTCGCCGAGGGTTCCGCCCACCAGGGTGAGCAAAGCCCGGGGCACCGCCTGGAACGCCAGGACGTAGCCGAGGGTGAGGGTGGAGCCGGTCAGGCTCAGCGTGATCCAGGAGAAGGCGACGACGCTGAACCCGTCGCCGAGCAGGGAGAGCGCCTGCCCCGTCCACAGCAGGCGGAAGGAACGGTGCCGGGCGGGCGCCCACAGCCGCGGGCGTTCCGCGGCGAGGGTGGTGGCCATGGGGGTGCCTCTCTTCGAAGGGAGGTGTGCGGTCCGGTCAGTAGTGGACGGGCAGGGCGGTGAGGCTGCGGTTGAGCAGGGACGGCTGCCAGGTGAGCCGCTCCGGGTCGACCAGCGTCAGGCCGGGCCGCTCGCACACCAGCGTGCGCACCGCGCAGACGGCCACCAGGCGGGCGAGCGCGGCACCGATGCAGAAGTGGGCGCCGAAGCCGAACCCGAGGTGGGTCGCGCCGCTGCGGGTGACGTCGAAGCGGCCCGGGTCGGGGAAGCGGGCGGGGTCCCGGTTGGCGGCGGCGGTCACCAGGAAGATCCGGTCCCCGGCGCGTACCGTCTGTCCGCCGAGTTCGAGGTCCTGGGCGGCGGTGCGGATCGACATCTTCGACGGACCGTCCAGGCGCAGCGTCTCCTCCACCGCGCCCTGGGCCAGCCCCGGTTCGGCGCGCACGGCGGCCAGCTGGTCGGGGCGGGTGTGCAGGGCCAGGACCGTGTTGGCGATGAGGTTGCTGGTGGTCTCCCCGCCGGCGAACGCCATCTGGGTGAGCATCCCGACGAACTCCTCCTCGCTCACCGAGTCACCGACCCGGCCCTCCCCCAGCACCTGGCTGATCAGGTCGTCGCCGGGCTCCGCGCGCCGCCGGGCGACGAGGGCGCCGAGGTAGTCCTCCAGACTGACCAGGGCCTGCAACGAGGCGCGGTACTCGCTCTCCTCCTGGGCGGTGCCGAGCACGAGATCGGCCACGCGGGTGTTCCAGTACCAGAAGGAGGGCCCGTCGGTGGGCGGGATGCCGAGCCAGCGGGCGAAGACCAGGGCCGGCAGCGGCTTGGCGAGGTCGGCCATGAGGTCGCCGGTGCGGCCGGGGGCGGCCTTGCGGGCGAGCACGGCACGGGTCACCTTCTCGGTGAAAGCGCTGTAGCGGGCGACGGCGCGGGCGGCGAACGCCTCCTGGAAGACCTGCCGCAGCCGCCGGTGCTGGGGCGGGTCGTTGAAGACCATCCAGCGCGACAGGATGCCGAAGGCACGCTCGGCGTCCTCCCGGGCTCCTTGCGGGACGGCGTCCATCAGGGGCCGGACCCGGTCGGCGGAGACGGCCCGGTCGCGCAGGCAGCGCATGACCTCGTCGTAGCCGGTGACCAGCCAGGCACGGTGCAGCGGGCTCCACCTCACCGGCGCGCTCTCGCGCAAGGCGTCGAGGTGGCCGTAGGGGTCGGCGACGAGGTCGGGGGCGAGCAGGTAGCGCTCGGTGGGGGCGGGGGCGTACGTGGTCATCGGGACTCTCCCCTCTCCAGGGCGGCGAGCAGGTCGGCGATGCCGGTGACCTGGGGCTCGGCCATCATCGACATGTGATCGCCGTCGCTGATGTGCAGCGTCAGCCCGCCCTGTGCGGTCGCACGCCAGCGGGCGACGTAGGTGTCGTAGTCGACGTCGAGTCCGGGCATCGTGACGCCGCGGGGCAGGCCGGCGGCCTCGCTGCCGACCACCAGGTGGATGTGGCCCGGGTAGGGCCGGACCTCGTACCCGGCCAGCGCCGCGAGCAGGGAGTGCCAGACCTCGATGGGGGCGCCCTCGACGAGGGCCGCCTCGGCGGGGCTCATCCCGGCGCCCAGGAGGGTCGCGGTGAGTTCGGCGGTGGCCTGGTCCCGCTGTGGGGAGGCGGGCAGTTCGCGCAGCCGGTCCCGCAGGCGCAGGGCTTCGCGCAGGTCGCGAGTGACGCCTTCGAGGCGGGCGCGGGCGGCGGGGTTGGGCAGGTACGGCTCGATGAGGACGAGCGGGGCGACCGGGTGTCCGGCCTGGTGGAGCTGGGTGGCCATCTCCAGGGCGATGTTGGCGCCCATGGACCAGCCGAGCAGGGCGTGCGGGCCCGGCACGCCGCGGTCGGTGATCTCGGCGGCGTAGTTGGCGGCGATGCCGGTCACGGTGCTGGGGTCGACGCCGCCGAGCAGGCCGCGGGCCTGGAAGGCGTGGACGGGCCGCCCTGGCGGCAGGGCGCGGGCCAGCGGTACGAACCAGGCGGCGCTGCCCCCGGTGGGGTGCACGCACCACAGCGGTTCTCCCTCGCCCTCGCGCAGCCGCACCTCGGAGGTGACGGTCTCGGGGAGGCCGGCGCCCACCGCGCGGGTGGCGTGGGCGGCGAGCCGGGCGAGGGTGGGGTGTTCGATCAAGTCGCCCACCGTCACCGGCAGTCCGCGTCCGGCGGCCAGCAACGACACCCGGACGGTGGACAGGGAGCTGCCGCCGATGCAGAAGAAGTCGTCGTGGACGCCGATGCGGGACAGGCCCAGCACCTCGCGCCAGATCTCGGCGAGGATCCGCTCGGCCGGGGTGGCGGGCGCGACGTACTCGGTGTCGTCCTGGTCGAGTTCGGCCGGCGGCAGGGGCAGCGCCCGCTTGTCGATCTTTCCGCTGCGGTTGACGGGCATCTCGTCCAGGACGACGAACCGTGAGGGCAGCATGTACGCGGGGAGGCTGGTCCGCAGCGCGCCCCGCAGGTCCTCGGGGGTGGGGCGGTCGGTGTCGGCGGTGACGAGGTAGGCGACCAGGGCGGGTTCGCCGCCGGGCAGGTCGGTGCGGTGCAGGACGACCGCCTGGCGGATGCCCGGCAGTTGCCTGAGCGCGTGCTCGATCTCGCCGAGTTCGATGCGGAAGCCGCGCAGTTTCACCTGGGCGTCGCGGCGGCCGAGCCATTCCACGGTGCCGTCGGGCCGGTAGGCGCCGAGGTCGCCGGTGCGGCACAGCCGTTCGCCGGGCTCGCCGTAGGGGTCGGGGACGTAGGTGGCGGCGGTCAGGGTGGGGCGGCCGAGGTAGCCGCGGCCGACGGCCTGACCACCGAGGTAGATCTCGCCGGGCACACCGACCGGGACGGGCTGGAGGTCGTCGTCGAGGACGTGGATGCGGGTGTTGCGGATCGGGGTGCCGATGGGCGGCCTGCCCTGGCCGGGGGCGAGGTCGGCGGCGACGGACCACACGGTGGTCTCGGTGAGGCCGTAGACGTTCTGGAAGCGGCGGCCGGATGACCAGCGGTCGGCGAGTTCGGCGGGGCAGGCCTCACCGGCCACCTGGAGCACGCGCAGGTCGGGGAAGGTGTCCTCGCCGAGGACGGCCAGGGCGCTGGGCGGCAGCATGCCGCCGGTGATCCGCGCCTGGCTCAGGGTGCGGGCCAGGTCGGGTCCGGGCCGCAGGTCCTCCTTGGGCGCGGTGACGAGGCAGCCGCCGTTGGCGAGGGACCAGGTCAGTTCCAGGATGGAGGCGTCGAAGCCGAAGGACGCGAACTGCAGGATCCGGTCCTCGGGGGTGGGGTTCACCAGGTCGCGCTGTCCTTCGAGCATGTTGGACAGGCCGCGGTGGGCGATGGCGACGCCCTTGGGGACCCCGGTGGAGCCGGAGGTGTAGATCAGGTAGGCGAAGGTGTCGGCGTCGGGTGCGCGGCCGGGCACCGGTCCGACCGGCTCGGCGGGCACGTCCAGGTGGATGGTCGGGCCGTCGAAGGGGACGGCGCCGTCCAGGGCCCGCTGGGTCAGCAGCACCCGCATGCCGCTGTCCTGGGCCATGAACGCCAGCCGCTCGGTGGGGTGTTGGGGGTCCAGCGGGACGAAGGCGCCGCCGGAGCGCAGCACGCCGAGGGCGGCGCGGACCCAGTCCGGGCCCCGGTCGACGCAGATGCCGACCACGGTCTCCGGTCCGACGCCGAGCAGCCTCAGCCGGCGGGCCACCTGTTCGGCCTGCTCGTGCAGTTCGGCGTAGGTCAGCGGCTGTCCGCGGTGTTCGACGGCGACCGCGTGCGGGGTGCGGGCGGCCTGTTCGGCGACGTGCTCGTGGAACAGCAGCGGGGAGGAGGGCAGGTTCGGTCCCGCGGCCCAGCCCAGGACGGTCGAGCGGGCGGCGCCGACGGCCGCGGGCCGGCTCACTCGGGCGGACGGGTCGGCCGTCATCGCCTCCAGTTGCGCCACGAACACGTCGGCGACCTGTTCGGCGGTGGCGGGGGCGACGTAGTCCGGGTCGGCGTCCAGGGTGAAGGCGTTGACGCTGGCGTTCACCAGCAGCGGGAACATGGTGCGGGCGATCTCCAGGGAGTCGTCCCAGGAGTCGTGCGCCAGGCGGTGGAAGTTGACGTAGTTGAAGACGGTGTCGGTCAGGTTGGGTTCGGTGGGGCGCAGTTGGGCGATGCGGACCAGTGGCACCCGGCGGTGCGGGAGCATCTCCTGCTCGGCGCCGAACACGTCCCGCAGGTAGGCCAGCCAGTCGCCGCGCGGGCGCTCCACGCCGAAGGGCACGGTGTTGAGGAACAGTCCGCGCATCCGGTCGGCGCCGGGCACCTCGGGGCGCCCGTTGGTGACCAGGCCGATGCTGTGCCCCTGCACGCTGTCGTCACGGTCGGCGAACAGGCTCATGGTGTGGTGGAAGGCGGCGAGGAGCACGGTGCGGCGGGGCACGCCCGCCTCCTTGGCGAGGCGGCCGATGCGTTCGGCGAGGTGGGCGTAGGAGCGTCGCACCTCGTGCACCGGCGGCCCGTCCGCGGCGGCGCCGTCGGTGCGGCGGCGCAGGGTGACCGGGCGCAGTGCGGCGAGCCGGTCACGCCAGTAGGCCAGGGACTCCTCGCTGCCGAGCGCGGCCCGCTCCAGGGCGACGTACTCGGCAAAGGCCGGGACGCTCGGCGGGCGCGGTGCGGTGCGCTGGGTGACCGCTTCACGGTGCAGGGCCAGCAGGTCGGCGACGAGGGAGGTCAGGCTCCAGCCGTCGAGGACGACGTGGCAGTCGGTGAGGACCAGGCGCAGGTCGTGGTCGGTGATGTGGTGCAGGTGGATACGGACGAGGGGCGCGGTGGAGAGGTCGAAGCGGCGGTCGAACTCGGCGTCGACGAAGCGGCGCAGCCGGTCCCGCTGCTCCTCTCGCGTCAGGTGGCGCAGATCGGTGTAGCCGACGGGCAGGCGGGCGGCCCGGTGGACGAGTTGGAGGGGTTCGCGGTAGGTGACGAGGTCGACGGAGGTGCGCAGGATCGGGTGCGCGGCGACGACGGCGTCGACGGCGGCCTGGAAGGCGGCGGCGTCGAAGCCCTCGGGAACGGTGATCTTCAGGTCGGTGACGTTGTGGTAGGCGCCGCGCCGGGCGTCGGCGAGCATCTCGTGCAGCATGCCGGCCTGGAGCATGGTGAGCGGGTAGGCGTCGGCGAGGCCCTCGGGCAGCCGGTCCGCGTCGGCCGGGTCGATCAGGGAGAAGGGGGCGACCGGCTCGGGGGCGTCGGCGGCGTCGGTGACCAGTTCCGCGAGGTCGGTGAGGGTGCGGGCGCGGAAGACGTCGGCGACGCTGAAGCCGAGTCCGGCGAGCCGGCCGACGCCGACCAGGCGCAGGGCGAGGATGGAGTCGCCGCCGAGGTCGAAGAAGTTGTCGGTACGGCTGACCCGCTCGACGCTCAGGACCTGGCTGAACACCTCCGCCAGGGCGCACTCGGTCGCTCCCTGCGGGGCGGCGTAGGCGGACGCTCCCGCCGAGCTGGGGCGCACGGCGGTCAGCGCGGCGCGGTCCACCTTGCCGTTGGCGGTCAGCGGCAGCCGTTCGTGGCGCACGAACAGGGCGGGGACCATGTACTCGGGCAGGGTCAGCCGCAGCCGTTCGCGCAGGGCGGCGGCGTCCAGGGGGCGGCCCTCGGGGGTGACGACGTGGGCGACCAGGCGGGCCGTGCCGCCGTCGTGGCGGGCCACGACCGCGGTGTCGGCGACGCCGGGCAGGGCGCGCAGGGCCGTCTCGATCTCGCCGGGCTCGATCCGGTAGCCGCGGATCTTGACCTGGTGGTCGGCGCGCCCGACGTAGGCGAGCTGTCCGTCGGGCAGCACGCGGACGAGGTCGCCGGTGCGGTACATGCGGGTGCCGGGGGCGCCGAAGGGGTCCTCCACGAACCGCTCGGCGGTCAGCTCGGGCCGGTTGCGGTAACCGCGGGCCACTCCCCCACCGGCCACGTACAGTTCGCCGACGGTGCCGTGCGGGACGAGGCGTCCCCAGGCGTCCAGGACGTAGCCGTGGGCCGCGGTGAGCGGGCGGCCCACGGGTGAGCGGACGGCCCCGTCGACGTCGTCCTCGGTGATGGTGCGGATGGTGACGTGGACGGTGGTCTCGGTGATGCCGTACATGTTCACCAGCGCCGGGCGGGGCCCGGGGGCGGTGAACCAGTCGCGGTAGTCGCGTACGTCGAAGGCGTCGCCGCCGAAGACGACGGTGCGCAGGGCCAGGGTGGAGAAGTCGGCCCCGGTGTCCCGGAGGTGGGCGCGCAGGCCCTTGAAGGCGGCCGGGGTCTGGTTGAGGACGGTGACACCCTCCTCGCGCAGGACCCGGTGCACGGCGGCCGGGTCGCGCACCTCGTCGGCGGTGAGGACCGCCACGCGCCCTCCGGTGGCCAGCGGTGCCCACAGTTCCCAGACGGAGAAGTCGAAGGCGGGCGAGTGCATCAGGGTCCACACGTCGGCGGGGCCGAAGTCGAAGTGGCGGTCGGCGGCGCCCAGCAGCCAGGCCAGGTTGCCGTGGGTGATCTCGACGCCCTTGGGGCGGCCGGTGGAACCCGAGGTGTAGATGACGTAGGCGAGGTCGTCGTGGGCCGGGAGGACGTCCTGTGCGGGCGAGGTGGCCTGGAGTCCTGCATCGTCCTCGGCCGCGTCCAGTTCCAGCAGGCGGGCCGGCAGGCCCTCGACGGCGTCGCGGGTGGCGGAGTCCGTGACGATCAGTTCGATGCCGGAGTCGGTGACGGTGAACGCGCGGCGGGCCTTGGGATGGGTCGGGTCCAGGGGCAGGTAAGCGGCCCCGGCCCGCCAGACGGCCAGGAGGGCGACGGCCAGGTCGGAGGTGCGGTCGAGGCAGACGCCGACGAGGGAGCCGCGCGTGACGCCCGCCTCACGCAGACGGCACGCCAACTGTGATGCCGACGCGTCGAGTTGGGCGTAGGTCAGGCTCCGCCCCGAGCCGGTGACGGCGACCGCCAGCGGGGTGCGGACGACGTGTTCGGCGAGCCGGTCGGCGGCGGTACGCGGCAGAGCGCCGGGGGTCTCGAGGGAGCGGGCGGGGCCGTCCGGGCCGAGCAGGTGCGCGCGTTCGGCGGGGCTGAGCGGGTCGACGGCGCTCAGCGGGGCGTCGGGGCGGGTGCGGAAGGCCTCCAGGAACGCGACGGTGTGCCGGGCGAGCGCGGCGACGGACTCCTCGGTGAAGAGGTCGGGCCGGTAGACGAAGGCGAGTTCGGTGCGGCCGCCGCCGTCGCGCAGGTCGAGGGTGAGGTCGAACTTGGCGGTGGTGAGCCCGATCCGGTAGGGCGCGCCGTCGGCCTCACCGAGGGTGAGGGTGCCCGCGCCGGTCTCGGTGTGCGTGTACAGCACCTGCACGAGCGGGTTGCGGGCCAGGTCGCGCTCGGGGCTGAGGACTTCGACGACCTTCTCGAAGGGCAGCGACTGGTGCGAGAACGCCTCCAGGACCCGGTCGCGGGTGCGCTCGAGCAGTGCGGCCGGAGTCGGGTCGTCGGAGAAGTCACCGCGCAGCACGAGTGTGTTGACGAAGAACCCGACGAGCTGTTCGGTCTCGGCCCGTTCACGGTTGGCGACGACGGTGCCGACGGCGATGTCGTGCTGCCCGCTGTGGAAGGCGAGCGCCGCCTGGAAGGCGGCGAGCACGGTCATGTACGGCGTCGTCCCGAACCTGCGGCCCAGGGTGGCGAGGGCGTCGGTCAGGGTGGCCGGGAGGGTGACGGCGTGGACGGCGCCGTGGCCTGTGGGGGTGTCGGGGCGAGGGTGGTCGGTGGGCAGGTCCAGCGGGGTGAGTCCGGCGAGACGGGAGGTCCAGTGGTCGAGGCTGGGGCCCTGGTCGGCGGCGCGCTGCCAGATCGCGTAGTCGGCGTAGTCCAGGGGCAGTTCGGGCAGGTCGGCGCGGCGGCCCTCGCACCGGGCCCGGTACAGCTCGGCCAGATCACGGACCAGGACGTCGAGGGACCAGCCGTCGGAGACGATGTGGTGCATGGCCAGGACCAGGACGTGGTCGTCGTCGGCCGCGCGCACCAGGGTGGCCCGGAAGGCGGGTTCGCGGGCGAGGTCGAAGGGGCGCAGCGCGGCGGCGTGGACGGCCGCGTCCAGGTGGCGGTCGTCTCCCTCGTCCGGCGAGGTGGCGTCGACGACGTCGAGCGTGGCGTCGCCGGCCGGCAGGACCCGCTGGTACGGGACGCCTTCGTGCTCGGGGAAGACGACCCGCAGCTGCTCGTGGCGTGCGACGAGGTCGGCGACGGCGGCACGGAGGGCCGGCACGTCCAGGGGCCCGCTGAGCCGCCAGGCGGCGGGCAGCAGATAGGTCACGGCTCCGGGGTCGAGCCGGTCCAGGAAGTACAGGCGCTGCTGGGCGGCGGACAGAGGGGTCCGCTCGGGGCGGGGCCGGACGCGGACGGGGCCGTCGTCGCGGGCGGCGGACTGGCCGCGCAGCCGCTGCTCCAGCAGACGCCGGGCGGCCGGGGAGAGGCCACCGGCCGCGGGCAGGGGGCCGGGGCGCACGTCGGACGTGGTCATGGGGCACTCCGAATCTCAAGGTCTGTGGCAGGGCTGCGGGTTGGCGGCCGCCGAAAGGGGGCCGCGCACCCGTACGGCTGGGGTCCGCCGGGCAGGTCTCTCGCGCGGGGCTCCGGGCCCGGACGGTCGGTGCCCGCCGGGCACGGTCCGCGGGTCGAGGGACCCGCGGACCGGTGGGGGCGGCGGTCGGTCAGAGGCCGACGGTCGGTCAGAGCCGGCGCGGACGGTCAGAGGTCAGCGGACGGTCGGAGTCGGCGCGGGACGGTCAGAGGTCAGCGGTCAGGGACAGGTCGATCTCGTCGTCGCTCATCTGCGAGATCAGCTCCAGCAGGCGCCGTTCCACCTCGGCGGCGAGCCGCTCCACGGTGGGGTGTTCGAACAGGTCCCGGACCTGGAAGGCGCAGTCGAAGGCGATCCGGAGCCGAGAGGCGATCGACACCGCGCGCAGCGAGTGGCCACCCAGCGCGAAGAAGTCGTCGTGGACGCCGACCCGGGGCAGGTCCAGGACCTCGCACCAGATCTGGGCGACGACCGTCTCGGCCGGGGTCCTCGGCGGCACGAGGGTGTGCGCCTCGCGGACCTCCGGTTCGGGCAGCGCCGTGGTGTCCAGCTTGCCCTGGACGGTCAGCGGGAGGGCGTCGAGCAGGACGAACGCCGACGGGACGAGGTAGTGGGGCAGGTGGGCGCGACAGTGGGTGGCCAGGGACTCCTCGGAGAGGCCGTCGCCCGCGACGTAACCGACCAGCGCGGGTTCGCCGTGCACCGTGCGGACGAGGACGGCGGCGCCGCGCGCGCCCGGGTGAGCGCGCAGGACCGCCTCCGCCTCGCCGGGTTCGACCCGGAAACCGCGGATCTTGACCTGGTCGTCGTTGCGGCCGAGGAACTCCAGCTCCCCGGAGGGCAGTCGGCGCACGATGTCGCCGGTGCGGTAGAGGCGGGCGCCGGGTCCGCCGTACGGGTCGGGCACGAACCGCTCGGCCGTCAGGGCGGGCCGGCCGAGATAGCCGCGGGCCAGCTCCGGTCCGCCGACGAGGAGTTCGCCGGGGACGCCGTGCGGGGCCAGTTCACCGCGTGCGTCGACGACGTAGGTGCGGCGGCTGCCCAGCGCCCGGCCGATGGGCACCCTGCCCTCCGGCCGCGCCCGCAGGGTGTGCGCGGTGGCGGAGACGACCGCCTCGGTGGGCCCGTAGGTGTTGACGACCGGGACTCCGGGCAGGTGGGCGAACCAGCGCTCGAGCGGATCGGCGGGCAGTGCCTCTCCCCCGGTCACCAGCAGCCGCAGCGTGCCCAGTCGGGGGGCCAGCACGTCCAGGCGCGCCACGACCTCCGCCCAGTAGGACGGGGTCAGTTCCATGACGGTGATCCCGGCCTCGGCGACCCGGTCGGCCAGTTCCTCGGGGGCCCAGATCTCGTCGGGTCGCACGAGCACGCTCGCTCCGACGCTGAGCGCGGGCAGGATCTGTTCCAGGGAGGCGTCGAACGAGGTCGACGCGAAGGTGAGCACCCGGTCCCGGTCCGTCAGTGCGAACAGCTCGCGGGCGGCGGCGACATGGGCGTCCAAGGCGTGGTGCTCGACGCCGACGGCCTTGGGCCGGCCGGTGGAGCCCGACGTGAAGATGACGTAGGCGAGGTCGTCGGGCCGGGGCGTGTGGCGCGGGCCGTCGGCGCGCGGGGTCACGTCCTCGGCACTGACGGACCGCACGCCGAGGGCGTCGACGGTGTCCCGGGTGCGAGCGTCGCACACCACGTACCGTACGCCCGCCTCCTGGAGCATGTGCTCCAGACGCTGTGCCGGCAGGTCGGGGTCGAGCGGGACGTAGACGCCGCCCGCCCGCCACACGGCGAGCATGGCCGCGACCGCTCCGACACCCCGTCCCATGCAGACGCCGACCGCGTCGGAGGGGACCGTTCCGGCGTCGGCGAGGGCGGCCGCGATTCCCGCGGTGCGGGCGTCGAGGTCGACGTAGGTGAGGGCGGTGTCCTCGCAGACGACGGCCGGCGCCTCCGGCCGCCCGGCCACCGTGAACGCCGGGGGCGGGGCGGTGCCGTCGCCGGCGGCCGCCAGCAGCTCGCGGCGGTCGTCCGTCGAGAGCAGGGGCGCTTCGTCGACGCGGACGTCCGGAGTGTCCAGGAGCGTGTGCAGGAGGCGGCCGACGTGGTCGGCGAAGCGCAGGGCGGTCGCCTGGTCGAAGAGGTCGGAGGCGTACTCGACGTTGAGCGCGAAAGCGGCGTCCCGAATCACGAAGGTCGCGGTCAGGTCGAACTTGGCCGAACTCCACGGCAGGGCCAGGTCGGTGGCGTCCAGGCCCGGCAGCGCGGACCCACCGGCCGCGGCGTCCTGGACGTCGACCATGACCTGGAAGAGCGGATTGCGGGACAGGTCGCGTTCGGGGCGCAGCCGTTGCACGACCTGCTCGAAGGGGACTTCCTGGTGGCCGAAGGCGCCCAGGACCACATCGCGGACCCGGTCGACGAGGGTGGCGAGCGTCGGCCGGCCGGACAGGTCCGTGCGCAGCACGACCGTGTTCACGAAGAAGCCGACCAACGGCTCCAGTTCGAGCCGGTCGCGCCCGGCGACGGGCGTGCCGACCGAGATGTCGCTCTGGCCGGTCCAGCGGGCCAGCACCGCCTGCGCGGCGGCGAGCAGCACCATGAAGCGGCTGGCCCCGTGCTCCCGCGCCAGGGCGTCGACACGGTCGACGAGGTCACGGGGCAGTTCGATCTCGACGGCGCCCCCGCGGCCGGTGAACGCGGCGGGGCGGGGCCGGTCGGTGGGCAGGTCCAGTACCGGCGCGCCGTCGAGGACGGCTTCCCAGTAGGCCAGTTGGGGTTCCATGGCCCCGCTGTCGACCCGGTCGCGCTGCCAGACGGCGAAGTCGCCGTACTGCACGGGCAGAGGCGGCAACGCGGCGCGTTCGCCCCGCAGGCGGGCGTGGTAGTGCGCGGCGAGTTCGTCCAGCAGGACGCCCTTGGACCAGCCGTCGGTCACCGCGTGGTGCAGGCTGATCAGGACGACGTGGTCGTCGTCGGCCAGTTCCCACACGCCCGAGCGCAGCAGCGGCGGACGGGCGAGGTCGAAGCGGCGGGTGGCGAAGGCGGCGGCGCGCGGACGCAGCTCCGCCACGCGGTCCTGCCCGTCGGCGGCCTCGGGCACCCGCTCCCAGTGCAGCGGCACCCCGACCGGCGCGCACACCTCCTGCACGGGGCGTCCGTCGCTCTCGATGAGGGCGGTGCGCAGCACCTCGTGGCGGGCGACCAGGTCGTCCAGGGCCTGCTGCCAGGCGCCGCGGTCCAGGCCGCCGCGGATACGCCAGCAGTACCACAGCAGGTAGGACTCGCCGGTGTCGGAGGTGCGGTCCAGGAACCACAGGCGTTCCTGGGCGAAGGACAGCGGCAGGAGCCGGTCACGGTCGACGGGCACCACTTCGGTGGCTCCCGAGAGGCGGGCGTCGGCCACCACCGGGGCGAAGGCGCGGACGGTGGGGTGTTCGAAGACGGTGCGCAGCTCGACCTCCCGCCCCAGGCGCTGGGCGATCCGGGAGACGGCCATGGTGGCGAGCAGGGAGTGCCCGCCGAGGTCGAAGAAGCTGTCGTCGAGGCCGACCCGGTCCAGGCCCAGGACGTCGGCCCACACCTCGGCGACGATCCGTTCCGTTTCGTCGCGCGGGGCGGCGTAGGCGGGGCCGGCCGCGGTGCGGGTGTGGGCGGCATCGGGCAGCGCGGACCGGTCGAGCTTGCCGGAGACACCGACCGGCAGTGCGTCCAGGACGACGAAGTCGGAGGGGACGGCGTGCTGCGGCAGGTGACGCGCGCACCAGGCACGCAGCTCGGCCCGGTCCGGAACGGTCTCCGCGTCGGCGGCGGGGACCACGTAGCCGATGAGGCTGCGCCCCGTGGCCCGGTCGGGGCGGGCGGCGGCCTGCGCGACCAGCGGGCAGGCCCGCAGCACCGTCTCCACCTCCCCGAGCTCGATACGGAAACCGCGGATCTTGACCTGGTCGTCGCGGCGGCCGAGGAACTCAAGGTCCCCGCCGGGTGTCCAGCGCACGATGTCGCCGGTGCGGTAGAGGCGTCCGCCGGGCGGTCCGAACGGGTCCGGCACGAAGCGGTCGGCGGTCAGCGCCGGCTGCCCGAGGTAGCCGCGCGCCACCTCCGTCCCGCCGATGAGGAGTTCACCCCCGACGCCGACCGGGACGGGCTCTCCGTCGCCGTCGACCACGTACACGCGGCGGTCCCCCAACGGCCGGCCGATGGGCACGGTGTGGGCGGGCGGGTCGTCGGCGTCGTAGGTGGTGGCGGTGACCGTGGTCTCGGTGGGGCCGTAGGCGTTGCAGACGCGGACGTGGGGGACGGCGGCGCGCCATGCGGCGAGCGTGTCGGGCGGGACGGCCTCGCCGCCCAGGACCAGCAGGCGCAGGGTGCCGAGGGCGGCGGCGAGACGGCGGTCCAGGGAGAGGGTCAGTTCGGCCCAGTAGGTGGGCGGCACATTGACGACGGTCAGGGCGTGCCGCTGGACGATCTCGGGGACCTGGGTGGGCAGCCACGGCTCGTCGGGCCGGATGACGACGCCCGCGCCCGTGGTGAGGGCGGGCAGCACCTGGTCGAGGGAGGCGTCGAAGGAGAACGAGGCGAAGGCCAGGACGCGGTCGGTGGCGGTGATGCCGAGGCGTGCGCGCATGGCGGCCACGTGGGAGGCGAGCGCGGCGTGTTCGACACCGACCGCCTTGGGACGTCCGGTGGATCCCGAGGTGAAGATGACGTGGGCCAGCTCCCGCGGGTGCGGCCGGTGGCGGGGTCCGTCCGCACACGGGACCACGGTGCTGGTGTCGACGCGGACCGGGGCGAGGGCGGCGGCGTCGGGCGCGGTCACCGGGTCGGTGAGGACACAGGCCAGGTGCGCCTCCTGGGCCATGTACCGCAGGCGCTCGGCGGGCAGTTCGGGGTCCAGGGGCACATAGGCGCCGCCCGCCCGCCAGATGCCCTCGATGGCCGCCACCGACCACAGGCCCCGGCGCAGCAGGACACCCACCGCGTCACCCGGCCCGACACCCGCGGCCCGCAGCGCGGCCGCCAGACCGCCGGTCATCTCCTCGAGTTCGGCGTACGTGGCGCTCTCGTCACCGCACCGCAGCGCGAGCGCCGAGGGCTCGCCGGAGAACGCCAGGTCGGGTGCCGGGCCCGCGGGACGGTCGGGGGCGGCGTGCCAGGCGGGGCGGGGTCGGGCGAGCGCACCCGGACGCGCGGGCAGGGACCGGACCAGCTCCCGCACCGGCGTCTCGGGAGAGGCGAGCACGGCCCGGATCAGAGCGACGTACGCCTGGGCGAAACCGCGCATGGTGGCGGCGTCGAACAGGGCGGTGGCGTACTGCAGGAGCGCGGCGATGCTGCCGTCCGCCCGCAGGGTGAGGTCGAGGAACACGTCCAACGGGGTCTCGGACAGCGGCGGTTCGACCAGGCAGACGTCCAGGCCGGGCATCCGCACCGGCTGGATCGGCGCGTTGAGGAGGGTGAACGACGCCTGCGCGAGCGGGTGCCGGGACAGGTCGCGGGAACCGCCGAGGGCGCCGACGACAAGGTCGAACGGTGCCTCGGCGTGCGCGAGATCGACCGGGACGCGGCTGCGCACCCGCTCCAGCAGGCCGCCGAAGCCCGGCGCTCCGCCGAGGTCGGTGCGCAGGACGACGGTGTTGACCAGCGGGCCGATGAGTCCGGCGGCGCCGGGCCGGGAGCGCTCGGCCAGCGTGCTGCACACGGCGACGTCGTCGCGGCCCGCCCAGTGTCCGAGCAGCACCTGGTAGGCGGTGAGCAGGAACATGTACGGGGTGGCGCGGCGGGAACGGGCGAAGGAGTCGACGGCGGCGACCACGTCGGCGGGCAGGTCGAAGCGGACGACGTCCCCCGCACCGTCCCAGGTGCGAGGTCGCGGCCGGTCCGTCGGCAGCTCCAGCGCGGTGAGTCCGGCCAGGCGCTCACGCCAGTGCGCCAGCATGCGCTCCAGCCGCGGGCCACGCAGCCGTTCCCGCTGGGCGCGCGCCAGGTCGCTGTAGGAGACGGAGGGGGCGGCGACGGCCTCGCCGCGGTATCCGGCGGCGAGCTCTTCCAGCAGGACGCCCCAGGACCAGCCGTCCACGGCGATGTGGTGCACCTCGACCAGCAGCAGGTGCTCGTCCGCCGCGACGCGCGCGAGGACGGCGCGGACCGGGTGCTGGGCGGCCAGGTCGACGGGCCGCCCGAGGTACCGGCGGTACAGCTCGTCCGGACCGCTCACCTCGACGCGTTCCAGGACGATACCGGCCGGGGCGTCGACCACCTGGACGGGTTCACCGTCGACGGCGGTGAACCTCGACCGCAGCACCTCGTGCCGGTCCACGATCGCGGACAGCGACCGGTGCAGCCGGTCCACGTCCAGGGAACCGCTCAGCCGCAGCACCAGCGGAAGCATCGACCCGCTGGAGGAGCCGGCGAGCTGGTCCATGAACCACAGTCGGCGCTGGGCGAAGGATGCGATGCGGGTGTCGACGCCGTCCAGGGCCCTCTCGGGGGCCGGTCCTGCTGTCACTGTGAGCCTCCAAGCCGTGCCGTGTTTTGCAGCAGCCTGCCGTCGGCGGCCAGGAGGCCCATAGGGAAGAAGACGCAGCACCACACGCAGAACGCGCTGCCGGACCGGCTGTCCGCAGGTCAGGTACCGCCGGCGCAGTCAAGGCCCGGCGGGACGCCCGCTGTCCCGGAGCAACGGACCCGGTGCGGCCGGCAGAGCCTGAGGCGCCCTTGCAATCACCCCATTTCCCCTTCATCGCCCGAAGAATGGCCGTACGGTGGCCTGTCCGCTTGTCTCACCTCAAGCGGTGTCCGGGCGGGCAAGGGTGGTGTCAGGAGCGCCGGCGGCACAGTGTGCGGGAACTGGTGAAGCTCTCTTCGTCACCGACCAGCCCCTGAGCCCACGGCCCGCGGCCCGTCCGGACAGCCGCCTACGACCGGTCGCCGAGCTCCGCCCCGTCACGTCGCCGGTCCACGTAGCCGATGGCCGGGGTCGCCATGACACCGTGCAGCACCACCGAGATCACGACGGTGAGGGCCACGACGGCCCACAACTCCCGTTCCAAGCCGCCGAAGGATTCCTGCCCCAGCGCGTAGGACAGATAGAACAGCGAACCGATGCCCCGGATCCCGAACACGGCGACCACGGTCCGCTCCTTCTTCCCCATGGCCGTGCGCACCAGCCCCAGCCAGCCCGCCAGCGGCCGCACGACCAGCAGCACCAGGACACCGACCGCCGCACCGGCCCACGTCAGGGCCGGCAGGACGCCCGTCACCAGGTAACCGCCGAGCAGGAACAGCAGCACGGCCGTGAGCAGCCGTTCGATCTGCTCGGTGAACTCGTGCAGCACCTTGTGATAGCCGTGGCTGCGTTCGGCGGCCCGGATGGCGCAGGCGGTCACGAACACCGACAGGAAGCCGTAGCCGTGGAGCACCTCGGCGATGCCGTAGGACACGAAGGTCGCTCCCAGGGCCACGAAGCCCTCCATGTGCTCGGACAGCCGCAGCTCCGACGTGCGCACCCGGAAGAACATCCACCCCAGCAGCCGGCCGACGCCGCCCCCGACGGCCAGCCCGACAGCGCACTTGCCCAGCAGGTCGGTCAGCGCCCACGAACCGATCCAGTCCGTCGACCACCCCGTCCCGGCAGCCGCGGCGAGGGCGATCGCCGCGTACACGAACGGAAAGGCGAGCCCGTCGTTCAGCCCGGCCTCACTGGTCAGGGAGAACCGCACCTCGTCCTCGTCCCGCTCGCCACCCAGCGGCTCACCCACGCGCACCTCACCGGCCAGCACGGGATCCGTGGGCGCGAGCACGGCGCCCAGCAGCAGTGCGGCGGCGGGCGGCCAGTCCAGCAACCCCCAGGCCAGCAGGGCGACGACCGCCACGGTCAGCGGCATCGTGATGCCCAGCAACCGCCACGTACCGCTCCACCGGCGCCACGCGAAAGGCCGGTCGATGGCGAGTCCCGCGCCCATCAGCGACACGATCACACACACCTCGGTGGTGTGCTCGACCCACAGCCGATCACGTACGGGGTCCACGACCGGCACGCCCACCGGCATCAGCCCGACGAGAACCCCCACGGCGAGGAACACCATGGGCAGGGACAGCGGGCGCTTGGAGACTATGCGGGGCAGCACGGCCGCACCCAGGGCTCCCAGGCCCAGAAACACGTAGACCACGTCCGAAAGCGTCACTGCGACCTCCTGCCCCACGAGATCAATCCCAGGCCACGTGTGTACCCCGTTCCCCCGCCCTCTCGCCCGAGCGCGTCGCCGGACTCGCGACCTGGCCGTGCGCACGGGGTTGCCGGCCGCAGCGTCGCGGGTTTTCTCGTTGCTCCACAGCGCGGCCGATGAGTTTGCGGCTCCAGGCCGGTCCACACTGAAGACACCCCAGGAAGGGACACCGCCATGTCGGAGCTTCTCGTCGACTTCATCACCTCCCTCGACGGCTACGCGTCAGGAGAGGGTTGGCCCGGCTTCTGGGGCCTGGAGGGCCCGGAGTACCTCGCCTGGCTCGGCGAGCAGCCCAAGGCCACCTATCTGATGGGAGCCAACACCTACCGCCTGATGTCGGGCTTCGCCGCGGGCGAGGTCCCGGACGGCCAGGACGAGTTCAGGCCCGAGGAGGAGGCATCCGTGGACGAGCTCACGCAAGCGCCCAAGGTGGTGTTCTCCTCCTCGCTCGAGGAGCCACTGACCTGGGCCAACTCCACGCTCGTCCGCGACGACGCCGTCGAGACGGTCCGCGCCATGAAGGCGAGCGGCTCGGGGCTCCTGAGCACGATCGGCAGCCTCAGCCTGTGCCGGTCCCTGCTACGAGCCGGACTCGTCGACCGCTTCCGGGTCGTGATGTTCCCGGTGATCACCGGGGCCACGGGCGAGGAACGCATCTACGACGGCTATCCGGACGTCGCCCTCGAAATGATCGAACACCGCACCTTCGACGGCCGCATCCAGCTGGTCGAGTACAAGCCCCGCGTACTCGACCACCCGCCGCTCGGCGCCCCTGCATGACAGCGCCCCACGAGAACGCGTAGGGGGTCGACACGGCCAGGTCGTGGGCCGGGGGGATCCGGGAGCCCGCCCCTCGCCATCGATACGGCCGGGTCGTGGGCCCGGGAGGTCGGGAAGCCCGCCCCTCGCCGTCGACACGGCCGGTCGTGGGCCGGCAAGCTCCGAAGGCCCGCCCCTCGCTGTCCAGCATGAGAGGGAAACGCTCCGGCCGCCGCGCACGCCCGTCCACCACAGCCCGAGCAGCTTGTGCAGCTTGTGCAGGTCCATGCGGCGAGGCTCCCGCCGCATGGACTCCTGCCGATCCCAGGTCCGGGTCGAGCTGGCCGTCGGCCCCGTCCACGTGTCCCACCCCCGATCCGGAAGGGGGCGGGCAGGCGGTCAGCGCAGCCCGGCGAAGAGATCGTTCTCGGGGACCGCCGCACCCGTGGCGTCCTGGACACGGACGAACGTCTCCATGCCCATCAACTCGCCGAACCGCTCCTTGCCCATCCTGAGGAAGAAGATGTTCTCGCCCTGGCTGGCGTGCGCGGCCAGCGCGTCGAACTTCTGGTCGCTGAACCCGGTCGTGTCCACCCACGTCGTGATCTCGTCGTCAGGGAGGCCGATCTCGGCCAACGCGGCGGCCTCGGCGGGATCCGGCTCCGGCATGTCCTCATCGAACTCGCGCATGAGCTCGCCGAACCGCTGCATCATCGAGCGCGGCGCCGTCGTCCAGTACACCTTCTGTGCCGACTCGGTCATCTCCAGCGCCGCCATCGTGATGCGGTGCGCCTGGATGTGATCGGGGTGGCCGTAGAAACCGTTCTCGTCATAGGTGACGACCACATCGGGCTGGTAATGCCGCATGAGTTCCGCGAGGCGGGCCGCGCCTTCCTCCACGGGGGTCCGCCAGAAGGATCCGGGAGCGTCGTTGGTCGGCCAACCCATCATTCCGGAGTCCGCGTAGTCCAGCATCTCCAGATCGCTGATCTTCAATACGCCACAGCTCGCCTCGAGTTCCTGCCGTCGCATCACGGCGACCGCCGCCGGATCGTGCCCGGGATCGCCCGGCTTGACGCCTCCCGGTCCGTCCCCGCAGCGGCCGTCGGTACATGTCACGAGCACCGTGCGGATGCCCTCCGCCGCGTATCGCGCGAGGACTCCACCGGTCCCGGTGGCCTCGTCGTCGGGGTGGGCGTGCACTGCCATGAGTGTCAGGGGCCGATCGGTCATGAAGAATCCTCCTGCGAATAACGCGACTTGATCCAAGTGGTACGGCGGGCATACCGCGGTCCTGGGGCCGGACCCGAGCGGGGCGAACGACGACCTTGCGGTCTCCGCGCTCCCACCTGCGGCGCCGGGCCCTCGTGGATGCAACCTGCCGACCGGACCGACTGTTCCCGACGAGGGCGCCTGGTCTGCCTCCGCCGCGCCAGGGAGACGGGCGCCGAGCGGAGCCCACCCCCTTCACCCACTACCGGTCGCCCTCCTCACCGGCCTGCGCCGTCGAGCCGCGCCAGCATGGTCGTCCCGGGCGAAGGCATGGCTGTCACGGCCCGCAGGAACCGCCGTCAAGGGGCGAAGGCATAACGGACTTCATCACTCGTCAACTACCGGACGCGTTCAGTGCATTGACACGTGCATTACAGAGGCTTTACGTTCCGGCCATCTGAGAGCGCTCTCAGACTCCTCTTCTGTGAAGACTTGAGGTGCCGCATGCCATCCCCACGCAGACCGGCAGTCATCCTGCTACTGGCCTCGACCCTCGCCGCCGTAGGCCTCGTCCCGACCGCCGCACCGGCGGCCGCGGCCACCGTTCCCGTAGGTTCGGGCAGTTACTCCGACACCCGCCCCTCCGGCACGTCGGGCCCGACCACCAACACGGGAACACCCGTCACACCCAAGCTGACCACCGCCGCCCGCAACCGGCCGGTACCCACCAACGACTGGTGGTCCTCCCTCGCCTTCCAGCGCTACGGCGACAATCCCTGGTCGACCCCCATGTACGGGCACCCCCTCACCTACCAGGCCACGGCCGCCGGGCTCGACATCGGCTACCCGACCTCGCCCGCGATCGTCGGTGACGGCCGACAGTACGAGTACGCCCACAAGCGCGACCTCACCATCGGACTGACCGGCCTCAACTCCCCCGACGCCAAGGCCGACGACTGGTCCGACTGGACGGTCACGCCCCTGTGGTCCGACGGCGCCCGCACCCTGCGCACCACCATCGGCCACGGCTCCCCGTTCGTATACGCCAGGGGCTCCGGCGGCAACGCCCAGATCACCACCGCCGCCGCCCCCACCGTCTTCGCCGACCAGACCAACGTCCTCGGCATCACCGTCGGCGGACACCACTACGCCCTCTTCGCACCGACCGGCAGCGACTGGAACGTGGCTGGCTCCACGATCACCACCGGCCTCGGCGCCAAGGACTACTTCTCCGTCGCCGTCCTGCCGAGCACCGACGCGCTGGCGACCTTCAAGAAGTACGCCTACAGCTTCGTCACCGACTCCAAGGTGACCTGGAGCTACACCGGCGGCACCGCGAAGGCCACGTACACCCTCACCACGGAGGCGAAGGAAGGCACCGAACGCGGCACACTCCAGGCGCTCTACCGCCATCAATGGCTCAACACCGGCGACGCCCTCACCTCCTACACCTACGTCTCACCGCGCGGCACCATGAAGGTCCGCGAGTCGACCACGTTCACCACGAGCCAGAAGGCCGCGCCGGTGCTGCCCGCACTGCCGAAGTCGGACGCTGTGGACACCGCCCGGCTGCGCGGCTACCTGAACGAGGTCGCGAACGCCTCCGACCCCTTCTCCGGCGCGACCGACACCTACTGGACCGGCAAAGCCCTCGGACGCCTCGCCCAACTCGTCCCAGTGGCCGAGCAGATCGGTGAGAACGGCATCCGGGACAAGCTTCTCGGCCTGATCAAGGGCAAACTTCAAGACTGGTTCACGGCGGGCGGCGCCAACGAGTTCAGCTACGACAAGGACTGGAAGACCCTCACCGGCTATCCCGCCTCCTACGGCAGCGACACCGAGCTCAACGACCACCACTTCCACTACGGTTACTACATCTACGCGGCGGCGATCGTCGCCCAGTACGACCAGGGATGGGCCGCCGACTCCGCATGGGGCGGCATGGTCAAGGCCCTCGTGCGGGACACCGCCAACCCCAGTCGCACCGACAGCTCCTTCCCCTTCCTGCGGGGCTTCGACGTCTACGCGGGCCACAGCTGGGCGTCCGGCCATCAGGGCTTCGCCGCCGGGAACAACCAGGAATCCTCCTCCGAGTCCACCAACCTCAGCGCAGCCCTCGTCCTGTGGGGCTCCGCCACCGGCGACACCTCGCTGCGGGACCTCGGCACCTACTTGCTGACCACCGAGTCGGAATCGATCGCCCAGTACTGGTTCGACGCCGACGAGCAGGTCTTCCCCTCCTCGTTCGGCCACGACACGGCAGGCATGGTCTGGGGCAGCGGCGCCGCCTACGCCACCTGGTGGACCGCCAACCCCGAGGAGATCCACGGCATCAACGTCCTGCCCGTCACCGGCGGATCCCTCCACCTCGGCGGTGAGAAGGCCGCCGTGCGGCGCAACATCGCGGAGATGGAACGGGAGAACGGGGGCCCGGCCGTCGAATGGCGCGACATCCTCTGGGAGTTCCAGGCCTTGGCCGATCCCGCCGCGGCCAAGGCGAAGTGGGACGCGGGCAACGCGGCCTACACACCGGAGCAGGGTGAGTCCAAGGCGCACACCTACCACTGGATCAACACCCTCGACGCGCTGGGCGCGCCCGACACCACCGTGACGGGGGACATCCCCACCTCAGCCGTACTGGCCAAGGGCACGACCCGAACCTACGTCGCCCACAACTACAGCGCGTCGACCCGGACCGTCACCTTCTCGGACGGCAAGACCCTGACCGTACCCGCCCGGTCCACCGCGACCGGCTCGGGTTCGGGCTCACCGGACCCCGACCCCGACCCCGATCCGCCGACCGGGAACACCTTCCAGCTGCGCAGCGGCGGTGTCCTGACCACGGCGACCGGCGGCACCCCGAGCAGCGACACGATCGCCTCCGCAGGAGGCACCAACCACGACGGCACCCCGTATCAGCCCCTCGTCTACGAGGTCCGCGGAGTCAACGGCACGCTCACCCCGGGGGCCGGCACCACGTTTCGGCTCCAGGTGGACGCCGGCACCACGGTCGGTCTCGGCCAACAGGTGCGTCTCAGCTACGACTTCACCGGTGACGGGAGCTTCGACCGGACGGAGACGTACAACTATTTCGCCACCGACCCGGTCGCCGGGTGGGAGGAGTACACGCAGTCGCGCGGTCTCAAGGCGTCCACGGGCACACTGGGCACCCTTCAGGGCGGCACGGTCCGACTGGAAGTGTGGAGCGCCATCGGCAGCGGCACCTCCAAGCTCCAGACGGGCACGGACAAGTCGGTGGTGGTGATCCCCTACAACTGAACCGGTGAAGACGGTTCGGCGGGCAACGGCGCAAGTCCGTTGCCCGCCGACCCGACAGGCCCGGGGCCCCACTCATGGGCCTGTCAGGCGGACGCGATGCTCTCCGGGTCGTCCGCCGGGGTGCCGACGCGGAGCCACCGATAGCCGTACGGGGGCAACTCGACCTGGAACATGCCGTCCTCGCCTGCCTTCAGACCCGTGTGTCCCTCGTCGAGCAGGTCCGTCAGCCGTCCGTCGGATCCGGCCTCGTCCAGTTCCAGCCGTACGGTGTGGGGCCGGTTCGCGAAGTTGTGTACGGCGAGCACGGTGCCGTCACCGGCGCGGCAGACGTGCGCCAGCACGGCGTCCTGACCCGTCGTGAGCAAACGGTAGTCACCCCAGGCCAGTTCGGGAGCCTCCCGGTAGCGTTCGATGAACAGACGCATACGGCCCAGCAGGGAAGCCGGATCGCGGCTCTGCTCGTACACGTTGATCTTCTGGGGACCGAACGCGCCGTCCACCAGCGGGTTGGGGAAGGTGTCCGGCTCGGCGGTGGAGAACCCGGCGGCCTTCTCCGGGGTCCATTGCATCGGGGTGCGTACGGCCTGGCGTCCCTCCGCGGCCAGGTTCTCGCCCATGCCGAGTTCCTCGCCGTAGAAGAGCACGGGGGTGCCCGGCAGGGTGAACAGCAGGCTGTAGGCCAGTTCGACGCGGCGCCGGTCGCCGTCGACCATGGGCGGGAGCCTGCGGCGCAGCCCTCGGTCGTACAGCTGCATGTCCTTCTCCGGGCCGAAGGACGCGAACACCTCGGCCCGTTCGTCGTCGCTCAGTTTGTCGAGGGTGAGCTCGTCGTGGTTGCGCACGAACACGGCCCACTGGGCGTCGCGCGGCGCCGCGGGGCGGTCGCGCAGTGCGGCGGCCAGCGGCCTGGCGTCGTGGCGTGCCATCGACAGGTACATCTGCTGCATCCCGACGAAGTCGAAGCACATGGTGAGTTCGTCGCCGCGGTCCGAGGAGGGGTCGCCGAAGAAGCGGGTGGTGCCGTCGTAGGGCAGGTTGACCTCGCCGAGCAGGACCGCCTCGCCGTTGCGGCGGCCGAGGAAGGCACGCAGGTCCGCGAGGTACTCGTGCGGGTCGGGCAGTTCCCCCGCGTCGCTCTGTCCGTCGGTCTCCAGCAGGAAGGGCACGGCGTCGACCCGGAAGCCGGACAGGCCGAGCTGGGTCCAGAAGCCCATGATGCGGGCTATCTCGTCACGGACCTCGGGGTGGGCGACGTTGAGGTCGGGCTGCTGCTTGTAGAAGCGGTGCAGGTAGTACTGGCCGCTGCCCTCGTCGTACTCCCACAGGCTGTCCTCCGCGTCGGGGAAGACCACACCCTGGGGGCCGTCCTTCGGGGGCTCGTCCTTCCAGACGTACCAGTCGCGGTGGGCGGAGTCCCGGCTGGAGCGGGCGTCCTGGAACCAGGGGTGGTCCTCGGAGGTGTGGTTGACGACGAGATCGGCGATCACGCGGATGCCGCGGTCGCGCGCGGTGCGGACGAACTCGGTGAAGTCGCCGAGGGTGCCCAGGCGCGGGTCCACGCCGTAGAAGTCCGTGATGTCGTAGCCGTCGTCGCGCTCCCGCGTGGGGTAGAAGGGCATCAGCCACACGCAGGTCACGCCGAGGCGCACCAGGTGGTCGATGCGCTGGGTGAGACCCGCGAAGTCCCCGATGCCGTCGCCGTTGCCGTCCTGGTACGTCTCGACGTCCAGGCAGTACACCACCGCGTTCTTCCACCACAGGTCGGACGTGCGGGTCAGACGCATCGGAACTCCTTGGCGGTGGCGGGGATCGGGCGGGTCACGTCGAGTCGCGGCAGTACTTCGGCGCCGAACGTGTCGATGAACGCGGCCTGTTCCCGACCCACGTGGTGCAGCATCACCGCGTCGAACCCCAGGTCGGCGTACTCCTGGAGCTGGGCGGCGTGCCGACCGAGGTCGGAGGAGACGTTGACCGTCTGCGCGACCTGCTCGGGGGTGACATGTTCGCTGACGACGTCGAACAGTTCCGCGGAGTCGAGGTCCCAACTGGCCGGCGGGGCGTGCACGTTGGTCCGCCACTGGTCGTGCGCGAGGGCGAGCGCCTCGGCCTCGTCGGGTGCCCAGCTCAGATGCACCTGGAGGTGGAGGGGGCCACGACCGCCCGCGTCACGGTACGCGCCGATGATGTCGCGCAGGCGTTCGCGCGGGGCGTTGACCGTGATCAGGCCGTCGGCCCACTCGGCGCACCAGGCCGCGGTGGCGGTGCTGCACGCGGCCCCCAGCAGCGGCGGTTCCTCGGGCGGCAGCGTCCACAGCCGGGCCCGGTCCACGGTCACCAGCCCGTCGTGGCTGACCTCCTCGCCCCGCAGCAGCGCCCGGATGACGTCGACGCACTCCCGCAGGCGCGCGGAACGGACGTCCTTGCGGGGCCAACCGGCGCCGGTGATGTGTTCGTTGGAGGCCTCTCCGGTGCCGAGCGCGGTCCAGAACCGGCCCGGGTTCATGGCCGCGAGCGTGGCGATCGCCTGGGCGATGACGGCGGGGTGGTAGCGCTGGCCGGGCGCGTTCACGACACCGAACGGCACCTGGTCGGTGGCCTGGAGGGCGGCGCCGAGCCATGACCAGGCGAAGCCGGACTCCCCCTGGCGCACGCTCCACGGCGAGAAGTGGTCCGAGCACATGGCGGCGGTGAAGCCCGCCTGCTCCGCGCGTACCACGGCGTCGAGCAGATCCGCGGGTGGGATCTGCTCGTGCGAGGCGTGTACTCCGTAGACAGTCATGGCGAGCGAGTACCCCCGGCAGGGTTCCTCAGCGGGCGGCGACCCTACGGGTGTTGGGGGCGTCGCAACTCCCGTGGCGCGCGGTGCGCGTGGCGGGGGTGAGGGGCGGGAGGGGGCCTCCGAGGACGTCCACGGGGGCGGCCTCGGGGGGTGCTCTCGCAGGACGTCACAGGGAGCGGCCTCGGGAGGTGCTCTCGCAGGACATCCACGGGGGCCAGCCTCGGGTCGCGACCGAGATGCCCTCCGGCCGCGCCCCGCGATTCCTCAGCCCGGACTCTCGCAGGTCCGCGTGTCAGGCGCTCGCGTGGCGACGGACAGCCGTCCTCCGGGGAGCCGCGTGATGGGTGGGCCGGTCGGCGCCCTCGGACCGGTGCTGCCGCAGCCACAGGGTCGTCGCGGTCAGCAGAGCGGCGAAGACGACCAACAGGAGTACGGGCACCCACATCTGCCGACTGCCGGGGTTCTGCCAGCCTCCCCAGGCGGCCGTCGCCGCCCAGAGGAGAGCGCCCAGCGCGTAGAAGGCTCGGATGCGGCGCATCTGCCGTACCGCCCGCAGGAACTTGGAGTGATCGCTCTTCGGTGCCATGCGCAGCCGTGTACCCCCTATCTCTGATCTCGATCAGCCTGAGGGGGACTTGTCGCAGCGGGCGGTGGACGACGACCCGAGGGCGACTGGTCCTGACGGCCGGCGCCCCGTCCAGCCCGTCCACCGCGTCGCGCATGCCCGGTGTCACAGAGCGTCCGCAGGTGGATCCACCGAGATACTGACAATGAAAATGATTACCGATAACGTGTCCACGGCGCAGCCGGCCCGTCTCCTCACGGAGGCTTCTTCGGGCTGTCCCGAGGTCTGAACCGCACCGCGCGAAAAGGGGAGTTGTGGCGCATCTGTTGGTGGTCGAGAGCTGGGTCGGATCGATGAGCAGGCTGTTGCCGCGGGCGATACGGGAGAGCGGGCACGAGTTCACGTTCCTCACCCGCGATCTGCACCACTACCTGCGAGCGGCGCCCGAGGGAGCGGCGCACCCGCTGCTCGGGGCGCGCAACGTGATCACAGCCGACACCAACGACACATCGGTCCTGCTGCCCGAAGTCGAGCGGCTGCACGCGGTGTTCGGGTTCGACGGGGTGATCACGTCCTGCGACTACTACCTGTCGACGGTGGCGCGGATAGCCGGGCGGCTCGGTCTGCCCGCGTCAAGCCCCGAGGCGGTGGAGAACGCCTGCCGCAAGGACGCCGCCCGCCGTGTCCTGGCCGACGCCGGGGTGCCCGGGCCGCGCTTCGCCGTGCACGAGGAGTGGGCCGACCTCGCGCGGGCGGCGCGGGAGATCGGCTACCCGCTGGTGGTCAAACCCGTCGACCTGTGCGCGGGCATGTACGTACGCCGGGTGGACGACGAGGAGCAACTCGCCACCGCCGTCAGGGCGCTGGCCGACTTCCCGGTCAACGCGCGCGGACAGCGCCGGGCACCCGTGGTGCTGCTCGAAGAACTCCTCGACGGCCCGGAGGTGAGCGTCGAGACCGTCTCTCACGCGGGCGCGGTCCAGGTGGTGGGCGTGACCGACAAGAGCATCGGCGGGGCGCCCGCGTTCATCGAGACCGGCCACATGTTCCCCGCCGCCCTGTCGGCCGCGGAAACCGAGGCCGCCGAACAGACCGCACTCGGCGCGCTCAAGGCGCTCGGCCTGACCGACGGCGTCGTGGCGCACACCGAGATCAAGCTCACCTCCACCGGACCGCGCGTGATCGAGGTCAACCCCCGCCCCGCCGGGAACCGCATCACCGAGCTGGTCCGCCACGTCACCGGCATCGACCTCGCCGCGGCCTTCGTGGACGTCTCCCTGGGCCGCTCCCCCGACCTCCGGCGCACGGACACCGGGCTGCGCAGCGCCGCCATCGGCTTCCTCGTGCCGCAGACCGCGGGCGTGCTCGAAGCCCTGGACGGCAGCGCACTGCGGGACAGACCCGGCGTCCTGGAGGCGCAGCTCGCCGAGCCCGGCAGACAGGTGAAGGCGGCGGGCAGCAACAACGAGTACCTCGGACACGTCATGGTGGGCGATGCCCAGGGACTGGGCGCCCGCGACCGGGTCGAGGCGCTGCTCGGCGAGCTGCGGTCCGGGCTGGTGATCCGATGACCTCCACCACCTCGGCGTTTACTCGCACGTACGACACGCTCCTCGCGCAGGCCCGCGCCGGCGAGCTCGGCCCTGACCCGGCCGCCCTGCGGATCGCCGTGGCCTTCACCACACGGCAGGCCGTACGGCACGACGGACGCGGCAGCGGCTACCGCAACGAGGTGCTCAGCCTGCGCCTGGCCGAAGCCGTCGGCAGTTGCGCGGTCGAACCCGGCGCGCTGCCCGACAGTGCGGTCGAGGACTGCGTCGGCGCGGACGTCGCCCGGTTGCTGGAGCATCCGCTGGCGCCTGTGCGCGTGGCCGCCCTCGACGCCTACCTGATGCACGTCACCCCGCACATCGAGGACCACGGTGCCCGGCCCGTACGGCTGCCCGCCGGGACCTCGTTGGAGAAGTCCCGGGCCCGGGCGCGGGCGGTGGTCGAGCTGCTCGATCTGCCGCCGGGAGCGACCGTGCTCGTGGTCGGGGTGGTCAATTCCCTGCTGGAAGCGCTGCGGTCACGGCAACTGGCCTACGTTCCCTGCGACCTCAAGGGCGGGCTCACCGAATGGGGCGAGACGGTCGTCACCGATGCGCCGGCCCAGGCCGACCGGTGTGACGCGCTGCTGGTGTCCGGGATGACGCTGGGCAACGGGACGTTCGAGCCGCTGCGGGAGCACGCGTTGCGCGAGGGCAAGCAGTTGGTGATGTTCGCGCAGACCGGCAGCGCCGTGCTGCCCCGCTTCCTGGGCCACGGGGTGAGCGCGGTGTGTGCGGAGCCGTATCCCTTCTTCTGGCTGGACGGCGGTTCTGGCACCGTCCACCGCTATCGCGCCCGCGGTACGGCAGGTGCCCGGTGACCCCGACCACGGCGACCGCCCCACCCTGCGTCGCTCGCCCGGAACTGCTCACCCTGCTCGGCCGTACGCCCGTCGCGCGCATCACCGCCGGCCTGCCGGAACCGCACCCCGGTTTCTGGGCGAAACTCGAAGGGCTCGCCGCGGGCGGCATGAAGGCCCGGGCCGCGGTGTCCATGCTGATGGGCGCCCGTGAGCGCGGCGAACTGCGGCCCGGTGCCCCGGTGGTGGAGTCCACCTCCGGCACGCTCGGCATCGGGCTCGCCTTCGCGGGCCAGGCCCTGGGGCACCCCATCGTGCTGGTCGGCGACAGTGAACTGGAGCCGTCCATGCGGCAGTTGCTGCGCGCCCACGGGGCCCGCCTGGAACTCGTGGACCGCCCGGCGCCGCAGGGCGGCTGGCAGGCCGCACGGCTGGCCCGGCTGCGGGAGCTGCTCGCCGTGCTGCCCGGCGCCTACTGGCCGGACCAGTACAACAACCCCGACAACACCACCGGTTACGCCTCCCTGGCCGCCGAACTCGCCGTCCAGCTCGACCACCTCGACATCCTGGTGTGCAGCGTCGGCACCGGCGGCCACAGCGCCGGCATCATCGGCCCGCTGCGACGGCACTGGCCCGCCCTGCGCCTCATCGGCGTCGACGCCACCGGCTCCACCATCTTCGGCCAGCCCGCCCGGCCCCGCCTGATGCGCGGCCTGGGCAGCAGCATCCACCCGCGCAACGTCGCCTACGACGCCTTCGACGAGGTCCACTGGATCGGCCCCGCCGAAGCCGTGGACAGCTGCCGCCGACTGGCGAACGGCGCCTTCGTCAGCGGCGGTTGGAGCACCGGTGCCGCCGCCCGGGTCGCCGCCTGGGCCGCCCGGGTCCACCCCGGGGCGGTCGTCGCGACCGTCTTCCCCGACGGCCCGCACCGCTACCTCGGCACCGTGTACGACGACGACTTCGCCGCCGCCCACGGCCTCGACCCCGCCACCGCGGCCACCCGGCCCGTCGAGATACCGCACCCGCACGCGGCCGAGGCAACCGGCTGGGCGCGATGCACGCGAGTCGCCGACCCGCTGAAGGCCGTCCCCCCTTCGGAAAGGACCCCGTGAAGGCCAGCCGGCGCACCGTACGCCTCGACCTCACCGAGCCGCTGCGCATCTCCCGCTCCACCATGTCGGCCCGCGACGCCGTGTGGCTGACCGTCGAGCACGAAGGCGTCGCCGGGCACGGTGAGGCCGTCACCAGCGTCTATTACCGCCTGGACGCCGAGACCCTGGAAGGGCTCCTCGCTGCGGCCGGTACGCAGCTCGCCCGCTTCTCCGCCCCCGAGAGCGCCCTGGAGGCCCTGCGCGCGGGTGAGTTGGCAGGTGACGGCACTCCCCCGGCCGTGACGGCCGCCGTCGAGGCGGCGCTGCTCGACCTCGTCGGCAAGCGCGCGGGCCGTCCCCTCCACCGGCTCCTCGGTGCCGTGGAAGCACCAGTCGTCGCGACCGCCCGCACCATCGGCATCACGTCCCTCGCGCACGCGTCGGCGCAGGCCCGCTGTCTCGCCGCGAGCGGCTTCGAAGTGATCAAGGTCAAGGCGGGGGCGCCCGACCCGGAGGACGATGTCGAGCGCGTCCGCGTCATCCGCGACGCCGCGCCCCGAGCTCGGCTGCTCCTCGACCCCAACGGCGCCTGGACCACGGCCCAGGCCGACAACCTGTTGCCCCGGTTCGCCGACCTCGGTGTCGAGGCCGTCGAACAACCCCTCGCCCCCGGCGACCCGGAGACGCTGGGCGCGTTGGCCGAACGCTCGCCGCTGCCGGTCATCGCCGACGAGGACGCCGTGGACCTGGAGGACGTACGCCGGCTGGCCGGGCGCGTCCAGGGCGTCAACGTCAAGCTCGCCAAGTGCGGCGGTGTGCACCCGGCCCTGCGCATCGCCGAGTTGATCGAGGGCAGCGGCACCGACCTGATGCTGGGCTGCCTGACCGCCAGCAGCCTCGGCCTCGCGCCCGCCGTCCACCTCGCCGACCGGGCCCGCTGGGCCGACCTCGACGGACACCTGCTGCTCGCCCACGACCCCTGGACCGGCATCGGCGGCGAGGACGGCTTCGTACGAGCAAGTGGCCTGCCCGGGCTGGGCGTCGAACTGCGGGAGGTGAGCCGTGCAGACGTGGCGTGAGATGCGCCGCTTCCCGCTCGCGGTCCAGCTGCTGCTGGTCAACCAGCTCGGCGTGAACACCGGCTTCTACCTCCTCATCCCCTACCTCGCCACCCACCTCACCGAGAACCTCGGCATGTCCGCCGCCGTCGTCGGCGTCGTGCTCGGCGTGCGCAACCTCAGCCAGCAGGGCCTGTTCATCATCGGCGGCTCGGCCTCCGACCGGCTCGGCGCGCGCGGCGTGATCATCGCCGGCTGCGCGCTGCGCACGGCGGGGTTCGCGCTGTTCGCACTCGGCGACCACCTGGCCGTCCTGCTCGCCGCCTCCGTGCTCAGCGGCTTCGCCGGGGCGCTGTTCAACCCCGCCGTACGCACCTACATCGCCCAGGAGGCCGACGAGCGCAAGGCCGAGGCGTTCGCCCTGTTCAACGTGTTCGCCACCATCGGGGCGCTGATCGGGCCACTGCTGGGCAGCGCACTGCTGCTCGTGGACTTCCGCACATCGGCCCTGACCGCCGCCGGGATCTTCGCGGCTCTCACCGTCGCGCAGGCCCTGCTCCTGCCCGTCCGGCAGGTCGGACCGAGCAAGAGCACGGTGCTCGCGGACTGGCACGAGGTCCTCGGCAACCGCGCCTTCCTCGCCTTCGCGCTCGCCATGGTCGGCATGTTCACCCTGGAGAACCAGCTGTACCTGCTGCTGCCCGAGGGCGCACGGCAGGCCACCGGCTGGGACGGCGCGGCCGGTCTCGTCTTCGTCGTCGGCACCCTCGCCCATCTCACCCTGCAACTGCGCGTCACCCGCGCCCTCAAGGAGCGGGGGAACCGGGCACGCTGGATCGCCACCGGGCTCGGCCTGATGGCGCTGGCGTTCCTGCCGCCCGCCATGGTGGCCGGTGGCTCCGGCGGGCCGGACGGCACGGTGGACGCCGCACTGCGCGCCCTGCCCGTGCTGGCGGGAGCCCTGCTGCTCTACCTCGGGGTGATGGTCGCCCAGCCGTTCGTCATGGAACTCATCCCCGGCTTCGGCCGCCCCGAACTGACCGGCACCTACTTCGGGATCTTCTACGTCGTCTCGGGCGTCGCCGCAGCCATCGGCAACACCGTCGTCGGCTGGGCCATGGACACCGGGGAGCACAGCGGCGCCGACTGGCTGCCGTGGGCGTGCTGCGCGCTGTTCGGACTCGCCTCCGCGCTGGGGGTGGCCTGGCTGCGTCGGCTGGGATCGCTGCCGACGCCGTCGAAGCCCCCCGTACCCGCGACCGCCTGAGGAAGGACACCGACATGACCTCGACGACGACCGCGAGTACGCACAACCTGCTCACGGACAACCCCGAGCTGTACGAGGCCCGCTTCCCCGACCCCGACCGGCTCGCCGGACGCTGGACCGAGGACTGCCTGCGGCGGCACGGGGCAGGCCCGCGCGTGCTCGACATGGGCTGCGGCACCGGCCGCGACGCCGCACACCTGCACTCCGCCGGCCGTACGGTGACCGGCGCCGACCTCTCCGAGGCGATGCTCGCGCACGCCCGCGCCCATCACCCCGGCCCCGCGTACGTGCGCGCCGACCTGCGCGGATTCGACCTCGGTCAGAACGCCTTCGACTCCGTCGTGTGCCTGGACAGCGCCCTGCTGTACTGCCACACCAACGACGAGCTCGACGCCTTCCTGTCCTCCTGCCGCCGGGCCCTGGCCCCGGGCGGACTGCTCGTCGCGGAGATGCGCAACGGCGCCTACTTCCTGGGCCGTACCGACCTGCTCGACACACCCAGAGTCGACGAGTTCACCTGGCGGGGAGCCGCCTACCGCTCCACCACGACCCTCGCCGTTGACCGTGCGGCCCAACTTCTGCGCCGTACGCGCGTGTGGACCGCGGACGACGGGTCGGAGCCCGTCGAGCAACGCTCCGCATGGCGGCTGCTGTTCCCTCAGGAGCTGCGCCACCTCCTGGCCGCGCACGGCTTCGAGGTCGTCGAGCTCCACGACGGTCCTGGCCCGCGCACCGAGCCGCCGTGGCACGACGGTCTCCTTCCCGGCCGTACCGCCGACGCCGACCGGCTGCACGTGGTGGCCCGCTTGACCCGGCCCTCCTGACCGGGCCCTCCGACTCCCGACGCCCCGACACCTGATCGGCGGGTCGGCACCCGCGTCCTGATGCCCCACCTGACCGGGCCGGCCCCACGTCCTGATGCCTCAAACCTGACCGAGCCCGTCCCGCGCCCTGGCGCCCCACAACCGCCACCCCCGCACCGCAACGGCACATCCACACACACGTGAGGAAACACACATGCACGACGAATCCACCCGCTCTTTCCCCGCTCCGGACCTGCCGTCGGCGGAGCCCCCGGCCCCCTTGCGCTCGTCCCGGGGCTTCCCGGGCCTGCGCCGCCGCGGCTTCCTCGCCGCCACCGGTGCCGCCTCGCTCGGCGCGGTCACCCTCGCCGGATGCGGCGACTCGGGCTCGGGCTCCGGAGACGGCGGGAACAAGGGCGACGGCACACCGAAGCGGGGCGGGCGGCTGCGCGCAGCGTTCGCGGGCGGCGGTGCCAGCGAGACCCTCGACCCGCACCTGGCCAACCTGTTCGCCGACGTCGCCCGCGCCAAGGCCCTCTACGACAAGCTCGCCGACTACGGCCCCGACCTGTCCGCCCAACCCCGCCTCGCCGACAGGTGGGAGTCCAACAAGACCCTGGACCGCTGGCAGGTCACCCTGCGCGAGGCGACCTTCCACGACGGCAGACCGGTCACCGCCAAGGACGTCCTCTACAGCTACCGCCGTATCGCCGACCCGAAGCAGGCGTTCAGAGCCAAGGCGTCCCTGGAACCGATCGACCTCAAGGCCAGCCGCGCCATCGGCGAACGGTCGATCGAGTTCGTCCTCAAACGCCCGACGGCCGAATTCCCCAACGTCCTGGCCGCGTTCGGCGCATACATCGTGCCCGAGAACGCCACCGACTTCGACAAGAAGCCGATCGGTTCGGGACCGTTCCGGTTCGTGTCGTTCGCCCCGGGCCGCTCAGCGGTCTTCCGCCGCAACGACGACTACTGGGAGGGCGCCCCGCACCTCGACGAACTCGAGTTCGTCGTCGCCAACGAGGAGTCCGCCCGCGTCAACGCCCTCATCGGCGGCCAGGTCGAGTACGCGCACGAACTCAACCCCACCACCGCCCGCGCCCACGAGGGCAAGGGACAGATCGAGATCGTGCGGCTGCGGGGCAGCGCCATGCAGGGCTTCTGCATGAAGACCGACCGGGCTCCCTTCGACGACAAGCGGGTGCGCCAGGCGTTCTTCCTCATCGCCGACCGCAAGGAACTCGTCGACGGCGCGCTGTCCGGCGCCGGGGAGATCGGCAACGACCTGTTCGGCAAGGGCTACGAGTACTACGCCGACGGCCTGCCCCAGCGCGAACAGGACCTCGACAAGGCCCGCACCCTGCTCAAGCAGGCCGGCGCCGAGAACCTCACGGTCACCCTCGACACCTCGGCCGTGGCCGCCGGATTCACCGAAGCCGCCAGCATCTTCCGCGACCAGGCGAAGAAGGCAGGCGTCACCATCGACGTCAAGATGGGCAGCAAGGACTCCTACTGGAGCGACATCCTCGATGGCGGCATCCTGAGCTGCTACCGCTCCGGCGCCATGCCCATCGAGGCACACATCTCCCAGCGCCTGCTCACCAACTCCACCACCAACGCCACCAAGTGGCGGCACAAGGACTTCGACGCCCTCTACCAGCAAGCCCAGTCCACCCCCGACAAGACCGAACGCGCCGCCGTCTACGCCCGCATGCAGCGCCGCCTGTACTCCGAGGGCGGCTTCCTGATCTGGGGCTTCGCGGACTGGATCATCGGAACGGCCCGCTCGGTGAAGGGGGTTGAGACCAAGGCGCCCGCCAACACCATCGACTGGGCCCGCTTCGACAAGGTGTGGCTCGCGTGAGCGGACTGCGCTCCTTCGTCGCCCGGCGGCTGCTCCTCGGCGTCGCGCAGACCGTGGCCGTCGTGCTGCTGGTCTTCGCGCTCACCGAGGCGCTGCCGGGCGACGCCGCCGTCGCCCTCGCCGGGGACCAGCCCGACCCCGCCCGCATCGCGGCCATCCGCGAGGCCATGCGACTGGACCGGCCGGCGGTGGAGCGGCTGACCGACTGGGCGGCGGGCCTGTTCCACGGCGACCTCGGCACCTCCCTGGCCTCCGGCCGCCCGGTCAGTCAGTACATCGCCGACGGCTTCGGCCCCACCCTGCTGCTGGCCACGCTCACCGTCACCCTGCTCGTCCCCGTCGGCTTCGGCCTCGGCGTGCTGGCCGCCCGCCACGAGGGGCGCCTGGCGGACCGGCTCATCAGCTCCGCGACGCTCGCGGTGTACGCGGTCCCGGAGTTCGCCCTCGGCGTGCTGCTGGTGACCGTCCTCGCGATCCAGCTGGGCTGGCTGCCGCCGACCGCCGTCGGCTACGGCACCGACCTGCTCGCCCACCCGGCCGCACTCGTCCTGCCCGTCCTCGTCCTGCTGGCCCGGCCCGTGTGCTCCCTGGTGCGTCTGGTACGCGCGGGCGTGATCGACGCGCTCGCCTCCCCGTACGTGGCGCAGGCTCGCCGCTACGGCATCGCCGGCGCCCGCATCCGCTACACCCACGCCCTGCCCAACGCCCTTGCTCCCGCCGCCCAGCAACTCGCCCGCACCGTCGACTGGTTGCTGTGCGGTGTCATCGTCGTGGAGGCGCTGTACGTCATCCCCGGACTCGGCACCGTCCTGCTCAACGCGGTCGCCGAACGCGACCTGCCCGTCGTCCAGGGTCTCGCCGTGGTGTTCGGGGTCCTCACCGTGATGCTCAACCTCGGCGCCGACCTGGTCACCCACCGGCTCGCGCCCCGGGCGGCGGTGGCCGCGTGAGGAACCTGCGTACGGGCCGCTTCACCCTCGGCATCGCGGTCATCACCCTCCCCCTCGTCCTGGCACTCCTCGGCCCGCTGTTCGCGGGCGAACCGGGACCCCGGACCCCGTCCTTCACGCTCGGCGACGGGCACTGGCTCGGCACCGACTTCGTCGGTCGCGACGTCTGGCAGCAGGTGCTCCACGGCGGCCGGCCGGTCGTGCTGACCGCCCTCGCCGCGACCGCCCTGGCCTACCTCGTGGCCCTGCCCATCGGCCTGCTCAGCGCGCTCACCCACCGCCGCTGGCTGGAGGAGCTGCTGATGCGGCCCCTGGACGTGCTGCTCGCCATCCCGTCGCTGCTGCTGATCCTGCTGGCGGCGACGGTGTTCTCCCCCGGCGCCGTCGGCCTCGCCCTGCTCGTCGCGGTGGTCAACGTGCCCGACGCGGCCCGCCTGGTACGCGCCGCCGCCGCCGAGGCCGCCGCCCGCCCCGCGGTCGAGGCCCTGCGCATGCAGGGCGAGACGTGGTGGCGCATGGCCGTCGGCTACGTAGGCCGCTCCATGCTGCGTACCCTGGCCGCCGACGCAGGCACCCGGCTGACCGGGGTGCTGTACCTGGTCGCCACGGCCGCCTTCCTCGGCGTCGGCGTGGCCCCGGACGCCACCGACTGGGCGGTCATGGTCGACCGCAACCGCACCGGCCTGTTCGTCCAGCCCTGGGCCGTCGTGGTCCCCGCCCTGCTGATCGTGGGCCTGACGATGGGCACGAACCTCCTCTTCGACGCAGCCCTGGACAAGGGCGGGAGACAGGGCGCCCCCGCGCGCACGGCCACATCCGGAGGCACGGGCGGCAGCCTCCGCAGCCGGACAGAGAAGGAAGCACGTCCGTGAACCACGCGAACGACACCACCCCGGATCCCGTGGCCGAGATCCGCGACCTGCGCGTCGAGATCGACGGCAGGGCCATCGTCGACGGAGTCAGCCTCAAGGCCCTGCCCGGCAAGGTCACGGCGCTGGTCGGCGCCTCCGGCAGCGGCAAGACCACCACCGGCCTCGCCCTGCTCGGCGAGTACCCGCCCGGCGCCCACGTCACCGGCGACGTACGCCTGACGGCCGACGGCCTGGTCGGCTACATCCCCCAGCACCCGGCAGCCGTCCTCAACCCCGCCCGCCGTATCGCCGCGCTGCTCACCGACATAGCCCGCGCCCAGGTCGCCCATCTTCCGCTGAGGCGGCGCCGGGGGGCGGCCCGCGAACGCGTCCTGCACGCCCTCGCCGAAGCCCAACTCCCGGACGCCGAGGACCTGCTGCGGCGCTACCCGCACCAGCTCTCCGGCGGTCAGCAGCAGCGGGTCGTCCTCGCCCAAGCCCTGCTGCTCGGCGCCCGGGTCATCGTGGCCGACGAGCCCACGACCGGCCAGGACGCCGTGACCAAGAGCCGTATCGTCGACCAGCTGGCGGCCGTCGCGGCGCGCGGCATCGCCGTCGTCCTGCTCAGCCACGACCTGGACGTCGTACGCGCACTCGCCGACGAGCTCATCGTCATGCGGGCGGGCCGGGTCGTCGAGTCGGGCCCGGCACCACGCGTCTGCCTGGCGCCCCAGCATGAATGGACCCGCGAACTGCTCGGTGAGCAGCCGCGGTTCCCGGAACCCGCCAGTTCGACCGGCACCGAGCGGCCCGTCCTGCGAATACGCGACCTCACCGCCCGCCACCACGACGGCGCCCATGGCACGACCGTGGTGCTGCGCACCCCCCGACTGGACCTGCGCCCGGGCGAATGCCTGGCCGTCGTCGGCCGTTCCGGCAGCGGCAAGACCACCCTCGCCCGCTGCCTCGCCGGTCTCCACCGTGACCACGACGGAGAGATCCTCCTCGACGGCACACCGCTGCCCCACAGCCTCCGCAACCGCAGCCGTACGCACCTCGCTGCCGTGCAGTACGTCTTCCAGGACGCGGGCGCCGCCTTCGACGAACACCGTCCCGTACTCCACCAGGTCGCCCGCACCGCGATCCGCCTGCGCGGCACCGACACGGACACCGCGACGCGGGAAGCCCGGACCACCCTGACCCGCCTCGGCCTCCCCGAGGACCTGGTCCACCGGCGCCCAGGTCAGCTCTCCGGCGGCGAACTCCAGCGCGCCGCTCTCGCCCGCGCGCTCCTCGCCCGCCCCCGCGTCCTCATCTGCGACGAGATCACCTCCGGCCTCGACACGATCACCCGCCGGGGCATCCTCGACACCCTCACGGCCCTCGTCCGCCACCGCGACGACCTGTCCCTGGTCCTGATCACCCACGATCTGGACACCGCGGCCCTCGCCCACCGCATCGCCGTCCTGGACGCCGGCGAACTCGTCGAACAGGGCCCTGCCCAACGCATCCTGACCGCCCCCAGCCACCCGTTCACCATCACGCTTATGGAAACCACGGCCCGCCTGACGACCGGAACGAGCCGGCTGCTGAGCGGCCAAGAGGCCCTTCCCCCCGCAACTCAAGATGGGAGCACTAGGCCTTCCGGGCCAGCCCGGCCGCGATGAGCTGTTCCCAGACCGTGAGTTCTCTCCTCTGACCGATGTCCCGTGAGTCATCGGTCTCATCGGAACGCCACAAGGACGCGGGAACGATCCCCGGGTCGAGGATCTCCAGGCCGTCCAGCAGGGAGGCGATCTCGGCGTCGGTGCGCCACCGACCGCGGCCGAACGTCTGCTGGAGAACCGCCTCGGCCTCCGTCGTCTCCGGGTTGTCGCCCGAGCGGAAGTGGCTGATGAAGAAGTAGCTTCCCGAAGGGACGTGCTGGCGCCAGTAGCGGACGATACCGGCAGGGTCCTCGTCATCGTTGACGTGGTGGAGGATGGCGCTGAGCATGACAGCCACCGGTCGAGCGAAATCGATGAGTTCGGCGGTGTCCGGGTGAGTGCGGATGGCTTCGGGGTCACGCACATCGCCCGGGACGACGCGGGTCCGTTCGTTGCTCTCCAGCAACGCCCGGCCATGGACCAGGACTTGGGGATCGTTGTCGACGTAGACCACCCGGGACTCCGGGGCGTGCCGTTGCGCGACCTGGTGAACGTTGTCCGCCGTCGGCAGGCCGCTGCCCAGGTCGATGAACTGCCGGATACCGGTGGTCCTCGCGATCTCTCTGACCGCCCGGGTCAAGGCGGCGCGATTGGCAAAGGCAATGGCCACCGAGCCGGGTAGGTCGCGCTTGAACACGTCGCCGATCTCACGGTCCACCGCGTAGTTGTCCTTGCCACCGAGCAGGTAGTCGTAGACGCGAGCGATGCTGGGCTTGGTCGGGTCGATGGAGGAGCCTTGGTACGTCATGGCGGCCATTCTTCCCGTCAACATCGCTTGAGCACCCCCGTTTTGAGCTTCTCCGGTCACTCAAGGCAGCGCGTGGCGACATGTCCGAAACGCAGACGAACTAGAGGGGCACAGCCACCGCGAACTCGCGAGCCGAAACCCGACGCACCGCCGGTCTGATGGAACAGCGACCTGGCTGCCCTGTTCGAGCGGGTATCCCCGCAGGCAACTCGGCCGTTCACTCTCGGCCCAGGTCCAAGATGCGCGGATGCCTGATCACGGACCCGTCGGCCGGCAAGTACGGGACGATCGAGGGTGAGGCACGCCAGGATCGAGGCGAGTCCGCTGTGGCTGCATAAACCCGGCTGCCAAGCAATCATGCAGCAGTCCCGTTGGCCGTACCGAGGGCGGAGTGCGAGCGGCAGGCCCCGGATCATGTACCTTTCGGGCCGTCTGCCGTCGAATGGCGAATCATGCCCCGGCGCGATGGGCATCATGGCGGCACGAGAGCAGTTCCGTGGCGCTTCAGGGGGATGTCATGGCGCGATCGACGGCCGATCTGGACGGTTATGCGTTAACTGAATCAATCGACCGTGCGCATGGGTGTCTGCGGCGGAATTTCCGATCCGGTTCCGGGGCGGCCGGTTGGTACCACTACCTGGATGATCCCCTTCCAGGCATCACCGCATCAGCTGTCGGGCTCTTCACCTTCAGCGTTCCCGGGGTCGTGTTCGAGAGGGCTCCTGACGTGCTGGCCTACTTGATCGGCCAGCAGAGCCACCCGGGAAATCCGCGCAGCGGTGGCTGGTCTGTGCGCACGACGAACGGTTTCCCCATCCTGGAGGCCACGGCATGGGTGGTCCGTGCGTTGAGCAGGCCGGACGTGGGACTGCTCAGCGGCGGTGCGAGTGCGCGGCGCGGTGCCGAGTGGATCCGGGACAACCAGAACGTCGACTGCGGCTGGGGATCGTACGCCGGGCAGCCTTCGCGTGTGTTCCACACCGCGCTCGCCGTTCTGGCGCTCGACGAGTGCGGCGGGGACCGGGCCGCGTTGGCTCAGGCGCAGCGCTGGCTCATCGACGCCCAGAACCCCGGAGTGCCCGCCTGGGGTCCGCTGCCGGGTGCTGAGCCCACGCTGGTCCACACGAGTTGGGCCCTCATGGCTCTGACTCGCATTCCGGGCGCGTTGAGCGTCAACACCATCCGTCGCACTACGGAGTGGTTACTGGAAGGGCTGAGCCCCGGGACCCACGTCGAGCGCAGCACCACGGTCGAGGAGTACGACGTGCCGTTCGCGCAGGCCGGTGCGACCGCCGTGTTCCAGAACTCATTGCCGCACTTCGCGGGGCCCCTCGCGATCAGTGCTCTGTTGTCGGCGGGTGTGGTCGATCCGCTTCAGCCGAAGGTCTTCGAAACGCTCCAGGGAATACTCGATACGCAGCAGGAAAGCGGGGCGTGGGAACTGCCTCGCAGCCCGACCCGGCCGTCCATATGGGCCATCTGGCCGTTCGTCAACGCTCTGGCGCTGGCCAGGTCGACCATCCTCACGACGCCGAACAGCAGGGCGTCGCTGCTCTTTCCGGGTTGCGTGATCGTGCAGAACGAAGACGTGGGCCGACGCTTCTCGCGCGGTCTGCTGGTGCGGAGCATTCTGCGGGACTGGATCCGAATGAAACGTCTGACTGCCATACTGTGGTTGGTTTCCGTCGCGGCCACAGGTATTCCACTAGGACTGTTGATCAGCGGAAGCCTGTCCTTATCAGAATTCCTGATGTCGCTCATAGTTCCGCTCCTGCTTATGCTTTTCGATTATCTGTGGCAACGGCGGCACTCCTCCGGAGCGGGGGCGGGGCCGTGAGGAGGGATGCCGACGGGCCCTGCGAGCTGTGTGACGAGGTGCGCTGGAGTGGAAGCGCGGCGACCGGTGACCCGCGTCTTCCGGGATTGGAGGACGTCTTCTCCCGGCTGGTGATGCGCACCAGGGCCGCTGACGTCCTGTCCGGGTTGGGATGCATGGCGCCGGGATACGCACTCGTGGTGCCTCACCATCACGCGCTGAGCGTAGGCGAGTTACCCGGAGGTGAACGCACCCACGTCTTCCGCACGGCGTGGGGGGCCGCAGAACTGATACGTCGTACGTTCGGCGGGGCCGTGGTCCTCGTCGAGCACGGCTCCTCCGGCTCACGCGAGGGAGGCGGCGGCTCGTGCGTCACCCACGCGCACCTCCACCTCTTCCCGCTTGAGCACGGCATGGACCCCGCGTCGTTCGTCCCTCCCGAAAGTCGGCGCGTCACCACTTCGGCGGGCTTGGCGGCGGCGGCAGCGCGACACAGCAACTACTACTACTGCTCCTGGAAACAGGACGAGGGCTATCTCTTGATCGATCCGAAATTACCTTCGCAGTACGCACGACGTGTGTGGGCCGGTCTGCTCGACGAGCCTGACCTGTGGGACTGGGCGGCGTTCCCCTTCCTGGGCAACGCCCGCTGGACCACCGCGGCCTTGCAAAAGGCGCGGCACGCCCAGCCTCTGGGGCCCATGGAGGAAACCGTGCTCGCCTACGACAGCGCGGCCGAATCCTACGCCCGCCGGACGGCCTCGTTCGCACCAGGCTCCGCCCTTCCCAGTGAGATCGACGAACTGGCCGACGCGGTCGACGGCATCGTCCTGGATGCGGGAGCCGGTGCCGGACGTGACGCACTCAGGTTCGCGCAGCAGGGAAAGCATGTGCTGGCATTGGACGCCAGTGGGTCACTGCTGTCCCATGCGCCGGTCCACGACCGGACCCTGCCGGTCCTGGGCGACGTGCGGAGTCTGCCCCTTCCCGCCCGCTGCGTGGCCGCGGTCTGGTGTTCGGCCGTGCTGCTGCACCTTCCGTCGGAGGACTTTCTACGGTCGCTGCAGGAGTTCCACCGTGTCCTGCGGCCCGGGGGCGTCGCGCAGGTCTCGGTCAAGGAGGGAGAGGGGCATGTGGCGCTGCCGATGGAGGGAGACGGTTCGCCTCGCCGGCACTTCTACTTCTATCGGGTCGACCGTCTTCAGAGCCTGGCGGAGAAGAGTGGATTCGAGGTGCTCAGAACCTGGTCGGAGGACGAGTTGGACTCCTCCTCGACCGTCCAGCGCTGGATCAAGGCTCTGCTGAGGAAGCCGGCGTGATACCGCACCTGCACCTGCATCTGGAGCCGGAAGAGCGCAAGCGCCGGGCAGTGGGCCTGCCGAGTCGGCGTCCCCGTTCCAGTGCGGCGTTCTTCGACGCCCATCGAGTCGACACACCGGACCGGGTCCGGGTCAGCGGTCACGATCTCGGACGGTTCCTGCGGGATGTGCATGCCGAGCATGAAGCCCAGGGTGTCGACTACGTCGAGGTGCGCGTATCGCCCAGGCGCTTCCTCACCGACGGGCTGTCGCTGGACGACGTCCTCGGCATCACGCACAGAGTGCTCGACGGCCTACGCGGCCCGTATGTACGAGTCGTGCTGCTGCTGAACCGGGACTGCCCTGACGAGACGCTGGAGGAGTGCGCGGCAGCGCTGACTCGCCTGCCCTCCACCTTCGTCGGCGTCGATATCGCCGGGGACGAGAGAAGACACCCGGATGTCGACCGCTTTCAGGCGTTCTGCTCGGCGGCGCGTTCGGCCGGTCGTGGAGTGACGGTCCACGCCGGCGAATTCGGATCCGATCGGCACATCTGGTCGGCCTTGGACCGGCTGGGCGCGCAGCGCATAGGCCACGGCATCGCCGCCGCGTCGAGCAAGACACTCATGGACCGCCTGGCACGCGACCACGTACACGTCGAGGTCTCACTGACCTCCAACGCGGCACTGGGCGCAGTACGGGACATCGAAGCGCATCCCGTACGGACGCTGATCGAACACGGTGTGTCGGTCTCCTTCAACGCCGACGTACCGCTCCACACCGGACGGTCATTCCGGGCGGAGATCTCGACGGCCGCCGAAGTGCTGCACTGCACGACCAGTGAGGTCCTCGCCCTCCAGAAGCGAGCGCTGCCGTACTGCTTCACCGAGTTCCCCCTCGATTGACCCCTTGACCTGGATCCGCGTACGGAACACGGTCCCGGATCTCACGGGCGGCCCACTTTGCGGCCGGGGCGGAGGGCACCCCGGGAAGAGAAGGGGCCAGCGGCCAATTACGGAGCGTGGCGCGTCCGGTGAGGAGCGGCCACGCTGCCGCGCAGGCCGGTGTCAGCCTCATGCGGCTGTGCTAGGGGGCCGGGGACTTTCCACCGTTCACCGGGTGGTAGAGGCAGAAAAGCGTGTTCTGACCGGACTGACCGGGCTTCAGCCGAGGGCGGTCAGACCTGTCCCCCGGCTCACGGCAGATTCCCAGCTCGCCACCCACCCCTGTAATCAACTCCGTTCGCTTCATTGACATCTCACCCAGAAGTCCTAGCGTCGGGAGCGCTCCCATCACAGCCTTGCAACTGGAAGGAGTCCCCCCACATGCGCAACCAGAGTCCGTTGACCGGGCGTTCGCGGTCGTCGCTTCGCCGGCCTCTCCAGGCGCTCGTCATGCTGTTCGCCCTGGTGGTCGGCGCGCTCACCTGGTCGTCCCCCGCGCAGGCCCACGGCACCGTCGTCGACCCCGCCACCCGCGCGTACCAGTGCTGGAAGACGTGGGGCAGCAACCACACGAACCCGGCCATGCAGACCCAGGACCCCATGTGCTGGCAGGCCTTCCAGGCCAACGCCGACACCATGTGGAACTGGATGAGCGCGCTCCGGGACGGCCTCGGCGGCCAGTTCCAGGCGCGGACCCCCGACGGGACGCTCTGCAGCAACAACCTCTCCAGGAACGCCAGCCTCGACAAGCCCGGGCCGTGGAAGACCACCAACGTCACCAACAACTTCTCGGTCCACCTGTACGACCAGGCGTCCCACGGTGCCGACTACTTCAAGGTCTACGTGAGCAAGCAGGGCTTCGACCCCAAGACCCAGACCCTGGGCTGGAGCAACCTCGACTTCATCACGCAGACCGGCCGCTACGCCCCCGCGCAGGACATCACGTTCCCCGTCCAGACCTCCGGCTACAGCGGACACCACATCCTGTTCGTGATCTGGCAGGCCTCGCACCTCGACCAGGCCTACATGTGGTGCAGCGACGTGAACTTCGGCTGAGCCGAGGAGCATCGCACACGGCACCGGCCTGTGCCGGGCGCCGGTAGCACGTCACCCCGCCCGACCGAGCTCCGTCGGGGCAGGGCCCCGAGCGGTCACCTGGCCCCGACGGAGCTTCCCCACGCTCGTAGGTGTGCTGCTTCGAGGTGCTGGCGAGGCTGCGGGCATCCGGCGCCCTCCCCCTTCCCCTGGTCGCCACCGCTTCCTCGGCGAAAGGCGTCGTCGTGCCTGTCGACTCGGGGTCCGGGTACACGGTGCGTGCACGTGACCTTTGGTGGGCCAAGGAGAGGAAGTCGAACAGTGGCGGTCAAAGCAATGGGGTGGGCGCACTCGTTTCCCATGTCCGAAGGAGTCCGCGTCGGCCGGGAGTGGACACGAAGCCGTCTCGAGTCCCTGCCCTGGACCGCTGACGAGCCGGACACGGTGGACGCCATCGTGCTGGCGGTGTCCGAACTGATCACCAATGCGCACATCCACGCCCACAGCGACGCGCACCTGGTCCTCACATGGGACGGCGACTGCCTTCAGGTGAGCGTCCACGACGATGATCCGTCGCTGCCGCAGCAGCGCGAACCGGAGCAGGGCGCGGTCTCCGGCCGAGGGGTCTCCATCGTGCGCACGCTCGCCGACGACTGGGCGACGAAGTGCCAACGCCACGGTAAGACCGTGACAGCATGCTTCCGCCCCGGCTCCCCCGCTGCCACCGCCGGCCAAGAGGACAGCCGCAGTTGAGTCCTGCCTATCGGTGGCACCGACCGCTGCTGTGGTCCGGCACAAGACCTGTGACGGCGGCCGTCCGGTCGACCAGAGTCAGGGCCAGATGTGCTTCAGGGTGAATTCAGGCGTCGCATAGGGGCCGCCCTGAGGTGCCGAGGGATCGGCAGGAACGTCCGCGTCGGTCACGCGTGCGGCATACTCCTCGGCGTTGTCGACAGGCGTGTACGGCAGCACTGACTCGTCAGGGAGTTCCCAGAACCGTCGGGAGTTGGCGGAGACCGCGTACACGGTGGCGAAGCGGGTGGACTGCGGGGCGGTGAGTGCCGCCCGGACATACCCCACGGCGTCCCGCGGGCTGAGCCAGGTCGCCAGGTGGCGAGGTTCTGTGGGCACCTCCTCGAAGCTGCCGATGCGCAGGCAGATGACCGAGAGGTCGAACTTGTCCGCGTACAGCTGGCCCAGGGCCTCAACAGCTACCTTGCTCACCCCGTACAGGCCGTCCGGCCGCGCGGGCTCCGGCGGACGTGTGCGATGGCCAGTGGGATAGAACCCCGTGACGCGGTTGCTGCTGGCCAGCACCACACGCCGGCTTCCCACCCGCCGCGCTGCTTCCAGCACATGATGGGTGCCCAGCACATTCGCTTCCAGGAGATCGGCCAGAGGCGCCTCATCCGGCACTCCGCCCAGGTGGAGCACGGAATCCACACCGGCCAGTGCCGACTCCACGGCTGCCACGTCACGCAGGTCGACGGTGCGTACCTCTTCCCGTGCCGTCTCCGCCCGGAGCGGAACACGGTCCAACAGGACCAGCCGGTCCACGTCGCCTCTCAGAGCCACCCGGACCACGGACCCGATGGCGCCCGCCGCGCCGGTGACCGCCACCGTTCCCAGACCCACAACGCCCCCACAGGTTCGACAAGGCCCCGATTCTGCCAGCCGCCCCTCCTTCGGGTTTCGAATCCGGATCTCGGAGCACCGCACGATCAGCACATGTGGACGCGTGCGGGGTCTGCTCCGGGTCTGGGGCATGCCCCGGTATCGTCCGACCGACAGCCCGGTCCGCGGATCAGCGGTCCGCACGAGGAGGAACCAGCGCCATGACCGACGGCCCGCAGGGAACCGAGCCGGCTCACGGAGCCGCATCGCGGGTGCAGGAGGCCGAACAGGCCCGGACGCGCGACACGGTGCGCCTGGCGGTGGTCGTCGGTGCGCTCGGCGTCGTCTTCGGCGACATCGGCACCAGCCCGATCTACACCCTCCAGACCGTGTTCAACCCCGACGACCCGCATCCCGTCCCGGTCAGCACGGACAACGTGTACGGGGTGGTGTCTCTGGTGTTCTGGTCAGTGATGATCATCGTCACGGTCACCTACATCCTGCTCGCGATGCGCGCCGACAACGACGGCGAGGGCGGCATCATGGCGCTCATCACCCTGGTGCGACGGTGGAGTTCACGGCTCGGCAGCAAGGCGGCCGCCGCCCTGGCCGCCCTCGGCATCTTCGGCGCGTCGCTCTTCTTCGGCGACAGCATGATCACCCCGGCGATCTCGGTGCTCTCCGCGGTCGAAGGACTCAAGGTCGTGGAACCGTCCCTCGGGGACGCGGTCGTGCCCATCACCGCGGTGATCATCGTGACCCTCTTCCTCGTGCAGCGCAGAGGAACCGCGGCGGTGGGGCGGGTGTTCGGACCGGTCATGATCCTTTGGTTCCTGGCCATCGGTGCCTGCGGCGTCGTCGGCATCAGCGACCACCCGGACATCCTCAAGTCGCTGTCCCCCACGTACGCGTTGGGCTTCCTGTTCGGTCACTGGGGCACCGCCTTCTTCGCCCTGGCCGCGATCGTCCTCGCCGTGACCGGGGCCGAGGCGCTCTACGCCGACATGGGCCACTTCGGCCGCCGGGCGATCACCCGGGGGTGGCTGCTGCTCGTCCTGCCCGCCTGTGTCCTCAGCTACATGGGGCAGGGCGCGCTGATCCTCGCCGACCCGGACAACATCAGCAGCCCGTTCTTCCTGCTCGTGCCCGACTGGGGACGCTGGCCGATGGTCCTGCTCGCGACGGCGGCGACCGTGATCGCCTCCCAGGCGGTGATCACCGGCGCCTACTCGGTCGCCTCCCAGGCCGCACGGCTCGGCTATCTGCCGAGGCTTCGCATCGCGCACACCTCCGAGTCGACCATCGGCCAGATCTACGTGCCCTGGATCAACTGGCTGCTGATGGTCTCGGTCCTCACCCTGGTCTTCGCCTTCCGCAGCTCCGCCGAGCTGGCCTACGCCTTCGGCATGGCGGTCACCGGAACCATGACCATCACCACCCTGCTGTTCCTCAACGTCGCCCGCGTCAAGTGGGGCACGCCCACGTGGCTGCTGGCCGTCGGCGGGGGTCTGCTCCTGTTCGTGGACCTGCTGTTCGTGGCCGCCAACATGACCAAGCTCGTGCACGGCGCCTGGCTGCCGCTGCTCATCGGCCTCACCGCGTTCACCGTCATGACGACCTGGCAGCGCGGCCGCGAGATCGTCACCGCGCAACGAGCGCGCGCCGAAGGAGCACTGCCCGAGTTCGTCGACGACCTCCGCAGCGGCAAGGCCGCCACGCGCCAGGTCCCCGGCACGGCCGTGTTCCTGAACCGGGACAAGGCGACGGCCCCCCTCGCCATGCGGGCCAACGTCGAGCACAACCACGTGCGGCACGAGCAGGTCGTGATCCTCTCCCTGACGACGGAGCCGATCCCCCGGGTCCCGGCCGACGAGCGGATCGTCGTGGACGACCTCGGCTACACCGACGACGGGATCGTCCACGTCACCGCCCGCTTCGGTTACATGGAGACACCGGACGTGCCCGGCACGCTGGCCATGCTGTCGCCGGACGAGACCGAGGGACGGTTGCAGCTCGACCAGGCGTCGTACTTCCTGTCGAAGATCGAGCTTCGGCGCGGGACGGCACCGACGATGGCGCCCTGGCGCAAACGGCTGTTCATCGCCACGTCCTACATCACGGCCGACGCCGCCGAGCACTTCAGCCTGCCCCGGGACCGCACGGTCATCATGGGCTCGCACATCGAGGTGTAGACGCGCGCTGAGGCGAAGCCGGCCGGTGCGTCGGCTGCCTCACCGTGCGTACATCGGCGCCGACTGCCCGTGGAGAGAGCACGTCCTCAGAGAGACTCCCGTCATCGCTGCGACCTGAATGCGGCCCGCCATCCCCCTACCCGTCCGGTCGCCCAAAACCCTGAACGCGCCTGCCGTTCCCGCGATGCACCGCCCCCGAACAGCGGGGTCGGTCTCCGGGGCGGGATAGACTCGCCCGCTGGGGATCCGTCTGCCCCTGCGTGGGCGGTCGGCCGTTGGCCTGAAAGGTGAAGGAGTCCGAGCGTGGATACCCCACATGTGGTGGGCGGAACCGGCCCGGTAACGCGTGGGGAGGTGGCGTTGGAGGTGAGTCCGTTGCCCGGCGGTCGTTCTGGGATACGTGCCCGTGGCGAGATCAACGCCCTTACACGTTCGTCCTGGGAACAGGCCCTTGCGGAGCTGGCCCGGCAGCACGCGGGCGTGTCGTACTTGGAGCTGTCGGACGTGGCGTTCGTCGACGTGGCCGGGGTGAGCGCGCTGGCGGTCACCGCCATGAACCTGCCGGACGGACGGGTCGTGGTGGAACATCCGCCGCCGCAGTTGCCCCGGGTTCTGGAACTGTTCTGGCCGGGTCTGGACCGGATCGAGGTGGCTCAGTGATGACCACGGTGACCACCGACGAGATGTTCGTGCACCCGGCCCTGTTCTATCGCAGCGCCGACGAGTACACGCGGCAGACCGTGTCGTTCCTGCGCGAAGGGCTGGACAAGGGCGAGCCGTCGGCCGTCGCGGTGCCCGGTCCCAACCTGGAACTGATCAGGAACGGGCTGGGCGCGGATGCCGAGGGCATCCTGTTCCTGGACATGACCGAGGCCGGCCGCAATCCCGGGCGGATCATCCCCAAGGTTCTGCGCGGATTCGCCGACGCGCACCCGCAGGGTCGGGTACGCATCATCGGTGAACCGATCTGGGCCGGGCGCAGCGCTGTGGAGTACCCGGCCTGCGCGCAGCACGAGGCCCTGATCAACGCCGCCTTCGAGGGCAGGGCGGTGACGATCCTGTGCCCGTACGACGAGGTGCGGCTGGATGAGCAGGTGATCGCCGATGCCCGCGTCACGCATCCCACCCTCATCGACGGGGAGGGCCGTGAGCGGGCGAGCGACGTCTACGACTGGCAGGCGCTCGTCTCCCGCTACAACCAGGAGCTTCCGGCCGTGCCGGACGCCGCGGTCTTCTCGTACGGCGAGGAGGACCTTCCGGCAGCCCGCCGTTTCGCTCTGGATCAGGCCACGCGGTTGGGTCTGACCGGTGAGCGGCTGATGGACGTGGAGCTGGCGGTCGCGGAACTGACGACCAACAGCGTGGTGCACGGCGGGGGTCGTGGCACGCTCGCGGTCTGGGCCGAGCAGGATCAGCTCGTGATCGAGGTCCGTGACGCGGGCCGGCTGACCGATCCGCTGGCCGGCCGCCGCCCGCCGGAGCGTGGGCAGGTGGGTGGCCGGGGCCTGATGCTGGTCAACTACGTGTCCGACCTGGTGCGCGTGCACACCGGGGACGACGGTACGACGGTGCGCTTCTACCTCGGCCTGTAACAGCATGTGTGGGCGGCCCGCCCTGTCCGGGGGGCCGCCCACGCGCCTGCGTACACGCGGCACTGATCGACGAGTCATGGCGTAACAGCTGGACCATCGCCGGGAGTGGCCGGTGCCTGTCGCGCACCCGAAACCCCGAACTCCAGCAAGACACGGCAATGAGCTGCGCGGCCGGCACGCTCTGCCAGGCCACGCAGCTCACGTCAACGCTCACGCATACGACGGGGCACGCCAGATGGAGGCGGACACTGCGCCGCCACCGCGGAGGCCCCCCCGTTGCCGGGTGGTGTCACTGGGTGGTGAGCATGCCCTCGCGGAGCTGGGCCAGGGTGCGGGAGAGCAGCCGGGAGACGTGCATCTGGGAGACGCCGAGACGCTCGCCGATCTGCGCCTGGGTCGCTTCCTCGACGAACCTCCAGTGCAGGATCTTGCGCGACCGCTCATCGAGCCCGGCGATCATCGGAGCCAGTGCGTGGAAGTCCTCCACCAGCTCCAGCGCGCCGTCCTCGTTGCCGATGAAGTCGGCCAGGGCCGTCTCGCCGTCCTCGCTGTTGTTGATGGCCGCATCCAGGGAGGAGGAGCGGTAGCCGTTGGAGGCCAGCCGCGCCTCGATGACCTCTTCCTCCTCCAGGTTCATCAGCTGGGCCAGCTCCGCCACGGTCGGCGTACGGCCCAGGCGGCTGCTCAGCTCCTCGGTGGCACGCGCCAGTTGGACGCGGGCCTCCTGCAGGCGGCGGGGGACGTGCACGGCCCACGTGGTGTCACGGAAGAACCGCTTGATCTCGCCCACGATGTAGGGGATCGAGAAGGAGGTGAACTCCACCTCGCGGGAGAGCTCGAACCGGTCGATGGCCTTGATCAGACCGATCACACCGACCTGGACGATGTCCTCCATCTCCTCCGCGTCCCGGCTGCGGAACCGCGAGGCCGCGTAGCGCACCAGGGAGATGTTCATCTCGATCAAGGTGTTGCGCGCGTACTGGTACTCCGGCGTGCCCTCCTCGAGGCGGGCGAGCTGCTGGAAGAACACGCGGGTCAGTTCACGCGCGTCCTTGGGAGCGACCTTCGACGGGTCGGTCACCTCCGGCAGAGCATCGCAGTGCGTATCCGTCTTCGCCGCCGTACCCGTGATCATGAGTCCCTCCCCTGTCGGCTCCTGCCGACTCCGGCCTTTTCAGCTCACCGCTGGCGCGTCTACCCCCTTGCTCCACGCTCATGCCTACGACTTTCCGCCCACTTCTCCGCCGCGCCCCCGCGCCGCATGTCGCCGCGCTGTCGCGCCACATCTCGCCGCGCCCCCCATGCCGCATCTCGCCGCGCCGCCGCACCGGAGCACCGCTCGCCCGTGGCCGGGCCGCCTGCTGAACCGCGCCGGACGGGGTAACAGGATTCCGGCAAGGTTTTCCCGCATGATTGCCAGCAAGGTTCCCCAGCAAGAAAGCGATGCCTGATCCCATGGCGCAGACTCGAGACGTCGTTGAACTCATTCTCCAGGACCACCGGAAGATGGAGGAACTCTTTCGTCAGATGCGCAGCGTCGAAGCCGACCGGGCCGCCGCCCTCCGGGAATTCTCCGATCTGCTGATCGCGCATGCGCTGGCGGAAGAGGCCAAGGTCTATCCCGCCCTCAGGCGGTACAAGAACATCGATGACGAGGAGGTGGAACACGGCGAGGAGGAGCACGAGGAGGGCAACAAGGCGCTTCTGGAACTCCTGGAGGTCGACGAGGTCGGCTCCGAGGAGTGGGACGAGAAGCTGGAAGAGCTCGTGCAAGCCGTCACCCACCATGCCGACGAGGAGGAGCGCACCATTCTCAACGGAGCGCGCGAGAACGTGGCCATGGAACGCCGGGAAGAGCTGGGCGACGCGTTCGCCGAAGAACGCGCACGTCAGCTGAAGGAAGGCTGCGGTGACGTCGACAACGTGCGACGCATCGTCGCCTCCTGACGACTGACGGCGCCCCGTTGCCGAGCCCTCGCCCCTCGCGTGGGCGACGCCCGGAAAGTCGGTAGCCGACAGCGGCACCGACTTTCCGGGCGGATGTTTTTCCGCGACATGGCTGTGGGCCCCCGAATGCATCGGGGGCCCACAGCCATGTCACCGGTTAACGGTTTACCAGCGATACCAGCGTCCCTTGCGGCCACCTGTGTCCGCGGAACGCATGACGAAGCCGAGCAGCCAGACGACCAGCACGACGACGGCGATCCACCACAGTGCCTTCAATGCGAAACCCGCACCGAAGAGAATCAGAGCCAGCAGAAGAACGAGAAGCAGGGGAACCATAGTTATCAACCTCCGTCGCTCCTCATGCCCCGTGAATACCGGAACACGCGGTCGATTTTCATGGTTTCTTCACCGCGCATCCGGGAACTGGCATTAGTTTCCCTCGGCGCTCACCGCATCGCCACCCGGCGGCCTGTCGTGCTCTCGCGCGGTGCCGTCGCCCGGTCCGGCGCGGGGGGCACCCGGCTCCCACCATCGCGCGCCCCGAAAGGGGAAGGGCCGCGCGGGAAGCCTCCGACGGCCGCCGTCCAGGTCCGGGGGAGCCGGCGGCGGCCGTCGCGGCAGGCGCGCATCGCCCCTCGCGGCGGCCTAGGCGCGCAGCAGCCGTCCGGTGAGTTCCCGGTACTCCCGCAGTGCGAGCCGCAACTCCATGGACTGGCCCTCGGGGTCGAGGTCCGCCCAACCCTCGCGCAGCACCCGCCGCCGCTCGGCGAGGGCTTCCACCAGCTGGGCGGTGGCCGCGTCGAACGCGCCCTCGGCCTCCTCCAGCGCCTCGCGCGGGCTGTCCGCGAAGGTGTTGACGGCATGCCCGAGGCGGCGCGCGATCTCCTCCCGCCCGTCCGAGGGGAGCAACGGCTCCGGGCCCGTGGAGCGGCGTTCGTCCGGAGCCGAGGGCCGGTCCGCGGGCTGCTGGGCGCGTGTCTGGTCGTACATCGTCGTGTGTACCGCTTTCCTGGGGATGGGAACGCCGTCCGAAGACGCCGCTCGCCTTCTCGACGGTCTGCTGCGGGCTTGGGAGAGCCGCTCTGTCCTTGCCGGCCCCGAGCCGTTGTGCCAGTCAACGTCCGGCGGCGGTGGGTGTCAACGCGCCGACGGCCGGGGCGCGCCCGCCGAGGACGGCGACCAGCGGGGTCCGGCCGTTCACCGGCGCGAGGAGTAGGGTGGGGAGAACGCGGGTGTGGCGAGCCAGGCCAGTTCAGGTCGGCATCAGCACACCACCCGTCCCATGGGCAGCCCGTGACCCCGGCCGCACTTCCGTCAGAGCGGCCTCACCGAGGGCAGGAGCCCCGTCCATGTCACCCAGCCCGGTCGTGCCTCTCACAGCGCCCCCGCCGGACACCGCCTCGCCGCCCCGGCGCTACGACGGCACCTCACCCTTCCCGGCGGACGCGTCAGTCCACGCCCGCACCGGCGCCGACCGCGTGTACGTGTCCGTGACCGCGATGATCGTCGTCCTGCCCTTCGTCGCCCTCGGTCTCGCCGGCTGGTTGCTGTGGGGGCGCCTGATCCACCCCACCGACGTCGTGCTCGCCGCGGTCCTCTACACGATCACGGGTCTCGGTGTCACGGTCGGCTTCCACCGGGGGCTCACCCACGGCGGGTACCGGGCCGCCCGCCCCGTGAAGGTCGTGCTGGCCGTGGCCGGTTCGATGAGCTTCCAGGGGGATGTCATCGGCTGGGTCGCCACCCACCGCCGCCATCACGCCTTCACCGACCGTCCCGGCGACCCGCACTCGCCGTACCGCTACGGCACGCACCTGAGCGGGCAGTTGCGCGGGTTGCTGGACGCCCATGTCGGCTGGCTGTTCCGCAACGAGCGCACCCCCGCCGACCGGTACGCCCCCGACCTGCTCGCCGACCGCGACATCCGGGCCGTCGCCCGCGCCTTCCCGGCGCTGTGCGTCCTCACCCTCGCCCTGCCCTTCGGACTGGGCTGGGCCATCGGCGGCAGCTGGCTGTACGGCGTGACCGCCTTGCTGTGGGCGGGACTTGTCCGCATCGCCCTGCTCCACCACGTCACCTGGAGCGTCAACTCCCTGTGCCATCTGATCGGTGACCGTCCGTTCCGGACCCGGCGCCATGACCGCGCCACCAATCTGTGGCCGTTGGCCCTGCTCTCCTTCGGTGAGAGCTGGCACAACCTCCATCACGCCGACCCCACCAGCGCCCGGCACGGGGTCGACCGCGGTCAGATCGACCCGTCGGCTGCCGTCATCCGTCTCCTCGAACGCCTCGGCTGGGTGCACGACGTGCGCTGGCCGACGCCGGAGCGGGTCGCGGCCCGCCGTCGCGCCTGACGTCAACGGCCCACTCACGCACGGCAGTCGACAGGAGCCTGGTCCATGACCACACTGCAACCCCCGCCTCCCCCGCACCCCGTCCTGCGGCTACGCCTGGCGCCCCGCGCCGACCTGCCCCGACCCCTCGACGGGGCGTGGTGGCCGCGCTCCCGTGATCTCCTCGCCGAACTGCCGCGCCTGCTGGCCGGGTTGCCACGGGAATGGGGCCATGTCAGCAGTGTCACGGTCAACGGAACGACGTGGTCCGCGACGCCCGGCCGGATCCTGGTGTCCAACCAGGTCGTAAGGCTGCACAGGAACCCGGCGGTGGCCGCTCCGCACACCGTCGTCCTGCTCGCCCCGGGCCAGGGACGCTGGGATCTGCTGGTCGTCCCCCCGGACACCAGCGAGCAGGCCGCGCAATCACTCATGACGGCGGCGGGCACCCCCGCGGAGGGCTGACCATGGGTACCGACCGTGCCTCCCCGCGGGTGACCCCGCTCCCGCCGGACGCCGTCCACCGGACCGTGAAGCCCGGCACCGCCGTCGTGCGGCTGGAGACGACAGCTGACCGGCAGGGCGTACGGGACGGCGCTTGGTGGCCGCGCTCCCGTGACATCACGGCCGAACTTCCCACCCTGATCAGCGCGCGGACCGAGCTGCTGGGCCCGATCGCCCGGGTCGGCCTGGACGCGAGTGCCTGGGAGGAGCTGCCGACACGGCTCGTCCTCGGCGAGCACGTCGTCCGCGGACGGACTCCAGGACATGAGCGTCGGTCAGCCTCGGCCATCCTCGGAAGGGTCCGTTGCCGGTGAGGGGATGTCCGCGGTGTCGAGTTCGCCCGAGACGATCTGCGCGGCGAACTCCGCCAACCGCAGGTGACGGCTGCGGGCGTAGGAGCGGAACGCGGCGAAGGCGTCGTCGACGGAGGTGTCCCAGCGCTCCGCCAGCACGCCCTTGGCCTGTTCGATCAGGATGCGGCTGCTCAGCGCGGTCTCCAACTGGCTGTTCTCGACGTGCGACTGCTCCAGCGTGCGCTGCTGAAGGATCGCGATGGTGGCCACGTCGGCGAGGGCGCGGGCGAGCGCGATCTCGTCGTCGCCGAGGCGGTGCGCCCTGGTCTGGAAGAGGTTGAGCGCGCCGACGACCCGGCTGCGCAGGCGCAGCGGGATGGCGTGTGTGGCCACGTACCCTGTCTCGCGGGCGCGGGCGGCGAAGCGCGGCCAGGCCATGGTCGTCTCCGGGCGCGTCAGGTCGATGTTGGTTCGGGGGTTGCCGGTGCGGTAGCACTCCACGCACGGTCCCTGCTCGTGCTGGAGCGCGAACAGCTCCAGCAGCCGGGTGTGTTCGTCCGAGGCGGCGATGATCTGGAGGTCGCCGTGCGCGTCCGCGAGCAGGATCCCGGCCGCCGACACGTCGAGCAGCTCGACGCAGCGGGTGGACAGCCGTTGCAGCAGGTCGATGACGTCGAAGTCGTCGACGAGGGAATCCGCGACCTCCACGAAGATCTCGGCCAGACGTCGTTCGCGGGCCATGCCGATCATCCCTTTCGTCCGTCGGGCGAATGAGGCCCGCTTCCATCGTCGTCGAAGTCGTCGGTGGAGTCGTCGGTGGAGTCACTGTCGAGGTCGTCGCGGAAGCGGAGCCTTCGGGCGACCACGTCCTGGGCCACCTCCCCGAGAGGGCGTCCGCCGGCGTAGGCGTGCGCCCGCAGGCGCAGCAGCGCTTCCTGCATGGACACGCCGAGCTGGACGCTGATCATTCCGGTGGCCTGGTGCACGGCCGGGCGGTGCAGCCCCGAAGGCGGGTCCAAGACGCCGAGCCCCGGACCCTTGCCGTCGCGACCCAGTTCCCCGCCCAGGAGCGCGCCGGTCAGCGCTGCCGCCAGGGCGCCGGCGTCCGCGTACTGCTGCGCGCCCATCCGCTGCTCCCTGGCGCACAGCACGGTCAGCACGCCGACCCGGATGGCGCCGACGCCGAGCGGGAAGCAGCAGACGCCGTGCACCCCCAGCTTCGCCGCGGCAGGCAGCAGCGCGGGCCAGCGCTCGGGGCGTACCCGCTCCAGGTCCGGCTCCAGCACGGGCGAGCCGGTGCGGACCGTCTCCGGACCCGGGCCCTCGCCCAGCGTGAACTGGAGCTCCTCGAACCGCGCGCTCACCCCGGGGTGACACCACAGTGGCTCCGGCGTCCGTTCTGCGCCGACGAGCAGGGTCAGCGCGACGCCCTCGGCGCCGAGGGCTTTTGCCCAGGCCGACGACGAGTCACCGGGCCCGTCGAGGCGCAGCCGGCGCAGCACCTCAGACATGCCGTCGCTGATCACAGGGCCCGAGTCTGCCACGGACCGCGCGGCACGGAAGGACCGGTCCTCATGTGCGTCGGGCCGGTGCCGTGCGGCCGACGGGCAGGCCCTGCCAGGCGTGCCGGGGGCTGACGTGACGGAGAAGGCCGGCCTTCGGGCCGCGGGAGCGAAACAGCAGGGGCGTGCCCGGGTGGACCTGGACGACGCGCGCCCGGCCCGGGCGCCGGCATGCACGCCACACCGTGCGCCGCGGATTCGGGACGCCGTCACGCCGGGCGGCCTCCGGGGCGTGCGCCGACGCGCTCATCATGTCCAGCTCATCGTGGGTCGGGATCACGCGGCAGCCGTCGAAGAGGTCGGGGTGCGGGCTCATCTGCGCTCATCTCCTCCAGGGAGTGGCCTCAGCTGTGCGCAGGGCCTCTCTTGCGCGGACGGTGCTGCACGGAGAGGGCCGGTGTCACGGGCCGCTGTGTACCCAGCGTACTTCCCCACACACGCGGCGGAGGAGGCTACGGACAGGGGCCGGGGGCCAAAAGGGCCACGTCATCCGTATTGCCGCGCGCGTACGCGACTGTCGGGGGGCGTACGGGCTCGTCGCACGGGGTGCGTCTCGTGATGCGCAGCTCCCGTCTGGGTGGTCGTCAGCGTAACGGACGCCGTCTGGCGCGCAGCACGCAACCGGTCAGCGGCGTGCGAGCTGACGCTCGCCCCCGACTCCCGGCCGGTACGTCAGTTCGTAATGCCGGAAGATCTCCTTCTCCTGCTCGGCCGGCAGCACGTCGTCCGTCCCGATCGACGGGGCCTTGCGCACCTGTCCCCTGTCGTAGGAGACCTGGACGTAGCCGGGCCCGAGGATCGCGTCGTCGAGGGGTACGAAGACCAGGCGGTGACGGGTGGGCAGCCCGGTGCGGATGGTGGCCATGGCCGGTTCGTCGGTGGCCGTGTCCACGTACACCGCTTCGAGCAGGCCGATCTTGCGCTGTTTCGGGTCGACCACGTCACAGTTGCGCCACTCACGGATGTCGGCTGCACGGATCATGGCCGCTCCCTGTCGTCGTATGACCGAAACATCCTGCCGTCGCCGGGTGCTTCCCCTGGGCTGTACGACTGACCCGATGGGGCTGGGTCGAAACGCGTGTGGGTCGAAGCCGTTCGTCCGCCAGCCGTAGGGCCCCTTCGGGCTTCTCTCATCGCCCATCTCCGCGTGACGACACGCAAGGTGCGGGGCCCGCCAGGCGCGGTGTTGCGTACGGCCCGGACGGCTCGGGCTTCACCGCGCGTCGGCGTCTCGTCAGAGGCCGTCCCCAGAGACCCCGCACAGCAGAACTCTCGTTGCCCCGCCGGTAGTTGGCGTCGCGCGCTGTGCTGGTATCGGGGCATGGACAACCACCGGCGCATGCTGATCATCGCCTACGACGACGCGCAGATTCTCGACGTGGCCTGTCCCAGCGGCGCGTTGGACATCGCCAACCGGTACGGCGCCGAGCCGCCGTACTCCATCGAGCTGGGGACCCTGGGCCGTCGGGCCGCCCGTAGCTCGGCGGGGATCGTGATGGGAGCGGGGCAGGGGCTGGAGACGGTTGCGGGGCGGCTGGACACCCTGTTGGTGGTGGGCGGGATCGGTTGTGAGGGCGCGGCGTCGGACGAGCGCCTCCTGGGCCAGGTGCGCCGCCTGGCCGGACTCAGTCGGCGGGTGGCCTCGGTCTGCACCGGCGCCTATGTGCTCGCCGCCGCCGGACTGCTGGACCACCGGCGGGTCACGACCCACTGGGGGTGGGGGAAACGGCTTGCCGAGCGCCATCCCACCGTGGCCGTGGATGTCGCGCCTCTCTACATACGCGACGGAAACGTCTACACCTCGGCCGGGGTCACCAGCGCGCTCGACCTGACGCTGGCGCTGATCGAGGACGATCACGGACCGACGCTGGCCCGTGCGGTCGCCCGGGAACTCGTCACGCACCTGCACCGGCCTGCCGATCAGGCGCAGATCTCCATGTTCCTGGCCGCTCCCCCGCCTGAGGACCGGCTGGTGCGGGACCTGGTGGGCCACATCGCAGGCCATCTGGCCGAGGACCTCACGCCGGCCGCCCTGGCAGCCCGGGCGGGAGTCAGCCGTCGGCATCTGACGCGCCTGTTCACCGCGCAGCTCGGAACGACTCCCGCACGAGCTGTGCGGGGGGCTCGTACCGAAGCAGCGGCCCATCTGGTGCGGTCCAGCGGACTGTCCATGACGGCGATCGCCCGTCGCTGCGGTTTCGGGTCCGCGGAGACGCTGCGGCAGGCGTTCCTCGACCACTACGGGGTCACGGGGGACAGGATTCGCAGGATGCCGGACATGCCCGCTGCGCGCGGCACACCCAAGCAGCAGACTCCCGGGCCATGAAGCATGCGACGACACGCAGAAACGTCCTTCGGGGGACCGTGGCCACGGCCGCCCTCGCCGCCACGGCCGCGCCCGCGACCGGGGCGCACGCCGTTCCGCGGGGCGGTGCGGGGCCGCACATCGGAATCCTGCTGTACGACGGCTACAGCCTGCTGGATCCGACCGGGCCGGCCGAGGTGCTGTCCCGGCTGCCGGACGCGACCGTGACGATGATCGCCGAGCGGCGCGGCGCGGTGCGTACGGACACGGCAGACGTGGCCGTGGTCGCCGACAGGTCCATCAGCGAGGTGGACCATCTCGATGTCCTGCTCGTGCCGGGCGCGGGCAACCGCGGCACCGTCGCAGCCATGAACAACGAGGTGCTCCTGCGCTGGATCCGCCGGATCCACCGGCACAGCCAGTGGACGACCTCCGTGTGCACCGGCAGCATCGTCCTCGCCGCGGCCGGGCTGCTGGACGGCAGGGAGGCGACGACCTACTGGGCCTCCGCCGAGTATCTCCAGTCCACGTTCGACGTGACCTACCTGCCGCGGCGCTACGTACGCTCGGGGAAGATCATCACTGCGGCCGGGGTGTCGGCGGGGGTGGACATGGCCCTGTATCTCGCCTCCCTGATCGCGGACGACGACACGGCCGCGGCGATCCAACTCGCCGTGGAGTACGACCCCCAGCCCCCGTTCCACTCCGGCAACGCCGCAGATGCCAGTCCCCAACTCAAGGCAAGGGCACTTCAGTTGCTCGCCGACTCGCAGGTGTAGCCGAAGCGGGAGCCGTACAGCGCGGGCATGCCGCTCGCTGAGGTCGGCCGGGCCACGGCTTGGATCGGTCACGGCCGCAACCCCTGGTCCAGGTGACGCCAGGTGGCCGCGCCAGGTGACACCCCGGCGTCGCGGGCGTGGGGTCGGCCGCGCGTGGCGCCTGTTGATCTACCTGCATACCGGGTAGACGGGTCGGCATGGCTGAAGTGGTACAGGCTGGACTGTGGGGGCTGGTGGCGGGCTCGGCGCTGCTGCTCGGTGCCGCGCTGGGGTACGGGTTGAGGGTGCCGCAGAAGGTGATCGCGACCGTGATGGCCTTCGGTGCCGGAGTGCTGCTGTCGGCGGTCTCCTTCGAACTGGTCGGGGAGGCGTACGACCAGGCGGGGCTCACCCCTGCGGTCATCGGCACTCTCATCGGCGCCCTGGCCTACACCGCGGGCAACGTATGGCTGGCCCGCCGGGGCGCACGGCACCGCAAACGCTCCGGTCACGCGCGGGCGACGGCACAGCCGTCGGAGGCCCAGCAGGGCGGTTCCGGGATGGCGCTCGCGCTCGGCGCCTTGCTCGACGGGGTGCCGGAGTCCGCGGTGATCGGCGTGAGCCTGCTCGACGGGGGCGCGGTGAGCCTGGTGACGGTGGCTGCGGTGTTCATCAGCAACGTGCCCGAGGGGTTGTCCAGTTCCGCCGGGATGAAGCAGGCCGGTCGGACCAAGGGGTACGTCTTCGGCGTCTGGGCTGCGATCGCCGCCGCCAGCACCGTGTCGGCCGTCCTCGGCTACACCGTGGTCGGCTCCCTCTCCCCCGCCATGATCGCCGCGGTGACAGCCGTCGCGGCCGGCGCGATCCTCGCCATGATCGCCGACACGATGATCCCCGAGGCATTCGAAGATGCCCACCTGGCCATCGGGCTGATCACCGTGAGCGGCTTCCTGGTCTCGTTCGCCCTCTCTCACGCGTGACCGACCTGGCGTGACTTCGAAAGCTCCGCCAGGAACGCGGAGTCGCGAGCCGTCGTGACACCAACGCCATCCGGTCCGCGGGGACGGTCATTGCGGCACGGACGGGATCGGCGCCGCATCAGTGTCCGGCCCGACGTCTTTGACGCCGGTCGCAGTTCCGTCCGGGGTGAACGGGGCGTGGAAGGTGAAAGCGTGCGGCGCCGGACCGTGGTCCTGGAGGTGCTCCAGCCTGGAAACCCCCTCCCGCCAGGTGGGTATCACGCCGTCGGGGACCCACCAGGACACGTGATTCGGGTGTCCAGTCCTCTCGAACCAGTCGTAACGCCTGTTCAGCGCCTCACGGTGCAGACCGCTGTAGACGGCCTCGAAGGCGGGGCGCAGATCGGTCCAGAGTGAGAGGGTCGCGGCCAGGGCGGTGGTTTCCGGCGTACGCCCCTTGCCGTACCAGCTCGGTACGGCGAACTCCCCCCACGCACCCCAGTCCGCCTCGAAGAGCACGCCCCGGTCACCGCCGGCCGTTTCGGCATGGGCGAGATATCCGGGGTGCTGACCGACCTTGCGGTAGACGGCCTCGCCGATGTCGTAGAACTCGCGCGTGAGAAGTGCGGGGTCGGCGAGCGGTGACTTCAGGACGCCGAATGTGTACAGAGCAAGATGCGGCATGCGTCCCTCCTTGGTCGGGGCTGCCTGACCGCGGACCCGGCTCGGTGGTTTGCGCAGGGTGCGGGCCCGTGGGGCGTGACTCCGTCGCGGCCGACTGGGCCTGAACGAACTCCCATGCGGCCGTGGACGACCGCCGAAGACCAGCCGAAGGTAACCGCCTCTGAGCGCCCTGTCGAAGTTGCAATTCGCCTGCCTACATGGCTTCTTGCACAGGTCTCCCGCAAGGTCGACTCCGCACCCGCCCGCCCGCCCGCCTGCCGCGCCGGGCGAGACCCGCCGCCTGCGCCCACGCACCCGCATCGTGCGATGGTGTGCCTGGAATCCGGTACTCGTTTCCACCGGGGCCGTGTGGTCAGAGGAAGCGCGAGCTGGAGACCGGGCCCGTGGACGCCAGAGCTGTCCGGTCGCCCCGCAGCCAGGTGTCGCGGACGGCGGACACGAAGTCGGTGAGCTTGTCGACCGGATCGGCGGGCGTCGCGCCGTCCCCGTCGTCGGGGGTGGGGTCGGCGGCCAGGATGTCCGCGGCGATCTCCTCCTCCGGCCTGCTGTCGGGCGCGCCACGTTCGGCGAGGCCGTCCTCTCCGGCGCGCAACTGCCCTTCCCAGGGCGCCGTCGCCGACTGGTGCAGCAGGGTGACGCTGTCGGCGGTGACCACCGGCGGGTCGGTCCAGTTGCTCGCGTGTTCGTGCAGGACCTGGCCCGGGGTCCGTTCGTAGAGCCGGCCGAGGATCTCGGGGCCCTGTTCGGCGCCGGCCACCTCGTTCAGGTCGTACGCGATGACGACGGTGTCCTCGCGGTCGGGCGCGAAGGGCTTCGCCGGCAGTTCCAGCAGCCGGGCCGCAGCGAGGCCGAGGATGCGGCTGCCCCGGTCGGGGAGCAGGGACACCGACGTGGGATGCGCCCCGGCGGCGCCGAGCACCGCCTTCAGCCTCAGTAGTCCGCGCAGGCACTGGTCGTGGGTGTCCTGGAGCCAGGCGAACCGGCCGGTCATCCCCGCGTCGAACCCATAGGGGGACAGGGTGGTGAGCACGGTGCCGCCGATGACGTACTGCCAGCCCCGCAGATCGGTGGCGTCCAGCGGGGTCAACGCTTCGGCCCCGGCCGCCCTCTCCAGCATCGCGCGCTGACGGGTCTGCGCGGGCAGCCACATCTCGTCCTGTGGATCGGGCAGCCGTGCGTGATGGCGGCGGGCCAGGGCGAGGTCACCGGCCATCAGGGCGTTGAAGACGAGCAGGTAGCGGTCCGGCCAGTCGACGAGGGTGCTCTCGTGTGCGGTCAGTATGTCGACGGCATCGCGGTGGCGACCCTCGCGCTCGTAGGCCGAGACCAGTTCCCGCAGGATCCCCGCGGAGTCCGGCGCCTGCCGCAGTGCCTCGCGCAGCGCGGGTATCGCCAGGTAGGGAACGCCGCGCTCGATGCACGCGTATCCGAAGTCGTAGAGCGCACGGGCCTTTGCGGGGCGGGCGGTCAGCGCGTCGGCGGCGGTGCTCAGGTCGTCAAAGCCGGCGCTCCTGGCGGCTCGGGCGGTCACGAGCGCGAGTTCGTCGATCGGCAGGTCGTCGGTGCCGTTCCGCAACCGGCGCAAGGCACCTGGGATGTCACCCTCCTCCAAGGCCTGCCAGGCATCGAGGAGTTCGGGGGTCCGGGGGCGGCGATTCCTGCGCGAGAACATGCCGAGGATCTTCACCGAAGATCGCTGTCACCCTCAACCGCATTATTCTGCGGCCGAGTTCGATGAGCATGCGACCGGCTCGCGCCCACGCCGGTCCCAGCCGCCGACCGAGCAGGCGTGATGGCCGGGCCGTCCTGTCCCGCCCTTCGCAGACGGGCTCAGCCGACGAGTCGTGGACATGGGATGGCCTTGACGGGGAAATCGGACAGGGAAGCGAACAGTGACAAGCAGAGCGGTCCATTCGGTCCGCGCAAGCGACAACTGGGAGTGTCCAATGACGAGTTACGGCGGGTCTTCTGCTGCGCCTGCGGGTTCGCGCACCAATGGGCTGGCGATCGCCAGCCTGTGCTGCGGAGTCATCGGGCTGTTCATCATGAACATCATCCTGGGCCCCTTGGCCATCGTTTTCGGCGCCGTCGCCCGCCGCCAGGCCGCGGTGAAGGCGGGCGGCGGAATGGCGAAGGCCGGAATCATCCTCGGTATCGTCGACATCGTTCTGTGGGTAGTGCTCCTCATCGTCGCCGCCAACAACGGTGGATTCAGTTGGTACGTGGGCGGCTGACCGCTCTGACGCCACGCACCCCGAGGTCGACTGCCCCACCCACCCACCGCGCCGACGAACAGGTCGGCCCGCTACACGCCGATGCCGTCTCTCCCGTGGTCCAGCGGAGAGACGGCATCGGCGTGTGTGAACGGATCAGAAGCGTGCGCTCATCCCCTCGGCAGCGCTCGCCTCACCACGGCAGGATCGGAGTGTCGCGGGACGGTCAGCCGGCTGGTCGGAGCCGAGGACAGGCTTGTGCTGTTCTGCGGGTCTCGGTAGCCCCAAGACCGGCCCGGCGCCGGTGGCCCCAAGACCGGCCTGGCACCGCCGCCGAAGCAGAGCGCCGCTCCTGGTCCCGGCGCCCCGCGTCACTCCGGGGACGGTGGTGCGAGTGCGCCCGCGTGCCCCCGGTGTGAGACTGCTGAACGACGGACCCCGGACGACACGCGGTCCGAGGAGGCGAGACGGGGTGACGATGTCCGGCGCCGGTGACGAGCTGCTGCACCAGTTCCTGGCCGACTCGGCCAATCGGACCGTCGATCTCACCACCGCCATGGCCCGCTGCACCAAGGCCCTGGGGCTGCATCACTCGGTGGCGTATCTCGCCGACATCCAGCAACGTCACCTGGTCCCGCTCACCGATGTGACGGCGACGCTGCCCATCGACGACTCGCTGGCCGGCTGGGCCTACCGCACCCAGTCCCTGCGGGTCGAGCCCGCGGATTCCGGCGCGATGACGGCCTGGTTCCCCTTGCTGGACGGCGCCGAACGCCTGGGAGTCCTGGCCGTCCACGGCCCCTCTCTCACCGCCGCCTCTCTCAACCGCGGCAAGGCCCTGGCCACGCTCGTGGCGATGATGGTCACCTCCCGGCGAACCTTCAAGGACTCCTACGTCCAGCGCACCCGCACCGAACGCATGCAGCTGCCCTCCGAGATGCTGCGCGCCTTCCTGCCGCCCCGGACGATCGGCACCAAGCGCGTGGTGTCCACGGCCGTCCTCGAACCCGCCTACGAGATCGGTGGCGACGCCTTCGACCACGCCCTCACCGAGACGACCCTGCACGCCACCGTCCTCGACGCCATGGGTCACAACCTCGCCTCCGGCCTGACCAGCTCCCTGTCCCTGGCGGCCTGCCGCAACGCCCGCCGGATCGGAGCCGAACTCCCGGAGCTGGCGCAGACCGTGGACGAGGCCCTCGCCCAATGGCTGCCCGACCAGTTCTGCACCGGCATCCTCGCCCAACTGGACCTCGCCTCGGGCGTGCTGCGGTGGTGCAACTGCGGCCACCCCGCACCCCTGCTCATCCGGGACCAGCGGCTGGTGGAGAACGCCCTGGAAAGAGACGCCGACCCTCCGCTGGGACTGCCGTTCCTGCTGAGCGGCCGCGGCCGCAGGATCCACGAGGTGACCCTGCGGCCGGGCGACCGGGTACTGCTCTACACCGACGGTGTCACCGAGGCCCGCACCCATGACGGGGAACTGTTCGGGCTCCAGCGGTTCGCCGACTACGTCATCCGCGCGACCGCCGCGGGAGAACCCGCCCCGGAGAGCCTGCGGCGGCTGATCCACTCGATCCTGGACGTGGAGACCAGCCGGCTCCGGGACGACGCGACCATCATGATGGTGGAGTGGCAACCGCGTACCCAGTGACGCCCGAACGGGACGCGACCGCGGCCTCCTTGACCGCCAGGGGCCGGACGATCGGCGCGCGCCTGCCCTCCCTGCCTTTGCGCGGCCCGGGTTCAGTACGGCCGGGGCGACGGGCCCGATCCCCACGAGGGCGACGGACCTCGGTCGACTCGGGCACGCCCGGGGCCCTCCCGCTGGTCCGGCGGCTTGACCGGCCGCACAGTGGCGCTCTCCCCCGCCAGGTGATCCGGCGTCAGCCGTCCGGGCTCGCGATGCGGGCCAGGACGATGCCGCCGACGATCAGGGTCAACGCGGCGATCCGCAGGAGGGTGACGGGGTCGCGGTTGATGACGATGCCGACGGTGATGGCGCCGACGGCTCCGATGCCGGTGAACACGGCGTAGGCGGTGCCGACGGGGACGGTGCGCATCGCGAGGGTGAGCAGGTAGACGGCGCCGGCCGCCAGGACGAAGCAGATCACGGTGGGCAGGGGGCGGGTGAAGTTCTGGGTCGGTTTGATGCTCTGCGACCAGCCGATCTCCACCAGTCCGGCCAGGGCGAGGAAGACCCAGTTCATCCGGCGACCCGGGTGGCGAGGTCACGGCCGAGGTCGTGGGCTTCCTTCAGGGCTTGGGCGAGGGAGGCCTCGTGTGTGGCGCGGAGGTCGGCGAGATGGGGATCGATGACGGAGTTGGCCAGTTCGGCGTGCAGGAAGCGGATGTCGGTGATGGCGAAGTGCCCGGCGGCGAAGTCCTTCAGGTAGCGGGCCTGGTGGTCGAAGGCGGCCTTCGGCGCACCGGGCAGGTAGGAGCCGCCGCGTGCACTGGCGACCACGATGGTCCGTCCGGGCAGGGACATCCGGGGGAAGGTGACCTGGTCGATCCACGCCTTCAGCGACGCGGGGACGGAGTAGTTGTACATCGGGGTGCCGATGAGGACGACGTCGGCCGCGACGAGTTCGTCCAGGAGCGGTCGGGCCACCTGCCAGGCCGCCGCCTGCTCCGGGGTGCGCACGCCCTCGTCGAGGCGGTCGAGGGCGGTGATGCCGTCGGCGAGGAGGTTGTCGCATATGCCGGTCCACGCCTCGGTGATCGGCGGTACGGGGTCGGCGGCGAGGTCACGGTAGGTGACGGTTGCGCCGTTCTGGCGCCAGGACTCGGCGAAGGCGGCGCTGACCTCCCGGGAGATGGAGCGGCGTCGGGCGCTGGCATCGAGGTGGAGCAGGTGAGGCATGGCGTTCCTCCGGCTCTGACGAAAGAGAGAAGTGGACGGTGCGACCGCTTCTGGGGTCCGACCGTAGCACGGGAAGCGGACTGCGCGTCCACTTCTTTGGTAGGGTGACGCCATGGACCGGGATGAGCCGAGGAATCCGCTCGAGATGGCGGCGGAGCGCTCCGCCGCGCCGCGGGAGCGGGTCGATGCCGCGCGCAATCGTGTGCGCGTACTGGACGCAGCCGCGCGGTTGTTCGCCGCCCACGGACCCGGCAACGTGAGCATGCAGGACATCGCCCGTGAAGCAGGTGTGGGCAAAGGCACCCTCTACCGGCGCTACCCGGACATCGCCTCCATCGCGGTGGCGCTTCTGGACGAGCACGAGCGCGCGCTGCAGGAGCAGCTGCTGCGGGGTGATCCACCCCTGGGCCCCGGTGCGCCGCCCGCCGAGCGGCTGGCGGCGTTCTACGCGGCGATGGTCGAACTCCTCGACCAGCACACGCACTTGGTCCTCGGAACGGAGACAGGACGGTCGCGGTTCGCCACCGGCGCCTACGGGTTCTGGCGCGTTCACGTCGGAATGCTGCTCGGCGAGGCGGGTGTGGCCGACCGGGAGGCGATGGTGGACCTTCTGCTCGCCCCCCTCGCTCCGGAGGTCTTCCAGTTCCAGCGTGACCAGCTCGAACTCGACCTCCCGCAGATCACCCGTGCCCTTACCGCCTTGGCGCGCGGCACCATCAGCTCACCCACCTGAGCCTCGCGCTCGGCACTGGGGGTGCCGTCAAGGACGCCGTCACGAATCGCCAACTGCCTTCTGCTGCCCCGCCGTAGCTGATCAGCCGCTGTCGTCCGGGCGGTGGACGCTGAGGTCGCCGTAGGCCGAAAGAACCTCGGCCAGGTCACCGGGTTCATGCCGCAAAGTGGTGTCCAGGAAGGCGAGAGTGGCCGCGGTGACCACGTGCACGCTGTCGGCGCGGCCGAGGGAGCCGACTATGGAGGGCACAGGCGGCAGGTACAGGGGGCCGTCCATGAAGGTCAGGTGTGCGGCGCCGGGGATGGTGAGCCGGTAGCTCGTCGCGGTGCTGAGCCTGAGGACCTTGATGAGGCGAGGCAGGTAGCGCGCGTCGGTGTCTGGGCCGATGGCCTGGGTGAGCGCGAGCGCGGGCTGGTGGAAGGGCCGCGGGTCGGGGTCGCGGGGGTAGCCGTCCAGGTTGATGACGGCGTCGAACCGGGGGTCCTGACGTGCTGCCTGGAGGGCGGCACCGCCTCCCAGGGAGTGGCCGGTCACCGCGACTCGGCTGGTGTCCAGACGTCCGGTCAGCGGGCCCGGGCTCTCGCCACGGTCCAGACGGCCCAGCCGAGTCAGGACGAAGCTGAGGTCGGCGGCCCGAACCCCCGTCGTCTCCATGGCCCGCTTGTCGTCCTCGTCGTCGTCGCCGGTGGAGGCGATCTTGGTGTTGACCGTCCGGCCGTCCGCGAGGACGACGGCGGCGGAGTCGTACGGGTGGTCGAGGCCGGCGACCACATAGCCGTGACTGGCCAGTTCCTCCGCCCACGCGGTGTTCTGGGTACGCACTCCCCCCAGCCCCGGGGAGAACAGTACGACCGGGAGCCGTCCGCCCTGGTCGGCCACCGGGGCGTTGAAGACCGCGTGGGTGTGGGCACGCGGCGGGCCGTCGAGCAGGAAGGCGGGCAGGCCGGAATAGCGCGCGAGGGCGTCGGAGACCGTCCGCGCCTCGGGGCCCGTGCGTCCGAGGTACTGGGCCCGCCGCGCGCCCGCGGGGCTGTGCTGCGCCGGGTACCAGAGCTGGACGACAACCGTGCGCCGGTCGTGCGGGTCGGCGGTCGCGGTCTCGGGGCGGTGCGGGTCGGTCCACTGCATCACCCGGGTGCCGACCGCGAAGTGGCCTGTCGGCTCGGGGAACACGGGTACGGGGAAGGCCCAGGCGGCCGCCGGACCCGTGGCGATCAGGCTGGTGCAGGCCACCGATCCCGGCAACGCCAGCCACCACCGGGCCCGCCGAGTCGGCCGGCCGGTACGTCGCCGCAGCAGAGGAGAGACGGCGAACGGCACAGTGAAGGCCGCCCCCGCCAGCACCGGCAGCATCTGCCAGCGGACCCCCGTCACGCTCAGCACAGCCGCGGACAGCACGAGAACCGCTCCTGCCGCGATCGTGACGCGTGGGCGGACGGTGGGGGGAAGCCAGCGTGCCATCACCAGCGTGAGGGCACCCAGCACGGCAAGGCTCTCCAAGGGGGACATGTGCAGTCCCGTGATGATCTCGTTCACCCGGTCATCGTCGGCGCGCGGCCCCCGCCGCCACATCGCTCCCGGGTCGCCATCGCGTGCCCCCGCGGTCGCAGTCAGGCACACGTCCGCCGTGCGACCGGAGTCGCAATCGAGCACGCCGGCTGAGGGGCCACTGTGCGACTCCGGGAGGTAACGGGACTCCTCCTACGGTCGTATCCGGGCACGGTGCCCTCAGACGGTGGGCTCATGTGTTCCACGGGACCGCGGGCCTACCGTGGGCCGTGATGAGGCCGCAGTGCACGCCGGGGGTACGCCGGGCTTCGCTCCCCGCACCCGCCCCGGCTCGGCGTGCACGGGGTGGTGGCCCGGCCGGACCCCCTGATGCCGAACCGACGGGAAGGCGCGATGACCGAGGCGGCCGGAGAGTCCCGCAGCGCCCAACCGGTGGCTCACCGGGGCCGGATGCGGCTGACGAGGTACGCCTGTCATGCCTCCGCACGTGCTGCGCGCCTGACGAGCGCCACCCAGCGCTGGGGCTCCCGGCTGCCGCCCATGGTGTGGGACTCGCTCCTGCCGACCGTGCTCCTCGTCAACGTCATGACCACGCGCCTGCCCCACGAGCTGCCGTGGGCCGTGCCCCTCACCGCCGCCCTCGCGCTGCCCCTGGTGTGGCGGCGCCGGGCCCCGCGGGCGGTGTTCGGCGCGGTTGCGGTCGCGGCCTTCGTCCAGTGGTGGATGGACATCCAACTGCTCGCCGACGTCGCCTTGTTGGTAGCGCTCTACACGGTGGCCGCGCACTCCGGTCGGCGCTGCACCATCGTCGCCGGCGCCATCGTCCAGGCAGGGGTCGTCCTGGCCTGTCTGCGCTGGGCGGCGGAGGGCGCCTTTCCGACCACGTTCGTGGCGGCGACCGCGATGGTCGTCGCCGCCGCCGTGCTGGGGGTGAACGCGCGGACCAAGGGGGCCTACCTCGCGGCTCTGGAGGAACGGGCGGCGCGCCTGGAGCATGAACAGGAACAGCAGGCGCGGCTGGCTGTCGCCGAGGAAAGGACACGTATCACTCGCGAGATGCATGACATCGTCACCCACAACCTGTCCGTCATGGTCGCGCTCACCGACGCCGCCCTCTACGCGCAGCACCGGTCGCCCGGGAAGGCGACCACGGTGATGCTCCAGATCTCCGAGACGGGCAGGCAGGCTCTGACCGACATGCGGCGCGCCCTGGGTGTCCTGCGGACCGACGAACCGGACGCGCAACGCCACCCGCTGCCCGGCATCGCACAACTGCGGGCCCTCGCCGACCAGATGTGCGTCGCCGGGCTGCCGACCCGACTGGAGATCGAGGGCGGTCACACGCACCTTCCCGCCACCGCACAACTGACCGTCTACCGCCTGGTGCAGGAAGCCTTGACGAACACCCTCAAGCACACACCCCCTGGCACACACGCCGAGGTCCGGGTGTCGTGCTCGACCGAGGGTGTGACGGTGGACGTCACCGACAGCGGCCCCCGTCCGCCCCTCCCGGCCGCCACACCGTCCGGCCACGGCATCCCGGGCATGCGCGAGCGTGCGGCCGCCTACGGGGGGACGTTGCGGGCCGGCCCGCTCCCGGGAGGCGGCTGGAGAGTCCACACCCGCCTCGACCTCGCCGGCAGCGGAGAGGTGTCCGCATGACGATCCGCATCCTCGTCGCCGACGACGAAGCGCTGCTGCGTATGGCCTTCAGCACGGTCCTGGAGGCCCAGTCCGACATGTCCCCGGTCGGCGAAGCCGCAGACGGCGTGGAGGCCGTACGCCTCGCCCGGGAACTGCGCCCCGATGTCGTCCTCATGGACGTGCGGATGCCCGACATCGACGGGATCGAGGCGACCCGACAGGTCATCCGGGTCTCCCCCGGGAGCAGAGTGCTGATCCTCACCACCTTCGACCTCGACGCATACGCCTTCGCCGGACTGAGGGCCGGGGCCTCGGGCTTCCTGCTGAAGAACACCAGGCCCGAGGAACTGCTCACGGCGATACGCAGCGTGGCCGCGGGCGACGCGGTGGTCTCCCCGCGGATCACCCGCCGCCTGCTGGAGAACCTCCGCCCGCACATCCCCGACGGCAGCCACGCCGACCGCGACGAGCGGCTGAGACGGCTGAGACGGCTCAGCATCCGCGAGCGCGAGGTGCTCGTCCAGGTGGGGCGCGGTCTGACCAACGCCGAGATCGCGGCTGCCCTGCACCTCGCGGAGGCCACCGTGAAGTCCCATCTGGGGCGGATCCTGCAGAAACTCGAACTCCGCGACCGGGTCCAGGCCGTGATCTTCGCCTACGAGAGCCGCCTCGTCCACCTGCCGTGACACCGCCGCGCCGCCCGGAGCGCGACCTCAGGGGCACCTGTCGGCAGGACGGCGTCCCGGCGGACCGCACGGCATGGCGTTGTCGGCGGTCAGCTGCCGGCCTGGAGGCGCAGGCCCGCGAGCGTCAGGTCCAGGGCGGCGAGGAACTGGTCGCGGTCCTCGTGTCCGGCGAACTCGTCGACGATCTGGTGCACGAACGGGAACTCCGTGGCGTCGAGAGAACGCCACGTCTCGGCGAAGCGAGCGAGGAAGGCGTCGCGGTCGACGGCCCCGTCGAGAATTTCCTGGGGGACCTCGACGCCGAGGTCGGTCGCCGTGCCGACGACGACACCCGTGATCGCCGACACGGCGTGGAACCGCTGGCGCGGGGTGAGGTCGAGGCGGAGGGTCTGCCGGCCGAGCTTCTCGTACAGGCGCAGCGAGTTGCCCTGGACGTTGGTGTTGCGCATGAAGTAGCCCGACAGCCACGGCCGGTCCACGATCGCGTCGAAGAGCACGATGGCCATGGCGCGCAGGTCGGCGATGGGGTCGTCACTGTCGCGCTGTTCTTCGAGAGTGGCGAGGACGGCGCCGATCACGTGGTCGGTGGCACGGTCGAGCAGCTCGTCCTTGTTGGCGACGTACCAGTAGATGGTGCCGACGCCCGTGCCGAGGCGGGCGGCGAGGGCGCGGAACGTCAGTGCGGATCCACCGGCCTCGTCGAGCAGGGCCACGGCCGCGGTGAGGACGGCGTCCATGGAATGCGAAGCGCGCCTGCGTCCTCTGGTGGTGCCTTCGGCGGAGCGGGTTCGCGGGGGCGTCATGACATCCATCCAATCACAGCTTGCCATCGCATCGAACGCTGTTCTACTGTCGAACAACGTTCCATCATCGAACAACGTTCGTTCATCGAACAGCGTTCCCCAACGAGCGTCGCCCCTCACCTGGCGGCATTCAGGAAGGAGGCAGGCCATGACCACGACGACCCCAGAGCCCGCCATATCCCGCACCTATCCGTCCCTGCGCGCGGCGTGGATTCCGCTCGCCGCACTCTGCCTGGCCTTCTTCGTCGAGATGGTCGACAACACACTGCTGTCGATCGCGCTGCCCACCATCGGCCGCGACCTCGGCAGCGGCACGACCGCCCTGCAGTGGGTCACCGGCGCGTATTCACTGACCTTCGGTGGCCTGCTGCTGACAGCCGGCTCCACGGCCGACCGCTTCGGACGCCGCCGTGTGCTGCTCATCGGCCTCGCCGCGTTCGGACTGCTGAGCCTGTGCGTGGTCGCCGTCCACTCCGCCGGGCAGCTCATCGCCCTGCGGGCGGGGCTGGGCATCGCCGCCGCGGCCATGGCGCCCATCACCAACTCGCTCGTCTTCCGGCTCTTCGACGACCATGCGCTGCGCATGCGCGCGATGACCCTGATGATCGTCGTCGGCATGTCCGGCTTCGTCCTCGGTCCGCTGCTGGGCGGCACCGCACTCGCCCACGTCAGCTGGCAGTGGCTCCTGCTCGTCAACGCGCCGATCGCACTGATCGCGACCATCGGCGTACGGCTCGGCGTGGCGCCCGACCGGCCCGACGACCTGACCAAGGACCCGCTCGACCTGCCGGGCGCCGCCCTGAGCGTGCTGACCATCGGCCTCGCCTGCTACGCGCTGACCAGCGGTGTCGAGCACGGCTGGCTCTCCGCGACCACGATCGTGTCGATCGCCGGCGCGCTGGCCGCGGGCATCGCGTTCGGGTGGCACGAGCGCCGGAGCAAGGCACCCATGCTGGACCTGAAGATCTTCTCCACCGGTACCGTCCGCGGCGCGGCCATCGCTCAGACCGGTACGTCCATCGCCATGGCCGGCGTGATGTTCGGCCTCATCCTCCACTTCCAGTACGCCTACGGCTGGAGTCCCGTGCGGGCGGGTCTGGCGAACCTGCCGATCATCATGACCATGATCATCGCCACTCCCCTGTCGGAATGGCTCGCCAAGAGGTTCGGCCACCGAGTCGCCTGCCTGGTCGGCGCGGCCTGTCTGGCCGGTGCGCTCGCCGGTCTCGCCTGGGGCGTGCAGCACGGATACGCCGCGATCGCCGTCTGCATGGTCGTGATGACCATCGGGCTGCGCACCGTCATGACGATCTGCGCCGTTGCTCTCGTCGAGGCGATGCCGGAGAACCGCACCTCCATGGGCACGGCCCTCAACGACACGGCCCAGGAGGTCGGCACCAGCGTCGGCACCGCGGTGGTCGGCACCATGATCGCCGCGCTGGTCACGACCCGGCTGCCCGCCGGTGTCTGGGACAGCAGCCTCGTGCAGTCCTTCTTCCACGGCGAGCGGATCACCTACGCCGTCCTGGCGGTGATCGTCGGCGCGATCGCGGCAGGCGGCGCCCTCACCCTCACCGACTCCCACTCCGTCGACGAGCACGGCGAACACGAGGAGCACGACGAGCACGGCGAGCAACCCTCGGCGCGACCTGCGAGCGCGGCGTGACGCGTTCGCGGGCAGTGGGGTAGCCGGGCTCAGGCAGTCGGGATCGGGGAGTCGGGGCCGGGCAGGCCGTGCTCAGCCCGTGCACGCCGTCATCCGGCGGCGTGGGCCTCGGTGATCGCCAGTGCCGCCGCCATGATGCTCACCTGCGGATTGACTTGCGGGCAGCTCGGGAGCACCGAGGCGTCGGCGATGAGGACGCCGTGCACTCCCCGTAGACAGCCTTGCGGGTCGGCCGGGGACTGCTGCGGGTCCGCGCCGGCCGCGATGGTGCCGGTGGGGTGGTAGGCGGTCAGGTGGAGTTGGCGGGCGCTGGTGGAGGCGAGGACGGCTTCCAGGTCCGCGAGTGTCCGCACGCGGGGTGTGGCGGGGATGCCGGTGAGTACCTCCTCGGCGCCGGCGGCGAACAGCAGCCTGCCCATGGCGTGGACGGCGTGCATCAGCCGGCCGGCGTCGCGGGGGTCGAGGTCGTAGCGGAGCAGGGTGTGGTGGCGGCCGAGGACGCGACCGGAGGGACGGTCGGCGATCATCGCGCCGAGGGTGGCGAGCCGGTCGGCGTCCTCGAGTTCGCGGCGTAGTGCGGTGCCGAGGCCGGGGAGGACGAAGGAGCCCATGCCAGGTGGCGTGGCGGTGGCTTCGATGAGGATGCCCTGCGCGTGGTGCTCTTCGACGGCGACGCTCTGCAGGACCCCTTTCCATGCGGTGACCGGCTCGGGGAAGCGTCCGGCGAGGCTGGTCGCCGGGTGGACGCTGAGGTTGCGCCCCAGACGGGGGTGACTGCCCAGTCCGGAGCGGCGCAGGAGTTGGGGAGATTGCAGGGCGCCTGCGGCGACGACGATCAGCGGGGCGAGGATCTCGAAGCCCCCGCCTCCGTCCCCGCGCACCCGTACGCCCGCGGCGCGTGGGCCGCCGGGCCGGTCCCTGTCGACGAGGACGCGTTCGACGCGGGCGCCGGTGACGATGCGTGCTCCCGCCGCGCAGGCGTCGGGCAGGACGGAGAGCTGGACGCTCTGCTTGGCGCCGGTGGGGCAGCCCACCACGCACTGGCAGGAGCCCTGGCAGCCGGGCGCGTTGCGGCGCAGGGGTGCGGCGCGCCAGTTGAGGGCGCGGGCTCCGGCGAGGGCGAGTCGGCCGTTGGCACCGAGGACGTCGAGGGGCTGGGTGGCCACGCCGAGGGTGCGTTCGGCCTCGTCGAGGTGGCGGCCGAAGTCGTCGGCGAGGGTGAAGCCGAAGTCGTTGCTCCAGCGGTCCAGGACATGGTCGGGGGTGCGGTAGCAGGTCCCGGAGTTGACGACGGTGGTGCCTCCGACTGCGCGGCCCACCGGCAGCAGCAGGGGCGGGTTCCCGACGGCGACGGTGGCTCCGCCGTCGCGGTAGAGGTCGGTGAAGCGTTCCAAGGGTGGGCGGCGCCCGAAGGAGGCGGTGGTGTGGTGGTGGCCTTCCTCGACGACGATCACGTCGAGGCCGGCGCGGGCCAGGGTGCGGGCGGCGGTCGCCCCGCCCGCACCCGAGCCGATGACCACCGCGTCGGCGGTGGAGCGGGCGGGCCAGTGGGCCGCGGGAGTCAGGTGCAGGGGCGGATCGTCGCGGATGAGTGCGCGGGAGGCCGGCCGCTCCTGCTGGAGCATGCGCTCGGTGCCGGCCGCCATGAGGACGGGGACCTTCAGCACGTCCAGCAGTGATCCGAGAGTGGGGTGGGCGGCCAGTTGCGCCAGCACCGAGTCCGTCTCCGGTCGGGTCAGTGCGTTCAGGGGGCGGCCGGTGCGTACGAGGGCGTAGGCGTTGACGGCGTGCGCGGCCGTACGGACGCCGGCGCGGGCGGGCAACGGCAGGGCGGCGAGGGTGGCCTCCAGCCGGGCGGGGACCCGGCTGGTCCACACGGTGTCCCGGTCGTGGGCGAGCAGGGCGGTGGCGAGGCTGGTGAGGCTCATCGGGTGCCCACCTCCGCGTGGGCGGTCCCGTCCAGAGCCCACTCGGCGTCACGGACGTCGGCGAGCAAGGCGGTGGCCAGGCTGGAGAGGCTCATCGGGTGCCCACCTCCGCGTGGGCGGTCCCGTCCAGGGTCCACTCGGCTTCGGTGCGCCAACCGCCGAACCACCACCGCTGGAGCACGACGTGCGCGTCCGCGCGTTCGCTGTTGCGGCAGGTGGCGTGCCGCCCGTCGGGGTCGGTGTAGTCGAGGGTGAGGGTGCGGTCGGCGGGCTGGGTGACCTGGACGTGAACGCGTCGCAGGCCACTGCGGCCGACGACGGTCCAGGTGGGCAGGGCGATGTCGGCATGGAAGCGTCCCGGGCCGACGAAGCCGAGCGCACTCCGTTCTGCGCGACGCGGCCAGGTGCGGCCCTTGTGGCGCAGCCGCAGGAACACCAGGGGCGGCAGCCTGCGCAGGCCGGGGCGCGTGGAGACGGCAGCGACGATCTCCAGCACGTCGCCGTGGCCGAGGTCGGCGTGCAGCCACGCCCAGCGACGGGCGTTGCCGTGGCCGTAGATGCGCGCGGACGCACCCGGGGCGCCTCGCAGGATGAGGGTCTCGCCGTCGTGGGTGAAGGTCCCGTCGTAGGTGGCGCGTGCGGCGGGGAGCATATGGGCGGCCGGCAGCACGGGGCGGCGCCAGGCCCAGCGGGGGAAGGTGAACAGCGGGTGGTCGGTGGCGTGTTCGGCGAGGTCCCAGTGCAGAGCGCCGCCGGCCGCCGACCCGACCAGGCGGCCAGGTCGTACGTCGATGCCGTCGGCGCTGAAGCCTGTCGTCCCCGGGTTCCAGCGGCTGGGGCCGAAACGGGCGTGCCGCACCGGACCGTCCGTGGGGAAGACGGCGGCCCAGCCGTGGGCGTAGGGCTCGGATCCGTCGTCGGGGGCGGTCAGTTCGTGGTGCAGCCACAGGCCGGCGCCGGTGGCCGGGTCGGTGAGGGTGGTGTACCAGACCTCGGTGCGTCCCGCCTCACCTCGCCAGCGCGGTCGCAGCAGTGCGGCGGGGTCTTCCCGGACAGGGAAGCGGAAGCCGGCGAGGAAAGGGACGAGCCCGGTGGTGAGGGGGAAGCGCAAGGTGCCGGCGCCGATCCGCGTGCCGTCTTCGAGGAGGGTGAACGGCAGGACGGTCATGGAGGACACCGGGCGGCGGGCGGTGATGGACTTCCAGCCGTCCAGGGTGAGTTGGCGGCCGTCCCCGGTGAAGTGCAGCCGGTAGCGGATGCGGCGGCGGGCGAGCGGTGAGATCTCCAACTCGCCCTGAATGTTGGGGTCGTCGGCCCAGCTTGCGATGCGTATCCGTCCGGTGGCGCGGGCCTCGGTGGTACCGAAAGGCTGGAGGAGGCGGTCGGCTGAGACGGTCAGGTCCAGACGCGTTCGGCGGGTACGGTCGTCGCCGTCGAGGCGCAGGGTGCCGAGCATCGTCTCGCTGAAGCTGGTCCCGCGTGCGGTGGAGCCTTTGGCGGCTGCCGGGTGCGAGGTGTCTGCGAGGCTCATGCGAGGCCCTCCATCATGAGCCGTTCGGTGACGGTCAGGTAGTGTTCGGCGGCCTGCCGGGCGGCGGCCGTGTCACCGGACGACACTGCCTCGATGACGGGTTCCAACCTCTCGCGTGCCGCCTGCGGGTCGGTGAACGGGGCCTTCAGCGCGGCGCGCACCGGGAGGTAGGCGTTGAAGAGGGTGTTGGTCAGCAGGACGTAGACGCGGTTCCCGGTGGCGCGGGCCAGGGCGCGGTGGACCTCGATGTCCGCCAACTGCACCGCGTCCGCGTCCGCCGCCGCGCCCACGACCGCCAACCGCTCCTTGAGCTCCCGGCGTTGGTCGTCCGTCGCCCGCAGGGCCGCGCGTTCCGCGATCAGGGCGCCGATGCTGTGCCGCACCTCGAAGATCTCGCCGATCCAGTCGGGGCTGTGCCGCACCAGCATGGGCAGCAGGTCGGCCCCGCCCAGGCGCAGGTAGTCCCTCACCCTGGTACCCACCCCGTGCCGGGTCTCCAGCAACCCCGCCTGCGTCAGGCGGCCGAAGGCGTGCTTCAGGGTGGTGCGCGTGACCCCGTATCCGTCGGCGAGGGTGCGCTCCGGCGGCAGGTAACTGCCTGCCGGATGTTGCCCGTTGAGGATGTCCTCCCTCAAACGGCTTTCCAGGACGTCCACGATGGTCTCTCGGGGCAGGGCTTCCACGCCGTCCTCCAGTGGCTCAGTGGATGAGCCACTGAACCAGTGCGGGGCGGTGGCGTCAAGGGGGGATGTGAGAGTTCGGGCCTGGGGCGGGCACGGGGTGAGGCCCTGGCAGCCACCGGATCTGGCGTCTCTCGGCGTCAATGCGGCGCGGGCCCGGCACGAGGCTCTGTGGGTGACACCCACCGGGCGGGTGTACGGCGGTGCGCAGGCCGTGGCGAAGATCCTGTTGAGCGGGGTCGGCGTGTGGCCCGTGGTGGGAGCGGTCCTCACGCTTCCGCCGGTTCGATGGGCGGCGCACGGCGTGTACCGGCTCGTGGCGGAGAACCGGGGGCGCCTGCCCGGGGGGACAGCTGTCTGCGAGGTGCCCGAGAAGCGGACGCGCCCCTCTTGAAGGCTGAGTGGTCGGTGGCCGCGAGCCGGCGGGGCGAGGTCCGCTGCACCTCACCCCGCCGACCTGTGCGGCAGGCGCAGCCCTTACTGCGGCTGGTGGGGGTCGGGCGTACGGGCCGGATGGTGGGTGTACCGAGCGATCGCTTGCTGCAGTTCGACGCGTTCGGCATCCGGCAGGTCGCCGCCTTGCACGAACTCCATCACGTGCTCGGCGACAACGCGCAGCTTGGTGTTGGTGCGCTGGGAGACATCGCGCAGGGCCCGCCAGGCCTCTTCCGGCGGCATCTGCCCCAGGACGACCACCGCTCCGATGGCCTGGTCGACGATCGCGTGCGAGGTGACCGCCTGCCCCAGCTGCTCGCACTCGACGCTCAGGCGGTCGTTCTCCACCACCAGATCACTGTGGGAGTACAGGGTCAGCTGATTCATTCGGGAGAGGGCGAAGAAGGCCATGAGGTACCTGTCGTGCGTCGGTGCGGGCGTTCGGTCGTGCTGGTACCCCTGCATCCGCCTCGAATGCGAGGTCGAGCCCACGAACCACCATGAACAACCTCACCGTCAGCACCCGGGGCTCGCCCCTACAGATGCTGCATGTCGTTCGCCCGTGTGAACCTTCCTGCTGTCCGACTCATCAGGCCTCGAACGCCTCCTGCCGGCGGGCCCGGTCTACGCTGGGACCCGTGGCCACCGCGTGATCGTTTGTCTTGGCACACCGATGATCACGGGTCGTCGCGCCCGTCTCCGCAACGCGTCAGGAGGACATGTGCGCCGTGGCGAAGTCTGGTGGGTGGAGTTCGATGAGCGGCGGCCGGTCGTACTGCTGTCGGGAGACGACGCGTCCGGGATCCGGGTCATGCAGGTCGTACCTCCAGCGGGTGTCGACATCACCGGCCTGGGCGTCGAAGTGGCGGTAGGCGCCGAGGAAGGGCTGCCCTTCGAAGGGGTGCTGCGGTTCGCACTCCCGCGTCCGGGCTTCACCCCCTGCACGTGGCTGACCACGGTGTCCCGGGAGGACCTGATCGAGCGAGCGGGCGTTCTGTCCTCCGCGAAGCTCAGCGAGATGGAGAACGCCCTCCGCCTCGGTGAGCAGACGAAGGAGTGGACCCCGGCGACGACCGAGAGGTTCAGCGAGATGAGGAACGCCCTCCGGCTCAGTGGACTCGGGCTGGCGGAGAAGCTGCCGTACCAGGGTCCGCAGGGGTGACGGGGAGCGCTTGCCACGACCAGGTGCTGCCCCTCCCCCACGCACCCCGGCCCGCCCCCTCCGGAGCGGTGCCACACTGGATGGCGTGACACGCAGCGCGAACAAGCTGGACAGACAGTTGGAGCAGGCCATCCGGGGCCTGCTGGAGCGCCGTGCCGCAACCGCCTCGATCTGCCCGTCCGAGGCCGCGCGCGAGGTGTACGAGGGGGACGACGACGGTTGGCGGTCGCTGATGGAACCGGCGCGGCAGGCGGCCTGGCGCCTGGCAGCGGCCGGTGAGGTCGAGGTGACCCAGGGCGGGCGACCCGTCGAGGAGAGCGAGGCACACGGCCCGTTGCGCATTCGCCGCGCCCTCCCTTAACACACGCGTCAATTCTCAGGAAAGCGGAACTCGAATTCAGGGCGGTCCCACGGCACGGCCGGTGGGTTCGCGAACACGGTCCCGGTCCGTACCGCACCGACGCGGTGGTAGAAGCCCTCAGCCGGAACGTGCGACACGACTCTGAGACGGTCGATCCCGGCGGCGCGGGCTTCGGACCGCATGTGCGCGACGAGCAACCGTCCGATACCCCGGCCTTGCGCGTCGTCCGCGACGAACAGCAGGTCAAGCTCCGCAGGAGCGAGGACGAGAGAGTAGAACCCGAGGACCCTGCCTTGGTCCTCCTCGGCACCGACGGCAACGAAGGTGCGATGGGCCTCGATGTAATCAGCGCCGACCCGGTAGCCGGCGACCGCGGGTGCGTACTTGCCCTCGTAGGCGCTTGAACCACGCACGAGCCGTGTGAGCCGTTTGGCATCCCGCGCGACAGCCCTCCGTACCGTGACCGGCTGACTGATCGGGGAGGTGCGTGAACTCATCCGGAGAGTATTTCGCATCGGACAGCACCCTCGCGCGGCGGGCCCGCAGGAATACATCCTGTCCGCCGCCTACGACCGTGCCACCGCCGTGGAAAACGCCTTCCTCGACGCTTTCCGCGCCTCGATGGCCCACAGCCAAGCCGCATTCGCCGACGAGGCCAGCACGGTCGACCGCGGTGCCCAGCAACGCGCCGCGGAACTTCAGGCCCGCCATGAGCTCGACGGCCACACGCCGGGCCGGGGTCACGCCGCATGACCCAGCACGGACCGTCGCACCCGCTCGATGTGGCCTTCCTGCTCCACGCCGCCGAGCTGCTGCCGGGTGATCCGCAGGTCGACGACTACGGCCCGCTGTACGCGGCCGCCGCCCGGGCCAACGCACGCGCCCTGAAGCACGACGTGTACGGCTCCCTCCACCTCAGAGCCGCAGCACTGCTCCAGACCCTGGTACGCCTGCCCTGCCTGGAACACAGCAACGAAGCCTTCGCCTGGCACGCGACCGAGGCCTACCTGGCACTCAACGGGCACCGGCTGGACTACGCACCCAAGGAAGCGGTAGCCCTGGTGCGTGATGCGGCGTCCGGCACGACGGGAGTAGGTCTCGTCGGCCGCCAACTGCGCGCCTGGAACACCATCTGACCCACCGCCCGCAAGGCCTTGCCCTCCACGGTCCCGGCCGCGCTGGGGACCAGCCAGTCGATCTCCGCAGGGCTGTCGGACCCCAGAGCGGGTATGCGGGACTGCATGCTGGCCATGGTGTACCGGTCCTATGACACCGCGACAACCGTATGGGCGTTCACGCTGTCGCTAATGGTGGTGCTGATCGTCGGCTGGTTGCTTCGGCGTCGCAGGTAGGTCGTGGCCGACGGATACGCGGCCCTGATCGCCGCGATGCCGGCTCCGTCGCCGACCAGGAGCGACATGTCATCGAGCGGCGCCTCTGCCATCGGGCAGCACGCGCCGCCAGAAGGTCGGCCTCAGGATGCCTTCTGCTCGGCGGGCTTCTTGGTCTCGGTGGCCACGCGTGCCCCTCGCAAGAGCACCGGGAGCCACAGAAGACATGCCAGCAGGGGAACCGCGGCGTAGGTCGCCATGCCCACGCTGGAGCCCATCCCGTCCATGAGCGCGCCGAGGACGAGATAGCCGATGCCGATGAGCGCCGATTCCACGAATGTGATCATCGACAGCAGGCTCGCCCGGTGACGCGACGGCACGGCCTCGTTGAAGACGTTGTCCACGAGCACGGCGGTGATCTCGGGAATCCCGACCAGGACCAGGAACGCGGCGATGGTGACCCAGACAAGACCGAGGCCGGTCAAGCCGAGGGCCACGGCGAGCGTCAGGAGAGACGCCGGGACGATGACCCGGTAGCCGAGGCGCCGGTCCGCGCGGTCCGACAGCAATGGAGTCAGTCCGCCGACGAAGAATCCCGCCGATATGACCACGCTGACCAACGCGGTGCCGGCTCCCTGATCCGAGAGGGTCTTCTGCGTGAAGATGATGTACGGCGTCAAGGTCGCATGCATCAGCCCGGACACCACGACGAGGGTCATCAGTGTCGGCGTGGCGATCCGCAGCATCGCCCGCCATGCTGTGGCGTCGCCGTGGTCCGTCGCTGCTCCCCCCTGCTCGTCCACCGCGTCCGCACCACGGATCTCGGGCACCCCGGCCATCAGCACCACCACGGCCAGGACGAGGCACGCCGCCGAACCGACGTAGACGACCCCCCAGGAGAACTGCTGCAGTTGGCCGCCGAGGGCGATGGCCACTCCCGAGGTGAGCGTCCCGAGCATGGTGAAGCGGGATCTGACCTTGACGTAGCCGGCCGTGGCGCCACGACGCACGAGCAGGTCGTACAGCAGGGCGGTGTCCGACCCGGACACGCATGCCATGCCCACGCCCTGGCCGATGAACAGGGTCAGGAACACCCAGTAGTGGGAAGAGGTCATCTGGCCGAGCAGGCAGCCGGCTGTCAGCACCTGGCCGATCACGATGCCGGCACGTCTGCCGATGCGGTCGGCGATGACTCCTGTCGGGAACTCCGCAACGCCGCTGACCAGGTAGATCAAGGTTTGCAGGAGGGCCACCTGCCCGGCGGAGAAGCCGCGCTGGTAGAGGAAGAGGACGAATACGCCACGCTGGAACAGCGCATTGGCGAGCACGGCGTATACATAGAACGGGCGCGTGACGCTGCGTGCCGCATCGTCAGCCGCGGCCCCGCCAAGGGCCTCCGTGGTGCCGGGCATGCTGCGGGCTCCCCCTGGTCACTCCGGTGAGGTCTACGTCCTCAGCCACCGACCAGGAACCTACAGGCGTGCCTCACGCAGACATGGGGCCGACCCCCGGGAACGGGAGGGCGTACGCCTCGTCAGCGGGTGGTGGCCGCGGAGACGTCCGGGTGGATGGTGAAGACCTGGTTCAGGCCGACGATGCGCAGGATGCGGGCGGTGTTGGCGGGGACCGCGGCCAGCGCTATGTCGCCGTTCTCTTCGATGGCCTGGTTTCTGGCCATGAGCAGCGTGCTGATCCCGCTGGAGTCGCAGAAGGTCAGGCCCGCCAGATCCATCACCAGCAGCTGCCCGGTGGTCAGGGTGAGGCCTGCCATGACCCGGCGCAGTTCGGGCGCCGTCGCGTGGTCAAGGTCGCCGGCGATCTCCAGGACGGGACCGGTCGCGGCGTCTCGGACGGTGATCGTCAGTGGAGTCATGTCAGGTCTTCGCTCGCGGTGGTGGGAACGGATGCGGGCACGCTGACGGCGAGCAGCGCGGTGTCGTCGTCGAGCCCGTCGTCGAAGGAGGCCACCAGTCCGGCGAGGGCGGTGATCAATGCCTTCGCGCCCGCCGGTGGCTGGGCGGCGGTGAAGGCGCGCAGGGCGTCCTCACCGTAGAGCTCTCGGCCGGGTCCGGTGCGGGCCTCGGTCAGGCCGTCGGTGTACAGCAGGAGGGTGTCGCCGGGCTGCAGGGTGGTGCGGGCCGCGGTGAAGGGGGCTTCGGGCAGGACGCCGATGAGCAGCCCACCGGGGGTGGGGAGGTAGTCGGCGCTGCCGTCGGCGCGCTGGATCAGTGCCGAGGGGTGTCCGCCGGAGGCCAGGCGCACGCTGACATGGCCGTCGTCGGGTTCGAGGACGCCGAATATGGTCGTGCAGTAGCGGGTGTCGCCGCTCGCGTACCGTTCGTGCAGCACGGTGTTCAAAGTGGTGAGCACGGCGACGGGGTCGGCGTCGTGCAGGGCGGCAGCCCGCAGGGTGTAGCGGGTCAGCGAGGTCATTGCCGCGGCCTGGGGGCCTTTTCCGCATACGTCACCGAGGAAGAAGGCCCAGCGACCGGTGTCCAGGGGGAACAGGTCGTAGAAGTCTCCGCCCAGCAGATCGGGAGAGGCCGTGTGGTAGTAGGAGCCCGCCTCCAGGCCCGGAACCGCCGGCAGCTCGGCGGGCAGCAGACTCTGCTGGAGGACGGCGAGAGCTTCCTGGAGCCGCTGACGGTCGGCCTCGGACCGCCGCCGTGCTTCCTCGGCCGCGCGGCGTCCGCGCAGCAGCTCGGCCTCATAAGCGCGGCGGTCGCGGGCGTCGAAGACGGTCGTGCGGATCAGCAGGGGGTCGCCGTCCTCGCTGCTCTTCACCTTCGAGCTGACGAGAACCGGCATCCGGACGCCGGAGGCCTTGATGTCCATGGCGATGCCGCTGATCTCGCCCTTCATCTGCAACAGCGGCGCGAAGTGGGTCTCGTGGTACAGCTTTCCGCCCACGGTGAGCAGGTCGGTGAACCGCATCCGGCCCACCACCTCGGCCCGGTCCAGGCCCAGCCACTCCAGCAACGTGGCGTTGATCTTCGCGATGGTGCCGTCCATCAGCGTCGACAGGTACCCGCAGGGGGCTTGCTCGTACAGTTCTTCGGCGCTGTCCTCCAGCAGCGAGGTGAATGCCGCGTTCGTGGCGTCCACGTCCTGCTCCTCGTCCGGACCGGGCCCTTGGCCGGTGCGGCACATCACCGCACCGCTCCCATGAAGTCGATGATCGACTCCGCGGTGGCCTGCGGAGCGCTCAGCTGCGGGCAGTGCCCCGTCGCCTCCAACGTGACCAGGCGGCTGCCGGGGATCGCGTCGTGGACGTAGGCGCCGACCTCGCGGGGCGCGATCACGTCCTGTCGGCACTCCAGAACCAGCGTCGGCACGGTGACCGTCGTGAGGTCCTTACGGCTGTCGGACAGGAACGTCGTGCGGGCGAAGACGCGGGCCATGTCCGGGTCGGTCGCGCAGAAAGAGGTGGTCAGCTCCTCCCCGAGTTCCGGCCTGTCCGCATTGCCCATGATGACCGGGGCCATCGCCGCCGACCAGCCCAGATAGTTCGACTCCAAGGACTCCAGCAGCTCGTCGATGTCCTCGGCGCTGAACCCGCCCCGGTACTCCTCGTCGTCGATGTAGCAGGGCGAGGGGGCCACCATCACCAGGCGGGAGATGCGCTCCGGCGCCTTCGCCGCCGCGATCACCCCCACCATCGCGCTCACCGAATGCCCCACGAACGTCACGTCCCGCAGGTCCAGCTGCTCGCACACCTCCAGCGCATCGAGGGCGTAGCCCTCCAGGGAGCTGTAGCGCTGCTCGTCCCAGGCCGAGGGGTCCGCCTGGCCCGAGCCGACGTAGTCGAAGGCCACCAGCCGGAAGTCCTTCTCCAGCGCGGGAGCCAGCAGACGCCACATGTTCTGGTCACAGCCGAAGCCGTGGGCCAGCAGCAGCACCGCCCCGTCCGCCCGGCCGCTGACCGTGACGTTGTTCCTGCGCCGGACATCCGTACTCATCAAATTTCTCCCACTCCATCGTCATCACCAGGAGCAGGGGCCCGACACCCGTCGGGCTCGACAGGCACAGTCCGGCGGATCACCAGGGTTGCGCGACGGCGAGTTCTGCACCCGTGAGGGCCAGGGGCCGGGAAAGAACACGACGACCTCCCCAGATCACGTGTCCCTCCCCGGCCAACTCAGCTCGTCTACCCCATCACCCCCAGAGCATGCCGACCTGCCCGATGTCTCTTGATCGCGGCACGGGGACGCGTCTACGCACCGGGCGCGAGGAGCCTCCCGAGGGCCTCCACTGGGGCGAGGAGCCCCCTCAGGGCCTCCACCGCGGCGAGCAGCCTCCGCAGGGCCTCCCCGTCCCGGCCGCCGTGATCATCTCCGCCCCGGTGTGCAGCCCGCCCCGAAGCTCCCGGCCCCGCGCGCACCGGGCCACGACGTGAGCGCCGATGCCGTACCACCGTTTCCCGCTCAGGCTCCCGACTGGATGTCCCCCCGTGTCGAGGACGCGATCGCGTCCCGGTGGGCGAAGTCGCCAGGGGGGATGCCCGGGTGGTGGCCGAGCCGGTCGGAGGGTGCCGTGGCAGTGGGGCCGAGGGTGAGCCGGGAGACGATCCGGTAGCGGTCTCCGCGGTAGATGGAGTGGACGTACTCGACGGGTTGCCCTTTGGCGTCGGAGGTGAGCCGCTCGAAGAGCAGCGCCGGGGACAGCTCGGGCACGTCGAGCAGTGCCGCTTCGGCGCGGGTCACGACGGTCGGCTCGATCGCCTGGACGGCCTCCCGGACGTGCACGCCGTGCTGGCGGCGCAGGTGCTCGTAGAAGTCGCCGGCCTCCAGTTCCTCCGCGGACAAGGTGGGCACCAACTCGGCCTTGAGGTGCAGGTGCTCGATGGCCATCGGGGCGCCGTCGACCAGGCGCAGCCGCGCGACGTACACGATCTCGGCAGAGGGTGAGATACGCAGCTTTCGGCCCACGCGCGCGCCGGCGGAAAGGGTGGTGAACTCCAGCAGGCGGCTCGACCAGGCGCCCGCGGCCTGCGGCACGGTCATGGAATGCTCGGCGGAAACGAGTTCCTGAGTGATCTTCTCGGGTGCCACGAACATGCCCCGACCGTGTTCGCGTACCAGCAGACCCGCGGCGACGAGCTCGTCCACCGCCGCGCGCAAGGTCGGGCGGGACACTCCCAGCTGGGCGCAGAGGACTCGTTCGGAGGGGATGGCGTCTCCGGGCCGGTGGGACTCCACGAGGTCGAGGAGGAAGTCGCGGACCCGCTCGCGTTTGAGCACCGCGCCCGGTGCGTCGGCCTTCATGCGTTCCCCCTCGCCCTGAACCCAGTTGCCCAGCTGACCAGTTGACCAGTGGTGAACCAGTGGCTTCCCCCCTGTCAGCGACCGAAGTTTAGCCGCAGACCATCAGGAAGTCGTCGGCTGTGTCGCAGCCCAGCGCAGCAAAACCCTTGTGTGCAAAGGGGGTTGACGCCTCAATTGGTCTATGCCACCTTCGTCCTCAGCTCAACAGGTGAACTGACCAGTGGCCTCCACTGGCCAGGTGGTCAGTTGATGTCCCCCCGCACACGGCGTTCGCCCGCCTGAGCACCGCTCCAGCACCACCTCCCTCCGGCTCACGGGCAGGCGCAGTCAAGGACTGAACCGCCCGCCCAGCCACCCGCCTTGGAGCGACGCATGCCCGCTCTCGTCCCCCGTCCCCCCGAAGTTGCCTTCCCGCCCGGTCACTTCACGCTCGATCACCACACCTCCGTCCACCTGGGCACAGGCACCGAACCGGCCGCCGACCTGCTGCGCTCCCTCCTCGCCCTTGCCACCGGACTGACGCCGCGCCGCTACGTCGACCTGCTGGAGCCGTGGTGGATCCGCGCGCCGTCCACGCCCACGTCCCCGTCCCGGCGGACGACCTACCCATGCCTGCGCGCCCCCGCCGAACGCCCGCTCGGCACCCCGCACCGTCCCTGACGCACCCCCTGTCCCATTCCGGGAAACACCCCCACCTTTCTGGAGGGAACAACCATGAGATCCACCACGAGCCGACTGCGCGCCACCGCAGCCGTCGCCGTCGCGGTCGGCATGGGCGCCGCCGCACTCACCGCACTCCCGGCCACCGCGAACGCGGCCACCGACGGCCTGAGCGTCCAGTACCGGACCAGCGCCTCCGGGGCCAGCGCCGATCAGGCGGAACCCTGGTTCAAGGTGAAGAACACCGGCACCACCAGCGTCTCCCTGCACAACGTCAAGATCCGCTACTACTTCAAGGCGGACTCCGCGAACGCCACCTACCGCTTCGCCTGTTCCTGGGCCGTCAAGGGCTGTGCCAACATCACCGGCACCTTCGGCACACTCACCAACCCCACTGCCACGGCGGACCGTTACCTGGAGATCGGCTTCACCTCCGGGGCCGGCTCCCTCGCGCCCGGCGCCGACACCGGCGACATGCAACTGCGCTTCTACCAGTCGACGTGGGCGCCGCTGAACCAGAGCGACGACTACTCCTTCGGCGCCTCCCAGACCTCGTACGCCAACTGGTCCAAGGTCACAGCCCAACTCGCCGGCACCACCCTGTGGGGCCAGGCCCCCGCCGGCAACGACCCGACGAACCCGCCCACCGATCCGCCCACCGACCCTCCGACCGGCGGCGCCACCCTGTTCGACGACTTCAACTACGCCGGCCACACCGACCCGAAGATCTCGGCGAACGGCTGGAACGTGCGCTCCAACTCCGGTGGCCCCGGCGTCCCCGGCGCCACCTGGGCCCCCGAGAACGTCACCTTCTCCACCGTCGCCGGCAACTCCATCATGAACCTGGAGACCTCGACCGCCGGCACCGGGGCGAGCACCGAGCAGACCGAGATCCTCACCAAGTCGATGAAGTTCAAGAACGGAACCTACGCGGCCCGCGTCAAGTTCAGCGACGCACCCAGGTCCGGGCCGGACGGCGACCACGTCGTCCAGACCTTCTTCACCATCAACGACCTCAAGGCGCCCCTGGCGGACGACTACGCCGAGTACGACTTCGAGTACCTGCCCAACGGTGGCTGGGGCGAGCCGTCCAACATCCTCTACACCACGTCCTGGGAGACCTACCAGGCCGAGCCCTGGGTGGCGGTCAACCAGCACAGCGAGAGCCGGCAGAGCTACGCCGGCTGGCACGACCTGGTGGTGACCATCGACAACAGCAGCATCAAGTACTACGTCGACGGCCAGCTCTTCGGCACCCATGACGCCGCGTACCTGCCGGAACGGCCCATGTCCATCAACTTCAACCAGTGGCTGATCGACTTCGGCGGGCTGAGCAGCAGCACGCCACGGGCCTACGACCAGCAGGTCGACTACGTACTGCACGTCAAGGACCAGGTCCTCACACCGGCCCAGGTCGCCGCCAAGGTGGCGGCGTACCGCAGCGCGGGCACCACGTTCCAGGACAACGTCCCCGCCACCTGACCTCCCTGTTCCGCGAGCCGGGGCCTGACGGATCGTCGGGCCCCGGTCCCCGCTCACCGGGACCGCGCCACCAGCGTCATCGGCAACGGCAACGGCAACGGCAACGGCAACGGCACACCGTGACACGCCGCCGGATGGTCTATCCGGACCTTTCACCGATCTTCTGGTCATAACGTGCTGAATATGATGAAAACTCATGTAGCCTACCTGGCATGCGCCACAGCCCTCGCCGGGGTGGGGCTCGGCGCCGGCCCGTCGGTCGCCGCGGACCACATGATCCATGTGGTCTTCCCGGGGGATTCGATCCAGAAGGTGGTGGACGCCGCACAGCCGGGCGACACCGTTCTGCTGACCCCTGGCACCTACCGCCAGAGCGTCAAGGTGTCCACACCTGGCCTCACGCTGCGCGGCATGGGCCACGAGACCGTCCTCGAGCCGGCCAGGACGAAGGCCGCCGAGAGCTGTGGCGAGAACGGCAACGGCATCTGCGTGGTCGGCAAGAAGGACAAGAACCTCAAGGACGTCACCATCGCCTCTCTGACCGTGCGCGGCTTCGCGAAGGCCGGGGTGTTCGCGGTGGGGACCGACAAGCTGACCGTGCGGAACGTGACCGCGGTCAAGAACGGGGTGTGGGGGATCGCGCAGGAGCACGCGGTCCGCAGCGTGTTGCGCAAGAACACCGCCCGGGACAACGGCGACGCCGGCCTGTTCCTCGCGAACACGGTCAGATCGGAGGAGGGCGCCGAGGACACCCGAGGGACGGTCGTCGAGGGCAACCTGCTCAAGGGCAACCGGATCGGTCTCACCGTCCGGCGCCTGCGCAACCTGACCGTCGCGCACAACCGCGTCACCGGCAACTGCGCGGGCGTCTTCGTCGTGGGCGACGAGAACAAACCGAGAGCCGGTGCGCTGACCGTGCGCGACAACCGCGTCGAACGGAACAACAAGTCCTGCCCGAAGACCGCGCGGCTCGACGCGCTCCAGGGTTCCGGCATCGTGCTGACCGGCGTCGAGGACTCCCTGGTGACGAAGAACCACGTCACGAACAACGTCGGCCGCTCCTCGATGTCGGGCGGCATCGTCCTGATCAAGAGCTTCGTGGGCACCACCAACCAGCGGAACCGGATCACCGGCAACCAGCTGAAGGACAACGCCCCGGCGGATCTCGTCAACACGGACACCGGCAAGGACAACACCTTCCACGGCAACTCCTGCCGGGCGTCCCAGCCCGCAGGACTGTGCTGACGTCCCCGGGAAGGCTCATGAACTGCGAGAAAGAGGGCGGCCCGTGACCACCACCGCACCGACCACCGAAACGCCACCGGCCGCACCGGGCACCCCGGCGCCGCCCATGCGGCTCAGGGAGCTCGTCTTCGGAGCGGCATGCGCTGCCGCCCTCCGCGCGGCCACGCGCCTGAAGGTCGCCGACGCCCTCGGTGACGTCCCGCAGACCGCGGAGGACCTCGCGGCCGTGGTGAAGACCGAACCGAAGCCGCTACGACGGCTGTTGCGGGCCCTGTCCTGCTACGGCGTCTTCGCCGAGCGGCCGGACGGGACCTTCACCCACACCGACATGTCCCGACTGCTGCGCGCGGACGACCCGCACAGCCTGCGCGACATCACGCTGTGGTGCACCGAGCCGTGGACCTGGGACGCGTGGCCGCTGCTGGACGAAGCGGTCCGCTCCGGCCGCGACGTCGTACAGGACCTGTACGGCAAGGAGTTCTTCCCCTACCTCAACGAAGACGCGCCGGAGTCGGCCGACGTCTTCAACCGTGCCATGACGACGTCCAGCGTGCAGTCCGCGCGGGACGTGGCGGACTTCCTCGACCTGTCGGGGGCCACCTCGGTCGCCGACATCGGGGGCGGCCAGGGGCATGTGGTGGCGAGCCTGCTGGAGAAGTACCCGTCGCTGCACGGCACTCTGCTCGACCTGCCGCGGGTGGTGGCGAACGCCGATCCACGGTTGCGGGAGGGAGGCGCGCTCGCGGACCGGATGAGCCTCGTGCCCGGTGACTGCCGTACGGCCGTCCCGGTCCGGGCCGATGTGTACGTCATCAAGAACATCCTGGAGTGGGACGACGACAGCACGACCCGCACGCTGCGCAACGTCATCCAGGCGGGCGGTCCCGGAGCGCGGGTCGTGGTCATCGAGAACCTCGTCGACGACTCCCCCTCGATGCGCTTCAGCACCGCGATGGATCTGCTGCTGCTCCTGAACGTCGGCGGCGCCAAGCACACGACCGCCAGCATGACCAGCAGACTGACGGAGGCGGGCCTGGTCATCGACGACGTCAGCCCGGTCAACCCCTATCTGCACGCGTTCGACTGCACCATCCCCGGGTGATGCCCTCCGAACCGCCGGTGGCCAGGCACGCGTGACGTGCCTGGCCACCGGCGGTTCACACCAGGGCTTCAGGAGGAGGCGTCCCGCTCCCAGCGGTAGAAGCAGCGCGCCATCGCGTCCTTCGGTGAGCGCCAGGTCGCCGGATCGTACGCGGTGACGTACGCCGACAGCCGTTCGCTGATGTCCCGGAACTCCGGGTGTCCCGCCGCCTTGGCGATGGCGGGCCCGGGATCCTGCTCCGACTCGATGAGGTGCATGTAGACGTCGCCGAACTGGAAGAGGCTGCGGCGGGCGACTCCGACGAGGTGCGGAAGCTCCCCCCGGTCAGACTCCTCGAACAGCTTGGCGATGTCGAGGGCCGACTCCGGCGCCATACGGGCGACGATCAGGGACTGGTGCATGATCCTGTCCTTCCTCGCGCCTCAGTCGGACAGCACCGGCGCGGGCCGGCGTTCCCGGGCGGCCTGCTCGATCCGGTCCCGGATGAGCGCCAACTGCACCTTGGAGTTGCGGTTGATGTTGTCCGTCATCCAGGCGTCGTCGACCGGCGCGTCCGGCCTCATCGCGAAGTCCTGGGTCCATACCATCCGGACGCCCTCGGGCACCTCCTCGTACCGCCACACGATGTTCATGTAGGCGAAGGGTCCGGTCTCGACCCGGCGGGCCCGCACGCTGAGGGAGTCGCGGTCCGGCTCGCGTTCCGACACCCAGCTCCACACCTTGCCGTTGTCGTCGGGGTGCATGGTCAGCCGGAAGGTGGTCCGGTTCCCCTCCTGGGAGAGGATCTCGGCGGAGGCGTACTCGCTGAACAGCTGCGGCCAGTTCGCGACGTCGTTGGTCATGTCCCAGACCAGGTCGAGCGGCGCGGCGATGGTGATCTCGTTCTGCGTGTGCCCGGCCATCTCAGGCTCCCGCCAGCAGCGCGCTGTTGACCAGTTCCAGGAACTGCTGGGGGCTCTTGCTCTTCTCCGCGTCGGGAGGCATGGGCGTGCTGTACCGGTTCTCCAGCTCCCCCACGATGCCGAGCAGCGCGAGCGAGTCGATGCCGAAGGCGTCGAAGCCGGCGTCGTAGCGCTTGCGGAGGTCCTCCGGCGGGACGGTCACTCCGGCGGACTTCTTCATGAGCTCGGCGAGCTCTTCCACGGTGATTCGGTCGCTCATGCGGTGGGTCTCCCTGCTGTGTCGGGTGTGGTGTGATCAGTGCGGGCGATGCCCTGTCACCAGGCGTCGCCGGCGCCGCGCCGGAGCACGAGCGCCGAGTTCGACCCCATGAGTCCTCTGCTGAGGACCAGCGCCGTGCGCAGTTCGGTGGCACGGGCGCGGGAGGTCACGAGGTCGAGGTCGTGGCAGGTGTCGAAGACGTTGGGGGTGGGCGGGATCAGACCGTGCTCGAGTGTGAGCACCGCGGCGGCGACGTCCAGGACGGGCGCCGCCGAGTAGCTCCGGCCGGTGCCGGTCTTCGGTGCGGTGACGGGGACACGTCGGCCGTGCGCGCCCAGGGCGTCCACGATCGCCAGCGCCTCGGCCCGGTCCGCCTCCGGTACGCCGAGGGCGTCGGCGAAGACCACGTCGATCTCCTCGGGCGCGCAGCCGGCTTCGTCCAGGGCGCCCAGGACGGCTTGGGCCAGCCCCTGGCGGGACTGCTCCCAGCGGGAGGCGCCCGTGAACGTGGCCGCGTGGCCGGCCAGGGTGGCGCGCACGGGGGCGCCCCGTCGGCGGGCGGAGTCCTCGCTCTCCACGACGAGCATGGCGCCGCCCTCGGCGGGCACGAATCCGCAGGCCGCGGAGGTGAAGGGGCGGTAGGCGCGCTCGGGTTCGTCGACCGTGCTCAGCTCCTCGTAGCCGAGCTGGCAGACCATCGAGTACGGGGCCAGCGGCGCCTCGGTCGCGCCGGCGACGATCACGTCGGTGCCGCGTTGCACGGCCCGTGCCGCCTGCGCCAGAGCGTCGAGGCCACCGGCCTCGTCGGCAGCGACCACCCCGCAGGGGCCCTTGAAGCCGCGGCGGATCGAGATCTGACCGGTGCTCGCGGCGTAGAACCAGGCGATGGACTGGTACGGCCCGACGAAGCGGCTGCCCTTGTCCCACAGCCGCTGGAGTTCCCGTTGCCCGAACTCGCCGCCGCCCGAGCCCGCCGCGGTCACCACGCCCACGGAGTACGGCGCGGCGTCGGTGGTGCTCCGGGCGAGGCCGGCGTCGTCGAGCGCCTGGTCGGCCGCGGCCATCGCGAAGTGGGTGAACCGGTCGGTCTGGACGAGGTAGCGCTCCTCGACCACCGACGGCGGGTCGAAGTCCCGGACCTCGCCGGCCACCCGCAGCGGCAGGTGCCCGCAGCCCTCGCGGGTGATCCGGTCCAGGACGCTGATGCCTTCCTTGGTCGCCTTCCAGAAGGTCTCGGTGCTGGTCCCGTTGGGCGCGACCAGCCCGATCCCGGTGACGGCCGCGCGCCGGGGATGTCCGCTCATCGTGTCTTCTCCCTCGGCAGAGTCATGACCACCGCGGACTGGAAGCCACCGAATCCGCTGCCCACGGACAGCACGCTGTTCAGCCTGCGCTCGCGGGCGGTGCGCGGGACGTAGTCCAGATCGCACTCGGGGTCGGGCGTCTCGTAGTTCGCGGTGGGTGGGACGACCTGGTGCTTGAGGGACAGCGCGCACGCGACGAGCTCGATCGCCCCGATGGCTCCGAGGGAGTGGCCCACCATGGACTTGATGGAGCTCATGGGTGTGTCGTAGGCGTGCGCGCCCAGGGCCCGTTTGACCGCGGCCGTCTCGTGCCGGTCGTTCTGGAGGGTGCCCGAGCCGTGCGCGTTGACGTAGTCGATCGCCGTACCGTCCAATCGGGCCTGGTCCAGGGCGTGTTCGATGGCGCGGGCCATCTCCAGGCCCTCGCCGGTCAGACCGGTCATGTGGTAGGCGTTGCCGAACGTGGCGTAGCCGCCGATCTCGCAGTACACGTGTGCGCCGCGGGCCCGCGCGTGTTCCAGTTCCTCCAGGACGAGGACCGCGCCGCCCTCCCCCATGACGAAGCCGTTGCGGTCCGCGTCGAAGGGGCGCGAGGCGTGGGCGGGGTCGTCGTTGTTCGGGGAGGTCGCCTTGATCGCGTCGAAGCAGGCCATGGTGATCGGTGAGATCGGGGAGTCCGACGCGCCGGTTATGCAGATGTCGGCCCGGCCCTCCTCGATCGTGTGGAAGGCGTATCCGACCGCGTCCAGGCCCGAGGTGCAGCCGGTGGAGACCGTCTGTACCGGGCCGCGGGCCTCGAACCGCTCCGCCACCGTCGAGGCGAGGGTGCTCGGCGAGAACGCCCGGTGCAGATGCGGTTCGGCCTGCCGGTGGTCCACGTCCCAGCGGCTGCCGCGCTCGCTGACCAGCACGTAGTCGTGCTCCAGCCGGGTGGTCCCGCCGACCGCGGTGCCCAGGGAGACCGCCACACGCCACGGGTTCTCCGCGGCGAGGTCGAGGCCGGAGTCCCGTACCGCCTCCTCCCCGGCCGCCAGGGCGAATTGGATGTAGCGGTCGCACCGTGCGATCTGTTCCGCGTCCAGCCCGTGGGCCGCCGGGTCGAAGTCGCACTCGGCGGCGATCCGCGAGCGCAGCCCGGCGGGGTCGAAGAAGGTGATGCCCCGGGTCGCCGTGCGCCCGTGGGACAGCAGGTCCCAGAACGCCGGTGTTCCGATGCCGCCGGGGGCGACGATGCCCATGCCAGTGACGGCCACGCGCCTGGTCATGAACGGACCTGAGGCAGCCCGGCCACCCGACCCACGCCCGAGTGGGTCGCGTCCGCCGCGATCGGCACTCCGTCCGCGTCCTCGGTGTCGACGTGGCCGAGCGGCGGGCTCGGGGCGAGCGGGCCGAGGTGGAAGACCATGCGGGCCTGCACCTTGCCGACGTTGCGGAAGCGGTGGCGCATGTGAGCGGGGATCAGGAGCCCCTGCTCGGGTTGCAGCGCGTGGGGCTCACCGTCCAGGTCCACCTCCAGCTGCCCGCAGAGGACGTAGATGAACTCCTCGGAGTACGGGTGGTAGTGCTCGGCAATGCGGTCGCCGGGCTGCACGATGGCCACGCCCATGAAACCGCTGGTGGAGCCGACGGTGGCGGGGGTGAGCAGGGCGCGCAGGTCACCGCCGCGCCGGGTGTTGGGCTCGACATCGCTCAGATCAACGATCCCAGGACGTTTGTTCACGACGTTCCTCCGAACATGTGTGACGTCGGCATGACACGGGGCCTTCACGGCCCGGATGCCGGCGGGGCGGATCAGGCGTCGGGCGCCCGGCGATCGGTGACGAGGGCCATGCGGGGGACCGTGAGGTGGCCGACGGGGAGGCCGTCCACCAACGTCGGGCCGTCCCCTGCGAGGGCTTCCACGTCCAGGAGTTCCATGAGCTCGGTCGCCTGGCCGGGGTCCGGGAGACCGGGCAAGGCAACGTTGTCGAGGCCGCCGCGCACCTCCATGAGCCGCACCACGACCTCGTCGCGCTGGAAGATCGTGCTGCGCAACAGCGGCGTCCGCGGATCGTCCAGCGCTGCCACGTCCTGACGGGCGAGCAGCTCGGCCAGGCGCATACCGCACCCCGCACGGGCCGGGTAGTAGAGCGCCTGCCGCACGGCGTCCGCGCTGTCCTGGCCCGACGTCACATGGTGGACGGCGGGCAGCGCCGCGCGGGTGAAGAACAGGCGGGCGGCCTCGGGGTCGTCGAGGTCCCTGTCCTGCTCCAGATAGGGGTTGATGGCTTCCTCGACGGCGCGTACCTCGGGCTGCTTGGCGACATGGCGCAGCGCGGCGAGCAGGTCGCCCCGCACCTCGATGGCCCGGACCACCCGGTTGCCGTGCATGAACAGAGAGGTGCGGCAGAGCTGGGTGGTGTCGTCGACCCGCGACTCCGGCGAGGCGTACCCGGCCAGGATCTCGGCCACGGCCTTCTCGCTGCCCGGCTTGACCGTGAAGGTGAGCGCGTGCCGGACCAGCCCGTCCCCCATCCGGGGCGACGCCTGGAGCCGACGGGTGCCCGGTTCGCTGCCCGCCGCCGGGCCGCCGGTCTCGCGGACGATGTGGAAGCGGAGGGAGCGGGTGTCCCGGACGCAGCTGTGCAACGGCTGCACCATCCGTACGTGGTCCTCGCTGTTCACCCAGGTGAGGAAGGGAGGGGCGCTCTCCCACTCGCTCGTGATGAGCCACTGCGAGGGGTTTTCGATGGACTGGCACAGCTGGTCGCTGACATGTCCGGGGACGGACGCGACCTGGTTGCACAGCTGCTCGTACGCCTCCAGGAACTGCTGCTGGGCGCCGTCGTAGACGTCCACGAGCAGGACGACCCGCAGCCGGGAACCGTCGAAGACGGACTGAGCGACGCCTTGCGACGCCTCTCGCATGAGAGATTCCGAAACACGATCGGACGTGGTGGTCATCCTGCGCACATCTCCTTGGCCGGGAAAAAACCGGATGGATCTCGATCACGTCGATACGCCACCGACGTGCCTCGAGCCCCTCGATCCCCTCGATCCTCAGCCCGCTCCCGCGAGCGCGCGACTCGTATGCGACCGCGTGGATGATCTTCGGGCTGCAACGACGAGGCCTGCTCAGGCCAGGTGGGCGAAGACCACCAGGTTGTCGGTGTAGTCCCTGACCGTGTGGTCGTAGTCACCCGCACAGGTGATGAGCCGGACCTGCGCCTGGGCCGTGTCGGCGTAGACACGTCGGCTGGGGAAGTTGTCCTTGTCGAAGGTCTCCGCGCTGTCGACCACGAAGGACGCGGTACGCCCGTCGGCTCGTCTGACCTCGAACGCATCCCCCTTCTCCAGCTCTCCAAGGTCCGCGAAGACGGCCGCCGAGGTCGCCGTGTCGACGTGCCCGGCGATGATCGACGTGCCCGCCTCCCCCGGGGAGGCTCCCCCGGCATACCAACCGACGAGATTGGTGTCGTCGGCCGGGGGCGGTTGGAGCTGTCCGTTGCGACCGATGGAGAGGTCCGTGAAGGGCGCGTCGACGGAGATCTTCGGAATGACCAGGCGCACGGGTCTCGCTCGCGGCAGTCGCTTCCCCGCGCTGTGTCCGGCCGGCGGCGCCGCGGCGGCGGTGTGCGGGGCCTGTGACGCGCGGGAGGCGTCGGGCGGGGTGTCGTTGCCTGCGAACAGGCCCATGACCAGTGCCAGGGCCGCTACCGCAGCCACCACCAGCACTTTGGTGCGGGGCTGGTTGTCCGCGGGGGAAGAGGGACGGTCTGCCATCGGACGCAACCTCATCGGGGCACGGCGGAAGTTCGGACGAGAAACGGGCACGGGGCCGACCGGGCCGCCACGCGACACGTGCGCGTGGCGGCCCGCTCGGCTATCGCACCCGGCATGGGTCAGGCCACGCTTTCAGCGGTCTTCTTACGGCGCGCCGCGTACAGGCCCGTACCGACGACCGCCAGGACGGCCAGTCCGCCCGTGGTCACGGCCGGGGAGGCCAGCGCGCCGCCTCCGGTGTGCATGCCGCCGCTGGGCTTCTCCCCGCGGCCGCTCCACCCGTCGCCGTCGTGCTTCCCGCTCCAGTCCTCCTCCTGCCTCCCGCTGCCGGAGTCCTCCTTGTCCTTGTCCTTGTACGTCTCCGGGTCGAACCTGGAGTCCTTCGTGGGGTCCGAACCGTCCTCGTTCACCGCGGTCAGGGCGCCACCACCGGTGTGCATGCCACCGCGCGGCGACTCGTGTCCGCTGTCCTTGTCGTGCTCCTTGCTGTGCGAGGCGTCGGTGTGGTCCTCCCAGTCGTTCCCGGCCGCATAGGCGCCGGGTGCGCCGAGAACGAGGACGGTCGAAGCCGCCGCGGTGGCAAGAAGCATGCGAGCAGAGTGCATCTGACATTCCCTCCGCCGAGGAGCGGGCAGCTGCCAGTTCGTCAGCTGAGGTGGCCTGCCCTCGACGTGATCCACCGTCAGCGCGCCGTCGGCCGCCCACCACTCGGGACGATCACTCGGGTGAACACGCCCGGATCCCGAGGGAAGCGGAATCGCGACGGCACGACAGGGCCGGCCGGCCCCGCTCATGGGGGCGGCCGGCCCTGTCGTGCGAGGTCAGACCGCTGCCAGCAGGGTCCTCAGGGCATGGCGCAGTGCCGACTCGGCGTCAGGTTCCGGCGCTGCGGCCCGCCAGGCCACGAATCCGTCGGGCCGGACGAGTACGGCGCCCCCGGGCGGCGTCCCGTGCGCGGCCGACCAGTCCGTCTCGCCCTCGGGCGTCAGCTCGGCATCGGGAGCGCTGCCCACCCGGTACGAGGTCAGGGGGACGGGCATCGACTCGGCGAGGCGGATGGCCGCCTCGTGCCAGCCACTTGGGTGATCGGCGTCGCTGAGCAGGACGAACGACCGTTCGTAGAGATCCAGCGTGGAGATCCGCTCGCCTCGGTGACGTACCGCCAAGTGGGGTGCCCTGCTGCCGGGTTCCCCGGACAGTTCGAAGCGTTCCGGTACGACCGGAGCCTCGGGGTCGGTTCCGATGACGGCGCCTTGCCGGTAGCGGTAGCCCAGGACCGCGCCGAGGATGCCGCGCTGCGGCCCACCGCCACCGCCCATGCCGGGCGGCGGGGCGAAACCGGGGTGGCTGTGCTCAACGGACCGTTCGGCGGCACGGGCACTGGTCGCCTCCGCCACCGGGCGCCGCTCGGCGTCGTAGGTGTCCAGCAGCCCCTCCCCCGCCCATCCGCCGAGGACCGCTGCGAGTTTCCACGCGAGGTTGTGCGCGTCCTGGATGCCGGTGTTGGATCCGAAGGCCCCGGTGGGGGACATCTCGTGGGCCGAGTCGCCCGCCAGGAAGACCCGCCCGGACCGGTAGCTGCGGGCGACCCGCTGGGCGGCATGCCAGGGAGCCTTGCCGGTGACCTGCACGTCGAGGTCGGCCACCCCGACCGCACGCCGGATGTGCTCGACGCACCGCTCGTCGGTGAACTCCTCCAGGGTTTCGCCGTGTTCGGGATGCCAGGGGGCGTGGAAGACCCAGTTCTCACGGTTGTCCACGGGCAGCAGCGCCCCGTCGGCCGCCGGGTCCGTCAGGTAGCAGACGATGAAGCGGCGGTCGCCCACGACATCGGCCAGGCGGCGGGACCTGAAGGTGATGCTCACGTTGCTGAACAGGTCGCCGGGGCCGCTCTGGGCGATGCCGAGCTGCTCGCGCACGGGACTGCGGGGGCCGTCCGCGGCGACGAGGTAGTCCGCGCGGATGGTGGTGTGCTCGCCGGTCTCCCGGCTCTTGACCACCGCGGTGACGCCGGAGGGGTCACTGTCGAACGACAGCAGCTCGGTGCCGTAGCGCAGATCGCCGCCGAGCCGCTCGGCGTGTTCGAAAAGCACCGGCTCCAGGTCGTTCTGGCTGCACAGACACCATGAGCTGGGGCTGAAGCGGGCCAGTGCGCCGCCCGCGTCGATCTCCTTGAACAGCCACTCCCCCGCGTCACCCACCAGGGTGGGCGTCTGGAGGATCCCGTGGTTGTCGTCCAGGGTGGCGGCGGCCTCCCGGATCGCCGGCTCGACTCCGGCCGTGCGGAACAGCTCCATCGTACGAACGTTGTTCCCGCGCCCACGAGGGTGGATGGAGGTGCCGGTGTGGCGCTCCACCAGGGTGTGCCGTACGCCCAACCGGCTCAGGAACAGCGAGGTCGACAGGCCGACGAGAGAACCGCCGACGATGAGGACAGGGACGTGATGGGTCGTGTGGTCGGTGTGGTGGTCTCTTGGGTCCATGGCCCGCCTCCAGCTGGTTGTGCCCGTCGACTCGACCGGCTTCGGCCGCGAACCTCATGCATGCCCCTCGGCACAAGCACGGGCCCAAGCTTCACCCGCTCAACGCGCCGGGTTCCCCGAGACAGCGGACACGTCCACGCTTCATGTCCGACCGACGGCAACCGGAGCACGTCGCCGGAGGACTCGCTGGAACGTGAACCATCAGCGCGCCCCCTCCCGCGGTCCACGCTTCCGAGGGCTGCTCATCCCGTAGGACCGTGCGAGGTCGTGTGCGGGGGTGGTGCCGGTGCCGTCGAACCGGTCACGGGCGGACGATCCCCCTGGTAGGAAGGTTCCTGTGGGAGATCATTTCGCTGCGGCGATGCGCCGGTTGCGGTTGCGTGCGGGGCTGACCCAGGAGGCACTGGCGGAGCGCTCGGGTGTCTCGGTCAGCACGATCCGTGGCATGGAGACCGGCAGACGCCGCAATCCCCAGCTCGCGTCGGTGCGTCAACTGGCCGCGGCCCTCGAACTGCGGTCGGCGGAACTGGACGAACTGCTGGCCGCGGCGGCGGGCACGGCAGAGTCCTCGACCGTCCCCGTGCCACGCCAACTGCCCGCCCCGCCCGCGCCGTTCGTGGGCCGCCTGGAGGAACTGGCCCTGCTGGACACCGCGATGCGGGCCGGTTCGGGCACGGCGGCCACCGTGGTCGTCTCCGCGATCGCCGGTGCCGGCGGAGCGGGCAAGTCGTGGCTGGCGTTGCACTGGGCGCACCGCAACGCCGACCGCTACCCCGATGGGCAGCTCTTCGTCGACTTACGTGGCTTCAGCCCCGACAGCGATCCGATGGACCCGGCCGTGGCGGTACGCGGGTTCCTCGACGCGCTGGGTGTCGAGCCGGACCGCGTCCCCGTCGCCCCGCACGCGCAGGCGGCGTTGTTCCGCAGCCTGGTGGCGGACAAGCGGATGCTGCTGGTGCTCGACAACGCTGTCGACACCGCCCAGGTCACCCCGTTGCTGCCGGGCAGCGGCAGCTGCGCCGTGGCGGTCACCAGCCGCAACCGGCTGTCGGGGCTGATCACCGGGCACGGTGCCCGCTTGCTGTCCGTGGACACGCTGCCCGACACCGAGGCCCGCGCGCTGCTCGTCGCCCGGCTCGGCACGGCTCGTATCGACGCCGAACCAGCGGCCGTGGACGAACTCATCCGGTGGTGCGGCGGGTTCCCGCTGGCGCTGAGCATCATGGCCGGGCGAGCCCACACCCATCCGCACCTGTCCCTGACCGAGCTCGCCGACGAACTGCGCGATGACGTCCTCGACGTACTCGACGACGCCGACCCCGCGGCGAGCCTGCCCGCCGTGCTCTCGTCGTCCCGTCGTGCGCTGACCGACGAGGAGGCCGAGGTGTTCGGGCTGCTGGCGATCGCACCCGGCCCCGATACCGGCCTACAGGCCGCCGCCGGCCTCACCGGCCGCGACCTGAGCTGGACCAGGACCGTCCTGCGCAGGCTGGAACAGGCCTCCCTCATCGGTCGGGACGCAGCCGGCCGCTACCGCATGCACGACCTGATCCGGCGCTACGCCACCACCGCCCACGCCCCGGCCGACGGCATACGGAGCGCGGCGCTACGGAGGGTCCTCGCCCACTACACGCATACCGCGCATGCCGCCGCCCACCTCCTGGACTCCCATCGCGAGCCCATCGAGCTCGACCCGCTGGAGCCCGGCTGCCGGCCTTTGGCGCTGCCCGACATCCCGGCGGCGATGGACTGGTTCGACGCCGAACACCGCAACCTGCTCGCTGCCCAGCGGATCGCCGTCACGCACGCGTGGCACCGGACGGCGTGGCAGCTGGCCTGGACGCTGAACGACTACCACTACCGGCGGGGACACCGTCAGGACCAGCTCGATGTGTGGCGCATCGCGGTCGACTCCGCGGCCCGGTTGCCCGATCCCGGTGTCCAGATCCTCACCCAGCGGCTCCTCGGCCGCGCCCATGTCGTGCTCGGACACCATCAAGAGGCGATCGACGCCCTGAACCAGGCCCTCGCCCTGAGTGAGCAGCAAAACGACCGTGCCCTCCAAGCCCAGGCGCACTACACGCTCGCGTCGATCTGGCCGGACGGCCGTCGGGCGCTGGAACACGCCAGGCGCGCACTGGACCTCTACCGCGGCCTCGACCAGCCGATCGCGGAGGCCAACGCGCTCAACGCCGTGGGCTGGTACACCGCGCTCCTCGGCGAAGCCGACGACACCGCCCGTGAGCACTGCCAGGCCGCCCTCGCCCTGTACCGGCACCACCAGGACGTGAACGGGCAGGCGCAGACCCTGGACAGCCTCGGCTACATCGACCACCACAGCGGCCGCCACCTCGACGCCATCGAGCATTACCGGCAGGCCCTCAGCCTCTACCGCGACCTCGACAACCTCTACGAGGCCGCCGACACGCTCGAGCGGTTGGGCCATCCGCACGCCGCCCTCGGCCGGCACGACGAGGCCCGGGAGGTGTGGCGCGAGGCCCGCGACCTGTACCGCCGGCAGGGCCGTGACCGGGAGGTCGAGGAGGTGCAGGGACAGCTCGACCGGCTTCCGGCGGACCGTCCACGCGTGGACGGTCCGTGAACTGTTCCCCCTGACGGCCCGACAGCAGGATGGTTCACGCAAGCCGAATCCGACCACGAGAGCCTCAGGGCTCCCAAGGGGGAACACGCCACATGCGCATGAACACGAAGGTCGCGGCCACCGTCTCGGCGCTGGCCATGACCACGGGACTGCTGGCCATGTCCGGAGCTACCTCGACCGCCACCGCCGCGGATGGTTGCAGCACCAGCCCGGTGACCGGGACCGCTCGCTCGGCGGTCGGAGCCAGGGGCCAGCTCTTCGAGCTGAGGTACAACGGCTCCGGGAACAACACCTGTGCCTGGGGCCGGGTCACCAACGGCTCCGTCGGCATGCACGTCTGGGTCGACCGCAGCCACGACGGCGGCAGGACCTGGGAGCCGCAGCTGGGCTGGCGCCAGGTCGACTCGGGCACCAGCGTCCACACCGAAGCATGGAGGGACGCCAACGGCTACCTCATGCGGGCCTGCGGCGACTCCGGCTACAACACGGCGATCACCTGCACCGGCTGGTACTAGGGTCCGGCTTCCGGACGGGTCCGGTTGTGCACCGGGCCCGTCCGGAGGCGTGCGTCAGCTGGCCAGGGGTGCTGGCGTCGCGGCTGGGATCGTCCACGTTGCCCCATGAGATCCGCGGCGACGCATCCGGGCCGATCATCGCGACAGCCGAACTCTCGGATCAGACCACGTCGAACTTCGGGCCGACGCTGGTCAGCACGCGCTCCTCGGCCACACAGGTCACCGTGAAGGTCACTGACCGTCTCTGGCTTGCGACCACGATCTGATCGCCCCTGAGCGGTCCCGGATCCGACCCGGAAAAGCCCCTGACAAAGGCACCGCGCGGGTGCCGGGGAACCTACCGTGACGAGGGTGCCCCGGCCGGGTTCGCACGCCTTCCGACGACCACGCGCTCCACGAGGAGGATCCATGCCGTTACACGGCACACCCGTACCGCGGCGCATCGCCGCGCGGCGCACGGCCCTGGCCGTGACAGGCGCGATGGCCGTCGTCGCGGGCCTCGCCGCCGCGCCCGCCGTCCACGCGTCACCATCCGCCACCGGCACCCTGCGGTGGGCGCCGTGTGACGACGGGGCGTACCCGGGAGCCGAGTGCGCCACACTGTCCGTGCCGGTCGACTGGGCCCGTCCGGACGGGCCAAGACTCGACCTGGCTCTGGCCCGCCGCAAGGCCACCGACACCGACGCACGTGTCGGCGCCATGGTGTTCGGCCCCGGCGGACCGGGCGACTCGGGTGTGGAAAGGGTGGTGCGCGGTGTCAGCCGGTTCAGCCCCGAGGTGCGCCGCAAGTTCGACATCGTCAGCTTCGACTCGCGCGGCGTGGGCGGCAGCAACCCGGTGACCTGCTCCAGCGACCTGCTGGCCGGACGGCCGTCACCGCACCTGACGAACCGGGCGGACTTCGACGCCACCGTGGCGTACAACAAACGGCTGCGTGCCGACTGCCGGGCCCGCACCGGCCCGGTCTTCGATCACCTGGACTCCGCCCAGACGGTCCGGGATCTGGACGCCCTCCGTACGGCCCTCGGCGAGCGGCAACTCACCTTCCACGGAAGCTCGTACGGCACCTTGCTCGGCGCGCAGTACGCCGAGACGTACCCGCGTCGCGTGCGCGCGATGGTGCTGGAGAGCGTCATGGACCACAGCGTCCCGACCACCGGTGACTTCCTGCGCTCCACGGCGGCCGCAGCACAGGACTCCTTCCGGGAGTTCGTCAACTGGTGTGACGACACCGCGGGTTGCGCGCTGCACGGCCGGGACGTCGGCGCCGTCTGGCAGGACCTGCTCGCCCGGGCCGGGCGCGGCGAACTCGCAGACCCGTCGAAGCCGAACACCTCGCTGTCCTCTTCGGACCTGGTCAACAGAATCGCGTTCCGGAAGTTCTACCAAGCTGACTACGCGGGCCTGGCGACCGCGATCGCCGCGATGGACGCCAGCACACCGCTACCCGCTGCGGCCACCTCGGTAGCACCACTGCCCGCGGCCACGCCGGTCTTCTGCTCTGACTGGCAACTGCCCGTGCGCGACTACCGCGAGTACGCCTCGCTCGTCACCACGATGAAGCGGACCGCGCCTGACCTGCCCTACCTGCTGCCGCTGCATATGGTGGCGGCGTGCCTGGGTGCGCCGACCGCCAACCCCCAACACCGTCTCGACGCACACGGTGCCCCGCCGATCCTGGTCTCCAACGCACTGCACGACCCCGCCACCGGTTACACCTGGGCGGTCTCGGTGGCCAGGCAACTCGGCCGCAGCGGCAGGCTCCTGACCTACGAGGGCCACGGCCACGGCAGCGTCACCAGCGGCCCGTGCATGCAGAACGCCGTGGACACCTACCTCACCGACCTGACCCTCCCAGCACGTGGCACCCACTGCCCCGCCGTGCCGTCCTGACAACCGCCGCGCCTTGTGACGCGGTCGCGGTGCCTCCAGCAGCGCAGGCGGGGCCCGGACCCCATGGGTCCGGGCCCCGCCTCCCCGTAACGATCAGCCGGGCCAGGTGCCCGTCAGGCCCCGGGTCGCCGAGGCCCCGGCGCGGTCGACGATGGCCTTGACCGCCGCGAAGATCGCACCCTGCAAGGTGGCGGCCAGCACCACTTCGCGCCAGGTGCGCTCCTCGTCCGTGGCGTCCGGGGCGTCCTCGTCATTGCCGAGCATCTTCCACGCCTGCTTGAAGACGGCCCCGGCCACGACGCCGCTGACGGCGCCGATGGCCAGGCCGACCGGCTTGTAGGCAATCTTCGATGCCTTCATCGGTCTACTCCTTGCGGTGCCGTACCAGCCACACCACAGCGGCCGCACCGGCGGCCGCCAGCAACACCTTGCGGTTGTCACGGGCCAGCTGCGCCCACCGAGCGGTCTTCTCCTGAACCGGCTCGGGGGCCTTGTCGTGCCACATCTGACCTGCTTGGGCAGCCTTCGAGCGGGCCTGCTCTGCCGCCTGGGCCGCCTTGTCCTTGACCGGGTCCGGCAGCTTGTCCTGCGCCTGGTGGGCCAGGTCGGCGGCCTTCGTCTTCAGTTCGGTCGCCTTGATCGTGGCCTGTTCACGGACCACGGTGGCCTTCTCCTGGGCACGTGCCTTGACGTCGGTCTTGGCTGCGAGCGCCTCGACGGTTTCGCCGAGTTCGTTGCGGGTCTGCTCGACCTGCTCGCGCAGTTCCTCCGGGCTGGAGGCGGTTCGCTCGTCACGAGGTGGCTGGTTCATCGGCGGGTGCTCTCCTTGATCTCGGCCACGTCGGCCTTCACGCTCTCGATCGTCTGTTCAGGGGTCGGCGGTGCGGCCTTGCTGACCTGCTTCTTTCCGGTGAGGGCCATCACTGCGGCGATCACCCCGAGCAGGGCCGTGACGATCAGTGCCGCAGCCCACACGGGCAGCGGTACGGCCAGCCCCGCGATGGCGGTGGTCACCAGGGCCTGCAGCATCAGGAAGCCGACTACTCCGGCGCCGCCGAACAGTCCGCCGCCTTTGCCGTAGCGCTTGCCCTTCTCCTTCATCTCCGCTTGAGCCAGGCGCATCTCTCCGCGCACCAGCTCTGTCAGCTGCTCCGAGGCCTTCTGCACCAGCTCGCCCACCGACTCCTGGCCGGCAGAGTGCGGGCTGTGGTCGGTCCCGGACGAATACGGCTGCGTGCTCGACACGGCGGTCACCTCCCGTCCATCGTTCCCGGGGCCGGCCGGTCCGGCCCCTGCCGCGTGCGAGTACCCCAAACGGGCAATCCAGCTCAGGAAGGATCGGCGCAGGAATTGTGGAGGAGGGTGGGAGCGCCAGGGAAGCGCGGACCGAGCTCGGGGAGCATTGACCGAGAAAGCTTCTGAGCTGGGAATATACGCGCCAGCACAGGTACCGGCGCCAGCCCACCCTGCCTCGGGGCGGACTGGCGTTCGGGCGGTTTCCGCACTGCCAGGGACAGATCACCGCTGTCAGGGACAGATCACCGCTGTCGGCCGCGCTGGTCGGCGCGGCCTGGGCCGTGGATGGCCGGGCAGCGCCTACCAGCATGGGCCAGTGCCTGGACCATGCTGGTAGGAGGGATCTACTCGGCGCCCCGCGACCGCGTGCTCAGGCAGGCTCCTGCCGGCCCTCAGCGGCTCATGGGAGGGTCCATTTCTGGTTCGGGCCGGTGTGGCAGGTCCACAGATGGACCGGGGTGCCGTCGTTCCACGTACCGCCGGAGGCGTCGAGGCACTTGCCGGACTGCGGATTACGGACCGTGCCGTCGGACTGCGGCGCCCACCGCTGGGCTCCCGTCCCGTTGCACGTCCACAACTGGATCTTCGTCCCGTCCGCACTGCCCCCGCCGGACACGTCCAGGCACTTGCCCAGCGCCCGCAGCGTCGCGTCCGTCCCGACCGTCCAACTCTGGGCGGAGGTACCGTTGCAGGTCCACAACTGGATCTTCGTACCGTCCGCCGTACCGGCGTTGTCCACGTCCAGGCACTTGCCGTTGACGCCCTTCACCGCACCCGTACGGGGACCCGGCGGGGTGTCGTCGTCCGCGTCGATCCTGATGTTGCGGAACGCGACCTCGTCGCCGTCACCATGGTTCTGGATGCCGATGTGACCCTGTTGGAGGCTGCGGGCGGGGTCGGTGTTGGTGAAGTCGTTGATCTTGGAGCCGTTGAGGAAGATCTCCAATCGTTCGCCGGTGACGCGGAGTTCGTACGTGTTCCACTCCCCCGGCGGGTTCAGCGCCGCGTCGCGTGCGGCGAGGTCGGCGGACTTGAACCCGTACACGGCACCCGTGGTCCGGTCGGCCGCGTCGGTGGCGTCGATCTGGATCTCGTACCCGTTGTTCACCGCGGACCAGGGGTCGTCGGAGGCGGGGAAGCCGAGGAAGACGCCGGAGTTGTCGTCGCCCGCGGCTTTCCAGTCGAGCTTGAGCGAGTAGTCGCCGGTGAATTCCTCGGCCGCGTACCAGAGCATGCCGAGACCGCCGTAGGAGGTGAGGCTGCCGTCGGCGAGGGTGAAGCCGCCGGGGCCCGCCTGTCGCCAGCCGGTGGTGGAGGAGCCGTTGAACAGGGAGGTGTAGCCGGTCTCCGGGCGGCAGTCCGCCTTGGTCATGCCCGCGGCCCAGCGAATACCGCCCAGGAGGTGCCGGCGGAAGGCGGGGTCGCTGTACGACTCCTCGGTGTGGCCGCCACCGGTGTAGAAGGCCCGGCCTCCTTGGTACCCCTTGCACCAGGCGATCGGATGGTCGCCGGACATGTTCCCGCCCGTGTAGCTGGACTCGTCGAGGGAGGCGAGCACATGGGCGCTGGTGCGGGGGTTGGTGCGGTAGTTGTACCACTCGTCGGTGCGCTGCCAGGTGGTGCCGAGGTGGGCGGTGGCGTCGTGGGCCCGGTCCTCGACCCGGACGGTGGCGGACTGGATGGCGGGGTGGGAGTGGAACAGGGCGCCGGCCAGGCCCGCGTAGAAGGGCCAGTCGTATTCGGTGTCGGCGGCCGCGTGGATGCCGACGTATCCGCCGCCGCCGTTGATGTACTGCTCGAATGCGGTCTGCTGGGGGGCGCCGAGGACGTCTCCGGTCGTGGAGAGGAAGACGACTGCCTTGTACTGGCCGAGGTTGCCGGTGGTGAAGACCTGGGGGTCCTCGGAGGCGTCCACGGTGAAGTTGTTTGCCGCGCCGAGGGCTTGCAGCGCCGAGATGCCTTCGTCGATGGACGAGTGCCTGAAGCCCGCGGTCCGGGAGAACACGAGGATCTTGTACGCCGGGTCGGCCGCCGGGGCGGTCGCGGCACGGGGGGCCGATGCCGCGTGGCGGATCGTGTCGGCGCTCTGGTCCGTGTGTTCGGGTACGGCGGTGGCTTGCGGGGTCAGACAGAGCAGGAGGCCGGTGAACAGGCCGATGGCCGCCTTGAGTCGCGTACGCATGTCAGGTGGCCTCCTTTCTAGGGAAGGGTCCATTTCTGGTTCGGGCCGGTGTGGCAGGTCCACAGGTGGACCGGGGTGCCGTCGTTCCAGGTACCGCCCGAGGCGTCGAGGCACTTGCCGGACTGCGGATTGCGGACCGTGCCGTCCTGCTGCGGTGCCCATTGCTGGGCTCCCGTCCCGTTGCACGTCCACAACTGGATCTTCGTCCCGTCGGCGCTGCCCCCGCCGGACACGTCCAGGCACTTGCCCAACGCCCGCACCGTCGCGTCCGAACCGACCGTCCAACGCTGGGCGGAGGTACCGTTGCAGGTCCACAACTGGATCTTCGTACCGTCCGCCGTACCGGCGTTGTCCACGTCCAGACACTTGCCGTTGACGCCCTTCACCGCACCCGTACGTGTCCCTCCAGAGGTGGTGAAGGAGAACTCGTCGACGTCGAACAGCGCGCCGCTGCCGCCCTTGAAGACGAGGTACAACTGGGTGGTGCCACTGGGCTGGTTGGCCAGGGCTGTGGTGACGTCCTGGAAGGTCTCCCAGTCGCCGGTGACCGGTACGGTCGCGGTGCCGAGGAGGGTTCCGGTCGGTGATCCGGTGCGGACCTCGATGGTGCCGCCCGCGCCGGCGGAGGACACCCGGGCGGTGAATCGGGTGGCGTTGGCGAGGGCGTACGGCTTGAAGGAGATCCAGTCGCCGTTCTCGATGTTTCCGACGGTCTTGCCACCGTGGGCCGGAGTGTGGGTGATGACGTCGACGCCGGAGGAGTCACCGTAGTGCTCCGCCTGGCGGTGGGAGGGTTGGGCGACGTGCTGGTCGTGGGTGGTCAGCGCGGGCTGGCCATTAGCACCCTTGTCGGTGTACTCGGCGTCGATGACACCGAAGATGTTGGCGTTGGGGTCGTGCTCGCCGTCTGCCAGGGTCTGGAGTGTGCCGGTGCATCCGGTCGTCGAGGTCTGCGGATGGCCGTGGCTGTCGTGTCCGACGATGAACGAGACCTTCACCTTGGAGCAGTCGATGGTGCCGTCCTCCGGGTCGGTCACCGTGACTTTGAACGGGATCGCGTCGCCGAAGTCATGGATGCTGCCGTCCGCGGGCAGGTCGAGTCGCACGGCGGGTGCGGTGTTGCCGACCGTGATCTGCACCGACGCGGTCGCGGTCTTTCCGGTCGGGTCGGTCACCTTCAGCGTGGCCGTGTACTGGCCGTTGGCCGTGTAGGTGTGGGAGGGGTTGGCGCTGGTGGAGGTCGCCCCGTCCCCGAAGGTCCAGGCGTAGGTGAGGGCACCGCCGTCCGGATCCGCGCTGCCGGAGGAGGAGAACGAGACGGTCAGCGGTGCCGTGCCGGAGGTGACGTCGGCCTTGGCCTGGGCGGTGGGGGCGAGTCCGTCGATGGCGTGCTCGATCCGGTACAGGGCGGAGTTCGCGTCACCGTTGAAGTAGCCCGTGCCGTAGTCCAGGACGTACAGGGCGCCGTCCGGGCCGAAGGCCATGTCCATGACCTGAGTACCGCTCCAGGGAACGGAGTTGATGGACTGTACGGTGCCGTCGGCGCCCGACTCGATGCGCTTGATCCAGCGGCGCCCGAACTCGCCCGCGAAGAAGTCGCCGTCGTACTCCTGGGGGAACTTGACCTGGGAGCTCGACGCGGCGTCGTAGCGGTAGACGGGGCCGCCCATCGGAGACTCGGAGCCGCCGCCGAACTCCGGTACGGAACTGCCGTTGTAGGGGATCCAGGCCGGCTGCGCGGCGGGCAGGTCGGTGAGCCCCGTGTTGCGCGGCGAGGTGTTCCTGGGGGCGGCGCAGTTGAACGCGGCGCCTGAACTGCCGGTGGCGAAGTCGTAGTCGACGTAGGCGTCGTTCTTCCCCGTGCAGTACGGCCAGCCGAAGTTGCCCGCCTTGGTGATTCGGTTGAACTCGACCTGCCCCTCGGGTCCTCGCCCGGGTGAGGCGGTGCCGGAGTCGGGGCCGTAGTCTCCGAGGTAGACGGTGCCGGTGGCCTTGTCGACGCTCATGCGGAAGGGGTTGCGGAACCCCATCGCGTAGATCTCGGGGCGGGTCTTGGCGGTGCCGGGCGCGAAGAGGTTTCCGCTCGGGATCGAGTACGTCCCGTCGGCGTTGACCTTGATGCGGAGCACCTTTCCGCGCAGGTCGTTGGTGTTGCCCGCGGAACGCTGGGCGTCGTAGGCGGGGTTGCGGGAGGCTCGCTCGTCGATCGGTGTGAAACCGTCCGAGGCGAACGGGTTGCTGTCGTCGCCCGTCGACAGGTAGAGGTTGCCGGCCGCGTCGAAGTCGATGTCGCCGCCCACATGGCAGCAGATGCCGCGGGAGGCGGGAACGTCCAGGATCTTCTTCTCGCTCGCCAGGTCCAGGGTGTTGTCGGCCTTCAGCACGAACCGGGAGAGCCGGTTGACTCCGTCGAACGGTGTGAAGTCGGAGGCCGCGCCGTCGGAGGGGGCGTCGCCGCCGGGCGTGCTCAACTGGGGCGCGTAGTACAGGTAGACGAAGCGGTTGGACGCGAACCCCGGGTCCGTCGCGATGCCTTGCAGGCCCTCCTCGTCGTGGCTGTATACGGTGAGCTTGCCCGCCACGGCGGTGTTGCCGGCCGCGTCGGTTCGCCGGACGGTGCCGTCGCGCGACGTGTGGAGCACCGACCGGTCCGGCAGGACCGTCAGCGTCATGGGTTCGCCCATCTCGGCCACGCCCTTGGCGAGCGTGACCTGTTGGAACACCGGGGCCGCCGCGCTCGCCTCGCGCGCCTGATCCGGCGGTGCGGCGGTCGCGATACCTGGGGTGAGGCAGCCGACGGCACATGTCACCGCCAGCGCCAACGTGCGAAGGAGCATGGGTCTGAGCAGTCTTGTGCGCACAGAGTCTCCCGAGGGGTGGGGTGGCAGCAGGACACGATCGGTCCTGACAAGGGGAGAACAGGCGCGCGCCGTCGCGCCGTTGAAACGGCCACCTCTGAATGACCGGTTCATTTCAAGGAAGTTAGCGGCGTTCGTGCGAGGGCGTAACCCCTTTCGCATCGAATCCTTCAACTTTTTCCATGATCAGGACAAAGTCGAGGGTCGCGCGCCCTGATTCCTGACACAGCGGACGGGGCCCCGGCGGGAGGTCTGCTCCTCTGCTGGGGCCTCGTCCTTCCGCGTCAGGGGGATGTCACGGTGCCCAAGGCGCCTCCAGGGACCAGGTCGTGTCCTCCGTGAACAGGGCCGGGGTGTCGTAGGTGTGGGTGCCGCCCGGGGTCGCGAGCCAGAGTTCGGCGTTGTAGTGGCGCAGGTACTGTTCGGGGAAGTTGTACGCGGACAGGCGGATGCCGCCGTTCGCGCCGGGGGCCGGGCAGAAGGTGGCGTCGGCGCGGAACAGGTCGGTGGTGCCGGACTCCTTGTAGACGCGGAAGTCCCGGTGGCGCAGGTACTGGCCGGGATAGTTGCGGGACTCGAAGCTGTAGCAGGTGGTGTTCGCCAGGCCGGGGACGATCTTCCAGGTGGCGTCGTTCTTGAGCAGGGTGTCGCTGCCGCTGCCGACGACGTCGGTGAAGGCCGCGCCGTCCCGGTGGCGCAGATAGCGGTCGGTGTAGCCCGGGGTGGTCACGCGCAGGGACGTGTACTGGCCGGCGGGCAGCGTGATCGGCGTGGTCGTGCCCCGGGAGGCGTCGATCAGCGCGCGGTTCGCGGCCCGCACTCTGGCCTCGTCGACCTTGACCACCTGACGGTCGTAGGTGAGCAGGCCGTTGGCCTCGTTCTCCACGTCGGTGATCTCGGTGTACACCGAGGCGGACAGGCCGCGGGGCATACGGACCTGGCGGATGGCGTCGAGCAGGCCCACGAAGCGGTTGTTGAGGTGGGCGAGGGTGGGCTGGTCCTCGTAGCTGAAGCCGCCGCCGGGGTACCACTCGTGCCCGGCGACCTTGTAGCCCAAGCCGCCGAACTCGCCGAGCACGGCGGCCCGGGTACTGCTGGGCACGGTGGTGCCGGGACCGACGTAGACGTGGTGGTCGACGAGGTCGCCGTTGCCACCGTCGACGGCGCCGCAGCAGTTGACGCCGCTCATGTTGTCGACGAGCCGCGAGGGGTCGTAGGCCTTGACCTCGTCGGCGATGCGGGCCTGGTCGTACTGGCCCCATCCCTCGTTCTGGTTGACCCACACCACGAGTGAGGGCGAGCTGCGATGCTGGTCGATGATCCGGTCGTACTCGGCCTCCCACTGGGTGCGGGCAGCGCTGTCGGGGGTGCGCAGGTCCATGGCGGGCATGTCCTGCCACACCAGCAGCCCGAGCCGGTCGGCCCAGTAGAACCAGCGCTGCGGCTCCACCTTGATGTGCTTGCGGACCATGTTGAAGCCCAGGTCCTTGTGCTTTTGCAGGTCATGGCGGAGCGCGGCGTCGGTGGGCGCGGTGTAGATGCCGTCGGGCCAGTAGCCCTGATCCAGGGTGCCCGTCTGGAAGACGAACGTGCCGTTGAGGACCGGACGCAGATGACCGCCGACGCGCGCCAGGCCGATGCTCCGCATGCCGGTGTAGCTGCCGACGGAGTCCACGACGGTCGAGCCGGAGAGCAGGTCGGCCCTGACGTCGTACAGGAACGGGTCCTCCGGGGTCCACAGACGGGGGTTGGGGACGGGGACGGTGAACTCGTTGCCGACCGCATGGGTGGCCGTGCCGACGGTGGTGCCACGGGTGGAGACGGTGACGCGGACCTGGTGGCCGGTGGTCCCGGTGGCGCGGACGGTGACCTTCAGTCTGCCGGCCGCCGGGTCCGGGACCAGGTCGAGGCGGGTGACGGCGGCGGAGGCCCTAGGCTCCAGCCACACCGTCTGCCAGATGCCGGAGGCGGCGGTGTAGAAGATGCCTCCGCCGGCGTGCGGGGCGACGTCACGGATGCGCTGCTTGCCGACGGCCTGGTTGCCGGTCTCGGTGGGGTCCCAGACCGAGACGACCAGGGTGTTGGCGCCGCCCACCAGCAGGTCGGTGATGTCGTAGGAGAAGGCGTCGTAGCCGCCGCTGTGCACGGCTCCGGCCGGTCGGCCGTTGACCCACACACTCGTACGCCAGTCGCTGGCACCGAAGTTGAGGTGGACGCGGCGCCCGTTCCAACCCGCGGGGACGGTGAAGGTGCGCTTGTACCAGAGCTTGTCGTTCTGCGTGATCTTGCGCTGGATGCCGGAGAGGGCGGACTCGGCGACGAACGGCACCCGGATCTGTTCGCTGAACGTGGCGGGCTGGCCGGCGTCGGCCGAGGTGACCGCGAAGTCCCAGATGCCGTTGAGGTTGGCCCAGTCGGGGCGGGTCAGCTGGGGGCGCGGGTATTCGGGCAGGGGTGTGTCGGTGGGGACCTGGTTCGTCCACGGGGTGGTCATCGGCGACGGCTTGGGGGCCCACGCCCGCACGGCTGCGGCCGCGGCCCCGGTGGCCGTCAGGGCCGTACCGGCGAGAAGGGCGAGCGCGGCCAGGACGGTCGCCGCCCATCGTGTGCGCCGTCTCAGCCGGGCCAACGGCCCATGCTCTGCGGGTACTCGACGCATCGTGACTCCTTGGGTGAGGGGGCGGGGAGACGTGCGCGTGCGAGAGGCGGCCGGGGCGTACGCGTCCGACGGCCCGGGACCGGAGGCGGCGCCAAGGGTGGGGGCCCCTGTCGCCGTCCGGGGTGTGTCACATCAGTTGCCGTCTGCGGCCCAGCCAGGTCTGGGCGATGACGACCACGGCCAAGAAGGCGCCGCTGACGACCTGTTGGTAGGAGGAGTCGAGGGAGCCGATCTGGTTGATGACGTTCTGGATGACCTTCAGCAGCAGTACCCCCACCAGCGAGCCGCTGACGTAGCCGAGTCCGCCGGTGAGCAGGGTCCCGCCGATGACGACTGCGGAGATGGCCTCCAGCTCCATGCCGTTGCCGAGGATGGTCACCCCGGACGCGAGCCAGGCGGCATTGAGCGCACCGGCCAGTCCCGCCAGGAGCCCGGACAGGGTGTAGACGAGAATCTTGGTGCGGGCGACCGGGGCGCCCATCAGGGCCGCCGCGTCCTCGTTGCCGCCGACGGCGTACACATGCTGTCCGAAGCAGGTGCGGCGCAGGACGACGGCACCGGCGACGAACAGCACCAGGGTGATCCAGACCGGGTTGCCCAGGCCCAGGGTCCTGCCCTGGCCGAGCTCGGCGAGGAAGGAGCCCTTGCCGATGAGATAGGTGTCGGCGCCCTCGTCCGTCAGCGCCAGCATCAGCCCGCGGGCGCCCAGCATGGCGGCGAGCGTGACGATGAAGGGCGCCAGCCGGGACCGGGCGACCAGCAGACCGTTCACGACGCCGACGAGGCCGCAGACCGTGAGCGGCAGCAGCAGCGCCACCAGAGTGCCGTGCCGCGAACCCCAGGCGGCCAGGACCCCGCCGAGGGCGAAGAGGGAACCGACGGAGAGGTCGATGCCGCCGGTGATGATGACGAAGGTCATGCCAAGGGCGACGATCGCCAGGAAGGCCGAACTGGTCGCCATGTTCCCGAGGTTGTCGCCGGTGGCGAAGGAGTCGAAGGAGAACGACGCCACCAGGGAGACGAGCACGAGCACGGCCAGCGCTCCATGTTGCTGCAACAGTGCGCTCAACCGCTCGGAGCGGGCGGAGTCCACCGGCGCGACGCCCTTCGCTGACTCGGCGCTCGCGGTGGTCACGGGCACGTCCGTCCTCGTCGCGCTCATCGCTTCCCCCGTCCCCGCGCCGCGTAGACCGCGGCGACGATCACCACGGCCTGCGCGATCTGTGTCCAGGACGGCGGCAGGTCGTGCTTGATGAGCGTGGCGGTCAGCAGTTGGATGAGGACGGCTCCGGCTACGGTTCCGGCGATGTTCACCCGCCCTCCGGTCAGTGGGGTGCCGCCGACCACGACCGCCGTGATCGCGGACAGCTCCATCAGGTTGCCCAGCGAGGTCGGGTCGCTGGCCTGCAATCTGGCGGTCGCCAGCACCCCTGCGACGGCCGCGAGGAGCGCGCTGACGACGTACACGACGATCAGGACGCGGCGCACGGGCAGCCCGGCGAGCCGGGCCGCGGGGCGGCTGTCGCCGACGGCCAGCAGCTGACGTCCGAACGTGGTGCGGCGGACGACGAACGAGACCAGCAGCGCCAGCGCGGCGGCGATCAGGATCAGATACGGCACGCCCAGGACGTCACCCGAGCCCAGCGACGCGAGGGCGGGGTTGCGCAGGTCCTTCAGCTGCGGCAGCAGCACCAGCGCCAGGCCCCGGCCGCCGACCATCAACGCCAGTGTGGCGACGATGGGTTGGACCTCGATGAACGCCACCAGCGCGCCGTTGGCCAGCCCGACACCGGCCGCGAACAGGGCGACGGCGAGCAGGGCGGGCAGGAGGCCGTAGCCGAGGTAGAGTGCGGTGACGGAGGCCGCCAACGCCATCACGGCGCCTACGGACAGATCGACGCCCTCCGTGCCGATGACCAGGGCCATGCCGAGAGCCACGATGATGACCGGGGCGACCTGGACGGCCTGGGTACGGAAGTTCTCCGCGGACAGGAAGTGCGGGGTGACGAAGACGTTGACGACGAGCAGCGCGCCCACGCCGGCGTAGACGCCGTAGGTCTGTAGCCATTGCAGGGCGCGATTTCTGTCGAACGACGCGGTGCGCAGGGCGACTTCAGTCATCGGCGGCCTCCTCCCCCCGGTCCTCCCGTGCGGGGGCGTCCCCGGCGATGGTGCGCATCAGCCTCTCCTCGGTGACGTCGTCGCCGCTCAACTCGCCGACGACCGCCCCGTCTTTCAGTACGACCACGCGGTCGGACCCTTCGATCAGTTCCTCCAGGTCGGAGGAGATGAGCAGGACGCCCAGGCCGTCGGCGGCCAGTTCGTCGACGAGTTTCTGCACTTCGGCCTTGGCCCCGACGTCGATGCCCCGCGTCGGTTCGTCGAGGAGGAGCACCTTGGGATGCATGGCGAGCCAGCGGGCCAGCAGCACCTTCTGCTGGTTGCCGCCGGAGAGTTCGCCCACCTTCTGCCGCGGTGAGGACGCCTTGATGCGCAGCCGATCGATGAAGGTGTCCACCACGGCGTCGACGCGGGCCTCGGAGACCAGTCCGAACCGGGACAGGCGTGGCAGTACCGCGAGGGCGATGTTCTCGCGCACGGACAGGCCTGGGACGATGCCCTCGCTCTTGCGGTCCTCGGGCAGCATGCTGATGCCGGCGCGCAGGGCAGCCGGGGTCGATCCCGCGCGCAACGGCACACCGGCCACGGTGACACCGCCCGAACGGATGGGCAGGGCACCGGCGATGGCCTTGGCCGTCTCGGTACGCCCCGACCCGAGCAGCCCGCCCAACCCGACGACCTCGCCGGGCCGGATGCTCAACGACACACCGCGCAGCTTGTGAGGGACCGTCAAATCTCGTGCCACCAGCACTGGTTCGGCGCGGGTCGCGGCATGGTCCCCGGTGAACTTGGTCAGGCCCTCCGCGCGGACCTCGCCCAGCTCCCGTCCCAGCATCGTCGACACCAGGGACAGGCGGTCGAGGCCGGCCAGTTCACCGTGGTGGACGCGTCGGCCGTCACGCAGCACGGTGACGGTGTCGCACACGGCGTACAGCTCTTCGAGGCGATGGCTGACGTAGACGACGGCGATGCCCGCGTCACGCAGGCGGCGGATGACCGTGAAAAGGGTCTCCACCTCGCGGGGTTCGAGGGAGGAGGTCGGCTCGTCCATGATGACGATCCGTGCGTCGGTCGCGGCGGCACGGGCCAGGGCAACCATCTGCTGGGCGCCGACTCCGAGGGTGCGCAAAGGGCGGCGGACGTCCACCCGCACCCCGTAGGTGCGCAAGGTCTCCTCGGCCTGCCGGTTCATCCGTGCCATGTCCAGCACACCGAAGCGGGTGCGCGGTTCGCGGCCCAGGAACAGGTTGCGGGCGACGCTGAGCAGCGGGATGAGGTTGACCTCTTGGTAGATGGTGGAGATGCCCGCCTTCTGCGCCTCCAGCGGGGTGGCGAAGGAAACCTCGCGGCCCTGGAGGAGGATCTCGCCCGCGTCGGGCCGGTGCACGCCGGTCAGGAGTTTGATGAGGGTCGACTTGCCGGCGCCGTTCTCGCCGATCAGGGCGTGGACCTCACCGGCATGCAAGGTGAGGTCCACGTCGTCCAGGGCCCGGACGCCGGGGAAGGTCTTGCTCAGTCCCCGGACGGCGAGGACTTCGGCGGGGGGTGCCACCTTGTGCCTCCAGAGTGCGATGCGAGGAAGGAAGGGCCAGGTGCGGAGCGGGACGGGGCCGCCGGATGGCGGCGGACCACGGTCTGTCAGTACGCCTTGCCGAGGTCGCCCTCGGCGTTGTCCGCGGTGTAGGCGCCGTCCTCGATAACGATGTCCTGGGCGACTTCCTCGCCCTTGGTGAAGGTGTCCAGGGTCTGGAAGGCAAGCGGTCCGAAGCGCGGGTTGGACTCGATGACGCCGCTGATCCAGCCGTCGATGATGCCCCGGACGGCGTTGCGGGTGCCGTCGACCGTGACGATCTTGACGTCGCCCGCCTTCTTGCCGGCACCCTTCAGCGCGGCGACGGCACCGAGGCCCATCTCGTCGTTCTCGGCGTAGATCCCCTTGATGCCGGGCTTGGACTGGATGAGCTGCTCGGTGACCTGCTGGCCTTTCTCGCGGGCGAAGTCGCCGGTCTGCTCGAACACGACCTTCAGGCCCGGCGCCTTCGCCGCGATCTGGTCCTTGAAGCCCTTGGTCCGCTCGGTGGTGACGTTGTTGCCCGCCGCACCGAGCAGGATCGCCACCTCGCCCTTGCCTCCGGTCGCCTCGATCATCTGGTCGGCGGCACGCTTGCCCTGCTCGACGAAGTCGGAGGCGATGAAGGAGACGTAGTCCTTGCACGCGGTGGCGTTGATCTTTCGGTCGATGGTGACGATGGGGACCTTCTTGGCCGCCGCGGCCTGTAGGACGGGGTCCCAGCCGTCCGAGTTCAGCGGTGCGATGACCAGCAGGTCCACGCCCTTGGCGAGCAGGTCCTGCACATCGCTGATCTGCTTGGAGAACTGCGACTGGGCGTTGGCCGTCAGCAGTTTGACGCCGCGCCGCTTCGCCTCGTCCTTGATGGACCGCGTCTCGGCGATGCGGAACGGGTTGGCTGCCTTCTCCGACTGCGAGAACCCGACGGTCGCGTCCTTGAGGTCGAGCTTCTCGGCGCCGTAGGCCTCGACGGTGCAGGTCTTGCCGCCCGGCGCGGGCGAGGCGACCTTCTGTTCGGCGTCCGCGGCGGCCGTGGCGGAGGTGGAGTCGTTCGACGCGTCGTCCTCCGACTTGGCACAGGAGGTTGCGGTCAACGCCACCGCGGCGGCCAGCGAGAGGGCCACTGGACGGGCGAGAAGGCGACGACGGTGAGTGGTGCGCTGCATGGTGACCCCGATCCGGGCGAACGGTGAAGGGGAACTGGGGAGGTGGTGAGCGAGCAGAGGCCGGGCACAAGTCGAGCAAGAACGTCGAGCAGGGTGGCGCTTCTTCTCCCCGGGCGGGAATCTTGTTCGACCCGCCGCACAGAGGTTTTTACATCGTTGGAAGGAGGCTGTAAACCCCCTGCGCACACCCTGCGTCTGAGCGCTCCGACTGCGGCGCCCTTTGCAACACCCGGCTTTGGCGCAGGCGTTGCAGAGGAGAAGCCCTCAGGGTTGGGATGGGATAGCCCAGTTGGGGGCCGGGGCGCTTTACGCTGAGTGCGTGGCGCCAGAGGGGGTCGTGGTGGGGCTCGGCGACCGCGTCTCACAACGCGCTTGCGCAGGCATGAAGTTGAGCACCGAGGGGGATTCGCGCCGCATAGCACCCTGAACGCAGCGTGCGCGTGGGTGCTCCTTCGCGCCCTCGCCCGAACGGGGTCAGTCGCGTCGGACGCGGGCCCGATCGGGTACGGGTGAAGTGCATCCGGCAGCCGTTACGGCATTGCTGGTGTAGTGCGTTCGCAAAGGTGGGGAGCGGGGAGCCGGGGCTTGCCTCCTGTCGGTGCCGGGCGCGTCTGACTTGGGGGTCGCTGGGGTACGGCGTGCGCCAGGGTGGCGAAGGAGGCGCAGGGTAGGGCGGGTTGGGGCTGTGGGGCCGTCCGGCTCGACGCGCGTCGGGGCTGCGGGGTTTACGGGGCTGCCCAGCGCACATGTCAGGCGGACGGGGTCGCCGTAGCTCAGCGTTCGTCAGGCCAGCCGGTCACCCGTTCGTGCGGCCACCTGGTGACGCCGCGCATCACCCCTGGCGGCCTCCGCCAGGCGCGGCGCGCCCCAACGTGCTCTCCCGTTCGGCCAAACGGTAGTCCGCCCACACTCGGCGAGGTTCGGACGGCGTGCCACCGCCGAGGCCGGCCAGCACCGACTCCACCGCGAGTCGGCCGATGGCCCGCTTGTCCGGTGACACGGAAGTGAGCGTCACCGCACCGAACCGTCCCTCGACGACGTCGTCGAAGCCGACGACCGCGATGTCCTCCGGCACCCTCAGCCCGCGTTCGTGCAGGACGCGCATCGCACCGATGGCCATCGGGTCGTTGTAGGCGAACACGGCGTCCGGACGCCGCCCCGATTCCAGGATGCGCGCCATGGCCGCCGCCCCGTCCATATGACCCCAGCCGTCGGTGGCCGCGACCAGGCCGTCGTCGGCCGGCAGACCTGCGGCGGAGAGTTCCTCACGCCAGCCCCGGACGCGCAGTTGCGCGGGCTTGCTGTGTCCGCGCCGCGCACCGATGAACGCCACCTCGCGCCGCCCCAGCGCGATGAGGTGCCGTACCGCGGCGCGGGCCGCGGCGACGTTGTCGATGGCGATGTGGTCGTACGGCAGGTCATAGTCCCGCTCGCCGAGCAGCACCAGGGGGACGTTCTCCGTCCGGTCGCGCAGATCCTCCGCCTCCAGCTCGATGGGGCTGAGGATGAGCCCGTCGATCACTCTCGCCCGGAAGCCCTGACTGACCAGTACCTCCTGCTCACGCAGGCCGCCGGTGTGGTCCAGCAGCACGATGTAGTCGTGTGCGGAGGCGGCGTCGATGACGGCCGCGGCGAGTTCGGCGAAGTAGGGGTTGCCGAGTTCGGGCAACGCGAGCGCGATGATGCCCGTGCGCCCTTTGCGCAGATGCCGGGCCGCGAGATTGGGCCGGTAGCCGAGCGCGTCGATCGACTGCTGGACGCGCTCGCGCATGGCAGGCGTGACGTGTTGGTAGTTGTTCACCACGTTGGAGACGGTCTTGATCGAGACCCCAGCGTGCGCGGCAACGTCCTTGAGGCTGACCCGCACGGCATTCCCTTCAACAGCGACCCGGCCGAAACGGTCCGTGAGGGTACGGAGTCTTCACCATGGATCGTGCCCAAGTCCCCGTACATGAACTTTTACAACGTTATACAGGCGCGGTTGTGAGGCTGACAATACGACGGCCCAACAGGCGTCCCGGGGGCGGCAAGTGCGAGTACAAGTGCAAACGCTCGTGCCCGGGTGCTCTTGCCTGCGCCCTCAATAGGGCAAGCCCTCCGCGGCCGCACGCAGGGCAGCGTCGAGGCACACCGCGATCTCGGCGTCGGCGGCGTCCGGGTCCCTCGCATGCCTGCGCGCGAACTCCTCCACCCCCGCGCGCAACGCTCCGTTGAGCGTCGCGGCATGCACCGCGATGTTCAGATCGCCGGGGTCGGCGCCGGCCCGCCGCGCCAGGAGCCGGCCGAGGACCGGGAGCGCCTCGTCATGAGCTTGCAGCCAGACGGAGCGCAGCGCCGGATCGGAGGAGGTCATACGGATCAGATCGAGGATCTGGGGTGCCGTGGGAGGCAGGTCCCCGTTGCGGCAGGCCTCGGCGAAGAAGTCCAACAGGCTTGTGTCCGAAGGCCAGTCGTGCAGCCTCTCAACGGCGAAGTCGAGGCCCGCCGTGAGCAGGGGCAGGACGCAGCTTTCCTTGCTGGGGAAGTACCGCCACAGAGTGCGGGCGGAGATCCCGACGGCATGGGCGATCTGCTCGCCCGTGGTCGCGGTGACCCCCTGGGAGTTGAACAGACGCACCGCCTCAACCGCTATCTCGAGCCGGAGGGCCTCGCGGCGACGCTCGGCGAACGACGGTCGATCATCCTCTGGCGCCGTTCGTTCCCACGTCCTCGACAGCGTCTCGCGCACCCTCGTCCCCGCCCTCCGCCTGCAGTCACCGCAGCATATCCAGGGGATGAGCCGGTACACGGCCGCCAGTTGCCCCGCCGTGCACACAGGCCCCCTCCCAACACGCCCGGCTGGGACCGGATTTGGGCCCTCTCGCGCATGCGCACCGTCGGCGGGCCGTCGGCAGCAGGCAGGGCACGGCGCTCGACACCGGCGCGGCCACCCACGGCGCGCGGACCTCCGAACGACCCTTCCGCGCCCCGCAGTCGACGCATGCAGACACCTTGTCATTGAGTGACAGCCGACTTTACTCTGCAGTAGCTGACTCTTGAGTAACCACGCTCGCCTCGGCCTTCCGCTTGGCATGCTCACGCCATTGGTGAACTCGTACCGGTGACCCCGGGCCCGCACACCGACACCGATCGACAGCACCCCACCCCTCGCCAAGGAGCCGTACATGCCCTCCCCCAGCAGGCGCGCCCCCGCTATCAGGTGCTGCCACTTCGACGCCGGTAAGCCTCCCGATGATTCGCTACGGCGCTCTCCCCCAAGCAGTCGTGCCGCTCGCCCGCCTCCCTCAGCGTGCCGTCCTCCGTCGGCCCCTCCTCGAACCGGCACTCGGCGAGCGTCTCCTGGGCGTGCGCGTGACGGAGTCGCGCTTTCCTCGACCGAGGGATGACCCTCCGAACCGCGGAGAATGGAGGCGCGTGAACCCGATCCACTGACCGCGACATCGCCCGCGCCCTACAGGTGGCCACCGCACGGACAGGGTGGTCAACTCGCCTACAAACCGCGCGGATCGAGGCTTCGCCTGCCGGACCCGGGAGCCGAACGGGGCCTGACAAGAACCCGATGCCGATCCGCGAGATCGCGCACGAGCGGACGATCCTCATCACTCGGGCGCTGACCGTGACCGCCGAAAGCGTCACCAAGCAGACGGCGGCTTTCCAAGTGAGCACCTGCCGGATCGGCCTGCGCCACGACTCCACCACCGGTTCCGAGTCCCCGCACTGGTCCAGGACCGGCGGCGAGTTCACGCGCTACCGCGTCGGCCACCGCCGCATCACCCAGATCCCACAGGGCCTCGGCCCCCTCACCGACACCCTGGCGCAGCACCGGACACTGCCTGGGCCGCGCCACCATGGGCGCCCTCTGCGACCGCGGCGAGCGGATGCGGAACCAGCGCGCGGCCTCTATGTGCTGGACGGCGCCCTGATCCCAGGCGTCGACTGCGACATCGGCGGCCGGCCCATCGACTTCCACGAAAGCCCGCGCTCCCCCGACGGCCATCACCGCCGTCGCCGAAGGGGTGTTGGACGCCACCCCGCCCCAAGACATCGCCACGGTCATCCGACCGGTACGCAACCCATCCCCTCGCGAACGAGGAGCACACCTTGAGCCGCAAGAGATCCCGTTCCCGTACCCCCTCCCCTGCCGCCCCCGCACGGCCGCGAACCCACCGCAGCAGGCCCGCCGGTCTACGCCTGATCGCCGGCGCCGTCACGAGCACCGTGTGCGTGTGCCTGGCCGGTGCTCCCGCCTCCGCCGCCGACGCGCCACCCGTGGTCTCCCGAGGCGTCACCATCCCCGCCTTCTACACCCCGCCCGCAGAACTTCCCAGCACCAACGGCGCGTTGGTCCGCACCGAGCCGATGAAACTGGGGCTGAGCATTCCCGGCCTCGACGGCCGCCCCATGCCGGGAACCGCGACCCGCCTGATGTACAAGTCCACCGACTCCGCCGGCCGGCCCGTCGCCGTGACCGGCACCTACATCGAACCCTCGGCGGCATGGACGAAGTCCGGGCCGCGCCCGCTGGTCGCCGTGGCCTCGGGCACCATGGGACAGGGCGACCAGTGCGCTCCCTCTTTCGCCCTGGAGCATCCGCTCACCCTCACCGGCGACACCATTTCCGTCGGCTACGAGGCCTTGGCCGTCTACCGCATCCTCGCCACCGGCGCAGCGGTGGTCATCACCGACTACGTCGGGCTCGGCGCCCCCGACCGGCTGCACACCTATGTCAACCGCCTTGACCAGGGCCACGCGCTGCTGGACGCGGCCCGCGCGGCTCGCAGCGTGCCGGGCGCCTCCGTCACCGCAGCCTCACCGACCGGCCTGTACGGCTACAGCCAGGGCGGCGGCGCATCGGCCTCGGCCGCCGAACTCCAGCCCACGTACGCCCCCGACATCCCCCTCGCCGGGACCTACGCGGGGGCACCTCCCGCCGACCTGACCTCCACCATGAAGGGCATCGACGGCAGCGCCCTGGTGGGCGCACTGGCCTGGTCGGTCAACGGGTTCGCCCAGGCCTACCCCGACCTGCGAAGAGTGGTCGAGGCCAACATCAACGACACCGGCAAGGCAGCGCTCAAGGACGCGTCGACCATGTGCGTCGGCGATGCCATCCTCGGCTACGGCTTCACCAAGAGCACCAAGTGGACGACCAACGGCAAGTCCATCGCCGAGGTCATCGCCGCCGAGGCCACGGCACAGGCGGTCCTGGATGCCCAGCGCGTCGGCACGCTGAAGCCCGCCGGCCCCGTGCGCGTCGCCACCGGCGTGCACGACGACATCGTCCCGCACTCCCAGGCCAGGCAACTGGCGGTGGACTGGTGCCGCAAGGGCGCGAACGTCTCCTACGAGCCCCTTGAGCTGCCCAACCTCGGCGACAAGATCCTCACCAACCACATCGTGCCCCTCATCACCGACCAGGGCGATGCCATCGACTGGCTGAGTGATCGTCTCGCCGGCAAGCCGACCGGCTCCAATTGCTGGAGCATGCCCCTGCAACCCTGACCCCCGCCGCCGCGCAGCGCCGCCCCACCTGAGGCGGCGCTGCGCTCCGCACTCTCCGCCCCGCTCCGGCTTCGGACGCGCACGTCGTCCGCACGGAGGCCGGAAGAGGTTCAGTGCTCGCAGAGGGAGAACTCCCGTTCGTAGAGCTGCTCGTTGTGCTCGTCGACGAAGAACTTGCGTTCCCGCATGAGCTGTTGGCGGTACTCCTTGGCCTGTTCCAGTGTCATGGTCGAGGTGGCGGACCACGGTTGCTGTGGCGGCACGTCGGACGTCGAGACGATCTGTTCTGACGGATCGACCAGGAAGAACGCGAGGATCTTGCGGTGCCCCGGGCGGGTGGGGTCCGTGAGGCGGAATGAACCGACGCGGTGTTGCAGGACGTTCGGGAAGGCCAGGCAGCGTCCCTCTGGAGTCGACGCCGATCCGAGCACCTGGTTCAGGGCGTCTTCGTCCTCCAGGCCGTAGACCTCCCGCAGACCGTTGTCGTCGTTCTGTTCGTAGCTCGGGTCGTCGAGGGCCGCCCGGAAACTCAGGTGGCTCTCGGTGATGTTCTCGTTGTCCCAGTAGTAGATGCCGGTCGAGACGATCCGCTCGTTCATCATTCCCTCGACATGCCAGGAACCGCCGGGGTATTCAGGCTTGTCCGGGGTGAGATGAATAGCGGCGATCTTGACGATGACCTGGAGAGAGCGGCCCCGCAGGTCCACCCGGGAGGCCCCCTCGGGTGTCTCGGGCGGGGTGAAGGCGGGTGCGTCCGGGACGACCGGGCAACGGTTCTCCCACCAGGCATCGTGAGCTTCCGCCCATGCTCGGCGGGCTTCGGCGTACGCCTGATCATCAGCGTAGGAGGACCTGTCCGGGTGTTCAGGGCCCGAGCCGTACCACCCGTACGGATCGGCCTCGATCCGCGGCGGTCTCGGATGGCGCAGGTCGGTCAGCACGTTCTCCCAGAGCGGGAGGAAGCGAGCGAACAACCCCGGTAGTACGGAGACCAGTTCGCCATGGGTCTCCGGGTGGACGTTGTTCACGTAGGACCGGAAGGAGACAGCGCCGTCGTCGCTCACGTCCACGTCCGTCGGCAGCCACTGGAACTTCTCGGAGAACTCGTACTCCGAGTACCGGTCCGTCGGATTTCGCCAAGCCCGCTCGGGTGCTCCGCTCACCTCTCTCACCAGGCAGAACAGCGAGGGATGGACCAGATCCAGTACGAGACCGTCTGATCCGGGGTGCCAGTCCTTCTCCGTTTCGGGGACCCGTTCCAGAACCCGCACCGCCGCACGCAGCCGCGATCCCAGCTCGTCATCGATGAGGGTGTCCGACTGCCACACTCCATCGACGGCGGACACCTCGATGCCGGTTCCCGCGTCTCGCAGCGCGGCGTAATGCCGAAGCTCGTCCAACACGTAGCGAACCTGTGCTCCGGTGAGGCCCTGGGCGATCGCTTCCTGCGTCCACCTGGCCGCGATGTCGGCGTCGTCCATCTTCTCGAACCACCGCGGCTTCGCCCTGATCTGCGAGCTGCACTCCATCATCTGAAGTTCCCGCAAAGTACGGGGTGTTGCGACCCCTATGTGACGGGAAGCGTGAAAGGGCAGTGGAAAAGCGGCCAGGTCAGTCAAGTCTCTGAATCTTCCCCGTAGGTGAGTGGTGGCCGGAACGATAGTGGAGAGGACTGACATCGCCACTCGTGGCGGGGCGGGTCCTACCTCGTGCCGCGTCAACCCGCCGTCACCGACCTGTGGTTCCTGCCGCCCACCGCTGTGGTCAGCGCCAGTGGGGAGGGATGTTCCGCAGCTGCTTCAGAAGGTCCCAGTCCTTCGGGCGTGCGCCCCGGGAGAACCATTCAGCGCCGTGCCCGGTCCAGTAACCCCGGTACTCTCGGGTTCCTTCAAGACCGCGCCTCGTTCACCGGCGATCTGACGCGACGGCGCCCCCGGAGACCTCGTCGAGGCTTCCGGGGGCGCCGGGGCAATGGGCTCAGGGTGCGTCGATGAGGGTCCGACCATCAGTGCGCAGGAACGCCGCGACGGCGCTCGCGTAGGCGGACTGCACGCGGGACCGCTCGGTCGCGTTGGGCACGGCGTTGGTGCAGGACGTGCCGGCGCTCGACCCCGACATCAGTTGTGAGCAGGGGCCGGGCTTGGTGTCCGGCAGGCCGAGACTGTGCCCGAGCTCGTGGGCCGCGATCCGGGTCTTGTCGTAGCCCTGGCTCACGGCCTGGCTGCCGAGTTCGACCCGGACCTGACGACCCGGACGAACGGGGCCGAGCGTGGCCTGCGGCCACCCCGTGGTGGCGACGATCACGATCTCGGCCGCGCTGCCGGGTGCCGCTTCCACCAGTCTGACGTTGCTGACGTTCGCGTTCCATGAGGAGACTCCGGCAGCGATCGCGGCTTCCCAGCCTCCGGCACGGCTGTCGTCGTAGCGAAGGGTCACCACTGCCGCCTGTGCGGTGGGCGGTTCACTCGTGGGGGCGGCGGTCGCGGCGCCCGCCATGGCGAGGACGAGCGCGGCGGCGGAAGTGCTTGCCTTGAGCCATGTGCCGAGGGGCATTGCTGCTCCTTCATCCGTGGGGGGAATCCGGCCCCGGCGGGGCCGGGTACGCGAAGGAGCGGCATGGGTTGTCCGGTGGGGCCGGACGCGCCGTCGACCGCCCCTCCGGGGCGTTGCGATGGTATGCCCCGGAAGCCCCGTGGGTCATGTACCTGCCACGCCCATTTTCCGCCATAACCCCGCCGCGAAGGGAAGTTGGACGGCTCACGCCCTCCGCGACAGTCCAGGAAGACCTCCTGGCTTCCCGCTGAGGCAGCGGGCGGGTACGTAGCCTGCGAGCCCGCCACCACCCCGCCACGCCCCGCCGTCTGCCGCCGGGCACGACAGCGATGCGGCCCGGCACCGCGGTTGCGGTGCCGGGCCGGATCGTCGCTACGGCTCAGGTCGTCAGCCCTGGCGGGCCTTGAAGCGCGGGTCCTTCTTGTTCAGCACGAAGGTGACGCCGCGTCGGCGCACCACCTGGGCGCCGGGCTTGGCCTTCAACGAGCGCAGGGACTTGCGCACCTTCATCGCGGTCTCCTCCCGAGGGTTCGAACAGGGTCCGGCGTCAGGGGCGGACGGGAGCGCTGGCGCCGTAGCGCCTCTGGAAGCGCTCCACGCGGCCCGCGGTGTCCACGACACGTGAGGTGCCGGTGTAGAACGGGTGGCTCGCCGACGAGACCTCGACGTCGACGACCGGGTACGTGGTGCCGTCCTCCCACTCGACCGTGCGTTCCGAGTCGATGGTGGAGTGGGTGAGCAGTTGGAAGCCTGCCGCACGGTCGCGGAAGACGACCGGGCGGGAGACGGGGTGGATGCCGTGCCTCATGGGTGGCCTTTCTGTTGCCTTCGGCGGGGTGCCGTGAAGGCGAGGGTCAGCGTTCTTCGCGGAACAGGACGTGCGCGCCGACCTGGGGGTCGTACTTGCGCAGGACCATTCGGTCGGGATCGTTCAGGCGGTTCTTGCGGGTCACGTAGGTGACGCCGGTACCGGCCGTCGACTTCAGCTTCACGACGGGACGCGTGGTGCTGCGTGCCATGAGGGGCTCCTTCCACCATGATCCGAGCCGATTGACTCGGACATGTCATACGACTTCTGCAACAAGCGGAGGCGTTGTCTCATTCCCCGCGGTCATCGCTCCCGGCGCGGCCCGGAGCGGCCGGGACCCGGCGAGCGTTGCAGCCCGGCTCGGGTCACGGCAAAGAACATGGGAGTGAAGGGCGGTCGCCTACGCGGCGAAAGGCTCTGCGGGGCTTCAGCCGGACGATCGTCCCCGCAGGCAATGGTTGAGGCCCGGGGACACTGTCCCCTTCACTCCCACGCCGCGTTCAACACGCCCACCCCTGTCGGCATTCCCGCCGCCGAGATGACGGCTGTACGGAGATGACAGCGCCCCCCGGCGGCGCCTGCGCGGTCATTCCGAGGATGCGAGCCGCTGCCGTAGGGCGTCGTTGTCGTCGTGGTGCACGACCTCCTCGAAGCGCAGCCGCAGGCCGTGCCTGTCCAGCAGCTCCGCGACGATCACGTCGAGCCGCTCCCGATGCTCCTTCGTCCGCGCCTGGAGGTACGCCTCGCGGACATCGTCGGGCTCGCCGGCGAGGACCTGCTCCATGCGCTCACGGATGTACCGCTTGAGGTTGATGTGTTCCATGAACACCTCGCTCACCCCCGCGTCGACGAGCCGGCCGAAGAGGTCGTCCAGCAGCTCGGGGTGGGTGGCGAAGTGCGGAAGAAGTGGGCCGACGAAGGCGTAGGCGTGAATGCCGGCCTCGGCGAGTTCGGCCAGGGTGCGCAGACGGCGGGAGGCGAGAGGGGCACGCACCTCCAGCCAGCGACTGACCTGATCGTCAGTGGTGGTCACGGTCATGCCGACCTCGGCGCGTGGCAGGCGGGTGAGCAGGTCGACGTCCCGGGTGACGAGAGGCGACTTGGTGAGGATGCGAATCAAACCCGGGTACTGAATCGCCTCCAGTTCGCGCAGGATCCCGCGGGTGAGCCGGTACTTCGCCTCGTGGCCCTGGTAGGGGTCGGTGACCGAGCTGAGCAGCATCGTGCCCCACCGTTTGTCCTGGGGCATCTTCGCCAGCTCCTTGCGGGCGAGTTCGACCGCGTTCTTCTTGACGTACAGGTAGTCGCCCCACTCCTGCACCGACCGGCCGAACTGCCGCCCGGCGAAGCTGGCGAAGCAGTAGGCGCACCCCAGCACGCAGCCGGTGTACGGGTTGATCACGTAGTCGTTCGACGGGGTTCTCGACTTCTGGATCAGGGTCTTCGCCTCGATCTCGACCGGTTCCATGACCACTTCCCTCCGCCCGTCCGACCGTCCGCTGCCGTGACGCCCGGTTCCTGCGATGCCTGCGGGTCGCCGGCCCGAAGACCGGCGACCCCATACCCAGGAACAATAATCTACGGAAGTTGCTTCCATGGAATGGAAATGGTTTGCTGGACGCCGGGGAGCCGCCTGCACGGTCCCCATGCCACCCCCTTCGTTGGAGGTCACCGATGCCCGGCGCCAGCACCACCGGTGAAAAAGTCCCTGTCCGCGTCTACGGCGGCCCGACCGCCCTGATCGAGTACGGCGGACTCCGGTTCGTCACCGATCCCACCTTCGACCCGCCCGGCGAGTACCCCATGCCACCCCCCGGCGACCACAAGCTCGTCAAGACCGCCCCTGCGCCCGTCACCAGCGTCGATCTGGGCCACGTCGACGCCGTCCTGCTCTCCCATGACGAGCACGACGACAACCTCGACGACGCAGGCCGGGCATTCCTGTCCGACGTACCGGTCGTCTTCACCACGGTCAGCGGTGCCGGCCGTCTGGGCGGTGCCGCACAGGGGCTGGCCTTCTGGCAGAGCGCCGAGCTCAGGCGGCCCGACGGCGGCACCATAACCGTCACAGGCCTGCCCGCCCGGCACGGCCCCGCCGGGTGCGAACCGATCACCGGCGACGTCGTCGGTTTCCTGCTCACCGCGGACGATCTTCCCTCGGTCTACATCAGCGGCGACAACGCCGACCTGGGGCACGTCAAGGAGATCGCCGAGAGGTTCGCACCCATCGACACCGCGATCCTTTTCCTCGGCGGCGTCCGCATGCCCTTCGCCTTCGAAGGCGCCCTGCTCACCCTCGACAGCGCCCAGGGCGCCGAAGCCGCGAAGACGCTCGGCGCCCGCCGGGTCGTCCCCGCCCACTACGACAGCTGGGCCCACTTCACAGAGGGCCGAAACGAGATCGAGGCCGCCTTCAGCGCTGCCGGTCTGGCCGACCACCTCGACTTCGCCCGCTAGCCATCACCCCTCACAAGAACCCATGGAGCAGCTCATGACCAGCTCGAACATCGACATCGCCCGCGCCTACTTCCAGGCCGTCCAGACCGGCGACATGGCCACCCTCGGCGAACTCCTCGACGAGGCGATCGTCTGGCACCAGCCCGGCGCCCATCAGTTCTCCGGCGAGCACAAGGGCCAGGGCGCCGTCTTCCAGATGCTCGGCGGCATGATGGAGACCAGCCAGGGCACCTTCGCCATCGACACGGTCGACGCACTCATGGCCAACGGTGACCTGGTCACCGCCACCATCCACTTCAGCGGCCGCCGCGACGACGCGTCCATGAGCATGAACGGCGTCGACCTCCTGCGCATCGCAGACGGCAAGATCACCGAAATGTGGCTCTTCTCCGAGGACCCGGCCACCGAAGACGCCTTCTGGGGCTGAACCCTCCCGTGTCCGGGGCCAGGTCGGCCCCGGACGCATCCACGACGCGCGATCCGCTCCATGGCGAAAGGCACCCGCACGCGGAAGACGACCGCGCGTCGCGGCTCACGCCCCCGATCGACCGGACTGCTTCGACGCCCGCGTTTCCGGCACGGGCGTCTGCCCGGCGGCCTTGCGCTCCGCGTCCAGGGTCCGTCCGGCTGCCCGCAGCGTGCGAAGGATTTCCGTCACCTCACGCACGGACTGATCGGACATCACCGAGCCGATGCGCAGCTCCAGTTCCTCCTCGAAGACCTTCAGCGCTCCGTCCACCAGCTTCCGCCCCTCAGGCGTCAACTCGATGACCGAGGAGCGGCGGTCGCTGGGATTGGCCCGTCGCCGACACAGACCCGCCGCCTCCAGACGGTCGACCACCTTGCTGGTGCCGCCCACGGTGATGGAGAACTCCTCCGCGATGTCCTGGATCCGCCGCCCGGGTTGGCGCAGCAGCAGATGCAGCACCTCGAACGAGGTCAGTGGCAGGTCGTACTCGGCCCGCAACCGCGCCTCGATACCGCCCCACAGCTCGATCTCCAGCGAGACCAACTCCCGGTACAGCCGCTTCAGGTCAGCCATCACTCGTCTTCCGAAGAATTATCTTCCATGGATGATTAATACTAGGACATTCGTATCGGGCGTCCCGACCAACAGGCCTCGGGCGCCGCACACAACCTCACACACACCTCGGCACACCTGCCCTCCGCACACCTCGATGTCGTTTCCGTCCAAGACACCCGCCCGGCCGCGACCTAGCCTCGTCCCAGGAGCTCGGCCCGTGATGAGGAGACAGCAGATGCGTAAGTTGGTCTACACCGGATTCATGTCGCTCGACGGCGTCCTGGACTCCCCCGGCGGGACCGAGGAGGGGCACCGCAGCGGTGGCTGGGTCGTGAAGGATCTGGAGTTCGTCCCGGAGGCCTGGTCGCTGAAGGGCGAGGAGCTTGCCGACACGACGGCTCTGATGTTCGGGCGCCGCAGTTACGAGGCCTTCGCGTCCGTGTGGCCCGCCTCGGAGGACCACGCCTCCTACAAGGAACTGCCCAAGTACGTGGTGTCGAGCGCGCTGCCGGACGAGTCCCTCGTCGACGGGTGGGGGCCGACGACCATCCTGCGCACGACGGAGGACATCGCGAAGCTCAAGGAGAGCGAGGGCGGCTCCATCTACATCCACGGAAGCGCGGAGCTGGCGCGGCGGCTGTCCGAGGCGGGCCTGATCGACCAGTACAACCTGCTCGTCTTCCCCGTCCTGCTCGGTGCCGGAAAGAGCCTGTTCCACCGCGCCGACCGGGACAAGCAGATGCTGTCGCTGCGGGAGTCGGAGAGCTACTCCAACGGGATCCTGAAGGTGATCTACGACGTCAAGCGCTGATCCAGGTCGAGCGCGATCGCGCCGCCGATTCCGTCCCGCAGCTGTCCGACGGTGCGCCCGACGTAGGTGCGCAGCGCCCGGGCGAGGTGCGGCTCGTCGAAGTAGTCGAGCTTGGCGACGACATCGGCGGCCGTGTCCCCGGCCGCCAGCAGTTCCGCCGCTGTACGGGCCCGCTCGATCTGCCGTACGGCACCCCGCGTCAGGCCGGTGGCGGCCCGGAAGCGGCGTTCGACGGTCCGTCCGGACACGGCCGGCTCATGGCCTCGCAGGACTTCGGCGACAAGCGGGTCACGCACCACGGTCCCGGCCAGGACCAGTCGCTCCACCAGTGCCTCGGCGTCATCGGCGCCCGGCGTCTGCCAGCGCGCGCCGTCCAGCCGGAACGTCCGGCGCGTGGTGTCGGGGAGCTCGATGCCGCCGTCGACCAACTCCGGTGTGGGAAGGGCCCGTAGCGCGGTGCCCACGGCGAAGTCGATGCCGGTGAAGACGGCGCCCTGCGGAACCGGCGCCGTGCTCGTCCGGGTCTCCGGGCCGGTGACGGCCGCGTAGGACCGGCCGTCCTGCTCCCAGAACACCAGGCCCCAGCGCACCCCCGCAACCGACGTCATCGTCGTGACCCGCTCACTGGTGCAGGTCCATACGCTGTCGACCCACGGTGAGTCGGACCGGCGTATGTCGAAGCGCAGTTCCACGAGCGCAGGATACGCCGGGCGGGGGGTGCGGGCACGGGTCGGCAAGGGTCGTGACGGACCTGGCGGGCACGCTCCCCGGGGTACTGCTCCGAGCCGTCAGGGGGCGCCGAGTCGCCGTTGCCGGACGGCCGTGCCGCGCGGTGACCGCCCCCTGGTCCGCGCGGCGCCCAGGCAGCCGGTGCCGGTCAGGTCACGTGCGGACCTGACCGGCACCGGCGTGCTCGGCGACATCGGCGTCAGCCTCTGCGGCCGCCACGCGACCAGCCACTGCCGATGCCGGCCAGGTGCAGTGCGAGCACGGTCAGCCCGAGGAGCATCACGTTCGTCGAGCTGAAGGCGTCGTTCGTCGAGATGTCAGCGGCGTTGATCAGAAAAGCGATGAAGAACAGGACTGCGGAGACGATGGCCAGCATGGGGGAATTCCCTCCGGGTCGGGGCCGATAGCCCGTGTGCCGTGCGGATGCCCCCCAGCCGCCGGAACACACAGCCGACGGCCGACAAGCTGCGCACCGCCTCATGGCTGACCCACATCCCGAGCGGCAATCGTCCCAAACCCCGCGGCCACCCTCAGAACAGGCATCGCACCTCAACGAACACCTTCGGCCCCACCTGGTCGATTGTGGGCATACCTCACTCTCCCGGCCACTGCCGCCCTACGCTCGCCCCGTGGCCTCACAGCGGCAGAAGCAGCGAAGAAGATCCCCCGGCTGCTCTTCTTTCATGAGCAAGGAACCAGGCCGAGGAAGGCGTGGCCGGCTCACGCGTGTGTTTCACCGGTACCGCGCATGGCGTGCGCCGTTCCCACGATGGGTTCGCATCCTGTGCGACATCACGTTCTCGGTCCTCGCCGCGGCCGCGGCATACGTCGCTGTCGGCACCTTGTGCGGGGTGATCCTCATTCTGCTGCCCCTGCTCGGGTTCCTCGGACTCGCGGGAAGCAAGGAGCACGACGACGGCATCGACTGGAGCGACCACAGGATGGGTGGCCAACCCAAGAATCCCGGACCGAAGATCTAGGCCGTGTCCTCCGGTGCCTGGGGGGAGCCACCCGACGCCTGCCAGGGCTGACCCTGTGGGGATCCGTCAGCCCAGCCGGGACACCTGGTAATGGCTGATGAGCCACTCGCCCTTCACACGGGACACGAGGACCGCGAGCTTGACGTTCAGGGCAGGCCGGTCCGTGAACGAGAACTCGACGTCCTGATAGCCGAGGACGAGATCGTCGGCCAGGCGCCTGGTCTCCAGGATGCGGTAGTCGACCTTCAGACCGAGGGGCTGGGAGTCGTAGTACTCGGCGACCCCTCGACGGCCGACGGTATAGGGGTGCAGGCCCTGGAAGAGGGCGTCCGAGGTGAACAGGGAGGCGACGCGCTCAGGTTGGTGCTCGTCGACCGCCTCCTTCCACTGGTCGAGCACCGCACGCAGGATCGCCTCGTCGTCCGTGGTGGTCATGTCTCCTCCTTCTCAGCGGGCTGACCGGACATCAGTGACCGGCGCTCATACCGCCGTCGACGTGCAGGATCTCGCCGGTGACGAAGGGAGCCGTCTCCAGGAAGAGCACCGCGTCGACGATGTCACTCACCTCGCCCATCCGGCCGACGGGGTGCAGGGCGGCGAGGAACTCGTGAGTCTCCTCCGCGTGCATGGGGGTCTTGATGGTGCCGGGCGACACGGCGTTGACGCGGATGCCGCGGGTGGCGTACTCGATGGCGAGGGACTTGGTGGCGGACTGCACGCCGCCCTTGGTCAGCGAGGCGAGGACGGACGGCACGCTCGCGTTGGCGTTGTCGACCAGGCTGGTCGTGACGCTGACGATGTGACCACCGCCCTGGGCGAGCAGATGCGGGATCGCCTGCTGGGTGAGGTGGAAGACACCGGCGACGTTGATGCCGGTCACGGCGTCGAAGTCCTCGGCCGTGTACTCGGTGAACGGCTTGGCGACGAAGATGCCGGCGTTGTTGACGACGGTGTCGAGACGACCGAACCGCTCGACGGCGGCGGCGACGAGGCGCTCCGCGGTGGCCGGGTGGGCGATGTCGCCCTGGACGGTGAGGACCTCCGGGTCGTCGGAGGGGGCGATGCCGCGTGAGGTGGCGACGACGGCGTAGCCGAGCTTGCGGTAGCCGGCGACGAGGGCGGCGCCGATGCCCTGCGAGGCGCCCGTGATGATCGCGACCTTCTGGTTCATGGTGACCTTCTTCGTGTGGGTGACCGGTACTAGCCGACCGGTCGACTATTCAGAAGGTAGGTCCGCGCACCGCAGGGAGGAAGGACGGGCTTTCTCCTGACTGGAAGGCTCGGCCTTCCAGTACAGGTCATCGCTGGAGCGCGTACGGATCGTCGGCGGGAAGCCAGGCGTCCGGGGCGTGGATACCGAGGTCGCCAACGCCGTCACCCAGGGCGTCGACCACCGCGAGAACGCTCGCGCGCCGCTCCGTCTCGCGCCAGACCAGGGACCAGGTCCAGTACACCTTCGGTCCGACGATCTCCCGCCGGACCAGATCCGGCGGCAGCGGCAGGGTCTGCCCCTTGGGAGAGTTGACGACCGGACGCCGGCACCGGCGAACGTGGTCGAAAAAGGCCGGACCGGTGATGGCCCCGTCCGAGATGCGCACCTCACGGGCGCCCGTGGTGCGGGCCAGTTCTTCGGCGTAGTCGTTCCACGACCGCCAGGACGTGACGTCGTCGTCGACGAGGACATCGGTCTCCCCCGCCGGAACGTCACGCCTGTCGGTGCCGACGGCCACGGCGTAGAGCCGGTCGGCGCCGATCAACCGGGCCCGCAGTCCGAGCCGCGCCAGATCCTCTGTGCGGACCCAGCACACGGCCAGGTCCAGACTGCCGTCGGCGACCCGGGCGGCCTGGGCGTGGGACGGGGCGACCCACGCGTCGATGTGCACCTTGGCCACGGCGGCGGTCCGTGCTGTCAGGTCCGAGGGAAGCCAGTTGACGTAACCGAGCCGTACCGCTTCCGAACCCGACAGCCGGCCGGCCCGGCGCCGGAGGTCGTCGGCCTGCTCCAACAGGGCGCGGGTGTGCGGCAGAAGGGCGGCACCCGCTGCAGTCAGGGACACGGAGCGCCGGTCCCGCTCGAACAACCGGACGCCCAGGTCGCGTTCGAGCGCCTTGATCTGCTGGGACAACGAGGGCCCGGCGATGAGCAGTCGTTCGGCGGCCCGGCCGAAGTTCAGCTCCTCGGCAACCGCGACGAAGTACCTCAGCTGGCGCAGCTCCACGCCCGTCATGCTACGCGGGCGGCGAGGCCACGCCCCTCACCCGCGAGGGTGGGGTTGCTGGGTCCAGCCTGGGCCCGCCACCAGGGTCGATGCCTGACCGGCCTTCCGGAAGTTCCTGGTCGGGGCCACCACCACGGTCTCCGACGGCACGAGTCAGGCCGAGGTCGACCGACGACGTACCGCCGAGGCCATCCACGTGCGGGAGCCGGCCGCAACTCCAGGACAAGGGGTTGTCACGGCTACCGCGGTGTCGTCGCGCCCAGCATGGCCAGACAGTTGTCCCACAGCGGGCTCAGCCATTGCGGACTGTTGTACAGCTTGGCGAACATCACCTGGCCCTCCAGCTGCGCCACCACGGCTCGCGCCGCCGCCCGGCTGTCCGGCACGGTGACCTCGGCACGCTCGCGGGCCTCGACGACGACCGCCTCTACCATGTCGACCTGCTCGTCGAAGATCTCCTGCAACCGGTGCCGAACCGTCTCGGCCTGGTTGCTCAGCTCCAGGGTGAGGTTCCCGAACAGACAGCCCGACACGGTTCCGCACGCATCCTGCGCCGCGCGCTGGCCGGCCTCGGTCTCGGCGAACAGCCGCCGAAGCCGGGCCAACGGCTCCTCGTCACCGCCCAGGACACGCGCCCAATCACGCCGCTGCGCCGCCCAGTGCTCGTCGACGACGGCGAGAGCGAGAGCCTCCTTGGACTCGAAGAAGTAGTAGAAACTACCCTTCGGCACCCCGGCCGCCTTACAGATCTCGGCCACCCCCAGAGCCGAGTAGCCACGCTCAGCGATGAGCGAGCGCGCAGCACTGAGGATGTTCTTCCTGGCATCACTGGTACGTCCCACAGCTTCAGCCTACGTCGCTACTAGACCGGTCGACTAGAAGTTCGGCGACACCTACAAGGGGCTTCCTTCCGGCACCTGACCCCTGCCCGCCCTGCGGACGTTTCACCCGCGCGGGTTCGGGGACACGGTGGCCGGAGGTCGCGTCGTACGCCGGTTCGGCCCTGAGCCAGCGTTCAACGTGTCCGCCCGTTCTGCCGTCCGGCCAAGACCGCGGACGGCAGAGCTGGCGGACAGGTGGACCGCGCACGGGCCGGTGCCATGACCTTCGGGTCGCCCGGCGCTTCAACGCCTCGTAAGCGTGTCCGCGCTGCCGGACGGGAGCCGAGCCCCGCCCGCCATGGCCCGCATCAAGGTCAGCCGCCGCAGGCCGCGCCCCAAGCGCAAGCACGACAGCGCCCGCGGCCAGCACCACCGCCAGGCCCTGGTCACCCCAGCCTGCCAACGACATTCGCTCCCCTCACTCCGCGGCCGCGAAACAGCGCAGTGGAGCGAAACCCAGGGGCGTCGGTGCGCAAGTCGCCCGGTCGGTGAAATGAGGCGAGTCGGGCTCCCCCTCCGCCTCCTGCCACTCAGAGACGTTTCCCACAGTTATGCAGGTCGACGAGACAGGGGGTAAGCGAGTTCTGAGGGCAAATGGGTCTACAGAAGGCGACAGTTGCCATTTGACAACTATAGCCAGGAAGCAAGAAAGTGGAGGTCGGACGTGCGCGGGGAAGGACCTGGAATGCTCCGGTGTACGGCGAGTCCGGTGCCGCGGCGGTCCGCTCAGGCGGTCTGGCTGCCGGAGCCCTGGGCGTCGTCGTGTATCTGGGCCGCAGCGGCGTCACAGAACGCCTCGAGCCCATGCAGCAGCGCAGTCCGCTGGGCGGGCTGCATCTGGTCGAGGACCGCCCGCAGCGCCTCTTCCCTGCGCGCGCGCAGATCCGTGAGGAAGTCACGGCCCCGACCGCTGAGGTGCAGGCGCACCTCACGCCTGTCGGTCGGGCTCACCACCCGCTCGACGAAGCCGGCGGCCTGCAGTCGGTCGCACAGCCGACTCGTCGAGGGCGGCGTGGACGCCAGACTGTCCGCGAGACTGCGCAGGTTGATGTCCTCATGGTGCTCGAGGATGAGCAGGACGCGCAGCTGGGACGCGGACACGGGCGCGGTGGAGGCCCGGCCCCACAGGACTTCCAGCAGCTCCGCGGCCGTGGAGGTCACGCGCGCGACCTCGTCAGGCTCTGGGCGGGGGCGGAAGGAAGTCACAGTCACACTCTCGCAGGCACCGGGGTGACGGCCAGGGTACTAGGCGAGCAGACCGACTAGGGATGGGCCGGACCCGGGCGCCGCCCTTTCCAAGGGGACGTCTCGTGTGCGCGACCTGTCGCCATCCGACGAAAGATTGGTGTGTTTACCATCGTGAACAGATTTGTGACCGCTGAGCGCGCCCTGCGTGCGGCGGCACCTCATGAGTTGCTCGACGCGGTCCGTCGTGTGCTGACGGAGCAGTACGCGGCGGACTCCGTCGAGCTCTTCATGGCCGACTACAGCCTGACCGTGCTCCAGCCGGTCTCCGTGCTGCCGGACACCCTCGAGCCGGTGTCGGCTCACAACAGCCCGGCCGGCCGCGCCTTCGGCGCTCAGGAGGCGTTCATCGAGGGCGCCTCGGGCGGGCGGGTCCGCGTCCATCTCCCCGTCACCGTACGCGGGGACCGGCTCGGCGTCCTGTCGGTGACCCTGCCCGGCGGGGACCACGCACGCGGCTGCCTGAAGGAGCTGGCGGAGATCGCCGAGGTACTCGGGCACGAGGTGGTCGTGGCCGAACGGGACACCGACCTCTACCTTCAAGCGCGCCGCAAGGACCGGTTGACCCTGGCCGCCGAGATGCAGTGGCAGCTGCTCCCCGGCCGGTCCTGCACCCGCCCGGAATTCGAGCTGGGGGCGCAGCTGGAGCCGGCGTACGCGATCTTCGGCGACAACTTCGACTGGGCGGCTACCGCTGACCGGCTGATGCTGTATGTCTCCAACGGCATGGGCGAGGGGATAGAGGCCGCTTTGTTGACGAACCTGGCCGTCAACGCACTGCGCAACGCCCGGCGCGCCGGCCTCCCGCTGGCCGACCAGGCGGCCCTCGCCGACCAGGCCGTGTATGCCCACTACCGCGGTCGCTGCTATCTGTCCGTCCTGATGTTCGACTTCGACCTCACCAGCGGGCGGGTCCAGGTCGTGGACGCCGGGTCGCCGCAGCTGCTGCGCCTGCGCGGCGGCACGGTGCAGCGCATCACCTTCGAGGCGCAGTTGCCGTTGGGCATGTTCGAGGAGACCGACTACGTGGTGCAGGAGTTCGATGTCGAGCCGGGGGACCGCCTGATGTTCGTCAGCGACGGGGTCCACGCCGTCGCCTCGCCGGGTGGCGAGACGTACGGGGATGCCGCGCTCACCCGCGCGATCCTCTCCACGCAGCTGCTGCCGGCCGCCGAGGTCCCTCGGGCCGTGCTGCGGGAGCTGACCGGCCACCGCGGCCAAGCCATGCCGAACGACGACGCCCTGGTGGTCTGCCTGGACTGGCGCGGGCGGCAGCCGTGACGGCCGTCTCGTGACCCGGCCCAGGTTTCGGCAGGTGTGTGTTGTTTGCGCCACACCCCAACCGCTAATGTTTGTCATACGGCAACTAATGGCGGTTCGCCTGCCATTCCGTGGCCACGGGGCCCTGTCCAGAGAGAGAAGATCCAGGTGTCGGAACAGGAAGCGATCGCCGGATCGGCGGCGCGGGAGACAGGCGAGTTCCTCGAGCGTCGCCAGGAGCAGGTAGCTCAGCGATGGGCGGACGCCGCCGTGTTCCGGACCGTCTTCACGGTCTCCCGGGACGAGGCCGTGGAGGCCGCCAAAGCCGTCGTCGACGCCTTGGCGACCGTGGCCGCTTCCGGTCGGCTCGAGGACATCACCGCGCCCGGGTTCGGGCCGGTGCGTGAGCAGCTCAGCCGGATGACCGCGTCCAGAACCCGCGCCGGCTCCTCCCCGGCCCGGATCGCCGACGAAGTGGCCGAGCTGCGCGACTCGGTGATCAGCCTCATGCGCGGCGAGTTCCCGGACCCCTCCGACGCACGCCTCAACGAGTGCCTGCTGGCTCTGACCGTGCTGATGGGCACCCTGCGCCTGGTCGTGATGGAGACGGCGCTCCGGACGGGCGAGGAACTCATCGAACGTCAGCGCCAGCAGCTGCTGGAAGTGGCGACACCGGTGATCAACCTGTGGGAGGGTGTGGTCGCCGTGCCACTGATCGGCACCCTGGACAGCGCCCGCAGCCAGGTGGTGATGGAGAGCCTGCTGGACGCGATCGTCACCGAGCGCGCCCGGTACGCCATCCTCGACATCACCGGCGTCCCCACGGTCGACTCCCTCGTCGCCCAGCATCTGATGAAGACCGTGGCCGCGGCCCGGCTGATGGGCGCCGAGTGCGTCGTCTCCGGCATCCGACCCGCGATCGCGCAGACCATCGTCCAGCTCGGCATCGACCTGGGGACCGTGCTCACCCGCTCCTCGCTGGCCGACGCCCTGGCGCATGCCCTGAGCCAGCTGGGCATCGAGGTCTCCGCGCGCACCCCGGTCGGGGCGAGCCGACGGTGACCGGCCCGCCGTCCGCTCTCGCGCCCCCGGTTCCGGTCCTTGTTCTTGGAGACACCCTGCTGGTCACCCTCCAGGGCGAACTGCACGACGGAACGGCGCAGCAGCTCCAGCAGGACATCACCCGTCGCATCGCGCACAGCACGGCGACCGGCGTGGTGATCGACATCTCCGGCGTGGACATCGTCGACTCGTTCCTGGGACGGATCCTCGCCGAGATCGCCTCCAGCGCCCAGCTGTTGGCCGCGCGCACGGTCCTGGCCGGCATGCGGCCCGCGGTGGCGATCACCCTCGTCGAGCTGGGACTCACGCTGCCGGGACTGTCCACCGCTCTGGACGTCGACCGCGCGAGGGACCTGCTCGAACGGCCGGCGCCGACCGTGGGCGCGGAAGGCGGTCCATGATGCCTGCCTCACGCCACGCCACCGCGACGAGCCTGCCCATCGGCTCGGACGCGGACCTGGCCTGGGTACGGCAGCGCGTGCGCCAGACCGCGGCCGAGCTCGGTTTCAGCCTCGTGCAGCAGACCAAACTCGTCACCGCCGCCAGTGAGCTGGCCCGCAACACCCTCGTCCACGGCGGCGGCGGGCATGTGGAGATCACACCGCTGGACCACGCCCAACCGCCGGGGCTCCGGCTGGCGTTCATCGACGCCGGCCCGGGCATCCGCGACCTCGAGCAGGCGATGACCGACGGCTACACCTCCGGCGGCGGCCTGGGTCTCGGTCTGAGCGGCGCCAAGCGGCTGGTGCAGGAGTTCGACGTCGACAGCCGGCCCGGCCAGGGCACCACCGTCACCGTCGTCGCCTGGGCCGGCGGCGTGCCCACACCCCGGACGGGGCCGGCGTGAGCCGGGTGTGGGACATCCCGGTGCACGACTCGACGCGGGTCCGGGATGTCCGCGTGGCCGCCGAGTCGGCCTCCGCGCATGCCGGGCTCACGCCTCACCGCACCGCGGCTGCCGCTCTCGTGGCCACCGAGCTGGCGACCAACCTCCTCAAGCACGCCGGGGGCGGACACATCCTGATCAACCTCGTCGACCGCGTGCCCGCCGGCCCCGACGCCCACCGGACAGCGGTTCAGCTCCTCGCCCTCGACCACGGCCCGGGCATCGCCGATGTCAGCGCGGCGCTGCGCGACGGCCACAGCACCGTCGACGCCTCACTCGGCGCGGGCCTTGGAACCTGCATGCGCGTGTCCAACGACTTCGACCTGCACAGCACGCCCGGCCGGGGAACGGTCGCGGTGGCCCGCATCGACCACGAGCCCCCGTCTCGCCACCACCGGGCGCAGCAGCGTCCGAGGGGTCCACGGGCCGGAGGGGTCAACGTCTCCCTCGCCCGGGCGGAGTTCTCCGGCGACACCTGGAGCTGGGCGCGCTCCGCCGCGCTCACGACCCTCATGCTCGCGGACGGGCTCGGCCACGGCGCCAAAGCCGCGGAGGCGTCCAACGCCGCGGCGGCGGAGCTGGCCCGCGCCTGCCATCTGCCGCCCTCCGAGATCCTGCGGCGCCTGCACGCGCGGCTCCGGACCACCCGGGGCGCGGCCGTCGCGGTGGCACAGCTCGACACGGACGCCCAGCGGCTCTGTTTCGCCGGCGTGGGCAACATCGGCGCGCGCCTGGACACCGTGGAGGGCTGGCGGCCGCTGCTGTCGCATCCCGGCATCGTCGGCGCGCACTTCCCCCGCACCGTGCCCGTCCAGCGCGTCACCTGGCATCCCGACAGCCTGCTGGTCCTGCACAGCGACGGACTGCCCAGTCGCTGGACACCGCCGAACGACGCCGTCCTGCTGACCCGTGACCCGGCCGTGGTGGCCGCGGCCATCCTGCGGAACGCCGGCAGTGACGCCCGCCCCGTGCGCGACGACACCAGCGTCGCCGTGCTGGCCCCCGACGAGCGGACCTGAGCCCATGACAGCCGCCTCCGCAACTTGGAAAATCGATTCCACCACCGACGCGGCCCACGCCCGTGCTCTCGCGGCGCACTTCATGTCAGCCGCCGAGGTGCCTCTGATCGAGCGCGCACGTTCGCTGACCGCGCTCACCGCGCACCTGCGAGCACGCCTCGAACAGGGCGGGGGCTGGGAACTGCACCTCAGCACCCAGCCGCCCGCCGCCTCGGACGCGCTCGGTCAGGGGCACCTGACCGTCTCCGTGCGCCCGGCCGGAGGCCCACCGGACGACTCGCCCTCCTGGCAGCTCACGCTCCCCTGTCGCGGGCCCGCACAGCCCCACCCGTCCGACAGCGACGGGACGGCCCTCACCAGGGCCCTCCTGGCGTCGGACGACGACACCGCGGCGGTGCTCAGCAGGCTCGACGAGCAAGAGGAGTTGATCCGCTTCCACCGGGAGGAACTGCACCGGACCAACCAGGGCGTTCTGGCACTCCACGCCGAACTGGACGCCTCCGCGCTCCTTCAGCACCAGTTGCTCGACCGTGAGCGCATCGCCCGCAGCGAGGCGGAGAAGGCCAGGCAGCTGCTGACCTTCCTGGCCGACGCGAGCGGCGAGGTGATCGCATCCCTCAACCACGAGGACATCCAGCGCCGCCTGCCCGAGCTCCTGATCCCCGAGTACGCCAGCCAGGTCGACCTCTGGCTCTTCGACGACGAATCGGTCCCGCACGGCGGTCACCGGCCGGCCGCCGCGGTCGCCGCCGCCCGCACGGGCCGCCCGCAGCACGCCGCCGCCCATCCCGGGGGTCTGCCGGGCGTCGACGACCTGCCGCCCTCGCTGCTGGCCCCCTCGCACCCGCTGCTGTGCATCCCCCTCACCGTCCGCCACACCCTGGGGGTGCTCACCCTCGTCTCGCCGGGCCCCCGCTTCGATCCCGACACCTCCGTAATGCTGGTCGAACTGGCCCGCCGCATCGGCATCGCTCTGGACAACGCCCGCCGCTACGAACAGCACCGGGACACCGCCGAAGCCCTCCAGCGCGCCCAGCTCACCAACCTGCCCGCCGCCGACGGCCTGCTTCTGGCCGCCCGATACCTTCCCGCCACCCGCGGGCTCAACATCGGCGGCGACTGGTACGACGCCTTCCAGCAGCCCGACGGGAGCCTGCTCGCCGTCATAGGCGACGTCACCGGACACGGGCTGCGCGCGGCGATCATGATGGGCCAGCTGCGTACCGCGCTGCGCGCCTACGCCGTCGAAGGCGACAGCCCCGCCCAGCTCCTCACCCGTCTGCACCGACTGCTCCACCACCAGCAGCCGGAGCTGTACGCGACCGCGGCCGTCGTCCGTTTCCGGCCTGGCGATCCCCACGTCGTCTGGGCCTCGGCCGGACATCCGCCACCCGTGGTGCGGGCACCCGACGGGACGGTACGCATCCTGGACACCAAACCCGGGATCATGCTGGGTGTCCCCCTGCCCTACACCTACGAGGACCACTCCGTCGAGCTGACCGCCGGCTCGACCCTCGCCCTGTACACCGACGGACTGGTCGAGCGCCGCGCCCTGGGGATAGACCTCGGGATCGACCGTCTCGCCCAGGCCCTGTCCTCGCTGAACGCCACGGAACTGCGCCAGGACCTGGACACCGCGGCCGAATCCCTGCTCGAGCCCCTGCTCCACGAGTCCGAGCGCGACGACGACATCTGCCTGCTGCTGTGCCACACCACGTCCGCACCGCCCGTCAACACGCCGCCACACGCCCGGGCCGTACCGGTGGACCGACTCATGGTTCCCTCCGCGCGCCGCGGAACCGGCGCTCGCAGGGATAGCGTGGAGGCGACAAACGAAGAGGGTGGATGACGTGAACACTTCTGAACCGGGCCCGTCCGCGGAGAGCCGGCTTCGCGCTGCCCCACCCCACGAGCTGGTGGCGACCGCACGCCGGCTGCTGACCGAACGGTTCGGAGCCGAGGAGCTGACCCTGCTCCTGGCCGACTACGGACTGAGCGTGCTGCAACCGGTCACCCACCTGCCGCGCACCGGTCCCCCGGTCCCCGCCCATGACGGCCCCGCCGGACGCGCCTTCAACGGCCAGACCCCGGTCGTCGAGGTCACGGACGACGCGTCGGCGACCAACCTCGTCCATCTGCCGATCACCGTCCGCGGCGACCGTCTCGGTGTCCTGACCGTCCGTCTGCCCGGCAACGCCTGCACCCCCACCACCGTGCTCCGGCTCACCGACTTCGCCACCGCCCTGGGACACGAGGTCACCACCGCCTCCCGCGACACCGACCTCTACCTCCAGGCCCGGCGCACCCGGCGGCTGACCCTCGCCGCCGAGATGCAGTGGCAGCTGCTGCCCGGCCGGGGCTGCCGGCGCCAGGAGTACGTCATCGGCGCCCACCTGGAGCCGGCCTACGCCGTGGGCGGAGACAACTTCGACTGGTCGACCAGCGCCGACCATCTCACCCTCACCGTCACCGACGGCATGGGCCAGGGCATCGACGCCTCCCTCCTCACCAACCTCACCGTCAGCGCGCTGCGCAACGCCCGCCGCGCCGGTATAGGGCTCGCCGACCAGGCCTGCCTCGCCGACCAGGCCCTCTTCGCCCAGTACGGGGGCAAGGCGTACGCCTCGACCCTGCTGCTGAACTTCGACCTGGACTCCGGCACCGTACGCGCCGTCGACGCCGGCTCCCCCCAGCTCTACCGCCAGCGCGGCAGCACCATCGAGCAGATCGAACTGGAGGCACAGCTCCCTCTGGGCATGTTCGAGGAGACGCTCTACGACGAGCAGACCTTCCACGTCGAGCCGGGCGACCGCCTGATCGCGGTCAGCAGCGGCGTACACGGCGCACGCGCCGCCGACGGCGGGTCCTTCGGAGAACGCGCTCTGCGCCAGACGATCAGCGCCGCACGGCTGGCGCCCCCGCACGAGGCGGCGCGTGCCATGGTCTCCGGCCTGATGGAGCACTTCGGCAGCGACGAACTCGCCGCCGACGCCGCGGTCGTGTGCCTGGACTGGAAGGGACGCGTCGGCTGAGGCCGCAGGGCGCACCCGCCGGCGCGCCGCCCCTTGCCACTCACAGCCCGGGCTCCTCCGGCCGCGAGGGCGTGGCGCGCCGCGTGTCGAGAAAGGCCTTCAGCCCCCGGCTCAACGCGACCCGCTCGGCAGGTCCCATCCCCGCCAAGACGGCCGCCACGGCCTGAGCCCTCCGCCCCGCCACGTCCCTGAGCACGTGCCGACCGGCCACGGTCAGGCTCAGCTGCACCTCACGGCGACTGCGCGGATGGTAGGCGCGCTCCAGCAAGCCGGCCGCCTCAAGACGGTCGCACAGCCGACTGGCCGTGGGCAGCCCGATGTCCAGGCGCTCCGCCAGGGCCGTGAGATTCAACCCCGGGGCCGCCTCCAGAGCACGCAGCGCCCTCAACTGGTGCAGGGACAGCCGCAGCGCCGCACCCTGAGTGGCGACGGTCCACAGATCCGTCAGGCTCTCCACAGCGTCGGCGATCTCGAGCGCGATGGCCTCAGGGCTGCCGCCCGGTTCCTTCGCCTGCTCGTCGCCGGTGCTGTCGAGGTGGGTCACGAACGAGTCACTTTCCGTCAGCCCGAGACCATGCAATTGCAATGCTCATTCAAACGCAGTACCCGAAGACCCGACGAGCAAGCAACCACTGTTGTGTGCGTTCGTCGAGTGACGCATATCCGCGTCCGCACCGGGGTTCGGCGCCGTGACACGCAGGCGTCGTCGGGCGTTCCGGAGCCGAGGAGTCCAGGTCCGCTGTTCCCCAGGACCGTCACGAAGGCGAACAAGTGTCCAGTCGGATCGCCCTTCGGCGCCCCCGACACCGACCGGCGCCATCAAGGTCTGCCGGGTCCTGGCGCGGGCGGTTCAGATGGCCAGGATGGCGCGCACCCGCTTGCCGCCCCCGTGGGCCGGGGTGACGTCGAACCGGTCCGCCAGGCCCCGCACCATGGCCAGGCCCCGGCCGCTCTCGCCGTCGGCCGTCAACGGCCGCACGCGGGGCCGGTTCGGGTTGCCGTCGTAGACCTCGACGGTCACCCGGTCGTCGGACACCTGCAGACGCAGGCGGCAGGCACTACGGCCGTGCCGGGTGGCGTTGGTGACCAGCTCGGACACGATCAGGGTCGCGTCGTCGATGTGCCTGGCGTCCACCTTGGCCATCCGGTGCCGGGACCGGGCGAGGAACACGGTGGTCAGCCGCCGCGCCTTCCCCGCCGACGAGGCCTCCTCGGGCAGTAGGTATTCCACTCGTACGGAACGCCGATGGGTACGCCGATGCGTACGCATGGCGAATCACTTCCCCTCCTGGACAACCTGCACCCCGCGGCCGGCCGCTCGCCGGGGCCGCTTCATGTCTTCTGCGGGCGGTTCCGCCCACTCGTGATGCCCCGTAGCGGTGATCGCCAACCACGCGGGAGCCGGGCCGTCTTGACAGCGCCCGAGTACCCCCGCGCTGAGCGGTCCCTGGACGTGGAGATGTGGAGCTCTAGCGCAAATGGGGCATCAAGAGCCTTGGCCACCGCCGGATCGGGTAGCGGGAGGTGAACCACTCCAGGGAGGAGGCGTATCGCATGACACCGCCCCAGGATGTCGTCGAGTTGATCCTCGAGGATCACCGGACGTTGGAGGACCTGCTCCGCGTGATGCGCAGCGTCGAGGCCGACCGAGAGGCCGCACTGCACGACTTCGCACACTTGATGGTCGCCCACGGCGAGGCCGAGGAGGCCTCGGTGCACCCCGTCCTCGCCTCTTTCGAGGACTCCGACACCGTCGAGCACGTCGAGGCGGCACACCGGGAAGCCGTCAAGGTCCTCCTCGCTCTGCTGGAGGTGCGCGAGGTCGGCTCGGCCGAATGGGACTGGCGGCTGAAGCAGTTGGCGTTGGCAGTCGCCCGCCACACCGACGAGGAGGAACGCACCCTCGTCAACCACGTGCGCGAAAGCTTCGGCCCCGACTCCCGGGCCGACCTCGCGGAGGACTTCGCGCGGACACGCGCCGACCTGCTGGACGCACGCTGCGGCAGCGTCAGCAACGTGCACCACAAGGTCTACGTCGACGCACTCCTGTAGCAGCGCGTGAGGCGGCGCCGACCGCGGCAACGACGAGCCGCCTGGGGCGAATCCGCGGCCGGCACCGTACCCCGCCCACCTCAGGGGGCTTGATGCCCTCGGCTCCCGAGCGCTTCGGTCCCGGGAGTCGAGGGCATTCGCGAGGGATCAGCCCTCGGCGGCCTTGAGGATGTCCTGCGGGTCCAGACCGGTGAGTTGCGCGATCCGCGCAGCGGGAATCCCGGACGTGAGCGCCCGGTGGACCAGGGACTGCCAGTCCTGGGTGGTGTCCCGGAAGTTGAGGAGCTCGGACTCCATGTCCGTCACGGACGTGGGCGCACAGGCGTGCTCCACCCGTACCGTCTCCTCCTCCGTCAGCGGAACCGGCAACCGCTCGGCGTCCTCGGGGATGAGCACCTCGGCGCCGGCCGGGACGATCCTGACGCACTCGGAGGAGACGGGAACGCCGTGCGCGCCCAGCCACCCCAGCACCGCGGGAGTCTCCGCGCACTCCAGGTCACCGACAGCGGCCAGAGGCGCACCCAGACGGGGATGGCGCTCGGGGAGAACGAACAACAAGGCATCGTCGGCCACGGCCTTGGCACCCACCTTCGCAAAGAAGCTTGAACACGATCGTGATGCCCATACCCCCGGAAGCCGCGCCGACCCCAGGAAATCCTCAACTCACCCGGGTGGGTTGCAGGTCGAGGTGTTTCGTCGCGCTTCGCTCTCCCTTCCTGCCAGGAGCACGAGGACGGTTCACCACCTCGCCGTCCGGGCCGCGCCGGCCCCTGTGCGTCGGCAGCACAGGCCTCGGCCGTGCTTCGGCCGCGCGCCGGGCTACGGCAGCTGGTCCTCCGGTACGACGTGCATCGCGGCCTCCTCCGCGCCCGCCGCTCCCCCGTCGATGCCCTCGTCCTCGGCGACGAGCTCCTTGGTGGTGTCCTCCCGCACGCCCTCGTCCGGTGCCACCAGGCGGCCGGCGCGCTCGGCCCCGGCTTCCGGGTCGAGGGGTTCGCCCTCCCCGTCGGGCAGGTCACCGATCTCGTCCCCCAGGGGTGCCTGCACGTCGGGGACCTCCTGGCGCAGGCGTTCGTCCAAGGACTCACCCTCGTGCTGCTCGGCGGCCGTGGTGCCCACCTTGGTCACGCCCAGAGGCTTCTCCGGCGGCGAGTAACCCTCATCCAGCTGGTCGTCGTAGGTGCGCTCGTCCACCGCGTCCTGAAGGTCCAGCGGGGCGGCGTCCTCCTGCTCCTCGTTGCCGCCGGTGGGCTGGTAGACGTCGTCCGCCATGGCCTCATCACTCATGATCGCCTCCGGGTCGTGCCTGATCATTTCCGAGTACGGAGTACCAAGTACCCGGCACATGACACATGGCGGCCTGCCGCGTGCGGGCAGAGGCGGGGGTCAACCGCCGAGGTGCCGTTCCAGCCAGTCGGCCGCCGTCCGGCGGAACAGGCGTCGGCTGTCCGCGCGCAGGAAGTCGTGGCCCTCCTCGCGGAGGGACAGCAGCTCGGCGGGGATGCCGCGCTCCCGGGCGGCCCGTACGAACTGGTGGGACTCCCCCGGTGGCACGTTGGTGTCGTGCTCCCCGTGGACGGCGAGCAGCGGGGCACGCAGCGCGTCGACACGGTGCATCGGGGACAGGGCCCGCAGCAGTTCGCGGTCGCGCTCGGGGTGGCCGTACTTGTGGGCCGCCGACTCCGCGATCCACGGCTCCGTGGCAGCGAAGAAGGTCAGCAGGTCGGACATGCCGCAGACGGCGACCCCGGTGCGGAAGAGGTCCGGGTGCCACACCAGGGAGGCGTACGTCAGGTAGCCGCCGTAGGAGCGCCCCATGACCGCCAGTCGGGTCGGGTCGGCGGGGCCCGCCGTGACCGCGTGGGCCGCGCAGTCGGCGACGTCGTCGAGCGCGGCGAAGCGGCCTGTGCCCAGGTCGGCGTCGACGAACGACCGGCCGTGTCCTGAGGAGCCGCGGACGTCGGGGGCGAAGACGTCCAGTCCGCGTCCCAGCAGTTCGTGGTAGAGCGGGTTGAAGACCGGGCGTTCCTGTTCCTCCGGTCCGCCGTGCAGATGGATCACGCAGGGCGCGGGTTCGCCGGGAGCGCGCCCCGGCGCCCGGTAGTACCAGCCGCTCAGGGGCAGTCCGTCACGTGCCGTGAAGCGCAGGGGAACCGGGCGCACGGGTGGCCGGCCCGGTGGCACGGCGTCCTCGTCGCGAGAGGACCACGGGGTGCGCGACAGGGACACGCCTTCGTGGGCCCACCACACACCCGGGCGGCGTTGCGAGCCGGACAGCGCGAGCAGCAGGCGTCCCGGTCCGGCCGCCGCCACGCGCGTGACGACTTCGTGCGGCAGGGCGACCGGCCTGGCGGGCCCCACCCCGGCCGGTTCCTGGTGCGTCGGGACGGTCTCGACGAGCTCGAGTTCCCCGGCGCCCTGGGCGTTCCACACCAGCACGGCCGTACGACTGTCGTGGTCCAGCGTGAGCAGTTCGAGTTCCTGGTCCTGGCGTTCCGCCACGACCGAGGCGCCGCGCGGCTCGCCGTCGGCGTCGAGGGCGATCGCCAGCAGGGCCGCGTACTCGCGGTCGGCGTCGCTGCGCAGCCAGAGGGTGCGGCCCTCGGGGGAGAACCGGCCGATCCACGGATCGCCGTCGGCGACCGGCATGGTGTACGTCGTCACCGAGTCGGCGGTGCGCCGGAGCACCGCCTCACGCCGCCCGCGCGGCCCCCGGCGCAGCAGGGCGAGCTTTCCGTCGTGGCTGAGGTCGCACACGCGCAGGGTGGCGGCGTGGGTCTCCGTGGCGAGGAGTACCGGGGAGGCGAGACCGTCCGGGTCGAGCAGGTAGGCCGACAGCCCGCCACCGGGGCGTGCCGCCGGTGCCGCGCGAGCCGTGAGATCGATCGAGGGCTGCGCCGGCTCGTCGTGCACTGCGCCGAGGAGCGTCGCGCGGCCGTCCCGGCCGGTCCAGTCGGCGGAGAGCGGAAACTCGGTGGGGTCGGAGTCCGTGGAGTGCCACGCCGCCATGCTCGGCGGGTGGTCGTACACGCTCGGCGCGGCGACGGTGACGGCGACGGCGGACCCGTCGTGGGTCCAGCACCCCAGGTACGCGGTACTGCCCGGCTCCGCGCCCGCGAGGAGGCGGCGTCCGGAGCCGTCGGGCCGTACGCACAGCACGCGTGAGTGTTCGCCGCCGCCGGGTGCGGTGGTGTACGCGATCCAGCGGCCGTCCGGCGACCAGGCGACCTCCTTGACGGGGTCCGGGGAGGAGTCGAGCAGCCGCACCCCGTCACCGTCGACCGGCCCGGCCCACAACTGCGGTACTCCGCCCCGGTCGCAGATGAAGGCGGCCTCGGTGCCGTCCGCGTTGGCGGACGGATACCAGCAGCCGTGCGCACGCAGCCGTGTCACGGCATCCCGTGGCCCGACCGCGTCGGGCAGCGGGGTGAGGGCGGGTGCGGCGGCACAGGCGGGCCCGTGCCCGTCGGCCGACCAGGCGTCCGACGATCGCGGGCTCGGTGACGCCAGACCGGGCGCAACCGGGCGGGCGGCGGCCGGCGACCCGGTGGGGGCCGCCGCCCGCGGGGTCCGAGCGCTCGGCTCGGCGCTCACTTGATTCCGTGCGTCTGCAGCCATATCTCCAACAGAGCCACCTGCCACAGGGCGTTGGCTCCCCGCTTGGTCCGGTGCTGGTCCGGTGCCGCCAGGAGCTCGGCCAGGTAGGACTCCTGGAACACCGCTCGTTGCTTGGCCTCGGGCGCTTCGAGCGCCTCGCGCACCCGGTCCAGGACCGGGCCTGCCATGTGCCGGACGGCCGGAACCGGGAAGTAGCCCTTGGGACGGTCGACGACCTGCGTGGGCAGCAGCTTGCGCCCGGCCGCCTTCAGCACGCCCTTCCCGCCGTCGGCCAGTTTGAGCTCCGGCGGGCAGACCGCCGCCAGTTCCACCAGCTCGTGGTCGAGGAACGGCACACGCGCCTCCAGGCCCCAGGCCATGGTCATGTTGTCGACCCGCTTGACCGGGTCGTCGACGAGCATGACGTGCGTGTCGAGCCGAAGAGCCGCGTCGAGCGCCGTTTCCGCCCCGGGGACGGCCATGTGCTCCTCGACGAAACGGCGCGAGACGTCGTCCGCGGGAAGCATGCCGGGCCGCAGGATCCGCCGGAGGTCGGCGTGCGGCCGGTCGAAGTACGTCTCGGCGTACTGCTCCGGCTCCTGCTCACGGGGGACCCCCGCCAGGTCCGGATACCAGTGGTAGCCGGCGAACACCTCGTCGGCTCCCTGCCCGCTCTGCACGACCTTGACTTCCTTCGACACCTGCTCGGACAGCAGGTAGAAGGCGACGGCGTCATGGCTGATCATCGGCTCGCTCATCGCCGCGACGGCCCCGTCCAGCGCCTCCGACACCCGGCGGGAGGGGATCATCATCCGGCGGTGGTCGGTGCCGAACTCCCGGGCCACCAGATCGGAGTACGCGAACTCGTCCCCTTCCTCGCCGCCCTCCGCCTCGAAGCCGACGCTGAACGTCCGCAGGTCACGCTGACCCTCATCGGCCAGCAACGCGACGATCAGGCTCGAGTCCAGTCCGCCGGAGAGCAGCACCCCGACCGGCACGTCCGACACCATCCGGCGGCGTACGGCGGTGCGCAGCGCCCCCAGCACCGCGTCGCGCCACTCGTCGACGGCCATGTCGGCGTACTCGGCGCGCCGTGTGTACGACGGCTGCCAGTAGCAGTGGTCCCGCTCGGTGCCGTCCGGCTCCACGACACGCACGGTGGCGGGCGGGAGCTTGCGTACGCCGTTGAGGACGGTGCGGGGCGCCGCCACGGTGGCGTGCCAGCTCAGATACTGGTGTACGGCCACCGGGTCGAGGGAGGTGTCCACGTCCCCGGCGGCGAGCAGGGCAGGCAGCGAGGAGGCGAACCGCAAGCGGCCCGGCGTCCGCGCCAGGTAGAGAGGCTTGATGCCCAGCCGGTCACGCCCCAGCACCACACGGCCGGTCCGGTGCTCGACCAGGGCGAAGGCGAACATGCCGTAGAAGCGTTCGACGCAGGCGGTTCCCCACTGCTGGTAGGCCTTGAGGATCACCTCGGTGTCGGACGTCGACGCGAAGCTGTGGCCCAGTCCGCGCAGTTCCTCGCGCAGCTCCTGGTAGTTGTACACGCAACCGTTGAAGACGCCGGTGATCCGGCCCGCCTCGTCCGTCATCGGCTGGGCGCCGAAGTCCGACAGGTCGATGATCTTCAGGCGTCGATGGCCCAGTGCCACCGCCCCGTGCGTCCAGGCTCCGCTTCCGTCGGGGCCGCGGGCCGCCAGCCGATCGCTCATGCGCTCGACCGCGGCGAGGTCGGGACGGTGACCGTCGAAGCGGATCTCGCCGCTCAGACCGCACATGTCGTTCCGCCTCCCTTCGGACCGCCTTCCTCCGTGGGCCGGGGTGTGCTGGTGGGCATGGTGAACCTCTCTTCGACACATGGGTGACGCAGCGGGGTGCTGCGAGGTGAGGTGCCGGCGACGGGCCGGGCCGGCCTCATGACGTACACGGGCATGTCAGCGGCCGATGACCTCCGGGATCCCGGTGCCGGGCGGCGGACCGGCCGTCTCCGGGCCGCGGTGCGGGAGGCTGACGCTGCCGAACGGCAGGGGCGCGCGGTTTCCACGGTCGCCGCGGGTCTCGGCGATCAGCAGTTCGGCACAGGCCGGCAGACCTTCCTTCCGCGCCGTACGGCGCAGGCGCTCGGCGGCGCTGCCCTCGGCAAGGGCCTCCTCCGTCAGCTCCGTGACCGTCTGCCAGTCTCCCTGGGCCTCGAGCGCGGGACGCAGCCGGGCCAGCATGGCCCGGACGACCTGGGGCGCGGGCGCCTCCTCGCGGGTCTCGGGGTCCACCAGGGTCCCCTCGATGCCGGAGCGAGCCGCTCTCCAGGTGGCGCCGCGCAGCCACTCGTGGCCGCTCTGACAGGTCGGCGCGTCATCCGCGCGCAGCCGTTCGCAGGCCTCGGTCACCAGGGCGCGGAACAGTCCGGCGAGGAGCACGACGGTCTCGGCGCGGGGACAGGCGTCACAGATCCGCAGTTCCAGGGTCGGCAGGTGCGCGGAGGGACGGATGTCGTAATAGATCATCCCGGAGTCGCTGATGATCCCGGCGCGGACCAGGTCCCGTACCGCCTCGTCGTACGCGCTCGCGTTCGGGAAGCAGCCGATCGGGCCGGCGGTGGGCCAGCGCTGCCAGAGCATCGTGCGCCAGCTGGCGTAGCCGGTGTCGGAGCCCTGCCAGAACGGTGAGCTGGCGGACAGCGCCAGCAGCACGGGGAGCCACGGCGAGACCGCGCACATCACGCGCACCGCCAGGTCCCGGTCGGCGAGATCCACGTGGATCTGGGCGCCGCAGATCAACTGCTCGTCGGCGACCTGGCGGTACTCGTCGACCATGTGCCGGTAGCGTGCGTCGGCGGTCGGGTGCCCCGAGGAGGCGGGTGCGAGCGGCACCGTGCCCGCGGCCACCGCCGCGAGTCCCAGGGAGCCGGCTGCCGCGTCGAGCCGCCGTCTCGTTCTGGACAGGTCGGCGAACAGATCGTGCAGGGACGTGTGCACCCCGCTGTTCGACTCCACGGTGGACTGGTGCAGCTCACTGGTGAAGGTCTCCCGTGGAAGCCGCCGGAGGACCGCGTCGGCCCGTGGCACGAGCAGGCCGCTGTTCACCTCCAGGAGGTGAAACTCCTCTTCGACACCGATACGCACGCTCACGGTCACTCCTTGGGCCTCGATACCTGCCGTCCCGGGAGCGTGAGTCCCTCACCGGGCGATACGGCGGCTGCGACGAAGACCAAGTTCCCAGGAAGCGGATCTATAAGCACGGGGAGATGCCCGTATGGGACACGTGCCGCACAGACGAGCGCGGTGCCTGTGGGTGCGTGGGGGGCGATTCCCGGGGCTGGGGCGCCCTCGGGTGTCGGGGGGTCGGGGTGTCGTTCAGATGTTCGGGCAAGCAGGCCCGGGCGGCGTCGTACGACCGGTCGGTGTGCGTTACGCGGCGTGCGCCCGGGGATCGCGCTCGACGACGGAGCGGACTTCGGCGATCAGGCGGGTGATCAGGGGCTGGGGAGCGCGGTCGGTCCAGACCACGGCGAGGTCGAACGGCTGCGCGTCCGTGACCTCGATCCAGCGCACGTCACCGGCCGGCAGCAGGGCGTCCAGCGGCTGCGGGGCGAACCAGATCCCGCGGCCACGGCCGACCTCCCACAGGCAGTCCTCGACGGTGGGCACACTCGGGCCGTGTGGTGCGGAACGGCCGTCTGGTCTCGGGTCCGCGAGCCAGAACCGTTCGGCTTCCGGCGAGACCAGGACGTCGGGACGTACCACCGGGTCGTCGGCCAGGTCGGCGAGCGTCAGCGTGGAACGGTCGGCCAGCGGATGACGGGCGGAGAGGACCACGGCTCGGGGGTCGGTGCGGACCACCGCGGTGTGCAGGCCCACGTCACCGAGCGGCAGCCACATGAAGGCCGCGTCCGCGCGGCCGTCGTCGAGGAGTTCCTGCTCCTGCCGGGGATGCTGCGCACCCTTCAAGGTCACCTGGAGCCCGGGCACCGCCGCCTCCAGGGCATCGGCCACGTCGACGGCGAACAGGGTGGTGGCGGCGGGACAGCAGGCCAGACGGAGCGTGCCGGTCTCGGCGTTCGCGACGGCACGCACCCGCGCCGCCAGGCGGGCCACGTCGTCGACGACGGTCGCGCCACCGGCCGCGAGTTCCTCTCCGGCGGCCGTGAGCAGCACACCGCGCGAGGTGCGCACCAACAGGTCGACGCCCAGGGACCGTTCCAGTTGTCGTACGTGGGTCGACACCGCCTGCTGCGTCAGGTGGAGCGCCGCTCCGGCGCCGGTGATGGATCGCTGCCGGGCCACGGCCAGGAACGAGCGCAGGTGCCGCAGGTCGATTTCGCTCACGTTCAACACCCTAACTCCCACAGCGATTTGCGGTATCGGGCACAAGATCTTGCTGTTTCCCCCGGCGAGGCCACCGCGTCCAGACTTGCCCTGCCGGCCGGCACGGTCCGCCTGCCGGACTCCCCGCGCCGACCAGCGGGCCGTGGAGAAGTGCACAACGCAACGACAGGAGAGGCACAGTGAGCACGACCGACCATCCCGCCCTCGCGGCGGACGTGCGTGACCTGATGGACCGTCAGGCCGTCGTCGACGTCTGCACACGGATGGTGTGGCACGCCGACCAACGCGAGTGGGCCGCGCTGAAGGAGGTGTTCGCCGGTGAGGTACGTCTGGACTACACGAGCCTCAGCGGTGGCGAGCCGGCCGTGTTGTCGCCGGAGCAGATCGTGGACGCCTGGTCCCAGGTGCTCGGCGGGTTCGACGCGACCCAGCACCTGCTCGCCAACCACCTGGTGACGCCGGACGGGGACACCGCCGAGTGCACCGCCTCGTTCCAGGCCACCCACCGGCTGGCGGACCCGTTCGGGGCACCGCTGTGGACACTGGGCGGCACCTACCGGTTCGCCCTCGTCCGCGTCGGCGCGGAGTGGAGGATCAGCGGCGTGGTGATGACGGCTACCTGGGCCGATGGCAACAAGGAGCTGATGACGTCGGCGGCGGCGAGGACGGCCGGATGATCCGACGGCATCGCGCCGTGCGGCTGTCCGTCACGCCGTGGGCGGCCCGCTCACAGTCCACCAGGTGGCGGACAGCCCGTCGAGCTGCTGGTGGCTTCGCCCCGGACGGCGGCGCGGGGTGCGCCGCCCTCTACGCCTTCACGGTGTCCGAGGCGGCCCTCACCCGAGCCGACCTCACCCACGCCAACCGACCCTCCGGAGAGGACCGTTCATGACGACCCAGCACAAGGTCACCTTCCCCAGCGAGGAAGTCGACCTGACGGGAAACCTGTTCCTGCCGGACGGTGACGCACCCACCCCGGGGGTCGTGGTGGCCGGGACGTGGACCAGCGTCAAGGAACTGATGGCCGACCGGTACGCGGAGCGGCTGGCCGATCGCGGATACGCCGCCCTGTCGTTCGACTTCACCGGCTTCGGCGAGTCCGCGGGCCGACCACGCGATGTCGAGAACCCGGCGCGCAAGGTCCGAGACATCCATCACGCGCTGACGTTCCTGGCCCTCCACCCGGCGATCGACGCCGACCGGCTGGGCGCCCTGGGGATCTGCGCGGCCGCGATGTACATGGCCGACAACGCGGCACACGACCCCCGTGTCGGCTCGCTCGCCCTGGTCGCACCATGGCTGCACGACGCCGCCATCTGCGAGGCCGCTTACGGGGGCGCGGAAGCGGTCGAACAGAAGATCAAACTGGCCCGCGACGCCCGCGCCCGGTTCGAGCGGACCGGCGATCTCGAGTTCGTCCCGGTGGTCGACGCCACCGACGAGCGCGCCGCCATGCCCTACGACATCGACTTCTACCTCAACCCCGCCCGCGGTGGCATCCCGGCCTGGCCCAACCGTTTCGCCGTGATGGCCTGGGAGGACTGGCTCACCTACGACTCCATCGCCCTCGCACCGCGCATCACCCAGCCCACCCTGCTCGTCCACAGCGAGGACGCCGCCATCCCTGAAGGGGCCCGCCGCTTCCACACCGGGCTGGCCGGTCCCAAGGACATCCTCTGGACGCAGGGCACCCAGTTCGACTTCTACGACCAAGAACCCCACGTCACCCTCGCGGCGGACACCGTGGCCGCCCACTTCGGAAGGACCTTGCGATGATCCTCGTCACCGGAGCCACCGGGCAGGTCGGCGGCGAAGTCGTCCGTGCCCTCGCCGGGGCCGGGCAGCCGGCCCGCGCGCTGGTACGCAAACACGCCGACCTGCCCGTCGAACAGGCGGTCGGGGATCTCAACGACCCTGACTCGCTCGCCCCGGCCCTCGACGGCGTCCGCGGGGTGTTCCTGCTGCCCGGCTACCGCGACATGCCGGGCCTGCTCGCCGGGATGCGGCGGGCGGGGGTGGAACGCGTGGTGCTCCTGTCCAGCCTGGCCGCCGTCGCCACCGACACCGACAACGCCGTCTCCGAGTTCATGATCCGGTCCGAGACGGCGGTCCGTGAGTCCGGGCTCGCCTGGACGTTCCTTCGCCCCAACGCCTTCATGTCGAACGCCCTGCGCTGGCTGCCTCAACTGCGTGCCGGGGACATCGTCGAGGACGCCTTCGGTGACGTGCCCATCGCCTCCGTCGATCCCTACGACATCGCCGCCGTGGCCGTCCGAGCCCTGCTCGACCCCGGTCACGAGGAGCGCGTTCACCTCCTCAGCGGTCCCGAACGGCTGCTGCCCGCCGAGCGACTGGCCGTCCTGGCCGACGTGCTCCACCGCGACCTGCGCTTCCGCGCCCTCACGGACGAAGAGGCGCGGGCCGACATGACCGGACGCATGCCGCAGGAGTACGTCGACGCGTTCTTCAGCTTCTACGGCGACGGGACCATCGACGAGTCCCTCATCCACCCCACCGTCGAGGAGGTGACCGGCCGACCGCCGCGCACCTTCCGTCAGTGGGCCCTCGCCCACCGGGAGGCCTTCACCGGCTCGTGACCCCTGCGGGAGGACGAGAGGTCCGTCTGCCGCCGGGCCAGGCCGGTCAGTTTTCGAGAAGCGTCCGCGACGAGGCCGCCCCTAACGTCAAGGACATGAACTCCATCGACTCCATCACGCTCGAGGTGGCCGACCCCGCGGCCGCCGCCCGCTTCTACTCCGCCGCGTTCGGACTGGACTCCTCCCAGGTGCGCCTGCGTGCTTGCGACACTCCCACGACTGGTTTCCGCGGCTTCACCCTGTCGCTCGTGGTGTCGCAGCCGGGCAACGTCGACGCTCTCGTCGGCTCCGCTGTCGACGCCGGCGCCACGGTCCTCAAGCCGGCCTCGAAGTCGCTGTGGGGCTATGGCGGTGTCGTACAAGCCCCGGACGGCACGATCTGGAAGATCGCGACCTCGTCGAAGAAGGACACGGCCCCCGTCGCCCGGCAGTTCGACGACCTCGTGCTCCTGCTCGGTGTCGAGGACGTGAAGGCCACGAAGCAGTTCTATGTCGAGCGGGGTCTGTCCGTCGGGAAGAGCTTCGGTGGGAAGTACGTCGAGTTCGCCACCGGGTCGGGCCCCGTCAGGCTCGCCCTGTACAAGCGCCGCGCACTCGCCAAGGACGCGGGGGTCTCCCCGGACGGCACCGGGTCGCATCGACTCGTGCTCTCCAGCACCGAGGGCCCGTTCAGCGACCCGGACGGATTCGTCTGGGAAGCCACTGCTCCCGTGGCGGCGACCGCCTGAGCCCGGCCCCGGACTACGGCGCGCCCAAACGAACTTGACTAACTCGGCTTCACCACAACGGAGTTGTCCCCGGCGGGCGTCAGAGAGAGGCGTCGAGCCACGCTTCCCAGGCCACACGCGGGTCGACATGCCAGTGGACGCGCTCGTCCTCGGCGGCCTGGGACCTCAGAACGGCCGGGCCCAGCAGATGGATGGTGTGAGGGCCGTCCGGCCACGGCACGTCCGGCAGGAAGTCCCCGTCCGGCAGGCTGAGTTCCCGCAGGTCGAGCCCGACCACTGACATCCCGGCGCACAGTTCGGTCAGCTCGTCATGGACGGCGCGGCTGAAGTGGGCGGCCACCGGCCCTGATCCCGCGCACCACAAGCGGGGGTCGGAGACGGCGAGGACACGGATACGGAAGAGCGTCGGCATGGGTAGGCGATCCTTGGCAGCGCCCGCGGCCAGCGGGCGGATGGGAACGCGCCTGCCGGGCACCGGCGCGCGGTGCCCGGCAGGCGGGGTGTGTCAACTGGCGGGCATCAGGACGGTGTCGATGATGTAGACCGTGGCGTTGGCGGTCTTGACGTTGCCGCAGACCACCTTGGCGGAGTCGTTGACGGTGTAGGACTCGCCGGACCCGGCGGTGGAGAGCTTGGACTTCTCCAGCGTCTCGAAGGAACCGCTCTCCAGGTCCTTGGGGGCGAGCTTCTGGCCGACGACGTGGTAGGTGAGGATCTTCGTCAGCTGGGCCTTGTCGTTGAGGACCTTGTCCAGGGTGGCCTTGGGGATCTTGGCGAAGGCGTCGTTGGTCGGCGCGAACACGGTGATGTTCTGGGCGTTGTTGAGGGTGTCGACGAGCCCGGCCTTCTTCACCGCCGTGACCAGGGTGGACAGGGCCGGGTTGTTGGAGGCGGCGGTGGCGACCGGGTCCTGGGCCATGCCGTCGAAGGAGCCGGCGCCGCTCGTGGGCACCGTGGAGCAGGCGGAGCCGAAGGGCTGGTCCGCCGCGGCGGTGCCGCCGGAGTCCGACATGCTGTCGTCCGGCGCCGCGGAGGATGCCGACGCCTTCGACGAGGAGTCCGACTTGGCGGAGTCGCTCCCGCTGTCGGAACAGGCGCTCAGGGCCAGCGGCAGGACGGCCGCGGCGGCCAGGGTGACGGCGGTACGGCGAATACGGGTGTTCATGGTGTTTCTCCTGTTGATGGATGCGGACATGCCGCGTTCCTATGGGGGTCGGGAAGTGGCTTGGGGGTCAGTCGACGGTGACGACGACGGAGTGCCATCCGCTGGCGCCGTCGGGGATGGTCCGGGCACGTTTGTCGGTCTGCACCTGACCGGTCCGGTCGGTGGCGCGCACGGTGAGGGTGTGGCCGCCCTTGGTGGCCTCCCACGGGAGCGACCACTGGCGCCAGGTGTCGGAGGTGTTCTCGGTGGCGAGCCGGGCCTGCTGCCAGGGGCCGTCGTCCACGCGGACCTCGACCGTGTCGATGCCGCGGTGCTGGGCCCAGGCGACCCCGGCGACCATGACGGTGCCGGACCTGGGCCGGGCGAACGGCTTCGGTGTGTCGATGCGGGACTGGGTCTTGATCGGTGCCTCACGGGCCCAGCCCCGCTTGACCCAGTAGGGGTCGTAGGCGCCGAAGGTGGTGAGTTCGAGGTCCTCGATCCATTTGCAGGCGGAGACGAACCCGTACAGGCCGGGCACCACCATGCGGACCGGGAAGCCATGGGTGAAGGGCAGCGGCTCGCCGTTCATGCCGAGGGCGAGGAGCGCGTCGCGGCCGTCCATGAGGTCCTCGACCGGGCTGCCGATGGTCATGCCGTCCACCGAGCGCGCCACCAACTGGTCGGCCGGGCCACCCTTCGAGGGGGGCCGCACCCCGCACTCGACCAGCAGGTCGGCCAGGCGCACGCCGATCCAGCGGGCGTTGCCGACGTAGGGGCCGCCGACCTCGTTCGAGACACAGGTCAGCGTGATGTCCCGTTCGACCAGCTCACGCCGCAGCAGGTCCTCGAAGGACAGGGTGACGGGTCGCCGTACTCCTGTGCCGTGGATGCGCAGTCGCCAGGCCGTCGCGTCGACCCTGGGTACCACCAGCGCGGTGTCGACCCGGTAGAAGTCGCTGTTGGGCGTGGTGAAGGCGCTGACTCCCGGGATGCGCAGCGCGGCGCCCCTCGGCACCGGCCGGGCCGGGGAAGACGGCGCCGGCAGCACCACGTCCCGGCGGGAGGCGGCCGCGTTCCGGGCCCGGGAACCACTCAGTGAGCGGCCCAGGACGCCCGCCCCGGCCGACGCGGCGGCGGCTGCCATCGCGGTGATCACGAACCCGCGCCGGTCCCAGTCGGCACCGTCGAGGGAGACGTCGTCCGCTGCCGTGGCCCGGCGGCGAGACGTGATGCGGCCCGCGAGGAGGTACAGGACCGCGGCGCCCGCGACGGCGCCCGCCACCGAGGGCAGGGCGTCGAGCGCACCGGTGGAGTCGGGCCGGCTGAGGGCCGCGGCTGCTCCGACCACGCCGAACAGCAGCACACCGGCGGCCCCGCCGCGCCGGAAACGCACGGCGACCATTCCGAGGAGCAATGCGAAAAGCGTGAGTACGGCGAGAATTCCGAGCTGGAGCACGAGTTTGTCGTCGGTACCGAAATGCCGGATCGCCCAGTCCTTGACGGCGGCCGGCGTACGGTCGATGGCGGCTCCACCGACCGCGACGACCGGTCCGGCCTGCGGGCGGATCATTCCGGCCACCAGCTCGGCGACCGCCAGTGCGGCGAAAGCCGCCAGCACGCCGCTGAGGGCTCCCAGCGCCCACTGGCCGGGGCGGATCCGCCGGTCCTTCTTGTTCTCCGTCACGGGGGGAATCCGGCCCTGCGACGCTTCCGGATTGGTCGCGCCCACCATCGGATGAACATTTCTTCCGGGCCAATCCGGAAGCGTCACGGCTACGGATCACACAAAAGACGGCTGCCCTTTTCGGCGTCGCCCAAGTTGTGACGACGCGCCGCCTTCGATATGCGGGCCTATGAGATCCCGGCCGGGAAGCGCGTCTGCCGGGAGCCGCAGAACAGAGCGGCCGCTCCGACGAGTTCCTCGTGGAAGCGGCCGCCCGTGGGTGCGGACCCGATCACCCCGGGAAGCTCATCAGGACGATCGGCGTGGAGGTGGGCTCCTTCGAACCGCCGCTGGGTTCGACGGTGACACCCATACCGGACGCCCCGTCGACGGCGCCCTCCATGAGCACGGCCTGCTGGGTGCGCCCGGGGTCCATCAGGCCGGCGGAGCGCATGGTGCCATGGTCGTCGAACCACAGCTGGTAGACCTTCCCGCTCGGCGCGGGGGCCATCCCGGACACGGCGAACACCGCTTTGTCCCGGCCGCCGGACACCGTGACGGTGCCGGTGGCGCCGCCCGGCAGTTTGGCGGCCCGGGTCCGGGCGTCGGGCGCGGCCAGCACGGCGGCGAGCTCGTCCGCGGCCTGGGTGGCCTGGCGCGTCTGATCCCGGGCGTCCTGGGCCTGTTGCTGCTGCCATACGGTCGTTCCGCCCAATGCGGCCGCGGCGGCGAGGCAGGCGGCGAGTGCCCACCGGGACATAGCCCGCCTGCGCACCCGTGCCCGGAGCGGCAGGACCCGGGCCGGCGCTGTGGGCGTCTGCTGCCGGACGGAGGTGATTCTGCCCAGCACCTGCGCGCGCAGCTCCGGGGCCGGCCGGACGGTCACGGCCATGGCCAGTCGGGCGGCGGTGGCCCGCAGCTCGAGAGTCTCCTGCGCACACGCCTCACACCCGGCGAGGTGCCGCTCGAAGGCCTCTGCCTCGTCGTCGGACAGGGCGTGCAGGGCGTAGGCACCGGTCAGTCGGTGCAGATCGGTGGTCGTCACGCGGTCACCCCCAGGCAGTCACGCAGACGGATGAGCCCGTCCCGTAGTCGGGTCTTGACGGTGCCCAGCGGAAGCGCCAGAGCCTCCCCCACTTCGCGGTAGGTCAGCCCTCGGTAGTACGCCAGGGTCACGGCCTGGCGCTGGAGCTCGGTCAGCGTGCGCAGACAGCGCCGCACCTGCTCCCGCTCCAGTCGCGCCTCGACATGCTCGACCACCTCGTCGTACGCGGGCACCTGTTCCAGCAGGGCGGCCTTGTGGTCCCGGGCCGCGGCGGCCTCCACCGAGCGCACCCGGTCGACCGCCCGCCGGTGTGCCAGCGTGAGAATCCAGTTGATGGCCGTACCCAGCTCGGGCCGATAGCGCGGGGCGGTCCGCCACACCTCCACCAGCACCTCCTGCGCCACCTCCTCCGAGTGCGCCTGGTTTCGCACCACGGCCCGTACGACTCCCAGCACCCCGCCGGCGACGGTGTCATAGACACCGGCGAACGCCTCCTCGTCGCCCAGGGCCACCCGACTGACCAGCTCTTGCAGGTCGGGCCCGGCCGCCGAGTGTCTGCCGATATGTACTGCTTCCTTCACCGAGGGCCTCCGTCGTCGGGACATGTCCGTACGTAATCCGTTCCTGTCGGGAGCACGGATTGGTTGCGACGACGACGAAAAACTAATGGTGAGAAGCGAGGCGGAGCCCCATGAGCCGGCCGGTGCCACCCGTGGCCGTGCGCTGTGCGCCGTGCGCTGGCAGCCCGGGGACGGGGATGGCATTCCCGGCGGGAGGGACCCACGTGCTCCGCGACTCCGAACGACTGCCGACCGGCTTGCGGACAGGGCCCCTCCGCAAACCGGCGCGGGCAGACGCAGCAGCCGTCCGCGACTGCGGTGCGGGTGCCTGGACAGTCCCGTTCAGCGGATCACGAACGTCATCGCGCTACGGGCGGGCAGCGTCACGGTGAAGGAGCCGTTCGACATGCCGCGCGTGCCTTGGGACGCGACGTTCCTGCTCGCGTCGGTCAGCCACGAAGCGACGCTGGAGCCGGAGCTGTTCGCCAGGGTGAACTGCTGGTTCACCGCGGCGGTCGCCTTGTTGACGGCGACGACGACCGTGGAGCCGCCCCCGCGGTAGGCGGAGACGTAGACGTTCGTCGCCGGATTCGCCGTCGCCCCGATCCGCACGTACCCGGGTCGGACGAACCGGGCGAAGTGCGCCATGGCGGCGCCGCGCTTGCTGATCTTGCCGTCCTCCCGCATGGGGCCGTAGCCGCGCCGGATGTACCACCAGATGTAGGCCTGGAACTCGGCGTCCACCAGGGCCCGGTGCATGTGCTCCCCCACGTCGAGCGCCTGGGGCCAGAGGTCCGCCGAGTCCGAGCTGTTGGGGTAGTAGACCTCCGTCATCCACAGCTCCTTGCCCGCGCCCTTCTGCTTGAAGAGGGGGTAGGGGAAGTTCGCGAACGGCGTGCCGTACAGGTGGGCCCCGATGATGTCCACGTTGGCGAGCGCCACCGGGTCGTTGAGGATCGGGTCCGACATGTTCTTGAGGTACTGGAAGGACTCCGGTGCGATGACCCTGGTGCTGATGGAGGCGGCGTTCTCGCGCAGGAACCGGACCATTTCGGCGGGGGTCCACCACGTCCAGTCATGCGCGTAATCGGGCTCGTTCTGCACGGAGATGCCGTACAAATTGACCCCGTTGTTGCGGAAGTGGGTGGTGAAGTCGTTCAGGTGCTGGGCGTAGGCGCCGTACATGTCGTACCTGAGCCGGCGCGCGTCGGTCTGGCTGCCGCGGACGAAGGTCTCGACCATGGACGGGGGCGGATTCCAGGGGGACGCGATGACGGCGGCGCCGAGTTCGGCCGCGCGCTTCGCCGTCGCCAGATCGCGGCTCCAGGCCGCCCGGTCCTCGGGCACGGGGATCCTCAGCAGCGTGAACCCCAGCTGCCCGTCACCGGTTCCGAAGGCCATGTCCCGCTGAGCCGCCGTGAGGTCCCCGATCCAGGCCGAGTGGGTCATGCCGCCGAAGCCACGGATCGTCTGCCGCGTCACCGACGGATCGATGACCGCGGTGGCAGCGACCGCCGCGGTCCCGGCCTCGGAGGCTCGCGCGACCGACGCCGTGGCGGAGAGGACGGGCACGGCCCCCATCGTCGCCAGGACGGTCCTCCGGCTCGGCGATCTCCGGTCCGCGCTCAGGGGGTCTTTCCGACTCTGTGCCACGTCTCCTCCTTTTGGCCGCGGGTTCCGCTCCGGACCTCCGAGGGCTTTACGGGCTCGCCTCGACCCAAGGTTCATGGGAGCGCTCCCATTCGCATGGATGACTGCGCACGTGCTCATTTCGGCGGAAAGTGCTGCCGAGTGCCGCCTGATGCCGCTGCGCGGGGTCAGGCGGCGCTATCTGTCGTTCGACATCCTGAACAGCGTCCACGTGGTGGACCTGACGCAAGTTAACGATGCGCATCAGCGTGGTCAAGACCCCGGGCGACACGCGGGCGTCGGTGCGGTCGCCGCCCCTCTGCGCGGGCGTGAGCGGGCGGGCGCGATCGCGCCGGATGTGCGCGGACTTACGACGGCGGATCGCGGATCTCGTACGAACGCACATACCAAGGCAATGGGCGGAAGGCCCTGCTCATGCGATGCGACAGAAGACATACGCCTCGCATCTGCGTCAGTATGATCGACGTATGGCCATCCACCGGATCAGGGACGCCGCCGCCTCGCTCGACGTCGGTGCCGGGACCCCGCGCTCCGGCGGTGGACGCGAGCGAGTCGTAGCCGAGTCCGTCAGGACCAGGAAGAGTGGACGCGTGATGACCCGTACTGTGCGCAGGCCCCGCCGGATGATGCAGGTGGCCGGGGTGGGAGCCGCCGCGCTGTTGGCCCTGAGCGCCTGCTCCTCCTCCGACTCGGACTCCGGCTCGTCGGGCTCCTCCGCGTCCGGCTCGGGCAAGCTGTCCGGGGAGGTCACCGTCTTCGCCGCGGCCTCGCTCAAGGAGAGTTTCGAGACGCTGGGCAAGCAGTTCGAGAAGGCGCACCCGGGCACGAAGGTCACGTTCAGCTTCAGTGGCAGTGACGCGCTCGCCGCCTCCATCACCGGGGGCGCGCCGGCGGACGTGTTCGCCTCGGCCAGCCCGAAGACGATGAAGATCGTCACGGACGCGGGTGACAACGCCGGCTCCCCGGCCACCTTCGTCCGCAACCAGCTGGAGATCGCCACCCTGCCGGGCAATCCCGACAAGATCTCCTCGCTGAAGGACCTCACGGACAAGGACCTGAAGGTCGTGCTCTGCGACAGGACGGTGCCGTGCGGTGCCGCCGCGGAGAAGGCCCTGGCGGCGAGCAAGCTGAAGCTCACCCCGGTCTCCTACGAGGAGGACGTCAAGTCCGCACTCAACAAGGTGGTGCTGAAGGAGGCCGACGCGGCGCTCGCCTACAAGACGGACGTGAAGGCGGCCGGTGACAAGGTCGAGGGCGTGGAGTTCCCCGAGTCCGCCGACGCCGTCAACGACTACCCCATCACTCTGCTCAAGGAGTCGAGGAACACCGAGACCGCCGGGGCGTTCATCGCCCTGGTGCGATCGACCGGGGGGCAGAAGGTGCTGACCGAGGCCGGGTTCCTCACCCCGTGACCCCTCTCTCCGCCGGGAAGGCCGATGCCGTGGACACGCTGAAGGGTGGGCCGCGGCGCCGCCGGACCCGCAAAAGCGTCCGCGGCGGTGCCCCGCTGCCCCTGCTCCTGCCCGCGCTGATCGGTCTGGCGTTCCTGGTTCTGCCCTTGGTCGCTCTGCTGATCCGGGCGCCTTGGCGGAGCATGCCCGATCTGCTCACCAGCTCCGAGGTGTGGCAGGCACTCCAGCTCTCCCTGCTCTGCGCCACGGCGGCCACCGCGGTGAGCCTGGTGATCGGGGTGCCGCTGGCGTGGCTGCTGGCTCGGGTGGAGTTCCCCGGACGGGGTCTCGTGCGGGCCGTGGTCACGCTCCCGCTCGTGCTGCCGCCCGTGGTGGGTGGTGTGGCACTGCTGATGGCGCTGGGCCGCAACGGGGTCGTCGGCAAGTGGCTGGACGCCTGGTTCGGGATCACGCTGCCCTTCACCACCACGGGAGTCGTGGTCGCCGAGGCGTTCGTGGCGATGCCGTTCCTCGTCATCAGCGTCGAGGGCACACTGCGCGCCGCCGACCCGCGCTACGAGGAGGCCGCGACGACCCTGGGCGCCTCACGTTTCACCGCGTTCCGTCGGGTCACCCTGCCGCTGATCGCCCCTGGCATCGCGGCGGGCGCCGTGCTCGCCTGGGCCCGCGCGCTCGGCGAGTTCGGCGCGACGATCACGTTCGCCGGCAATTTCCCGGGCCGCACGCAGACCATGCCGCTCGCCGTCTACCTCGCCCTCCAGAACGACCCGGAGACCGCCATCGCCCTCAGTCTGGTCCTGCTCGCCGTTTCGATCGCGGTGCTGGCCGGACTGCGTGACCGCTGGATGACCACCTCATGACCCGTACCGAGAACACCGCGCGCCAGGACGTCGGCACCCCGACCGGTGACGGACTCGACGCCCGGCTCGTGGTCGAGCGGGGCTCCTTCCGACTCGATGTGGCGCTCACGGCGGCCCCCGGTGACGTGGTCGCGCTCCTCGGACCCAACGGCGCCGGCAAGACGACCGCGCTGCGCGCCCTCGCCGGGCTCACCCCGCTCACCGACGGGCATCTGCGCCTGGACGGAGCCGAGTTGGACCGTACGCCGCCCGAGTCGCGCCCTGTCGGGGTCGTCTTCCAGGACTACCTGCTCTTCCCGCATCTCACCGCGCTCGACAACGTGGCCTTCGGTCCGCGATGCCACGGCGCGAGCAAGGCGGAAGCCCGCGCCCAGGCCGCCGTATGGCTGGAACGCATGGGCCTGTCGGCACACGGGTCCGCCAAGCCCCGACGGCTCTCCGGCGGCCAGGCGCAGCGGGTGGCGCTCGCCCGCGCTCTGGCCACCCGTCCGCGCCTGCTGCTGCTCGACGAACCGCTGGCCGCGCTCGACGCGCGCACCCGGCTGGAGGTGCGTGCCCAACTCCGCCGTCACCTGGCCGAGTTCGAGGCGGTCGCCGTGCTGGTGACACACGATCCGCTGGACGCCATGGTGCTCGCCGACCGGCTCGTCGTCATCGAGGACGGGCACGTCGTCCAGGAGGGCGCGCCCGCGGACATCGCCCGTCATCCTCGTACGGACTACATCGCGCATCTGGTCGGACTCAACCTCTACCGGGGCGAGGCGGACGGCCACACGGTCCGCGTGGACGGCGCCGCCGAGGTCACGACCACGGAGAACCTCAACGGACCGGTCTTCGTCGCCTTCCCGCCCAGCGCGGTCACCCTGCACCGCGAACGCCCCACCGGCTCCAGCGCCCGCAACCTCTGGCGCTGCGAGGTGGCAGGCCTGGAGACCCACGGCGACCAGATCCGTGCCGCCCTCACCGGTGAACTGCCGCTGGCCGCCGACCTCACCACCATCGCCGCCGCCGAACTCGACCTGCACCCGGGCGCCGAGGTCTGGGCAACCGTCAAGGCTGCCCAGACTCACGCCTACCCCGCCTGACCTCCCGCCAGTTGTGCCCGGCCGACGGCGGGGCACAGGGCCCCCGCAGGCGTGCCGACGCCGTACCGGCTGCATGATGAGCGCACGGGCGCGTCGACCGGGCGGAACGTGTCTTGCGGCCCTGGGCGGAGGGGCGACCCGAATCGCCGTGCTGACACGACCCGTTGTGGCGCCGGGTTGTCGCGGCCGTTGCGGGACATACGTCAAGGGGACGACTCACCTGAGACGACGAATAGAGGAGCCTCATGCAACGACGCCGACCTGCCGTGGCAGCCCTCCGTGCGGACCGCGCTCGGGGAGCGCGAGGGTGAGCGGGGGCATGGCCCCGCTGCGGGACCGTCATCTGGCCATGGGGTTCATCGTCTTCATGTATGTGCTGCTCGGATCCCTCCTGGCCAGTCTGCTGGTGGCAGGGCTCTCAGGCAGTGACACAGGGGCGGTTGTGGCGGCCGTGGTGGGCGGGATCCTCGGAGCCGCTCTCGGCGTCTGGCGCATCCACCGCACCCCCGCGGAAGAGCGCGCCGACGACAACACTCCCTAGAGCCGGCCGGGCCTGAGAGTCAGCCGAGGTCTTGGCCGATGGCAGCGCCACCGGTGCTGTTGCGGATTGCGTCGGTCTGGTCACCGCTTCGCAACGGACGGTGCCAGGGTGATCGAGAACGCGGCAGTGTGGCTGAATATGGTCTTCCAGCTCACACGGTCGCGCCGGCGACCGCTGCCACCACCCTGGGGGACACATCATGATGACCACGCATCGCCGCAGACGGATCGCGTTCCGGACGCTCGCCCTGAGTGCCTGGGCGGCCGGTGTCCTGGCACTCACCGCCTGCTCCCCCACCTCCGTTGACGCCGACAGCACGACGCCGGCCGTCACTCCCTCGCCGGCCAAGGGCGAGAAGAGCGCCGAGGCGACCGCGAGCGCGAGCGCCGAAGCGCTGCCCGCCGGGAAGGTCTCGGCGTCGCCCGACAGCAAGGCGTCCGCCTCCTCTCCGGCCGTGTCGCCCACGGGCTCGCCGGTCGCCGCCGGGAGCGGTGGCGAGGACGACGGCTGCGATCACAAGATGCCCATCTCACCGGACGAGATCGCCGTCTACCGCTACACGCCCGAGGGCGGGGCTCTGAGCCTGATCTTCCGCCACGGCAACTGGGGCTGCGGCACACCTGATTCCGACGGCGCGCCGTTCGAGACGGTCGGCAAGGAAACCTATCTGCCCATGGACCAGGCGGCGTACATCACCGTCACCAACCCCATCGTGGAGAGCACCGAGAACCAGCCCATCGGTGTCCAGGAGTTCCTGGACTGGCTGGAGGCCCACCCCGACAGCGGCCTGGTCTTCCAGTACCACCTCGGCGCGGACGGAGCCATCGACCGCCTGGAGCAGGTCTTCACCCCCTGACACGGACACGGCCTGGCGTCCCGACGGGACCCTCGCGGCCAGGGCCGAGGTGGGGAGCACACCGTCTCCACCGAGGCCGTCGCGTGGGCGAGGGCCACGACCCGGCCGTCGGCGTGGCTGGCGCGGACACTCGGGGCCGTCGGCGGTCAATCAGCGCGTGATGAACGGCTCGGTCAGGTGCGGGGTCGCCAGGTGGAGGGTGTCGGCGGGCCGACGGTGGAGCACGCGTTCCCTTGAGGCCCTTGCCTGTTCAGGGTTCATCTCGTGGGCGTAGGCGAGTTCGGGGTGGAGCAGTTGGATCGCGTGCACGAGCAGGTCACCGGTGACGGCGATCAGTTCGCGCCCGGACGCGACGAGCACGCTCTGGTGCCCGGGCGTGTGACCAGGGGTGGCAATCACTCGCTCACCGTGGCGCAGCGGGGTGTCACCGTCGAGCAGCCGTAGCTGACCGCTGTTGTGGAGCGGGGTGGTCACCGTGGATCGCAGCTGCGGGTTGACGTCGTCGATGGCGTCGAACTCGGCCTGCTGCAACAGGTACTCGGCGTTCGGGAAGAAGGGCCGCGGCTGCTCCCCGCCGACGACGGCCCAGCCCACGTGGTCGGTATGCAGGTGGGTGAGCACCACGGTGTCGACCTCGGACGGTTCGATCCCGGCGGCGGCGAGCGACGCCGGCAGTTCCCCGGGGACCGGTGCCCATGAGGCCGCCGGGCCGTCTGCCGGGCCGATCCCCGCGTCGACCAGCGTCACGCCCTGGTCGCCGCGGATCGCGAACGCGCGGAACTGAAGCCGCCAGTTCCCGTCCGCGCCGAGCGCGCCGGGGTCGAACCGGTCGGCCGCCGCCCACTGCTCGCCGGTGGCGCCGGGGAACGCCTCCGACCGCGGGGAGAAGAAGGGGCCCACGCCATCGGCGAGCGCGACAACGGTGTAGGGGCCGATCTGAAGGGAGCGAGGCATCCCCGGATACTGCCACCGGCCGACCGTCCACCACCAGCTGCGCTGCGCGGAGTTGGCTCCAGTCCCCCGGCGTCCCTGAGCCAAGGACGTCGGCCTTGACCAGGTGTTCCCGGCGCGGTCCAGCCCGCTTCCGATCCCGCCTCCCCCGGCACCGGCCTCCCACACAGGGGACGAACGCGTTCGTTACGATCTGGAGCATGCCAGCCAGAAGAGAGCCCGTCAGCCGCCGGGAGCGCCCGGCGAAGCCCGCGCTGTCCCTGCGGTGGATCGTCGACACCGCGGTGGAGATCATGCGCGCGGAGGGGCTGGCGAAGGTCACCATGCGGCGTCTGGCGCAAGAGCTGGACACCGGGCCCGCCTCCCTCTACGTCTACGTGGCGAACACCGCCGAACTGCACGCGGCCGTGCTGGACACCCTGCTGGGCGAAGTGGACCTCAGCGGCACGGGCGCCGCCAACGACGACTGGCGCGAGCAGCTTCGCGCCGTACTGACGTCGTACACCCGCATGCTCTTCGCGCACCCACAGCTCGCACGGTCGGCCCTGGTAGCCCGCCCCAGCGGTGAGAACTACCTCCGCCTGGTGGAACGGATCCTGGAACTGCTCTCCCGCAGCGGAGCACCCCGCGCCCAGGTCGCCTGGGGCGTGGACAAACTGCTTCAGGACGCCACCGCGACCGCCGCCGAACACGCCACGCAGGATCAGGAGCCGACGTCCGGCGACGACTGGAACGCCACCGTCCAGGCCCTGCGCACCGCGGACGCCACCACCCATCCCGCGATCACCGCCCACATGCCCGTCCTGATCAGCGGCTCCGCCGATGACCGCATGCACTGGGCCTTCGACGTTCTCGTCAACGGCATCACCCGGACACCCGTCCCCGACGGGGCGGCTGACTAGCCGGCGAAGCAGTTGTTCCGGCGTCACTGACCGCGGACCGCGGTCAGTCCGGCGTTACTGGTCGTCGGCACCTCCCACCCCCGCAGCAAGCCAGGGCCCAGTGATGGCGTCGCCGAACTTGTTCGCTACGAACATGTTCGTTACGGTGGAAAGGTCCGACTGCGTAAGGCGTCGCCGCCAGTGCCGTCAGGCAGCCCGCGCACTCGGGCCGCGCTCCCGAGAATGCGCCCACCCACCAGCCCACATCCCGGAGGCCACGATGAGCGGCAACCACTTCCCCATCGCGATCATCGGCGGGGGCCCAGGCGGCCTCACCGCCGCACGAGTCCTGCATGTCAACGGGATCGAGTCCGCCGTGTTCGACCTGGAGGCAGGCCCGCAGGCCCGTACCCAGGGCGGCATGCTCGACATCCACGCCGAGAGCGGCCAGAAGGCCATCCACGCGGCCGGCCTCTACGACCAGTTCCGCGAGATCATTCACGAGGGTGGCCAGGCCATGCGTCTCGTCGGCCCGGACGGCACCGTCCACGTCTCCACCCCGGACGAAGGCGAGGGCGACCGCCCCGAGGTCGACCGGGGCGATCTACGTGACCTGCTGCTGGACTCCGTGCCCGAGGGCACGATCCACTGGGGCCGCAAGGTGACCGGTGCGCGCCCGCTCGGCGACGGCCGTCACGAGGTCACGTTCGGCGACGGTTCCGCCATCACCACCGACCTGCTGGTCGGAGCCGACGGCGCGTGGTCCCGCATACGTCCGCTGCTCTCCGACGCCGAGCCCGCCTACACCGGCATCTCCTTCGTGGAGACCGACCTGTACGAGGCGGACACCCGCCATCCGCGCAGCGCGGACCTCGTCGGCGGCGGGTTCTTCCTCTGCCTCGGTGACCAGCGCGGCTTCCTCGCCCACCGGGAGACCGATGGAAGCCTCCACGTCTACACCGCGCTCAAGGCCGACGAGGGCTGGCTCGACACCATCGACTTCGGCGACCACGACGCCGCGAAGGCCGCGGTCCTCGCCCACTTCGACGGCTGGGCCGAGAGCCTGCACGGCCTGGTCGCCGACGCGGAGACCATCACACCGCGCCGCATCCACGCCCTGCCCGTCGGCCACCGCTGGGAGCGGGTGCCGGGCGTCACCCTGCTCGGCGACGCCGCACATCTGATGTCGCCCTTCGCCGGCGAGGGCGCCAACCTCGCCATGTTCGACGGCGCCGAACTCGCCCTCGCCATCGCCGCCCACCCCGGCGGCGTCGAGGCCGCGCTGACCGCGTACGAGGAGGCGCTCTTCCCCCGCAGCGAGGCCTCCGCGTCAGAGTCCGCCCGCAGCCTCGAGACCATGTTCGCCGAGGACGGACTGGAGCAGATGGTCGGCTTCTTCACGACCGGCCCCGCACGGGCGGCGTGAGCCTGACGGACTCGGTGCTCCGCCCGGCCGCGACGATCCCACGCAGGGGAAACGCGACGAGCAGCGCGACGGCCACCAGGAGCCCGCTTGCCCACAGTGGTCCGAGGTCACCGGCCCGGCTGTCGAGGGTGGCCGCGGCGACGAGCGGTCCGACGGCGGCGCCGACGTTCAGTGCGGCGGCCGCATAGGCACCGGCCATCGTGGCGGCCCCCGCAGCCTCGTAGAGCACCCGCGCGATCAGCGTGCTGCCGAGCGCGAACGACAGAGCGCCTTGGACGAATACGAGGGCTAGCAGCGCGACCGGCTCCTCGGCCAGCACGGCGAGGGCCGGCCAGCCGACGAGCAGGGGCGGACCAGCGGCTGCGAGGACCAGGCCGGGGCGCTGGTCGGACAGGCGTCCGGCGACGGTGACGCCGACGAAGGACCCCATTCCGAACAGCACCAGGGCCACAGAGATCCACAACTCGCTCAGCCCGGCGGTGCCGGTGACGACCGGGGCGAGGAAGGTGAAGCTCCCGAAGGTCGCCGCGTTCACCAGTGCGCCGAGCAGCATCACCAGCAGCAGTCGCAGGCTCTTCAGCTGCGCGAACTCCGCTCGAAGCGTCGGCCCGCCGCGCTCGCCCGCGTCCGCTGGACGAGCTGGGATTCCCGCGAGGATGCCGATGGCCGCGGGCAGGCAGAGAGCGGCGACAGCCCAGAAGGTCGCCCGCCAACCGAGCAAGGTGCCCAGGAGGGAGCCCCCTGGGACGCCGAAGACCGTGGCCAGCGTGGTGCCGGACAGCAGCACGGCGAGCGCCCGTCCTTTCTTGTCGGGCGGGACCATCGTGGCGGCAGTCGTCAGGGCTACGGCGACGAAGCCGGCGTTCGCGAGTGCCGCGACCACCCGGGTCGCCCACAGGACCGGGAAGCTCGGTGTGACGGCGCCCACGACATGGGCTGTCGCGAACACGAGGACGAACCCGAGCAGGCTCGACCGTGCGGGCCAGTGATGGGCCAGTGCCGCCAGGAGTGGCGCACCGACGATCATGCCGACGGCGAAGGCCGAAGTGAGCGTGCCGGCGGTCCCGACAGTGACGTTCAGGTCCGCAGCGATGTCCGGCAGGAGGCCGGCGAGCATGAACTCCGAGGTGCCCATGGCGAAGACGGCCACGGCAAGCAGATACAGCGGGAGAGGCATCGAGAGGCTCCGGGGTGAGGAGAAGCACGAGAGGGTCATCTCGTCACCGCGGCCAGCCCCGACAGCACACCGTCCGACCGCAGAGCGCGGTACGGCGGCAGGGCTACGTACTCAGTGGTTCAGGGGGCTGACGGCGTGACCGAAAGCCCCCGCCCTGTCTGACTCAGGACTCGACATGGCCCGCACGCTACCCGAGCAACCTCCGCCGAGGCACCTCGGTTTTGCTTGGTGGGGTTCTGCGGATGGGCCTGCGTGCTTTCACAGGGCGTCGGGGGCATCGGTCTGGCCACCCGCATGACGTCGGTGGCACGGCACGCCCGAGCCGGCCCGCTCGGACCTGCTGAGCGGGCCGGCAGATGTGTGTCGGCAGCCCCACACCGCCGGACACACCCCGGAAGAAGCCTGCCGGGAGCGCCGCCGCGGCTGCCCGGAAGGCTACGCTGTGCGAGTAACCCGGATTGAGCAGAGATAACCCTGCGTTTGCCGTGACTGCCGAGGATGCCGGTCCCCTCCTGTGGCCACGGGTCCCTGTCGGGCGTGCCGAACCGGCGCGGCCGGGGGGTTCGGCTCACACCGTCGCCCCAGGAAAGTCACCATTCCTGTCCACGGCGGAGCCGCCCCTGTGGCACCGATCCACAGCCGTGACCACGATGGTCGTGTGACATCGACGACGAACAGACTGTCCGGCGACCCCGACCGCGGCCACGACCGCCAGCGCGACAGTGACACCGACCGCCGGGTCTGCCAGCTGCAAGAGGAAGTCCAGCAGCTCAAGCAGGCCATCACCTCGCACGCCGTCGTGGACCAGGCCATCGGAATGATGATCGCCCTCGGCCGGGTCACCCCGGAGCAGGGCTGGAACGTCCTCAAGGAGGTCTCCCAGCACACCAACATCAGGCTCCGGAACGTCGCGGAGCTGATCCTGATCTGGGGGCAGAAGGGTGACATCCCTCCAGAGGTCCGCGCCTCGCTGGAAGACACACTCGACCGTCATGGCCCCACCCAGGTCCCGGAACCACCCGCTCGATGAAACCGCGCCGACCACACAGAGCGTCTGCACAAGGGATCACACCCCGTGCCCAGGAGTCGCCCTGGAACGGTCGAGTCCAGGAGGAGCAGGCCCTCGGTATCTTCTGATCCGAGCTTCAATGTATGGAGCGTGGATTCCAGTAGGTGCTCCCCCGACCGGCAGCGTCGCAGCCCGGCAGCGGCAGCACAGCCCGGCATCGGGAGCGGGGGCGGGAGCGGTGGTGAGCGTGCCTCGGGCTGGTTCGGGTATGCGCGGGGGAATGAACGGGGCGAGAAGAGGCAAAGTGGACGTGGACAGATTCCCTGGGGGTGAGGACGCCACCGTGTCGGACGATCACGTTGTCCAGACCACGGTGGCCCTGGACGGGAACGGCACCTGTATCGCGGAAGCCCGTCGACTGTCGGCCGAGTTCCTCGTGCGCGCGCAGGTCGAGCACGGGCTGTCCGTGTCGCAGCGCGCCAAGGACGTCACCCAGCTGGTGGTGAGCGAGCTGGTCACCAACGCCCGTAAGTACGCTCCCGGCCCGGTGCTCATGGAGCTGCGGATCGTCGACGGCTCGGTCGAAGTGGTGGTGTGCGACTCCGAGCCGACGCTGCCCGTGGCCAGCGCCGCCGACGCGGGGCGGATCGGACGGCACGGCCTCGAGATCGTGATGGCCGTCGCCCATGGCTTCGACGCCCAACCCACACCGCTCGGCAAACGCGTCACCGCCCGCATCGCCCTCGCGAACGAGCCGGAAAGCACCCTGAGCGACGTCCGCGCCGTCTAGCGCAGACGCCCCCGGGCCGATCAACCGCCCCGGCGCCGAACGCCAAGGACTCGCAGGAACTCGTAGGGCTTCCAAGAGCGGCTGCGCGCGCACGGCCGTACTCGGAGGAAGCCCCTTCGCTCACGCAAGCCGCGGCTCTCGTGCTACAGCCAGTGGCGCAGAAGGAGAGACGGGACGCGGTGCGCCAGCCAGGCACTGGCCAGGCCGATGACGGCTCCGGCGGCCACGTCGCTGGGATAGTGGGCGCCGGACTGCACCCGTTCCACGGACACCATGACCGCAGGCACCGCGCACAGGGCGCCCGCGGTCGGCCACGTGGGAGCGACGGCGGCGGTGAAGGCGACCGCGGCCGCCGTATGTCCGGAAGGGAACGACGAGGAGTCCGGGCGGTCCTCCACCTCGTCGTGCGGGATCCACTCCACGGGCGGCCTGGGCCGGTCGGCGAGCTGTTTGCACACACCGTTCGACACCACCTGCGCCATCACCAGCGCGCCCAGCCCGGCGGCCGCCGCCTTGCGGCCCCGCCACCCGCCCAGGCACGCCATGGCGATCGCGGCCCCACACCACAGTTTCGAGCTCTCCGCGCACTCCTCCACCGCCGACAGCGCCTTCGCCACACCCGGCGGGGTCTGGGAAGCGGCTCGCTGTGTCAGTCCCCTATCAGCCTTGTACAGGCCCGTCAGCAGTCTCATGATCTGCGGTTGTCCCCAAGCTCCCCGGGCTGAGCAGCCCTGTCCGTCCGGTTCGGTTCGTCGCACGCGCTGCGTGGTGGGGTCACGACTCGTCCAGCCGCTTCAGGTCCTGCTCATCCCACTTCCTGGTGTCGCGCGGTTCGGTGTAGGGCTCCTGGTCGGCCGGCATACCGCCGGCGATCGCCCGCTGCCGGACGGTCTCGGCGTCGAACTCCAGGCCCAGCAGGATCGCCAGGTTGCTGATCCACAGCCAGATCAGGAAGACGATGACACCGGCCATGGTGCCGTAGGTCTTGTTGTACGAGGCGAAGTTGGCGACGTAGAACGCGAAGGCGGCGGAGGCGATCAGCCAGATCAGCAGGGCGAGGAAGCTGCCGGGCGTGATCCACCGGAAGCCCTTGACCCGGGCGTTCGGGGTGGCCCAGTACAACAGCGCGATCATGATCGTGACCAGGATCACCAGCACGGGCCACTTGGCGATGGACCACACCGTCAGCGCGCTGTCGCCGATCCCGAGGGCCGTGCCCGCCTTACGGGCCAGGGTGCCGGTGAAGACGACGATCAGCGAACTGATGACGGCGAGCACCAGCAGGACGACCGTCAGACCGACCCGCACCGGGAGGATCTTCCAGACGGGGCGCCCCTCCGGCATGTCGTAGACCCGATTGGCGGCTCGGATGAACGCGGCCACGTACCCCGACGCCGACCACACCGCCAGGACGATGCCGATGATCGCCATGAGTGAGCCGACACCGGCGTTGTTCTGCAGCTGCTCGACGGCACCGGTGATGATGGTGCGGGCGGAGCCCGGGGTGAACTGCTGGAGGTTCTTGAGCACGGACTCCGTGGCGGACTTGCCGGTGAGACCGAGCATGGACACCAGGACCAGCAGAGCCGGGAACAGCGACAGCAGGCCGTAGTAGGTCAGCGCCGCGGCCCGGTCGGTCAGCTCGTCGTCCTTGAACTCACGCAGGCTGCCCTTCAGCACGGCACCCCACGCTGTCTTCGGCAGCTCCGTCGGTGTATCCGGCGCTCGCCGCTCCACGTCGGGCCCGGGGCCCGCCTCTTCCGGCGGCGGGACCTCACGCGGAGCCTCGTCGCTGCCGTGATGCTCTTTACGCCCTGGAAGATGCAGCTTCATGTGGCCCGAGTAACCCCCCGGCGGACACCCAATCGTCCTTGGGCTGGTCTGGGAAAACTCCACCGTGCCCCGAGGCGTGGTCGGCCGGGGTCTCTCATCAGGTCTCTGCGACCGCTTCAGGTCACCGGGACCCCTTCGGGTCGCCGGGAACCCGCCCAGAAAAGGGCCGAGCTCCCCGCAGTGGTGCCGGAGAGCTCGACGGGGTCATGTGCGAACCCCTGCGCCGGGGCGGTGGCCCCGATCATGACCTGCCCTGCGGCAGCGTCACGCCGCCTCGATGTGCCGCGTCCCCCGCGAAGACGGACTGTGCTCGTCGACGGACGAGCCGGCGTCGTGGACCAGTCGAAGGTGACGGCGGCGGGCGTGGCGGGCCGCCGGCGGTCCGGCGGACAGCCAGCCCTCGACTCGGTCCATGGCGTACAACAGCACACCGAGGGCGGGCAGCAGAACAACGGCAACAGCGATCACGGCCCGGTTCCCTCCTGGTGGATGACCGGCCGGGTGCCCACCGAAGGCCGCCCCGGACCCGCATCAGGTGAAGGTCTGGTGACCACACGGTGCAGACCGTGTTCGGGCGGCGAGTCCGGCCGCGGCCCGAACGCGGAATCTGCCTGCGGACCGTGCACGGAATCCGGTGGCGGAAGCAATAGGCGGACACCTAGGCACCGGTGGACTTCGGGTCACCGGTGGACGCCCGTTCAAGGGCTGTCGCCACGCCAGTCCAAGTGCCTGCCGCCCGCCGCGCGGAGCACGTACAGCGCACGGCCGCCCGGGCCGTGGGCGCCTATCTCCGTGGGGAGTTGCACCCCCTCCAGCAGTTCCCGCTCGGGGCGGCCGGTGATGTCCAGCAACAGCCCGTCCAGCGGCCCCCCGACCAGTTCTGCGTAGTCACGGTCCGGCCGGGGCCCGGCATCGTCGTGGTCGGCGCCGTACACACGGCCCCGCATGATCTGCGACCAGTCCATGCAGGTCAGCATGGCACCCACCACTGACAACGCGGCGCCTGCGGACAGGCCTGCGGACTCTTACTTACCCGGGGGTAGGCCCAGCCCATTCCCTTGTTATACATTCCGTCTAACAAGGCGGTGGGCGGAGACCCGTACCGCACGCACCACAGCCGCATGCACCACAGACGAAGCATCACAGACGAAGACGGTCCGTCATCGAGACTGAGGAGTTGGGAGCATGGCAAGCAGCACCGCCCGGCCGCGAGTCGAGCGCGGCACTCCGGCCGGCGAGGTCGCCGGCCGACTGCTCGACTCGGCCGCGACACTCTCCTACGACCCCATCACCGAGGTGGACTGGGAGACCCCGCTGGACAAGGACTTCCACGGTGCCAGCCCGGAATGGAGCACCCTGTACGGGACTTCGTACTGGAACGAGCTCACCGACGCGCAGCGCAAGGAGCTGACGCGGCAGGAAGCCGCCTCCGTCGCCAGCACCGGCATCTGGTTCGAGATGATCCTCCAGCAGCTGATCCTCCGCGACGTCTACGCCAAGGACCCCACCGACGAGACGGTCCAGTGGGCCCTCACCGAGATCGCGGACGAGTGCCGGCACTCGATCATGTTCGCCCGCGGCGCCAAGAAGCTCCAGGCGCCGGCCTACCGACCGCGCCGGGTGGCGATCGAACTGGGCAGGGCCTTCAAGACCTTGGCGTTCGGCGAGGCCGCCTACGCGGCGATCCTCGTCGCCGAGGAGGTCCTCGACGTCATGCAGCGCGACTGGATGCGCGACGAGCGGGTCGTGCCCTTCGTCAGGACCATCAACAACATCCATGTGGTCGAGGAGTCCCGCCACATGAAGTTCGCCCGCGAGGAGACGCGCCGTCACCTGGCGAAGGCGGGACGGGTGCGCCGTCACATCCACGCGTTCGTGATCGCCGTGGCGGCCTACGTCATCGTGACGAGCATGGTGAACAAGTCCGTGTACGCCAACGCCGGACTGGACTCCGAGCGGGCGCTCGCCGAGGCACGCGCCAACGAGCACCACAAGGCCATGATGCGCTCGAGCTGCGCCGGCCTGATGGAGTTCCTGGCCACGACCGGGCTGCTGACCAAGCCGGCCCTGGCGTTCTACAAGCGTGCCCACCTGATCTGACCGACCCGACGGCAGCGTTGCCGAGCAGAGCGGACCCCATGACCTACGCGATCACCCAGACCTGCTGCGCCGACGCCACCTGCGTCACCGTCTGCCCGGTCAACTGCATCCACCCCACACCGCAGGAACGGGCCTTCGGCAGCACCGAGATGCTCTACGTCGACCCCAGGGCCTGCATCGACTGCGGCGCGTGCGCCGACGCGTGCCCGGTCGACGCCATCTTCCCCGTGGACGAACTCACCGGCCCGCAGAAGGCGTACGCCGACATCAACGCCGCGTACTTCGCCGATGCCCCGGCGCCCGAACCCGCCGAGGGCAGCCCGAACTTCCACGCCTGGGACAGCCCGACGTTCGACCGCGCCCTGCCGGCCGACTTCCGTCCCTTGCGTGTCGCCGTCGTCGGCACGGGACCGGCCGGCATGTACACCGCCCAGGACCTGCTGCTGCACACCAACGCCGAGGTCACGCTCATCGACCGGCTGCCGGTGACGGGCGGCCTCGTCCGCTACGGCGTCGCTCCCGACCACCCGGGGACGAAGGGGATCGGGGACGCGTTCGCCCGGTTCCACACCCACCCCCGGGTGCGGATGCTGCTGGGGCTTCAGGTCGGGGAGCACGTGACGGCGGACGAACTCGCCGCTCATCACGACGCCGTGGTGTACGCCGTCGGTGCCTCCGCCGACCGGCGGCTCGGCATCCCCGGGGAGGACCTGGCGGGGAGCGTGTCCGCCACGACGTTCGTGGCCTGGTACAATGCCCACCCGGACGTCGCGCCCGACGCGGTCGACCTGTCCGCCGAGCGGGTCGTCGTGGTCGGCAACGGCAACGTCGCCCTTGACGTGGCCCGGATCCTGGTCACGGACCCGGAGGAACTCGCCGGGACCGACATCGCCGACCACGCCCTGCGTGCCCTGCGCGGCGCCGCCGTACGAGAGGTCGTGCTCCTCGGACGCCGCGGCCCGCAGGACGCCGCCTGCACCCGCCCCGAGCTGCTCGCCCTGACCCAGCTGCCCGGTGTGCAGCTGGTCGTCGACGAGCATGACCCGCGCATCGCCGACGCCATCGACACGGCCGGGCCGCACGAGCCCGCCGCGCTCCTGCGTGCCGCACGGCGCGAGAAGGTCGACTGGGCGCAGCCACCTGCCCCGGGCCGCCGTATCGTCCTGCGCTTCCACTCCGCGCCCGCGGAGTTCGTCGGCACCGAGGACGCGAGGGTGCGGGCGGTGCGCGTCAGCGGTGCGGGTGGCGACGTACTGCTGCACGCCTCGACGGTGGTGCGGGCCATCGGCTACCGCGGCGCACCGGTGCCCGGGCTGCCCTTCGACGAGGCGACCGGAACCGTGCCCCACGACAAGGGGCGCGTGACCGGGCTGCCCGGCACCTACGTCGTCGGATGGATCAAGCGCGGCTCGTCAGGAGGTATCGGCGCCAACCGGACATGCGCCGCCGAAACCGTCGGCAGTCTGCTCGCCGATGCCGTGGACGGCATTCTGCGCGCCCCGGACCACACGCCGAAGTCCTTTGCGCGGCTGGCCCGCCGACGTGCGCCGCATGTCGTGGACGCCCGTGGCATGGCCGCCATCGACCGGGCCGAGCGCCTGCGCGGGGAGCGGGACGGCAGACCGCGCACCAAGCTCGCCACCGTCACGGAGCTGGTCACCGCCGCCCGGCGCCGATCGCCCCGCTGACCCGCAGTCGGTTCACCACATCACCCGGCACCCCGCCCGCAACAAGCGGCACGGGTGCCGGGCTGCGGCCTGGGCGGAGGCGGCGCCGGGCGGGTGCCCGGCAGCACGCGCCCCCACTCACGTGGATCACGCAGGCGTCGCTCGCCCCATACGGATCACGCAGCCGTCAATCGGCGCGTACCGATGGAGCAGCCGTCAATCGGCGCGTACCGATGGAGCAGGCGTCACTCGGTCGTCTCGCCTCGACGGCGGGCCCGTGCCCGCAGCCCCGCCTCTCTCGCCTTGCCGTTCAGGCGATCCCGTCCCCAGGACGCCAGGAGGGCCAGCGGCGTCGCGAGCAGACCGATCAGGAGCGCCGGCCCCCAGTCCATGCCCTCCCTTCGGTAGTGCATGAACAGCACGATCACGGCGTAGGTCAGCACTACCAGCAGAGCGATCTTCAACGGCTTCGGCACAGTCATGACCGTTCAAGTACCCCTGTTCCGCGATGACATGGCGGTCGGCGGTCGGGGCCAGGCAGGGCGGTGCGCCGGTGGGCGGCAGCCGCCACGGCTGGATGTCAGTGGTCAGCGCAGCACGGGGTCGGCTCCGGTACCTCGAACGGGACGAGGGCGCCCCCGGCCGCCGGCATGGCCGTCAGTACGAGCTCCCCGTCCTGCCACTGCGGGCGCACGTGGTCGCGCGTGACGAGCGGCGTACCGGGGTCCGGCGGGCCGGGGGCGCCCAGTACTGTCACCCGGTCGATCGCGGACCGCGCGAGCACATCCGCGACCGTCAGCGTGCCGGTGAGGGCGGCGCCCCCTGGATACAGCACCGCACGGCCCACCGGATCCGGCACACCGTCCCGCACCTCCAGACCCCGGGCCATGAGCCGCTCCTGGACGGTGCGCACGAACGGCTCGACCGGCAGGGTGAAGGAGAGAACGACGCGCGGCCGGTTTCCCCGCACCAGGTGGGTGCAGCCGAACACGCCCTCGGCGAGGGCGAGTTCGGCCGCCAATTCATGAAGTACGTGATCGGCCGCGCGCAGCTCCCGAACACCGGGGTCCACGGTGAGGGCGTACCGCGTCACGACGGCAGCACCCAGATCGGGTTGGAGTAGAACCACAGGTCGAGCCACGGGTCCGCGTCACCCACGACGTCGATCGCCGGACCCGCCGGGTCGACCGCCGCACCCATCGCCCCGACGGCGGACCGGTTGCCGTCGCTGCCTCGCAGACGGACGTACAACGGGTCTTCCACGCGGCCGAGTTGGTACGTCAGCCGGACCACGCCGGAGGACTTGTCCACCTCGAACGAGCGGACCACCTTCGCCGTCGGGGCGGTGAACGTGTCCTTGTCCGCGACCGGACCTGTCACCGCGCCCCGGATGACGTCCACGCGTGCCAACCTGGGCACGAATCCGGCCCAGTTGGGACCTCCGGCCAACGCCACATCGACCGTCAGCGTGACGTTCGCGCCCCTCTTCACATGGAGGGCGCCGCCGAGCGTGGCCCAGCGGCCGCCGCCCGAGACCCTGGCGTCCAGACCGCCGAGAAGCTGCCCGTGGTCCACCCAGACGCGGCCCGCGCGGATGCCGTCCATCACCGCGGCGTAGGAGAACCCGTCGGCGCCCACATGCGTACGGCTGTACTGGCCGGGCCAGTAGTCGCCCTGGGTGATGTCGATCTTGCCGCCGTACACCGGGTCCTCGTACCGGCCATCGGCGTTGAAGTCTCCGCCGGGTCCACGCACCGCGGTGTCGCCGTAGACCTGGTGGCTGTCGCTGTTGGCGGTGATCCACCACGGCTTGCCCTCGGCGAGAAGGCTGTCCCACAGTCCGCCGACCGTGGCGGTCATCCAGTCGAAGCCGCCCCAGGTGCGGTAGCTCTCCAGGGGGTAGCCGGCGAAGGAGGCGGCGCTGGGACTGTTGTCGTAGATGCCGCGGGCGCGGGCCATGCCGAGGGGGCCGGGGAGACCGGCGGCCTGGTGGCCCGGGGCACCCTCGAACCCGACGGCTATCTGGCGGCCCGCGCCGGTCGCGTCCCGCCAGCCGCGGATCTCGTGCGGGGAGTCGACACCGCGCCGCGCCGGGTGGTTGGCGAGCATCAGCGCGTCCTTCACCTTGCGCCTGCGCACCTGTTCGGCGAGGAAGGTCAGACCCGCGACGGCCAGCGCCTCGTTGGCGGGCGTGGAGTCGCTCGCGCCCTTCACGCTGCCGTCGTAGTCCGTCTCGAACTGCTTGAGGACGGCGACCTCGTTCTTGCCGGGGTGCACGAAGACGGTGCCGTGCTCGGCGGCCGGGATGTTCCACTCCAGGCCCTGGAAGACGAGCGTGTCCTCGTGGGCGGCCCGGGCCTGCTGGATGTCCGGGTTCACCTTGTCGACGCCGATCCTGGCGTGCGTCGCACTGCCGTGGTCGGTGATGACCATCCAGTCCAGACCGTGGCGGGCGCCCTGGCGGACCTGGTCGACGACACGGTACTTGCCGTCGCTGCTGTACTGGGTGTGGATGTGGTGATCACCGGCCAGCCACAGGAACCCGTGCGATCGCCGACCGCCGGAGGGGGCGCTCGCGGTCGCGGCGGCGGCCGGCGTGGCGCCGCCGAGTACATTCCCGGCGGCCAGCCCCGCGCCGAGCAGTCCGGCCCGGCGCAGCAGAGTGCGGCGCGACCGCTGCTCGGGGGTGAGGGCATCGTCGGGTACGGCGGTGTCGAAGGCCGCGGGCAGGGCGGGAGCCGCCTCCTGCGCGTGACTGTGACCGTGGTCGTGGTCGTGTCTGTGGTGGTGATGTCCGTGACCCATGACGCCTCCTGGTTGCCGCTGCCTTCTGCGGCTGCCTTCCGCCGCGCGACCGCGCCGCGTGTGTGGAGGATCGAGCCGATAGATGAACGGTGAACGAGCGGGGAGTGGCCGACAGACGCCTCGGACGCGGCGGATCATCATTCCCCTCCGCCGCCCCAACGACCACCGCGCGCCGCACAGTTGGCCAGTCGGAGCCGATGGCGGTCATGAGCGCGAGACACCGCTCCGCGGCACCGGGAGCCGTACGGAAGACCGGCTTTCGGCGGAGGGCCACGGTGCCTCGGTCGCCGGACAGCCGAGGTGACCTCCGATGACCTCGCGACCGGGACCGGTGTCACACGCCGGCACGTGGAGGTGACCCGCTGGACGAAAGTGGCGCGGGCCGTGCAACCCTGCGACAGCGGCGGGAGTCTAGCGAGGGAAGGACTGGGCCTCCTCGCAGGAACCGTCCCTTTACCACGTCTCACCAGAGGATTTCCCCATGCCCATGCCCCCGCGCCACCGTCGCGCCTCTCGTACTGCTGCCGGCGTCCTGGGTGCCGCCTGCCTGATCGCGCTGGCCGCGGCTCCCGCCGCCTTCGGCGATGAACCCGGGCCCGAACTGGTCGCGGGCGGCATCCAGGCAATCGACGGGGTCAAGCCGGGCGGCGCTTTCGAGATGCGGGCCACCGTGGCGAACAAGGGCGTGGCGACCGCCGAGAAGGTGTGGGTCTCCTACTCGGTCACCCGGGGCCTCGACTTCGCGGCGGTGCCCTCCAACTGCCTCGTGCAGCACATCCCGTCCTACGACGAGATGCCCGAGAGATGGACCGCGGCATGCGCGTTCGACCAGGCGGTGGAGCCGGGCGCCGTCTACACCACGGACAAGCCCGTGGACGTCAAGGTGCTGGACCGCGCGCTCAACGAGGAGATACGTGTGCGGGTCGAGGCCGTCCAGCCCGCGCCTGACGACAACGGCACCGAACCGGTGGCGGGAACCGCGCCGGCGCTGAAACTGGTCCAGGCACCCGCCGGGGACGCGGGCTCGAGGAGCGTTGTCGACATGCCGGTCACCGCCGTCAACACGGCCGATTACCAGGTGACGGGTGACGCGCTGAAGGGGCGCGTCGGTGACACGGTGACGATGAAGGCGACGTTCACCAACGCCGGGCCGGCCTGGGTCTGGCCCAGGGAGGGGGACAAGGCCGTCAGCGTCCGCATCACACCTCCCGCCGGGACGTCCGTCGTCAAGCGCGGCCAGTTCTGCCAGGCCAGGGGTGCGGAGTATGTGTGCGGCATGCGGTCGCTCCACGAGGGCAGCGGAGAGACCTACACCTTCCACCTGAAGATCGAGAAGCGCGTGCCGGACGCCACGGGGTCGGTGGCGCTGAGCAGCGAAGCACGGCCGTTCGACCCCAACAAGGAGAACGACAGGGCCGACATCACGCTGGACGTCACGGGCGGTACGCCGACCGGCCCGACGAGCAGCCCGACGAGTGGTCCGACCAGCAGCCCGACCAGCAGCCCGACCAGCAGCCCGACCGGTGACCCGAGCAGCTCGGCGGGCGGGTCGTCGTCGATCGGCGGCGGCGGCGGGGTAACGCCGGACGGCGGTCATCTTGCCGAGACCGGCTCCTCGACGCTGCCGATCAGTGCCGCGGCCGGGGCCGCCCTGGTCGCGGGTGCGGGCACGCTCATCATCGTGCGCCGCCGCCGGGAGCAGGGCACGAACTGACGACCGTACGACGCGCTCGCTGGTGTCCGGTCCGGACTTCGGGCCGGACACCGACGCGCTGCCTTCCTACGGAGTACGGCGGTCCGAGGCGGTGACGGTGCCGCGGCCGCGCCGGTGAGGCCCACGCAGTGAGTTGCCGCCGCCCCGCCCCGGAGCGGCCCACCTGACGGCGCCCCCGCCCCGACCGGCCGCCCCCGGTACGGACACGGCAGCCCACGCCATCGGAAGGTTGCGGCCCGGCCCCTCTCCAGGCCACCCTCGTGCGCGCGGGTCTCGACCGGGCACCGGCCCCACTTCGCGCCCGCACCGGGCCGGCCAGTTCGTCTCCCCGATCCGCACCCGCCGCCCCGAACGCGCGCAAAGCCGGATACCGGCGCTTCGCCATCCCCCTGGCCCGGCCCTGCCCGGCCCGTCCCGGACGCCGAGGCCAGCCCGGCACGCTGCCGCACGGTTGTACAGCAAGCCAATGGCGCCTGAAGGAAAGGGACTTCACCCTCACGGCGCCGATCCCCCGGGCACCGAGGCAGAATTTCGCCGCCCGACAGGCGACACCGTGACCGCGCCGCCCGGAACACACACCTACACGGTCGAGCAAACCTGACGGGGCACGCCCCAGGTGTCCACTCGACTCTGCCGCGGAGGCAAAGCCCCCCCGCAACTCAGGGAGCCCGCACCAGGGGCGGTTCCCCCCAGGAGACTGCCAGCGCCTGCCGCAACGCGTCGACGGCGGCGGCGCCGATGCGTTCGGCCAGCACGCCTTCGATCACGGCGAGCGCGGCCTGGGCCCGATGATGGACGCGGACACCCTCCCCGGTGGGTCGGATCAGGCGGCTGCGGGCGGAGGCGGGGTCGGGGACCTGCTCCAGCAGGCCCATGCCGATCAGGCCGTGCACGGCCTGGTGGACGGTCTGGCGGGTGACGCCGATCCGGCGGGCGAGCTCGGAGATCGTGGTGCCGTCCTCGTCCAGGGTGGCGAAGACGGCGGCCTGGGCGACGGTCACGGGCTGTTCGCCCGCGGCCTCCATGCTGGCCAGCAACGCGTCGTCGAACCACCGCTTGGCCTCGGTCAACAGCTGGGGCAGGTTCGGCGCGGGCGTGATCATGACTCCTCGGCGGGACGGGGTGTCGAGCATAGCGAGACAGATCACCGACGGGCACCGCGAAACAGATCACCGACGAGCACGCGAGACGGATCACCGACGGCCCCGGGCGGCAGAACCGGCTTCCTCACAGAGGGGCACCCCGACAGCGTAATGTCAGGTAGCCTGACATTCTTGCTTCCTCGTCGCACCGGAGGTCTTCCATGACCATGGAGTTCGCCACCCGCTACCGCCCCCGCTCCCGCATCCCCGTCGAGCCGGGCAAGCCGTACTTCATCGAGAAGGGCATGGGCGACCGCTCGCACCTGTTCACGGACCTGGTCACCGTCTACGCGGGCGGCGAGCAGACCGAGAACGCCTTCAACTTCTTCACCGTCGAAGGCCCCAAAGGCGACCTCATCCCCGCCCACTCCCACGCCGAGACCCACGAGGTGTTCTACGTCACGGACGGCGCGGTCCGGCTCTTCGTCGAGGACCTCCAGGGAGAGCAGTACGAAAAGCTCCTCACCGCGGGCGACTTCGGATTCGTGCCCAAGAACTGCCCGCACGCCTACCGCATCGAGCGCCATCACAGCCGGATCGTCGGTGTGGCCGCCGGCCCGGGCGGCACCTTCGAGCGGTTCTTCGAGAACCTCGGCACGCCCACCGAGGAGCTCGGTCTGCCCGCACAGCCCTACGTGCCCGAGCCGCACAAGTTCGGCACCGTGCCGCGCGAGTACGACGTGCGGTTCCTGCCCGACCACCAGTGGCGCACCGGGAGTTGAGCGCGATGGCGTACGTCCACGCGCTGCTGGCCGGGGCGCTGGTCGGCGTGCTGTACGCGGCACTGCGCGTCAAAGCCCCCGCTCCCCCGCCCGTCGCACTGGCCGGCCTGCTTGGCATCCTGCTCGGGCAGAGCCTGCTGGAGAAGCTGTGAGGCCCGCGCGCCGGGCTCGCGCCTCCGCGTACGGCCGCCGCATCGTGATCTCCTTCGCCGCCGGTCTGGCGATGGGCGCCCTGTACTGGGCCTGGGACCTCAGGGCGCCGGCGCCGGCCCTGCTCGGGCTCACCGGGCTCCTGGGCATCGGCGTCGGGGAACGCGCGGCCACGGCGCTGGGCGTCCGGGTGGCCCGCCACCGCGCCCCTCCGGCCCCGCCCCCGCCACCCCTGGCCCGCCTGCCCACTGCACCTGCCTGCCGACCGCACCGCACTGACCCGCACGCCCGTTCCCTTCGAAGAGAGTGCCCGCCCATGCCCCTGTCGCCTGAGCTCGCCGCCCTTCTCGCCGCGCCCGCCCCCGTTCGGCTGCCGCTTGTGCCCGCCGCGCACCCCGCCCCGGGCACAAGACTGTTGCGCGGCGTCGTCTACGCCGCTCCGGAAGGCATCCGGCCACTGGAACTCGACCTGTGGCTGCCCGAGGAGCCGCGAGGAGCGGTGCCGGTCATCGTCTACCTCCACGGTGGCGGCTGGCGGACGGGCACCCGTACGGACATGGGACCGCGCTTTCGTACCTGGCTGCCCAGCCCCTTCGCCCGCCTCGCACAGGCCGGGTTCGCAGTCGCCAGCCTCGACTACCGGCTCACCGGCGAGGCCGTCCACCCCGCCCAGCTGGAGGACGTCACCGCCGCCATGGCCTATCTCGACGCCCGCGCCGACGAACTGGGCCTGGACACCGACCGGACCGTCACCTGGGGCGAATCCGCCGGAGCCCATCTAGCCGCCCTGCTGGCCCTCACCGCCCCGGTGCGCGGCTGCATCGCCTGGTACGGGCCCACCGACCTCACCACGCTGCCCGAGCAGTCCCGCCCCGGCGCCTACGACCCCGCCAGCCCCACGACACGCGAGGCCCTGCTCATCGGGGCGCCTCTGGCGACGGCCCCGGACCGCGCCCGGGCCGCCAGCCCGGTCACCCATGTCACCGCCGACGCCCCGCCCTTCCTCATCCTGCACGGCACCGACGACACGCTCATCCCGCTCGCCCAGGGCGAGCAACTCGCCGCGGCGCTCCGACAGGCCGGCGCGCACGTCGACTTCCGCCCCGTCCCTGGTGCCGACCACGCATGGGCGGGCCTGTCGGACGAGGACGTCGAGCAGTGCTTCGCCACGTCCATGGCCTTCGCCGGCTCACTCCTCGGCACGCCGCACACCCGCGCCGGAGGCCGGCAACGCTGACGGGACCCCGGCCCCGAAGGGGGGCGCTTGTCCATGTTTCCGCCCGCACCTCTGAACGGGCGGCCACAGTTCACGCGCCAGGCCTGGCACCTGCCCCCCACTTCGGATATGTCATGTCTCTGCCACATCACCCCCAGTGTCGGAGCGAAAGGACCCCCCGTGCGCATGCACCCCCTGCGCGCCCTGTGCGGCACAGCCGCGCTCGCCCTCACCCTGCCCGTCCTGCACCCCGCCCAGGCCGCGGCCGCCGTCCCCACGTCCACGGTCTATCTCCAGAACTACGTCACCGGCCTGAACGCGGCCGACAGCGGCGGCACCGTCGCCGCGCACAACCCCAAGGGCAACGAGGACCACCAGCAGTGGACCCCGGTCGCCGTCAGCGGCGGCTACCAGTTCCAGAACGCCGACGCGTCCGGCACCTGTCTCGGCCGCAGCGGCACCTCGGCAGTCACCGCCTCGTGCGGCGCGGACGGCACCGCGTGGACGATCACGGCCGCCGCCGACGGTACGTACACCGTCTCCGCGCCCGGGACGTCGCAGTACCTCACCACCTCGCCCTCGAACTCCGCCGCCGTACAGCTCGGCCCGTCCGGCGACCTGGCCCGCTGGTACCTGACCCCGGCCGCCTACGCCACCACGCCGGCCTCCGGCGACACCCGCACTCTGGATCAGGTCACCTTCCTGACCTCGCACAACGCGTTCGCCAACAGCGCCGACGGCAACTTCGCCTCGTTCCCGGTCAGCCTGTTCCCCAACCAGAGCAACGGCATCAGCCGGCAACTCAACGACGGGGTACGCGGCTTCATGCTGGACGACTACGCCGTCTCGGGCCGGGCGGTGCTGTGCCACAACAGTTGCGGTGGCGTCAGCAACCCCGTGCCGCTGGCCACCGACCTCCAGCGGATGGTCGACTTCCTCAAGGCGCACCCGGGCCAGTTCGTCACCGTGTTCCTGGAGGACTACGTCTCCTCCGACGTACTGAAGTCCTCCCTCGCCTCGGTCAGCGGGCTGTACGACGTGCTGTACCGGCCCGACCAGGAGGGCGTGGCCACCAAGGGCTGGCCCACCATGGCCGATCTTGCCGCCCGCGGCAGACAGCTGCTGATCTTCAGCGACCGCACCCGGGCGAGTGACACCGCGAACGGCTGGACCACGCGGGACACCTTCGGGGTGATGTACCAGCGCGAATGGACCGTGGAGAACTACTGGTCCATGGGCGGCGGCATCGGCGGCTCCGACTGGTCCTGCTACAGCCGCTGGGGCACCGACAGACCGCTCACCACCGACTCGTCCGCCTTCCACCCCCTGTTCGTGATGAACCACTTCCGCGACTACCCCATGGCCTCCACCGCCTCGACGGACAACGGCAAACTCCTCAACCGCGCCCAGAACTTCTGCACCCCCGCCGCCCGCAAGAAGCCCACCTACCTCGCCGTGGACCGCTACGACCTGGGCTCCCCCACCCCGCTCGGCGCGGTCAACACCCTCAACACCTACGTCCTCACGCCCGGCCAGTGACCGGAGCCCGCCCCGCCGCGTGCGGGGCGGGCCGCCCACGGCTCCCGCGTGCACACCGATTGACGGGTGGACGTGCCCATGCCACGCTCCCAGTGGGAGCGCTCCCACCTCATGCGCACATCCCCCATCAGGAGCCGCTGATGCCCACGTTCGTCTCGCTACGTCACCACAGCAGGCCCCTCGCCGTCGCCCTGCTGACCAGCTCACTCCTCCTCGGTGGCGTCCTGACCGCCCCCACCGCCGCCGCGGCCACCAGCGCCGTGCGCGTGAACCAGGTCGGTTACCTGCCCGACGGGCCCAAGCGCGCCACGGTCGTCACCACGGCGGCCCAGTCGCTCACCTGGCAGCTGCGCAACGCCGCCGGCACCGTGGTGGCCTCCGGTTCCACCACCCCGCGCGGCGCCGACGCCCCCTCCGGCCAGTCCGTGCAGGTCGCCGACTTCTCGACGTACCAGACCCCCGGCTCGGGCTATGTCCTGACCGCGGACGGCAGCACCAGCGACCCGTTCGACATCCGCGCGAACCTCTACGACGGGCTGCGCTCCGACGCGATGGCGTTCTTCTACCACCAGCGCAGCGGTATCGCCATCGACGCCTCCCTGGTGGGCTCCGCCTACGCCCACACGGCCGGGCACCTCGGCGTCGCGCCGAACAAGGGAGACACCTCCGTCCCCTGCCAGTCCGGGGTCTGCGACTACACCCAGGACGTCAGAGGCGGCTGGTACGACGCCGGCGACCACGGCAAGTACGTCGTCAACGGCGGGATCTCCGCCTGGCTGGTCGTCAACTCCTTCGAGCGGGCCCAACGCGCGGGCACGGCGGGCGCCCTGGGCGACTCGACACTGCGGGTCCCCGAACGCGGCAACGGCACCCCGGACGTCCTGGACGAGGCGCGCTGGGAGCTGGACTTCCTCCTGCGGATGCAGGTGCCCGTGGGCAAGCCGTACGCGGGCATGGCCTTCCACAAGATCCACGACGCGAACTGGACCGGCATCCCCACCCGCCCGGAGCAGGACGGCCAACAGCGCGAGCTGCACCGCCCGTCCACCGCGGCGACCCTCAACCTCGCGGCGAGCGCCGCCCAGTGCGCCCGGGTCTTCCGCCCGTACGACGCGGCCTTCGCCGACCGCTGCCTGGCGGCCGCCCGCCGGGCCTGGACGGCGGCCCAGGCCAACCCCGCGATGTACGCGCCGGATTCCGACAGCACCGGGGGCGGGGCCTACGGCGACACCCGGGTCACGGACGAGTTCTACTGGGCGGCCGCCGAGCTGTACGCGACGACCGGCGAGAGCACCTACCGGGACGCCGTGACGTCCTCGTCCTGGCACACCTCCGCCGACGCCTTCACCTCCTACGGCTTCGGCTGGGCCGACACCGCCGCCCTCGGCCGGCTCACCCTGGCCACCGTCCCCAACGGGCTGCCCGCCTCCGACCTCGCGCGCGTGCGCACCTCGGTGACGTCGGCCGCCGACAACCACCTGTCCCGGATGGCCGCCCAGGGCTACGCCGTCCCCCTCCCGGCGGACGGGTACGTCTGGGGCTCCAACAGCATGGTCGGCAACAACGCGATCGTCCTGGCCGTCGCCGGGGAGCTGACCGGCAACGGGCGTTACCGCACCGGCGTGTTGGAGACGATGGACTATCTCCTCGGCCGCAACGCCCTCGGCCAGTCCTACGTCACCGGCTACGGCGAGAAGGACTCCCGCAACCAGCATCACCGCTTCTGGGCGCACCAGTCCGACGCCTCGCTGCCCAACCCCCCGGCGGGTTCACTCGCGGGCGGCCCCAACAGCGGCCTGCAGGACCCGGTGGCACAGCAGAAGCTGGGCGGATGCGCGCCCGCCGCCTGCTACGTCGACGACATCGGCTCGTACTCCACCAACGAGGTGGCGGTCAACTGGAACGCCCCGCTGGCGTGGCTGGCCGCCTACGCCGCCGAGCGGACGTCCACCGGCGGGGAACCGCCTGCCGCGGCGTGCACGGTGACGTACAAGGTGGACAACGCCTGGAGCGACGGCTTCACGGCGACGGTGTCCGTCAAGAACACGGGCCAATCCCCTGTCGAGGGCTGGCAGTTGACCTGGGGCTACCCGGGTGGCCAGCGTGTCACCAGTGCCTGGAACGCGACCGTCACGCAGAGCGGGACGGCTGTCGTGGCCCGCAACACCGACTGGAACCGGGTGATCGCACCGGGCGGGACGGCGAGTTTCGGGGTCCAGGGTTCGCTCAGCGGCGGCAATCCCGCTCCCGCCCCCTTCACTCTGAACGGGGGCGCCTGCGCCTGACCGGGCGGGTGGAGTGACACGTCCGCCCACGAACGGGGCGCCCTCGGAAAGGGCGCCCCGTCGTGGTGTCGTCGCCGACGATCAGTCAGCCGGGGTCAGGGCGACCTCGGCGCTGCCCGAGAGAGCCGGCAGGCCGGCCGGGGGCGTGTCGGTGTAGGTGGCGTTGAAGACCGCCTTCAGGTTGTCCGAACCACTGTGACCGCCGTCCACGAAGGTCTTGAACGACCCGGAGCAGCCGGTGCTCGTCGACAGCGGGTGACCGTGCGAGTCGTGGCCGAGGATGAACGAGACGGTGACCTTCGAGCAGTCCACCGGCTGGTCGTCGGTGACGGTGACCTGCCAGGTGACCGTGTCGCCCCAGTGGAACGGGGTGCCGCCGTGCGGAGCCGGGTCGGTGGTGAGGGCGACGACCGGCGCCTTGTTGCCGACCACCACGGGAACGGAGGCGGAGGCCGAGCGCCCGGTGCTGTCGGTGACCTTCAGCGTGGCGTCGTAGACACCGTTCTTGTCGTAGGTGTGCTTCGGGTTCGCCTCCCTGGAGTCCACGGTGCCGTCGGCGTCGAAGTCCCAGGCGTAGCGCAGTGCGTCGCCGTCCGCGTCCTTCGTGCCGGCGCTGGAGAACTGGACCGTCAGCGGGCTGGTGCCGTTGACCACGTCCGCGGCGACCTTGGGCTCCGGGGTGCGGTTGCCACGTGTGAAGTCGATGCGGGAGAGCTGGGCCTCGGGCAGCTCCGCGAAGTACCCGGTGCCGTACTCGAGGACGTACAGCGCGCCGTCCGGGCCGAACTCCGCGTCGATCGGGCCGTCCGTCTTGATCGAGGGGATGGCGTCCTCGATCTTCAGGACCTCGTTCTTCTTGCCGAGGGTGATGGCCTTCATCTGGTCACGGGTCCACTCGTAGAAGAGCGGCTTGCCGTCGAAGTACTGGGGCCAGCGGTTCGCGGCCTTGTTGTGCCGGTCGTAGCGGTACGCCGGGCCGCCCATCGGGCCGATGCCGCCGGTGCCGAGCTCGGGGAACTCCGCCGAGGCCCCGTAGCCGTAGACGATCTCCGCGTCCTCGACCGGGGGCAGCTCGCTGCGGCCGGTGTTGTGGCGGGAGTCGTTGACCGGCTTGGCGCAGTCGAACGCGCCGCTGGAGGTCTGGGTGGCGAAGTCGTAGTCCTGGTACGGCATGTCCTGGGTCACGCAGAACGGCCAGCCGTAGTTGGCGGGACGGTCGATGACCATCCAGCGTCCGTGGCCGGCGGGGCCGCGGCCCGGGTTGGCGGTGTTGGCGTCGGGCGAGTAGTCGCCGACATAGACCTCGCCCGTCCTGTCGTCCACGCCGAAGCGGAACGGGTTGCGCAGACCCATGGCGTAGATCTCGGGGCGGGTCTTCGCGGTGCCCTGCGCGAAGAGGTTGCCCTTCGGTATGGAATAGCCGCCGCGCGGCTTGACCTTGATGCGCAGCAGTTTGCCGCGCAGGTCGTTGGTGTTGCCCGCCGTCCGTCGCGCGTCGTAGGCCGGGTTGCGGTCCGGGCGGTCGTCGAGCGGGGCGTAACCGTCCGAGGAGAAGGGGTTGGAGTCGTCGCCGGTCGACAGGAACAGGTTGCCCTTGTGGTCGAAGTCGATCTTGCCGCCGACGTGGCAGCAGATGCCACGGTCGGCGGGCACGTCGATGACCTTCTGCTCGCTGGCGAAGTCGAGCTTGTTGCCCACGAGCTTGAACCGCGAAAGCCGTGTGACGCCCTTGTACTTGGCGAAGTCCTGGGCCGTGCCGAACTGCGGCGCGTCCCCCTCGTTGACGCCCGGGGTGGCCGGGTCGTCCACGGGGGTGTCGAGGCGCGGCGAGTAGTAGAGGTAGACCCAGCGGTTCTTGGCGAAGCCGGGGTCGAGGGCGATGCCCTGCACGCCTTCCTCGTCGTGCTGATAGAGCCCGGCGGGGCTCTTCTTCATGTCGGCGGCAAGGAAGTTCACGCCGCTCTTGGGGTCGTGGATGCGGACCTCTCCGGTGCGCGCCGTGTGCAGCACCCGCCGGTCGGGCAGGACGGCCAGAGCCATGGGCTCGCCGGGGCGGTCGTTGAGGGTGACCTTCTGGAAGTCCGACGAATTCGGCGGCACAGGGTCTGATTTGGCGGCTTCGGCCACGGAGAGCGGCAGGAGCCCGACGGCTCCGGCCAACGCAGCCGCACCCACGAGGGTGACGATCCGTCTGTTGCGCACTCAGAACTCCTTTGGTCTGGCATGCAGGTGAAAAGCCAGGCGAAATACGTGAGTTGGACGCCGTGCGATGGACGCTAGGGCGCCCACTTTCGACTCGTCAAGGACAAAGTCCCAAGCAATCCGAGGAAAGTTTGTCCCGTCCTTCGGGGTTGTCTTTCGTGGTTGTCTTGCGTGGTTCTGCGGGCGCACCCGGGGCCCGCCCCGCGCCAAGGCGCCGGGCGGGGAGTGTCAGTGACGCGTCGTCAGTTGCAGGCGCGCAGGGCCGCGAGGTTGTCGTAGCCGATCTTGGCGAACTCCAGGGACTGGCCGGGAGCGGTCGCACTGGGTGCGTTGTCCTGCTCCACCATCGGGTTGTGGTAGTTCTTCGCACCCACCCGGGTGAAGAACCTCCGGTAGTCGATGTCCCCCGTGCCGAACGGCACCATGTCGTAGCCCAGACCGCTCTGGAGGTTGACGACACCGTCCTTGGCGTGGAAGAGCGGGAACCGGTTGGTGTTGCGGACCACGAGTGCGGCCGGGTCGAAGACGTCCCTGCGCTGCGAGCCGTCGTGGGCGGTGTACGTGTGGAACTTGTACCGGGCCACGTGTGCCCAGAAGACATCCAGCTCCAGATACACGTTCTTGCGGTCCGTCACCTTCAGGAAGTACTCCAGCTTGCGGATCCCGGAGCTGCGGGTCGGCCGGCCCTGGGCGTCGAGGGGGCCGCCGTCGAGCAGGAAGTCATAGGCCGCGTCATGGTTGTGGGTGTAGAGCTTGATGCCCTCGCGGCGGGCGATGCCGCCCAGGATGTTCCACTTCTCCGCGGCCACGTCCCAGTCCGCCCGGTAGGGGGTGTTGGTGGGGTCGGCCCCGGTGCCCATGTGGGCCATGCCGAGGATGTTGGCGATCTCCAGGAACCGCTTGAAGGTGTCCAGGTCGGACGAGGTCAGCGGCCAGGACGGCGGGATGAAGCCGTGGCTGCCCTGCGCCCGCAGGCCGTACTCGTCGAGCCAGGAGCGCAGCAGCCTCGCGCCCGCGACGGTGCCCAGATCGGCGCCGCCGGGGGCGTTGGCGTGCTGGCCGTAACCGGCGAACTCCACCTGGCGGTAACCGAAGCGCGCCAGCTGCCGGAACACCTCGCGGAACCCGGAGGGCAGGTCGGAGGCGAGCGGGTCGCGGCTGATCGCGTCGCGGACGGTGTAGAGGATGATGCCGCGCTTGTGCGGCGGGACCAGCGCGGAACGGCCCCGGTCATGGTCGGCTGCCTCCGACCCGTCCTGCGCCAGGGCGGGGCCGGCGCCGAAGACAGGGGCGGCGATCGCCGCGGCGGTGACGGCCGTGCAAGTGCTCAGGAAACGACGGCGGTTGACGCCGAGCGCGCGGCGCAGGGAGTCGCCGGTGACGGCTTCGTCGTTGAACGCGGTCACAGTGGTTCTCTCTTTCGTTGTCACGGTGCTTCGGGTGTCTTATGCGTTGTCGCGGTTCTGGGGGTCTGAGTCGTTGTCGCGGTGCTTCGGGTGATTGTTGATTCGTTGTCGCGGCGCTGCGGGTGTCCGACGGCCCCCGCCCCTGGAGAGGCCGGCGGGCCGCGGGAGAAGGGACCTCACTTCGGCGGCAGCGACGTGGGCGGGCACTGCGCGGGGGGTGGAGACCAGGAGGAGCGGACCTTCGCCGTCACTCGGAGGGAGGCTGCGGTGGCTGCCGCAGATAGGTGCGGGGTGGAGCGTGGTGTCGGCGACCTCGCGGGGCTTGAGCCTTCCGCTCTGACGCGCGGAGCGAGGACGCGCATCACGGCCCCTCGGGCGCTTCGCCCGTCAGGGTCAGCACGCGGCCGAGGTCGTCGGGGACGTCACGGCCTGCGGCGGTGCGCTCGGCGGCGTAGGCGCCGAGCATGCGGGCGAGTTCACCGTCGCCGGCCGCCCGCCGCGCCAAGTCGGCGACAGCGTCCACGGGGACGCCTGTGAACAGACACTTCAGAACGGCGTGCCGCCAGGCGTGCGGATCGAGGTGGGCGGCGGCGTATGGGCCGACGGCGGCGGTGATGAGCCGCGTGTCGTTGCTGCGCAGGGCGTCCTCGACGAGGTGCAGGGCGTCCGGTCCCTCGACCAGGGTCGGCAACGCCCGGAGCACGGCGCGGCGTTCGGCGGCACTGCCCTGCTGGTAGAGCCGGGTCAGGGTCTCGGGTCTCGCCCGGGCCTCGACCAGCAGCAGCGTACGGACGGCGTCCGCGTGCTCGTGGCCGCAGTGCCGTCCGGCGGCGGCGAACCGCGACTCCCAGCTGTGGGCGAGGTCCGGGGAGGGGGCCGCGGGCGGTGCCTGGGCGGCGGACGCGGCCTCCGCCAGCGCCTCGTCGAACCAGGCGCGCGCGGTGCCCGCGGGCAGCGAGGCGGCGACGTCTTCACGGGTCCAGGGAGCGGTGTGCGTCATGCCGCCGTCGCCTCTCGCGTGGTGGCTCCCGCGTCACGGAGGAACTCCATTGATGTGCGGGCGAGTTCAGGCCCGGCGTGGGAGTGGCGGGGCAACTCGACGACGGTCAGGCCCTGGTACCCGGTGGCGGCGAGGGCGTCCAGCACGGGCGGGAAGTCGATCTCGCCGTCACCGAACGGCAGATGCTCGTGCACCCCGCGACGCATGTCCTCGATCTGCACATGCCGCAGCCAGGGCCCGGCCGCGCGGACGCACTCGGCGGGCGGGTCCGGCTCCAGGCACTGGCAGTGGCCGATGTCGAGGGTCAGGCCGAGCGCGGGAGGGTTGCCGAGCGAGGTGCGCAGGTGATGGAAGTCGGCGAGGGTGGCCAGGAGATGGCCCGGTTCGGGTTCGATCGCGAGCGGTATGCCGGCGGCGGCAGCGGCGTCGAGCACGGGCCCGAGGGCCTCGCGCAGCCGCTGCCACGCGGTGTCGTCGTCGGTGCCGGGCGGGGTGATGCCGCTGAAGCAGTGCACGGCGTGCGCTCCGAGGTCGGCCGCGACCCTGACCGCCGTGGTCAGCAGCCGGGTGCGGGCGGCACGCGCCTCGGGTTCCGCGTCCAGCAGTGACGGGCCGTGCTTGCGGCGCGGGTCGAGCACATAGCGGGCGCCTGTCTCGACGGTCGCGGTCAGCCCCAGTTCACCGAGCCGACGGGCGACCCGGGCCGTGCGGGCGGCGAGATCGGGGGCGAGCGGGTCGAGGTGCATGTGGTCGAGCGTGAGACCGACGCCGTCGTACCCCAGGTCCGCGAGCAGACCGAGGGCGTCGTCCAAGCGCAGGTCGGTGAGTCCGTTGGTGCCGTAGCCGAGGCGGAGTCGCTGTCGGGGGCTCATGTGAGGCTCACCTTCCGTGCGAGGGTGCGGGTCACGGGGACGAGGCCCAGCAGGGCGAGGGCGGTGATGTTCGCCCCGGCCCGGGTGGCGAGCGTGGCTTGGAGCGGGATCAGGGCACGGGTGCCGCCGCCGACGGCACCTTGGGCGGGCCTCGCTACGGGCGCCGCGAGGCGGGTCGGCCGGAGGCAGATCACTCTGCCTCCCGTAGGCGGTCGGCGAACGTCAGCAGCGCGGTGAACTGCTCCGCGAGGCCGGACGGTCCCGCGTCGGGATCCTTGAAGTAGAAGCCCAGTTCCGGTAGCGGACCGGACAGTCCCGCCTCGTGGGCGCGGGCGACCAGGCGGGCCAGGTCCAGCACGAGCGGTGCGGCGAGGGCCGAGTCGCACCCCTGCCAGATGGTCTGGAGGATCATGCGTGAGCCGAGGAAGCCTTCGAAGGCGATGTGGTCCCAGGCGGTCTTCCAGTCACCGAGCACCGGTACGTCGTCGATGTGCACCTCGCCCTGCGGGGTGTACCCGAGGGTCTCGGCCAGGACCCGCTCCTTGCCGGCGTTCTTCGCCGCGGCAGCCCCCGGGTCGGCCAGCGCCGCCCCGTCACCCCCGCCCAGCAGGTTGGTGCCGGACCAGGCCCGCACCTCGAGGGCGCGTTGGACGAACATCGGGGCGAGTACGGCCCGCAGCAGCGTCTGGCCGGTCTTGCCGTCACGGCCCGCGTGAGGAAGTCCCCGCGCGGCCGCGGCGTCGGTGAGGTGCGCGGTGCGCAGCCCGGTGGACGGGGTGAAGTTGACGTAGGGGCAGCCGGCGCGCACGGCGGCGGCCGCGTACAGGGAGCTGGGCGGGAGACGCTCGGCGCCGGGCGCGGGCAGGGGTTCGGTGGAGGAGACGTTGACGACGACCACCCGTGCCAGTGCGTTGCGCTCGCGGAACGAGGTGAGGTCGGTGGCGAAGTCCTCGATGAGTTCCTCGTCGCTGCGTGCGTCGTCCGGGAGCGGGCCGCCGGGCCGTATCTCCGCGTCCGCGGCCTGGAGTTCGGCGCGTGTGGCGGGGGCCAGGCCGTGCGGCAGGACGCCCGCCTCGGTGAGGTGTTCGGCGCGCTTGGGCAGCGGGCAGTGGGCGGTGTCGTGGCCGCCGAAGACGAGTGAGGCCAGCGGGGGCAGGCCGGTGCCGTCGAACGGCGGTGTCTCGGTGACCATGCCGGTCGGGGCGTGCAGTCCGGCGGTGACGGCCGCGCACCCGGCGACGGCGGTGGTGGCCACCGATCCGCGGGCTCCGACGAACCAGACGCCGGTGCGTGCGGTCCGCTCACGGATCTGGGGCTCCGATGCGTTCCCGTCGTGGTTCACGGGCTGCCTCCCTGCCATGTCGAAGTTCCGATGTGGTGTGGAGGACGGTGGGTGGGGGCGCGGTGGCCTCCCGCCCACCGCCGGCATTTGGGCGGCTTTGGCCGCGGCCCAGGAGCTGTCTCCGTGGTCGGCGCGGTTACGGCGTGCGAGTGGGCGGCATAGGGACCGCCGGTGAGACGTGCGGGATACCCGAAGGCCTTGGCCCTGCGCTGGGCAGGGGCCCTCCTTCACAGGTCGGTCGGTCGAGCGATGTGCCGCCCGGTCCGAATGAGCCGTCAGTTTCGAACCACCGTGTGGTTCCTGTGCACGAGGGGACCGTAGCCCCGTTCGTCCCCGACCGGAACCCCTTATGCACGAAGAGCGCCAACTTCCTCCAGGGTCAGGACAAAGGAGAGTTGAGGGCAGCACGGATCGGCCCGGCGGCGCTACCGCCACCGGGCAGCGGCGGAGCACCTGGTCGGCGCCGCCTGTGAATGCCGCAAGCGGGGTTTCTGACGGCTCCCTACCGGACTTCGGCTTCGACGGCCTGGACGGGGGTGTAGACGGAGTTCTTCTGCGCGCTCTCCTCGACCGCCGCGAGGACGCGCTGGACCTGGAGTCCGTCGGCGAACGACGGCATCGGGTCGGTGCCGGACGCGATGGCCTCGACCAGGTCGCGGGCCTGGTGGACGAAGGTGTGCTCGTAACCGAGGCCGTGGCCCGGCGGCCACCAGGCGGCCAGGTAGGGATGTTCGGCCTCGGTGACGACGATCCTGCGGAACCCGGCCGTGGCGGCGGCCTCCCGGTGGTCGTGGAAGGACAGCTCGTTGAGCCGCTCCAGGTCGAAGGCGAGGGAGCCGTACTCGCCGTTCACCTCCAGTCGCAGGGCGTTCTTGCGTCCGGTCGCCATCCGGGTCGCCTCGAACGTGGCGAGCGCCCCCGAGGCGAGCCGACCGGTGAACACGGCCGCGTCGTCGACCGTCACCGGACCGCGCCGGGTGCCGCCGGAAGCGCTCAGCCCGGAGGAGGGGCCGTCGAGGCGGGGACGCTCCTTGACGAAGGTCTCGATCTGGGCGGAGACCCCGACCAGCGTCTCGCCCGCCAGGTACTGGGCGAGGTCGACGATGTGCGCACCGAGGTCGCCGAGCGCCCCGGACCCCGCATGCTCCCGCTGCAACCGCCAGGTCAGCGGGAAGTCGGGGTCGACCAGCCAGTCCTGGAGATAGCTCACCCGCACGTGGCGTAGCGTGCCGAGCCTGCCGTCCGCGATCAGGCGGCGGGCGAAGGCGAGGGCGGGCACCCGCCGGTAGTTGAAGCCCACCATGGCCAACTGCCCGCGTGCGCGGGCCGCTTCAGCGGCCGTGACCATGGCCTGCGCCTCGGCGACCGAATTGGCCAGCGGCTTCTCGCACAGCACGTGCTTGCCCGCCTCCAGTGCCGCGATCGCGATCTCCGCATGGCTGTCGCCCGGTGTGCAGACGTCGACGAGCTGCACGTCGTCGCGGGCCACGAGGGCACGCCAGTCGGTCTCCGCCGCCGCCCAGCCGTGCTTGTCGGCCGCCGCCCGCACCGCGATCGGGTCGCGGCCGGCGATCGCGGCCATGACCGGCCGCAGCGGCAGGTCGAACACGCGCCCAACGGTGCGCCACCCTTGTGAGTGGGCGGCGCCCATGAACGCGTAACCGACCATGCCCACACCGAGTGCCGGCGCTGCGGTCCCAACGTCCCTGTGTTCCATACGGATTCCTCCTCGTCGGAGTGTCACTGACTCAATCGCTGTGTTGGCGGGGCACGCGGCCCGGGCCAATCAGACGAAGCCGGTCGGCAGGTACTGCTCGACGTTGTCCTTGGTGACCACGGCCGAATAGAGGGTCAGCGAGGACGGGATCTCGAACTCTGCGAGCCCGCCGACACCCTTGCCCTGGCCGAGAGCACGGGCCAGATCGATGGCGGACGCGGCCATCGTCGGCGGGTACAGGACGGTCGCCTTGAGCACGCTGTCACCCGCCTTGATGGCGTCCATCGCGGACTTGGCGCCCGCGCCGCCGACCATCAGGAAGTCGTCGCGGCCGGCCTGGTCGATGGCGCGCAGCGCGCCCACGCCCTGGTCGTCGTCGTGGTTCCACAGCGCGTCGAACTTGGACTGGGCCTGGAGGAGTTGGGCCATCTTGGCCTGTCCGGACTCCACCGTGAAGTCGGCGGCCTGCCGGGCCACCTTCTTGATGTTCGGGTAGTTCTTCAGCGCGTCGTCGAAGCCCTTGGTGCGCTGCTGGGTCAGCTCCAGGTTGTCCAGGCCGGCCAGTTCGACGACCTTGGCGCCCTCCTTGCCCTTCAGCTGTTCGCCGATGTAGTGGCCCGCGTTCAGGCCCATGCCGTAGTTGTCGCCGCCGATCCAGCAGCGGTACGCCTGCGGAGAGGCGAAGACGCGGTCCAGATTGACGACGGGGATGCCGGCCCGCATGGCCTGGAGGCCGACCTGGGTGAGCGCCTTGCCGTCGGCGGGCAGGACCACCAGGACATCGACCTTCTTGTTGATCAGCGTCTGGATCTGGCCGATCTGCTGGGCGGTGTCGTTGGAGCCCTCGGTGATCTCCAGAGTGACGTCGGAGTACTTCTCGGCTCGCGACTTGGCGTTGTCGTTGATCGCGTTGAGCCAGCCGTGGTCGGCCTGCGGTCCCGCGAAGCCGATGGTGACCTGCTTGCCGGGCTTGTCGTCGGCGACCGGCACGTTGTCCGCGGCCTGTTCCTGGTCCTTGGGCTCGTTGCTGGTGCAGGCCGTCAGCAGTGCGCCGGCGGACACGGCCGCGGTTCCGAACAGGAGTGCTCTGCGGCTGGTGGCGGGGGTTCTTGCCATGGCGGATCGACCCTTCGACTGTGCGGTGTGCGTCAGATGTGCGGTGTGCGTCAGTTGGGGGAGGTGAGAGGTCCCGGACGGCGGTGCCGGGGCCCGGCGTCGGCGGTGTTCGGCGGTGTCAGGGCCCGGCGTCGGCGGTGTACGGCGTCAGGTGTCGCCGTGCAGGGAGCGGCGCTGGACCAGGACGGCGGCGACGATGATGGCGCCCTTCGCGATCTGCTGGACAGCGGTCTCCAGGTTGTTCAGGGCGAAGATGTTGGTGATCGTGGTGAAGACCAGGACACCGAGGACGGAGCCGACGATGGTGCCGCGGCCGCCGCTGAGCAGGGTGCCGCCGATGATCGCCGCGGCGATGGCGTCCAGCTCGTAGAGGTTGCCGTTGGTGTTCTGGCCCGAGCCGGCGAGCACGATGAGCATGAAGGCGGCGATACCGCAGCACAGGCCGGACAGCAGGTACAGGTACAGGCGTTGACGGCGAACGTCGATACCGGCGAGCCGGGCGGCCTCCGCGTTGCCGCCGACCGCGACGGTCCGGCGACCGAAGGTGGTGCGGTTGAGCAGCAGCCAGCCGATGACGGTGACCGCGGCAAAGATCAGGACGAGGGGCGGGATGCCGAGGACGTAGGAGTCCCTGGCGCCGAGTTCGAGCACGGACTCGACGCTCACGATCTGGGTGCTGCCGTCCGTGATCTGCAGTGCCAGACCCCGGGCGGAGGCGAGCATGGCCAGCGTCGCGATGAACGGCACCATCCTGCCGTAGGCGATCAGCAGACCGTTCACGAGACCGCATCCCACACCGACGATCACCGCGGTGAAGAGGATGCCCGCGAAGCCGAACTCCTGCGTGGCCACGGTCGTCGCCCACACCGAGGAGAGCGCCACCATGGCGCCGACCGACAGGTCGATGCCGCCGCTGGTGATGACGAACGTCATGCCGACGGTGACGACGCCGATCACGGACGCCTGGGTGAGGACGAGTTGGAGGTTGCTCGTCGACAGGAACTCGTCCGGCGCGGTGATACCGCCGACCGCGACGAGGACGGCGAGGACGCCCAGCAGGGACAGCGTACGCACGTCCCACGGCAGGCCGGGACGGCCCGAACCTGGTTGCTTCCCGGGGGACTTGCTGGCGAACGTCGGCGTCTCCGGCTGTGCCGCGGTGACCGGCTGTGTCATGACGTCGGGCTCCCTTCCATCACAAGGTCGAGTACACGGTGTTCGTCGAGCTCGCGGGCGTCCGCCGTGTGCACGACGCTGCCTTCGCGAAGCACCAGCACCCGGTCGGCGAGGCCCAGGACCTCGGGCACCTCACTGGACACGAGAAGCACGGCCAGACCGTCGTCGGCCAGCCGGCGAATCACCGCGTAGAGCTCCGCCCGGGCGCCGATGTCGACGCCCCTGGTCGGCTCGTCCAGCAGCAGCACCTTGCAGCCCCGCAACAGCCAGCGGGCGAGCACCGCCTTCTGCTGATTGCCGCCGGACAGGGTCCTGATCGCGGCATCGGGATTGTCCGGCCGGAGCGACAGTTCCCGTACCGCCTGATGGGCCGCGGCCCGCTCGGTACGCCGGTCGATCCAGCCCGCGCGGGCGAACCGGGACAGGGTGGACACCGAGACGTTGCTGCTGACGGACTCCAGCATCAGCAGTCCCTGCGCCTTGCGTTCCTCCGGCGCGAGACCGATGCCGGCGCGCACGGCGGCGCGGACGCTGCCGGGGCGCAGGGGCGTGCCCTCCACGAGGACCCGGCCCCCGTCAGGCTTGCGGGCCCCGTAGATCGTCTCCAGGATCTCGCTGCGCCCGGACCCGACGAGCCCGGCCAGACCGACGATCTCGCCGGGCCGCAACTCCAGGTCGACGGGCGCGAACTCCCCTCGCCGGGTGAGCCCTTCGACCTTCAGCACCGGCTCCCGTCCGCTGGCCGACCCTGCCTCGGGGCGCTCGGGGAAGACGTACTCGACGTTGCGCCCGGTCATCAGGGCCACGACCTCATGGGTCGGCGTCGACTCTGCGGGCAGACCGACTGCCACCGACCGGCCCTCCTTCAGGACCGTGACCCGGTCGCCGATCCGCCGGATCTCCTCCAGCCGGTGGGAGATGTAGATGACGGCAACGCCCTCGGCCGTGAGGTCGGCCACGATCCTGAAGAGGTTGTCCACCTCCTCGGGGTCGAGCGCCGCCGACGGCTCGTCCATCACGATGAGCCGCACCTCGTGGGACAGGGCGCGGGCCATGGAGACGATCTGCTGCTGCGCCGCGGACAGTTCACCGACGAGCCCCGAGGGATCGATCTCCGAGTGCCCCAGACGGTTCAGCAGCCTCTCGGTCGCCGCACGGGCGGCGGAGCCGCGCACGACGAACCCGGCGGAGGTCGGTTCGTGTCCGAGGAAGACGTTCTCGGCGACCGACAGCCCCTCGATCAGGTCGAGTTCCTGGTAAATCGTGGCGATGCCCAGCCGCATGGCGGCGATCGGCGAACCCAGGGTCACGGGCTCGCCCTGCCAGGTGATCTCACCGTCGTCAGGCTGGTGGGCCCCGGCGAGCACTTTGATCAACGTGGACTTCCCGGCCCCGTTCTGGCCGAGCAGGCAATGGACTTCACCGGCCTGTACCTCGAGATCCACACCGTCCAGGGCGCGAACGCCCGGGAACGACTTGGTGATACCGGACATGGTGAGCAGGGATGGTCGTGGTGCCATGAGAGATCCCCTCGGCGGATACGGGCCGTGAGCGGGCAGGGCCAGGTTGGGCGGTTGCTGTTGCTGGGCGGCGCTGAAGGGCCCCTGGCGCGGCGAGCCACGGCTCACGGGCCGAGCGAGGCGAGGCAGGCCGGAACGGACCCGTGGTGCGGTGCGCTTCCAAGGGTTGGGTTGATTCTGTGGGTTGCGCTGGTCGTCGGAGAGTTGCGCTGGCCCTGCGAGGCTTGCGCTGCTCTGAGGGTTGCGTGTCGTCCGAGGGTCGCGCTGCCCGTCGGAGAGTTGCGCTGGCCGTCGGGGGCGTGGGCCGCCCCGGGACTTTCGGCAACTGCCCGGGGATTCCCGCGCCTGTCCCGAGGTTGCGGTGGCTCGCCGAAGGTCACGGTGGCACTCGGGGTCGCCGAGAGCACCGTCAGGTGGCCGAGCCGCTTTGAGCGCTCAGTGTCACCCGTGGGGTAGCTGTGGCTGTGACCAGGCACGTCCGGTGGCGGCGCCATCAGGGGGCAGCGACCCCGTCAGGGCGCAGTGGCCCCGTCAAGGGTGGCAGCGGCGCCGCCGGTCGTAGTCGTACGCCGGGGGCCGCCCGCGGTCACGCCGGTGAGAAGACATGGTCGCTGATGAGCCGCGCTGCGCCGATGGCTCCGGCTGCCGGTCCCAACTCACCCAGCACGATGGGCAGGTTGCCCGTGGCCAGCGGCAACGACTGCCGGTACACCTGGGTCCTGACACTGGCCAGCAAGGTGTGTCCGAGCCCGGTCACACCGCCGCCGATCACCACCAGTCCCGGGTTGAAGAAACTGACCAGGCCTGCGATGACCTGCCCCAGACGCTTCCCACCTTCCCGAATCAGCTCCAGAGCCACCGCGTCCCCCGCCGCCGCGGCGGCCGAGACGTCCTCGGCCGACAGACGCCCGGCCGTCTCCAGCCGGAGAGCAAGCTCCACCGACCGGCCCTCACGCGCGGCCTGCTCAGCGTCACGGGCCAACGCGGCGCCGCTGAAGTGGGCTTCCAGGCACCCCTGGTTGCCGCACGCACACGCGCGGCCTCCCGGTTCCACCTGGATGTGACCGATGTCGCCGGCACTGCCGGTCGTCCCTCGATAGACATCGCCGCCGACGACGATGCCGCAGCCGATGCCCGTGCCGATCTTGACGCACAGGAAGTCGCCCACGGAGCGCGCTACGCCCGCGTGCTGCTCCCCCATCGCCATCAGGTTCACGTCGTTGTCGACCATGACCGGGCAGCCCAGGTCCTGGCTGAGTGCCTCCCGGACCGGGAAACCGTCCCAGCCCGGCATGATCGGCGGCGCGACCGGCACACCCTCGGGGAAGCGGACCGGGCCCGGGACGCCGATGCCGGCGCCGTCGAACCCCTCCGCGAGCCCCGTGGCCTTCAGCTTGGCGGCCATGGACAGGACCTGCTCGAAGACCGCGACCGGCCCCTCCCGGACATCCATCGGATGATTCAGATGCCCCAGGACCTCCAACTCCGCGTTCGTCACGGCGACATCGATCGACGTGGCACCGATGTCGACACCGAGGAAACGCAGCGTCGGCGCGAGCCGGATGTTGTGCGACCGTCGACCGCCCCGGGAGGGCGCCAGCCCGTCCGCGACGACCAGCCCCGTCGCCAGCAGCCGGTCCACTTCGACCGCCAGCTTGGAACGGGACAGGTCCACCAGGTCACCCAGCTCGGCTCGAGAGTTGGAGCCGCTGTCACGCAGTAGACGAAGCAGCCGCGCCTGATGTGCGTTCTCAGGTCGCGCGGTCATCCGTCGCACGATCCCTCCCCTCCCCCGCTGCGGGGCCCCCAGGCGTCCGTCGCACCGGCTGCGCCGTCTGCCTGTCGGAGAGGAACGTAACAACCATTTTCCAGACTGGGAAGTACTTACGCGCGAGTAGGGCGCCTCTTCTTCCACTCGCAGGACAAAGTTAGCCGTCCGCCGTCACCCACTCCGGGCGCGCAGACCCTTCGTGTTGCCCCTGTCGATCCTCCCCAACTCCGATAACCGCCGGGGCTACTCCGCGCCGTCCGCCGCCAGGCGCTCCGGCAGACCGAGGCGCGGGAACTGGTCGTCGTGGAACGTGACGATCTCGGCGATCGCCCCGCCGGTGACGCGCAGTACGTCGATCGTCAGCGGCAGGTACGCGCCCTCCGTCTCGCGCCAGAGGTAGAAGGCGGCCGCGGGCTGCCGGTTCACGCGGGTCAGGACCGCACGCAGGCCCGTCATCTCCGCGAAGCCGCCCTCGACCCAGTCCTTCACCACCGCGTCGCGGCCGACATTGAGGCCCGGCGTGGGCGGCATCGAGCAGCGCACGTCGTCCCGCAGCAGTGCGGCGATGCCGTCCAGGTCGGTGGCCACGCTGGCCTCGGTATAACGGCGTACCAACTCACGCGTACCGGCGTCCTGTTCACCGCCGGTCCAGTCCTGCCGCTCGGCGGGAAGGTGCTGCCGCATGCCGGCGCGGGCCCGCTGCAACGCGCTGTTCACCGAGTTGACGGTGTCCCCCAGGCACTCGGCGACATCCTTGGCCGGCCAGCCGAGCACGTCCCGCAGGATCAGCACGGCCCGGGGGCGCGGCGCGAGGTGCTGGACGGCGACGAGGTACGCCAGCTCGATCGTCTCCCGGGCGACGGCGACCGCCTCCGGCTCGTCCGCGTCCGCCGCCGGCAGCTCGTCCAGCAGCCGGTCCGGGTAGGGCTGGAGCCACAGCACCTCGCCCCCGCTCGCGGGCTCCGGACGGACCTTGGCCAGGAGGTCCAGGCAGGTGTTGGTGGCGATCCGGTACAGCCACGCCCGAAGCGTCGACCGCCCTTCGAAGGTCTCCCGCCGCCGCCAGGCACGCAGGAACGTCTCCTGTACGGCGTCCTCGGCGTCCTCGAACGACCCCAGCATCCGGTAGCAGTGCACATGCAGCTCCCGCCGATGCCGCTCCGTCAGCCCCGAGAACGCCACCTCGCCGATGTCGCCCAGGCCACCACTCACGCCCAGCTCACCGAGTCCCGTCTCCGCACCCATCGCCTCGTCCCTCCGCCGCGCCGATCTCCCGTCGTATGTGTGACGGCCGGGGAGACGAAAACTCATCACCAGAGCCGACGAGACGACCGATTGGACTGGACCAAACTATTGACAAGGCTTTACGCCAGATCTTAAATCACGGTGTGAAGTAACCCCCCTGTTGCCTTGGCCCCTTGGCCTCCTGGCCCCTCGGCTCCCCCCACCGCCGCCCGCCGCTCACCGCTTCGCAAGGCCCTCCCCTCCCCTGGGGTGTCATGGGCGTGCCCGATCTTCGACATGTCATGGGCACCCCAACCCGCGATGCAAGTGGCGGCGGCTGACGACAGAACAGGACACGACGTATGACGACAACCCCCCTCCCCAAAACCGCGGTCCGCGGCGCCCTCGGTGCGGCAGTGGCCGCCCTCCTCCTCGGGGCGACCGGCACCCCGGCGGGCGCCGCTGCCGCGGCCGTCGGACAGATCACCGGACTCGGCGGCAAGTGCGTGGACGTGGCGGGCGCCGCCACGGCCAACGGCACCGCCGTACAGCTCTACGACTGCAACGGCAGCGCCGCCCAGCAGTGGGACGTCCGCTCCGACGGCACGATCCGCGCCCTCGGCAAGTGCCTGGACGTGGCCTCCGCGGGCACCGCGAACGGCACCCGGGTCCAGCTGTGGGACTGCAACGGCAGCGGGGCCCAGCAGTGGACCGTCACCGCGGCGCGCGACATCGTCAACCCGCAGGCCGACAAATGCCTGGACGCGACCGGCAGCAGCTCGGCGAACGCGACCCCGCTGCAGATCTGGACCTGCACCGGCGCCGCCAACCAGAAGTGGACCGCCCCCGCCGGCGACACCCCGGCGCCGGGTCCGGGCGCGATGGCGGTCGCGCCGTACCTCTACAACGGCTGGGGCAGCCCGCCGAGCCCCACCACCGTGATGAACGCGACCGGCGTCAAGTGGTTCACGCTCGCCTTCGTGCTCAGCAACGGCTACTGCAACCCCCAGTGGGACGGCAACCGTCCGCTGACCGGCGGTGTCGACCAGCAGACGATCAACACCGTGCGGGGCGCGGGCGGCGACGTCATCCCGTCCTTCGGCGGCTGGAGCGGCAACAAGCTGGAGAGTTCCTGCGGCAGCGTGGGCGAACTGGCCACCGCCTACCAGAAGGTCATCAACGCCTACGGGCTCAAGGCGATCGACATCGACATCGAGGCGGCGGCCTACGACAGCCCGACCGTGCAGCAACGCACCGTCGACGCCCTGAAGACGGTCAAGGCCAACAACCCCGGCATCAAGGTGTACGTCACCTTCGGCACCGGCCAGAACGGGCCGGACAGCAGCCTGATCAACAAGGCCGCCGCGTCCGGGCTCACCGTGGACAGTTGGACGATCATGCCGTTCAACTTCGGCGGGGCCGGCCAGAACATGGGCCAGCTCACCGTCCGCGCCGCCGAGGGTCTGAAGACCGCGGTCAAGAACGCGTACGGCTACAGCGACGACCAGGCCTACCGGCACACCGGGATCTCCTCGATGAACGGCATCACGGACAACGGCGAGACGGTGACCGTCGCCGACTTCCGCACCATCCTCGCCTACGCCCAGCAGCGACACCTGGCCCGGCTGACCTTCTGGTCCGTCAACCGTGACCGCCCCTGCACCGGCGGCGGCGCCGACACCTGCTCGGGCGTCTCCCAACAGCCCTGGGAATTCACCCGCGTCTTCGCCCAGTACAGCGGCTGACCACCCCCATCACCGCACCCATCACCGCTCCCACCCCCCGTCTCTGGCCGCTTCGGCGGCAGGAGGAGCAGTCATGCCCCGACCCACCCGACCACGGCCCCTTCACCCCGTCCACCTGCGCGACCGTCCCGTCGAGTCATCCGTAAGACGGCTCGCGGCGAAGCTGCTGACCCTGCTGGCGCTCGTCCTGGCGTTCACCACGCCCGCCCCCTCCGTGTCCGCCGCGCCCCAGGCCGACCCGTTCAAGGTGATCGCCTTCTACAACGGCACCTGGGACGCCGCCCACATCGACTTCGTGAAGGAAGCCAACGAGTGGTTTCCCCGGGCCGGCGCGGAGAACAACTTCACCTACCGCGCGACCACCGACTGGAACCTGCTGGCGAACGGCGGCGTGAACGACTACCAGGTCGTGCTGTTCCTCGACGACGCCCCGCCCACGGCCGCCCAACAGGCGGGCTTCGAGCGGTACATGCGCGCCGGCGGGGGCTGGCTGGGCTTCCATGTCTCGGCGTTCACCACCAACGCCGGGGAATGGCCCTGGTACTACAACACCTTCCTCGGCAGCGGCACCTTCCGCTCGAACACCTGGGGCCCGACGACGGCGGTCCTGCGCACCGAGGACCGCACCCACCCGGCCACCGCCGCGCTTCCCGCGACGTTCACCTCGGCGGTCAGCGAGTGGTACAGCTGGTCCAACGACCTGCGGACCAACCCGAACATCAAGGTGCTGGCCTCCGTCGACCCCAGCAGCTTCCCCCTGGGTACGGATCCCAACCAGTCCTGGTACAGCGGCTATTACCCGATCCTGTGGACCAACACCCAGTACCGGATGCTGTACGCGAACTTCGGGCACAACGCCATGAACTACGACACCAACACCCGGCTGTCCTCGACGTTCGCCAGTCCCACCCAGAACCGCTTCCTCATCGACGGGCTCAAGTGGCTCGGCGGCGCAGGCGGCAGCCCCGCACCCACCGACCCCATCTCCGAGACCACCTGGTACTCGCTGACGAGCAGCGCGGGCGCGGTCTGCGCCGACGCACGCGGTGCGGCCACCGCCAACGGCACGGCCGTCCAGCAGTACTCCTGCAACGGCACACTCGCCCAGCAGTTCCAGTTCCGCTCAACCGACAGCGGATACACACGTATCGCCAACCGCGGCAATCCCCAGCAGGTCATCGACGTCACCAACGTGTCCACCGCCGACAACGCGCCCCTGCAACTGTGGACGTACGGCTCAGGCACCAACCAGCAGTGGTTGCCGGTACGCGAGAGCGGCGGCACCTATCACTTCGTCGCCCGGCACAGCGGCAAGTGCCTGAGCACGAACGGCATGTCCAGCAACAGCGTGCAGCTCGTACAGCGCACCTGCGACAACTCGGCCGCGCAGAGCTTCCGACTGACCGCTCAGCCCTGACAGAGTTCGCCCGCGTCCTTGCCGACCTTGGCGGGGCTTGACACCAGCACGGCCACCAGGCTGGGCGCCGGATGCGCCCGCTTCCCGGCCGTCAGGGGGACGTCCTCCGTGCCGCGGGGGCCAGTCCGCAGGTGCCCGACCTCGATGTGCCGTCCTGTCCGGTCAGCTCCACGACGAGCTGGCCCTCGGGGTCCACGCCGTAGGCGATCGTGCAGGTCAGCTGCCGTAGAGCGGTGCTGTCCAACCCTGCCAGGGTCAGCGGTACGCGGGCGGTGACCCTGCCGCCCGAGGGGGAACCGATCTCGACGTGGGCGCCGCGGGTGAGGGCGGGGAGGGCGGTGCTCAGGCCCGCGGCCCGGTCCAGTTCCCGCGGGCCGGCGAGCAGTGCGAGGACGACCTTCTCCGTCGGCACCGGTTCCTCCGGGTCACCGGTGTTCTGGCCTTCCGCACCCGCCACCTCGTACTCGCCGCCCAACCCTGCCGAGGGGCCGGTCGTGCGGATCACGGGGCTCAGGTCTCCGTCGGGGGAACGGAAGAAGAGCAGCATGTCGTACTCGCGGTTGAGGAAGGCCTGGACGCTGGCGGGGCCGCCTGCCTCGATGACGTCGCTCTCCTGGATCCCGCAGCCGCCGAGCAGGGGCAGGGCGGCCGTGACGGCCATGGCGACGGCGACGGCGGACGTACGTCGCCTCATCCGCAGGTCTCCTCCGTGTACAGCGGGATCTCGACGGCGAAGACGGCACCGCCCCCGGCACGGTTCCCCGCGTGGATCGTTCCGCCGTGCAGCTTCACGTTCTCCAGCGTGATCGCCAGCCCCAGGCCACTGCCCGTCGAACGGGTGCGGGCCGCGTCGGCCTTGTAGAAGCGGTCGAAGATGTGCGGGAGCACCTCCGGCCGGATGCCGGGGCCGCTGTCCATGACGTCGGTGATCAGCACGGGCGGGCCCGGGTCGCGCGCCTCGCTGCGCAGCCGCACGGTGACGGGTGCGCCGCCGTGGCGCAGGGCGTTGCCGACGAGGTTGGCGATCACCACGTCGAAACGGCGTGGGTCGAGCCGGGCCCGGATACCGTCGGGCAGTTCGACGCGGATCCGGTCGTCGGTCCAGTGCCGGTTGTGGAGGGTCTTGCGGATGGCCTCGGCCACGTCGACCTCGTCGGTGTTCAACTCGGCCGCGCGGGCGTCGAAGCGGGAGATCTCCATCAGGTCCTCGACGAGCACCGCGAGCTTCCCGGTCTCGGCGCTGACCAGCCGGACGGCCCTGGCGGTGTCGGCGTCCAGGCCCTCCGCGCCGTCGTCGAGGATCTCGGTGACGGCGAGCATTCCGGCGAGGGGGGTGCGCAGTTCGTGGGACACGTCGGAGGCGAAGCGGCGGGCGCGTGCCTCGGCCTCGCGCAGTTCCCGCACGGACTGCTCCAGTTGCCCCGCCGACGCGTTGAACGTGCGGGCCAGGTCCGTCAGTTCGTCGCTGCCGCGTACCGGGATCCTGGTGTCGAGCTTGCCGCTGCCCATGCTCAGGGCCGCCTCGCGGAGTTTGCGCACCGGACGCAGCACGCTCCGCGCGGCGATCAGACCAGGGATCAGCGCGGCCGCCAGACCGGGCACGGCGCCGTCCCGCCCGGCCGTCAGCAGGGCGTCGACGTTGACCTGCTCGTCGGTCATCCGCATGACGGCGTACAGGACGAGTCCGGTGGGCAGCACACTGTCCGGGCTCGCCTTGAACACGGTGGGCATGGCGATGGTCAGGTAGGGGACGCCGTCCTTGACGACCCGCTCGAAGCTGCCGTGCGGGTCGGCCCGCGCGGCGCGGCGCAGTTCGGGCGTGATGACGGTGGAGACGGGGTTCTCGCCCGAGGAAGCGCGGAGGGAACCGTACTCGGCGAACACCACCCAGGGGTGCGGCTTGCCCTTGCGGGCGATGTCGCGCAGGACCTCCTCCAGCCCCTCCTCCCGCACCGGCAAGGAGAAACCGGTCTGCTGGACCTGGTCGCGGAACGACGAGACCGCCGTGTCCTGCGCCGTCTTCAACAGGGCGTTGCGGGCCTCACGGTAGGTCAGGGCGGCCGTCGTGCCCGCGCTGACGGCGGCGACCAGAAGGAAGGCCAGCAACAGCCGCGTACGCAGCCCGAACGCCCTCATCCGCCACCGCTCGCCGACGGTCACAGCGGCCCGAAGCGGTAGCCGAAGCCCCGCAGGGTCTGGACGTAGCGAGGGCTGCCGGCCTCGTCCTCGATCTTGCCGCGCAGCCGACGGACGCACGCGTCCACGAGGCGGGCGTCGGCGTGGAAGCTGTGCTCCCACACGTGCTCCAGCAGTTGCTGCCTGCTGAACACCTGCTCCGGGGCGGCGGACAGGTGCAGCAGCAACTTGAGTTCCGAGGGGGCGAGTTCGAGTCGGCGGCCGGCTTTGGTGACGGTCAACCCGGCGCGGTCGACGGTGAGTTCGCCGTAGACCTCGATGGCCGGACGGCCCGGGCCGCTGTCGTCCAGGCGGCGCAGTACGGCACGGATGCGGGCCTCGATCACCTCGGGGCGAGCGGGTTTGACGATGTAGTCGTCGGCGCCGGCCTCGAGACCGATGACGACGTCGAAGTCGTCGCCGCGCGCGGTGAGCATGATGATCGGGAGCTGGCTGTGCTCACGGACCTGCCGGCACACCTGGACGCCGGTCATGCCGGGCAGCATCAGGTCCAGGAGCAGCAGGTCGGGGCGGAACTCGGCCAGCGCGGCCAGGCCGGACTCGCCGGTCGCGGTCGCCCGTACCTCGTGGCCGCGGCGGCGCAGACCGAGTTCGACCCCCTCGCGTACGAAGGGGTCGTCCTCGATGAGGAGCACGCGGGGCATGGGCAGTTCTCCCTAGGTGAAGGTCAGATCCGGGACCGTCGCCGGCGGAGGCCGGAGAGCAGCGCGGTGAGCTCGGCCAGTCGCAGCGGACGGGCCAGCAGGGCGAAGGTGAGGACGACGGCGACCGCCCCGGCAGTTGCGGAGACCAGGGAACCGGCCCGTGCCGTGCCCAGGGTCGCGAGGTGGCCCAGAGCGGTGGCGGGCAGCGCCGCGAGCAGCAGCCGCGCGTGCGCGCCGGCGGCGGACGAGCGCAGCGGGTGCGCGACGGCGAGCCGGCGGCTCAGCACGAGCCCGGTCACCGCCCAGCCCACGCACAGCGCCAGCGAGTACGCCCCCGCCATGCCCGTCACGGCCCAGCGGGCCGGCAGCAGCTGTGCGGCCAGCAGGGACAGTCCCGCGTTCAGGGCGACGATCACCAGGTTGAGCAGGAACGGCGTACGGGTGTCGGAGAGCGCGTAGAAGGCGCGGGACAGCACGTACTGGCCGGACAGGGCGATGAGTCCCGGTGCGAAGGCCATGAGGATCCCGGCCATGGCGGCCGTGTCGTCGGCGCTGGTCCTGCCGTGGCCGAAGACGAGGGCCGTCACCGGCTGGGCGAGGGCGAACAGGGCGCAGGCGGCGGGGACGACGGCCGCGGCGCACACGCGCAGGGCGTGGGAGACGTCGCGTCGCACGGCCGCGGTGTCCCCGTCGGCGGCGGCCGCGCTCATCCGGGGCATGAGCGCGGTCACCACGGAGACGGTGATGATGCCGTGCGGTACGACCCACAGGGCATAGGCGTTGTTGTACGCGCCGTATCCGGGGCCGCCGTCGAGGCCGGCGGTCGTGGCCAGCCGGGTGGTGACCCAGTAGGCGGCCTGGTTGGCCAGGACGAGCAGCACCAGCCAGCCCGCCGAGCGCAGGGGCCGGGTCAGTCCGCTGCCGCGCCAGTCGAAGCGGGGCCGCCAGCGGAAGCGGGCCGCGCGCAGGGCGGGGAGCAGAGCGAGTGCCTGGACGGCGATGCCGGCGGTCGTGCCCCAGCCGAGCACGGCGGTCTCGGTCGGCGTCAGCAGACGGCCGTCCCCGCCCATGGCCAGGGCCAGGTAGATGCCGAAGACGGTCATGACGACGACGTTGTTCAGGACCGGCGCCCACATCATCGCGCCGAACCGGCCCCGTGCGTTGAGTACTTGCCCGAGCAGCGTGAACAGTCCGAGGAAGAAGATCTGGGGCAGGCAGTAGCGGGCGAGCGCGATGGTCATGGCCGCCTGCGGGCCGGTGTAGTCGGTGTACGCGTCGATGATCGCGGGAGCCGCCCACACCGCGGTCGCGGTGATCACCAGCAGGGCGACGACGCACACGGTGACGAGGCGGTCGGTGTAGGCGGCACCCCCGTCCTCGTGCTCCTTGGCGGCCTTGACCAGCTCCGGGACGAACACTGCGTTCAACGCGCCGCCCAACAGCAGCACGTAGACGATGGTGGGCAGGGCGTTGCCGACCGCGTAGCCGTCGGCGGTCGGCCCGATGGTGCCCAGCGCCGCCGCGACCACGGCGGAGCGGACGAAACCGGTGGCGCGGGAGACGACCGATCCGGCGGCCATGACGGCGCTGCCGCGGGCTGCGGAGACCGCCTTGGTCCCCTTCCGCGCGCTGGTCGACCTGGTCGATGTCTGTTGTTTCATCGGCGGTTCAGATATGCCTGGAAAGCGCGGTGAAGCGCGTGGTTGGCGCTGCCGCCCAAGGCCCTCTCCCATTCCCCCAGCGTCTCGACGACCTGCCCTCCGGTGCCGAGCTTCCACCGCAGCAGTCCGTACGAACGTTCTTCCGGATCGAGAGTGGAGGGTACCCCGCGCATGTCGTAGACGTGGGCGCCGAGGGCATGGGCGTCCAGCAGCATCCGCCACTGGAGGGCGTTGGAGGGCCGGACCTCGCGGCGGTGGTCGGCCGAGGCTCCGGTCTGGTACCAGGCCCGGCGACCCACCGTGATCATGGTGTGGGCGGCCAGGATCTCCCCCTGATGACGGGCCAGGTACAGCTTCATCCGGCCCGGTTCCTCGGCGTTGAGCGCGGCGTACTGACGCTCGTAGTAGGCGAGCGAGCGGCCGAGCCGGAAGCCGTCGCGGCGCTCGGTGATGCCCAGCAGCCGGTAGAACTCCGGGAGTTCGGCCGCACTGCCCACCACCACCTCCACGCCCTCCTTCTGGGCCCGGCGCACGTTGCGCCGCCATTCCTGGTTGAGTCCGGACCACAGATCCTCGGTGGTCCGTCCGGCGAGTGGTACGTGGAAGACGTGCCGGGGCTGGGCGTCCGCGCCCTCCTGGGTGCCGTCACCACCGCAGCGGCGCCAGCCGCGTGCCCGCAGCCGCTCGGCGACGGCGGTGCCGAGCGGGTCGACCTCACTGGCGAGGACGTCGCCCAGGTGTCGGCCCGGACCGGCGAGCGGCTTGAGCAGGGCGGCGTCCCAGCGCCGATAGGCGGGCGACGGGCCGATGCGCACGGCGAACGCGCCCGCGCGGCGCAGGTGTTCGAGGAGCGGATCGAGCCAGCCGTCGACGTCGGGGTCGTTCCAGTCGGCCACGGGCCCCTCGGGCAGGTAGGCGAAGTACTTGCGGGTGCCGGGGAACTGCCGCATCAGCACCAGCGCCACACCCGCGAGCGCCCCTGCCTCCGGATCCGGGCCCCACCCGAGCAGGTGAGCACGCCAGCCCTCCTTGACGTCGGCCCAGGACGGGCATTGCAGGAAGCCGGCGCCGAGCGCGGCACCGTCGGGGGACGCGAGGAAGGCCCGGTAGGTCCGAGCGGTGATGGTCCGCAGGGCGAAGCCCCGGTTGCCCGATCGGCACACGCGGCTGGGTGGGACGAGCAGCGCTGACACAGTCTGAGCCTCTCCTTCTCCCCGGACCCTGTTCGCGGGGACGCAAAGGATGCTCACAGCGGACCGTGACCGCTCCGCGCGGCGAATGTGACCGGACCATGACCGTTCCTCACCAGTCGCCGTCACACAGCCCGATCGCGGCTGACCTCGGGTTTTCCGGCTCTACAGTCACGACATCGTCCGACTTGCCCACCCGTTGTCGTCTCCCCGGAGGTTCCGATGTCCCGCACCCGAGCAGTCACCCCGGCCCGCGTCAGGGCCGCCGTCGTGGCCGCGCTGCTGGTGCCGCTCGCCGCCTGCTCGTCGAACGCCTCCCCCGGCGCCCAGGACGCCAAGCCTGCACCGGGCGCCGACGACCGTCCCGTCAAGGTCACCGTCACCCCTCAGGGAGACCAGGTGCGGGCGGGCCGGTCCGTGCGCGTCACGGCCGCGGGCGGCCGCCTCACCTCGGTCACCGTCACCGACGCCGAGGGCCACCGGCTCGCCGGGAAGCTTGCCGCCGACGGCCGGTCGTGGCTCTCCACCCGCAAGGCCGTACCCGGGGCGGCGTACGCGGTGACGGCGGCGACCAGAACCGAGGGCGGAGCCACCAGGAGCACCAAGGCCTCCTTCACCACGGCCCCGGCGGACAAGGTCAACAAGGTCGACTGGAGGCCGGGCGCCGCGGCCACCGTCGGTGTCGCCCAGCCGATCTCGCTGGTCTTCGACAACCCGGTCAAGAACAAGGCCGAGGTCGAGAAACAGCTCAAGGTCACCACCTCGAACAACACCGAGGGCTCCTGGGGTTGGATCCAGGACTGGTCGGGCCGGGACCGGGTGGACTGGCGGCCCAGGACGTACTGGAAGCCCGGGACCAAGGTGACGCTGAACGCCCGGTTGAACGGCACCGACTCGGGTGCGGGGGGCGGCTGGTTCGTACGCGACTACACGACCTCATTCACCATCGGCGCCCGGCAGATCGTCAAGGTCGACCTCGACAGCCATCAGCTCACCCTCCTGCGCGACGGCGAGCCGGTCCGGCTCATACCCGTCTCCGGTGGCACCCCCGGCGGCGACCGGCGCTCCTGGCGCGGGACCGCCGTGCTCATGGCCAAGGAGGGCACCATCAACATGAACTCCGAGACGGTCGGCCTCGCCAACGCCTACGACAAGATGGTCGACTACTCGATGCGGCTGACCTGGTCGGGCATGTACGCGCACGCCGCCCCGTGGAACGCCCGCTACTTCGGCAACGCGAACCACAGTTCCGGCTGCATAGGCATGAGCGACGCGGACGCAGCCTGGTTCTACCAGCAGGTACGGCCGGGCGACCCCTTCGAGATCACCGGCAAGGAGACCAAGGGCGTGGTCGCCCCCGGGAACGGGTTCGGCGCGTGGAACCTCTCGTGGGGCGAGTGGCGGGGGAAGAGCGCGGTGCGTTGAGGAGGGGGCCGGTCCGCGGGTGCATGGGTGCTCAGGTCGCGGTGTGCAGGAGTGCGGGTGCGTGGGTGCACGGGTGCACGGATCCGCAGGCGCGCGGGTGCGCGGGTCGCGGTGCACAGGTGTGCAGGTGTGAGGTGCACTGCGCGTAGGTGTGGGGATGGCAGGTGCGCCGGTGGCGGATGTGCGGGCGGGAGGTGTGCGGGCGGCGGGTGTGCAGTGCTCCCAGCCACACGGTCCCCTGCGTGAAGGCCGCGGGGTCCGCCGTGCGGCGCTGTCAGCGCGCGCCCTGCCCCGATCTGGCATCGACTGTCTTGTACGAGGTTTCCGGCGGGCGGCACCGACGGCCCTGCCGCCCCGGCCTCGACCACTCCGAGGAGGGCGTACATGTCCGACGACGCGACGACGACGAACCAGCGGACCGAGGAGCAGCGGAGGGCGCTGGCGGAAGCCGCGGCACTGGTCGCCGGCGCACAGCGCGAGGCCATGGAGATCCTGCGGAGAGGGGGCACGGAGTTGCTGCCCGAGGAGCGCGAGTGGTTCGCGGCAGACCGCTGCATGGCGCAACTGCCCCCGCCGCCGGTCCATCACACCTGCCTCTGCCCGCGTTACCGGGGCAGCAATGGCGAGCCCTGCCGGAACACCTTCACCGACTACACCGAGGGCGATGTCGACGGGGGCCACGCGATCGTGCGCTGCGGGCATCCGCAGGACAGCCATGGTCAGATCTGAGCGGCGCCCTTCAACGGCGACCTGGGGCACGTCGAGTCCTGCCGTGCGTCGCATGTCGCAGGACACGCGCCTCTTCGATGGCTCGATCATGACGACTCGACCCCCGGGATGCGCCGTAGGGCGTGGTGATCGGCCTGCGTCACCCGTCGCGCCCCGCCGAAGCTGGCGCAATGACGCCACTCATGCGATAAACCGTGATCGACCGATTATCACCGCTTCGAAGTAAGCAGCCGGGATCTCCGGGCGAGCCGCTCCGACCGGCCATTATCGTCCTTCGCGTGGATGAATCGTCGGATTCCTCCCTGCCTCGTGCCCGTCCCCCGCTCCCCCAACCGGCGCACATCTGTGCGCCCACGCCCGGCCACGCAAGGAGTACCCCACCCCGATGACCGTGGACAGCAGCCCGGAGGTCCAGGCCGCCGCACCAGCCGTGCCGCGACAGTCGCTGAGCACCGCCGCCGCACGCAACCTCACCACCACCACGAAGTCCGCCCCGCAGATGCAGGAGATCACCTCCCGCTGGCTGCTGCGGATGCTCCCCTGGGTCGAGACCACGGGCGGCGCCTACCGGGTCAACCGACGGTTGCGTCATACCGTCGGCGACGGCCGCGTCGAGTTCGTGCAAGAGGGTGCCACGGTCCGTGTGATCCCGCGCGAGCTGGGCGAACTGGCCCTGCTGCGGGGCTTCGAGGACACCGACGTCCTCTCCGCCCTCGCCTCGCGCTGCGTCCAGCGCGACTTCACCGCCGGCGAGGTCATCGTCGAGCGCGGCAGCCCGGCGGACGGCATCCACCTCATCGCCCACGGACGGATCAGCCAGTCCGGTGTGGGCAAGTACGGCGGGGAGATCGCCATCGCGGTCCTCGCGGACGGTGCCCACTTCGGCGAGCACGCCCTGTTGGACGCCGACGCACGCCACGAGCACACGGCCACCGCCGAGACCTCCGGCACCCTCCTCACCCTCTCCCGCGCCGACTTCGCCGCCGTGCGGGACTCGGCGCCCGCTCTCCAGGCCCACACACGCGAGTTCGAATCCGCCACTCGGCGACGGATGAACAAGCACGGCGAGGCCGAGATCGCCATGTCGGCCGGTCATGTCGGCGAGGTCGACGTGCCGAGCGCCTTCGTCGACTACGAACTCAACCCGCGGGAGTACGAACTCTCCGTCGCCCAGACCATCCTGAGGGTCCACACCAGGGTCACCGACCTCTACAACGGGCCGATGAACCAGACCGAGGAGCAACTCCGGCTGACCATCGAGGCGTTGCGCGAACGCCAGGAGCACGAACTGATCAACAACCGCGAGTTCGGACTGCTGCACAACGCCGACTTCAAGCAGCGCATCCCGACCCACTCCGGCCCTCCGACCCCGGACGACATGGATGATCTGCTCTGTCGCCGCCGCGGCACCAAGTTCTTCCTCGCCCACCCGAGGACGATCGCCGCGATCGGGCGCGGCTTCAACGCCTACGGCCTCTACCCTGAGCACGTCGATCTCGGCGGACAGTCCGTCCCGGCCTGGCGCGGCGTCCCGATCCTGCCCTGCAACAAGATCCCGATCAGCAAGGACCAGACCAGCTCCATCCTCGCCATGCGCACGGGCGAGAAGAACCAGGGCGTCATCGGCCTGTGGCAGACAGGACTGCCGGACGAGGTCGAGCCGGGCCTCTCGGCACGCTTCATGGGCATCAACGAGCAGGCGGTCATCTCCTACCTCGTCAGCACGTACTACTCCGCCGCGGTGCTTCTCCCCGACGCGCTCGGCGTGATGGAGAACGTGCAGATCGCCCGCGTACGGGATTGAGGGCGCGCCACGCGGAACGGGCTGCCGCCCCGCCCACGCCGCATGTGCGCTCACCCCACCGCAGCAAGGAGCAGAAGATGCCCGAACCCCGGCCCCAGGGGCCATCCGTTCCCCGACAGCAGTCGAGGCCGACGGCCACCGTGCCGGACGCCCCCGCGCCGGTGCTCCCCGATCTTCCGATCGCAGCGGCAGCGTTCGGCCTCGCGGCGGTACCGCATCCGCAGATCGTTCCCCCGCCCCCACCGATCACCGAGACGCCGCCCGGCACGCCGCCCGCGGCCACCGCCGAACCCATCCTTCAGCGCATCCTCGCCGGACCCACCGGGCTGGGCACCAACTCACTGTCCCTGGCGGGTGGTTCGCCTGCGACGGACACGCCGTCGCCGCCTCCGATCCCGCCGGACACGCCCACCACGCCCCCAACCGACGTGAGTCTGCGGAGAGTTCTGGGCGGTCCTACCGGTCTGGGCACGGCCTCGCTGTCCCTGGCCCACCCCCCGCATGAGCCGCCGCCGGGACCCGTCCCGACGCTCCCCGCACCACTGGCACCCCCGTCTCCCGCGCCTCCCGCAGCAGGACGAGCCATCCCCGGCCTGTACCACCATCCCGTCCCGGAGCCCGACCCCACCCGTGTCGAGGAGGTGAGTTCCCGGATCAAGCGCTGGGCCGAGGACGAGGTCCAGTTGTATCCCGAGGAGTGGGAAGGCCAGTTCGACGGTTTCTCCGTCGGGCGGTACATGGTCGGTTGCCACCCCGACGCCCCCACGATCGAGCACCTGATGATCGCCACCCGGCTGATGGTCGCGGAGAACGCAGTCGACGACTGCTACTGCGAGGACCACGGCGGCTCCCCCGTCGGTCTCGGCGGACGTCTTCTTCTGGCGCACACCGCGCTCGACCCTCTCCACACCACCCCCGGGTACGCGCCGGCCTGGGAGGAGTCGCTCGGCTCGGACCCCCCACGGCGCGCCTACCGCAGCGCGATGGACTACTTCGTCCGCACGGCCAGCCCCTCCCAGGCCGACCGGTACCGCCATGACATGGCCCGCCTGCACATGGGCTACCTGGCCGAGGCGGCCTGGGCCGAGACCGATCACGTCCCGGAGGTGTGGGAGTACCTGGCGATGCGCCAGTTCAACAACTTCCGCCCCTGCCCCACGATCACCGACACCGTCGGAGGCTACGAACTCCCAGCCGACCTGCACGCACGGCCGGAGATGCAGCGAGTCATCGCTCTGGCCGGAAACGCGACCACCATCGTCAACGACCTGTACTCGTACACCAAGGAACTCGCCAGCCCGGGCAGGCATCTGAACCTGCCCGTGGTGATCGCCGAACGCGAGCAACTCTCGGAGCGCGACGCCTACCTCAAGGCGATCGACATCCACAACGAGCTCATGCACGCCTTCGAGGCGGCAGCGGCCGACCTGGCCGCCGCTTGTCCGCTGCCCCCCGTGGTGCGCTTCCTCAAGGGCGTGGCCACCTGGGTCGACGGCAACCACGACTGGCACCGAACCAACACCTTCCGCTACAGCCTGCCCGCCTTCTGGTAAGGAACGGACACCTCTGTGACCACAGACATCACCCCCACCGTCTCCGCGACGATCCCGAACCCGGCAACCCCCTACCAGGGGGACATCGCCCGGTACTGGAACAACGAGGCGAGGCCGGTGAACCTGCGCCTCGGTGAGGTGGACGGGCTCTACCACCACCACTACGGCATCGGGGCCGTCAACCACGAGGCCCTCGGTGACCCGGAGCACAGCGAGTACGACAAGAAGCTGATCGCGGAGTTGCACCGGCTCGAGTCCGCGCAGGCCGAACTCCTTCTGGACCACCTCGGCCCCATCGAACCCGACGACACCCTCGTCGACGCCGGCTGCGGGCGCGGCGGATCCATGGTCATGGCCCACCAACGCTTCGGCTGCAAGGTCGAGGGTGTCACCCTGTCCGTCACCCAGGCCGAGTTCGGCAACGGACGGGCACGGGACCTACGGATCCAGGACCGTGTGCGCTCCCACGTGTGCAACATGCTCGACACCCCCTTCGAGAAGGGCAGCATCGCGGCCTCCTGGAACAACGAGTCGAGCATGTACGTCGATCTGCACGACCTGTTCGCCGAGCACTCCCGCTTCCTCAAGGTGGGCGGCAGGTACGTGACCATCACCGGTTGCTGGAATCCCCGCTACGGCCAGCCGTCGAAGTGGGTCTCCCAGATCAATGCTCACTTCGAGTGCAACATCCACTCCCGCCGTGAGTACCTGCGGGCCATGGCCGACAACCGGCTCGTGCCGCAGACCGTAATCGACCTCACCCCGGACACCCTGCCGTACTGGGAGTTGCGGGCCACGTCGTCACTGGTCACGGGGATCGAGGAGGCGTTCATCGAGTCGTACCGGGATGGCTCGTTCCAGTATGTACTGATTGCGGCCGACCGCGTCTGACGGGGCGAAGTCCTGGATCCGGCTGCCCGGCGGGTGGGTCGGGCCTCCCGGCTCTCGCCCAGACATGCCCGTGGGGCCCGGCCTTCTCGGCGGCCGGGCCCCACGAAGGGATACTTACCTCGTCAGGTCACCATCGGTACCAGCGGCCCCGACCACCACCGGCGGTGGTGGAGCGCATCACGAAGCCGAGCAGCCACAGCACCAGCACCGCGACGGCGACGAACCACAGCAGCTTGACGGCAAATCCAGCACCGAAGAGAAGCAACGCGAGAAGCAGAACAAGAAGCAGGGGAACCATAGTTATCAACCTCCTGCACCCTCTGTTGCCCTCGCATTGCGCCTCAACTCCTGAATATCTCCTTGTTTATGAAGGAAAGTTCGGGGCACTTGCTCAAGCTGCTCTCTCACAGCCGATGGAAGGGCATGGGGGCGCCACCGGAGGGTGAGGCCGCTCTGAGCTGGCCGAAGCCGGAGGGTGCCGGGGCCAGGCGCTGGGCGAAGCGGCGCAGGCGGTAGGCCATGCCGTTGCCCCGGGTGTCCTGTTCGGTCGCGGTCCTCCAGCAGACGGCCGCGGCGTTCTCGAAGAAGGTGTGTGCGGTGGTGGGTTCGTGGTCCGCGGCGGTGACCTGGACCAGCAGGTGTTCGGGGTCGCGGGGGGTGGTTCTGGTGGGAATGTGTTTGCGGCCCTCGTCAGGGGCGAGCCGGTTGGGCAGGTCGTCCGCCGAGGGTGACGGGTGCGCGGGGGCGGCGTGTGCGGACGCGGGCGGGACCTGGTCGCTGCTGGTGCTGGCCGCGACGACGATCTCGAGCCGTTCGGCGAAGTAGGTGCCGGGCAGCGGGATTTCGAGGTCGGGATGGCGGGCGTAGCCACCGGCGACGGCGGTGGCGACGAACTCGATGACGGCGCGGGCGGCCGGGGTGTGCCGACGGGTGGGCATGGTGCGGGTGAGCTGGGCCAGGACACGCAGGACGGTGGCCAGGCTGCTGTCGGCGCTCATCGATTGCAAGGCGGGGGCGTACTCCTCGGCGTCGGCGTCGGTGTCGCCTCGGGCCGGGACGCACTCCTCGGCGCCAGGGTTGCCTTCGGCCGGGGCGGGGACATCGGTTTGGGCGTGCCAGAGGGCGGCGGCGTGTGTCTCGCCGTGGGCGAGGTGCTGGAGGTAGAGGCAGTAGGAGGCGGGGGCGTCTTCGGCACCGGCGGCGTACTGCCACCAGAAGCGGGCACCGATGTCGACGCCGGCCAGGTGCAGGGCGCACCCCAGGATGCGGGCGGTGCGGGGCTGGGGGACCTGGTCGGTGAGGAAGTCGGCGAGCTGGTCGGGGGTGCAGTGACTGACGACTGTTTCGCACAGGGCGTTCAGGCTGTGGGCGGCGCTGTTGTCGGTGGTGTCGTCCGCCCGGTGCTGCCACAGCAGCAGGTCGTCGTCGAGAGCCTCGTCATGAGGGACGACGTCGGCGGGGACGTGGGGCTCACGCAGCAGCAGCGACTGGGCGAGGAGGTCGTCGATGGTGCTCATGGCGGCGGGATCACTCCTGGGTTTCGGCGTCGGGGAAGAGCTGCTTCAGAGCCCAGCGGGCGTGGTGGTCCAGGGTGTGGACCAGGGCCGGGGGCAGACCGACCACGTCGGGGATGGCGTCGGGGTCGATCCCGCACAGGTAGCGCAGGACCGTGACGTCCATCTGGTCGTCGGGCAGTTGGGCGATCGCGTCGAAGAAGCGGGCCAGGGCGTCGATGCGGGCCAGGCGCTCCATCAGGTTCTGGGCCTGCGCCTGATGAGTGGTGGTGAAGGCCGCGGCACGCAGGTCGTGGTGACCGGCGGGCCGCTTGGCGGCCCTCGACAGGACGGTGGCCCGCAGCATCTGCCAGGCGTGGCGCGGCATGTCCGGGCTGGACGTGGCTTCGTCCCAGGTCAGCCAGAGAAGGTCGAAGACCTCGCCGACGGCATGGCGGGCGCGGGGCAGGGACTGGAGGAAGGCCTGGGCGTAGGCACTGTAGGGCTCGGCCATGGCCTGGTAGAGCGCTACGTGGGCGAGGGGTTGCTCATCGGCGTCCGCCGACTGGACGGCCTGGATGCGATCGTCTATCCAGGACGGTTTCTTCTCCGCCTCGATGGCGGCGACCCGCCACAGCCTGCGTAACGGGCCGACGGGTATGTCCAGGGCACGGACCACGCTGTAGGTGATCTCCCACGTGGGGTAGAGGCCTTTGCCGCGCATCAGTTCGGACAGGCGGGTCTTGGAGAAGCCGGAACGGCCGACCAGCTCGTCCAGGGTCAGTCCACTGGCGGCGAAGCGGGTGCGGACCGGCTCCAGCCATGTCCTGTGCGCCAGTCCGGCCTCCTTGCAGATCGGCTCCGGCGGGCGGCCGCGGCGATGGGGAGGCTCAGCGGGTCGTTCGGGTACGGGGGGCGTTTTCACTGGGGCGGCTCCTGACTTCCCAGCTGACCCGCGGGCGGTGCGGGCGCCGCCGTGGTGGCCCGTGTGTCCGAGCCGCCGAGCGCGGAGACGATCTGCTGGACGAGGAGCCCCAGCGTGGGCAACAGCGCGACCATGGCCGCGAGTTGGCCCAGCACGGTCATCACCGTGCTCCATGTGAGGACCGCCGCCAGGACGATGACGGTCATCACCTGCTTGCTTGTCATGGCACCTTCCCTGGAAGGACGTACAGGCGTCTGGAAAGGCCCCTCCGAGGCGGTGCTCAAGCGCCTCGGAGGAGTTGCACGACAGCATGCTGGGTGAGGTGGCCACCACTCAACGTGATCATGAGATTGCGGAACAATGTCGCCCAGTGAACACATCGTCACCAGGCGATCGCACGGCGTCGCTGACGTCCCCTCAGGCCCCGGCGTACCAGGGCGCGTTACCGCAAGAACGCTTTTACCGCCGCCAAATCATGGGGTAATGAACCCTTTTGATGGCGAAGCCGTAGTTCTCCTTGCGGCACCAGCCGGATGGCGGACCATGGAACACGTACGCCACCCCGGCGTCGCACCTTCCATGTCTGGAAGGCCGCGCGGACCCCTCGTGCTCAAGAACCACCGGAGGGGACCCGCCCCGCTTCCGCCCAGCCCTCACACGCTGGGCGGAAGCGGACCCCGCGCCACGGCGGGGGCACGCCTCGGACACATCACGCCGAGGACCCGCCGGCCCCCACGGACTCTCGCGGAGTTCCTGCGAAGACCGGCTAGCGGGCCGGCCAGGGCTAGCAAAGGGTGCGCGCGTAGCGCAACTTGTTCAGAGATGCCCCGCCGGTGGTGTCCTCCACGGCCGCGCCGTCCGCGCGCCAACCGGCAGCCTCGTAGAAGTGCCGGGCACGCTCATTGTCTTGCAGTACCCACAAGGTGGCTCGGCTGTAGTCGGCCTGTCCGAGCGTCGCCAGAGCGGCAAGCATCAACTGCTTTCCGACCCCGCTGCCCCACACCTCGGGGACGGCGTACAGCGTGCCGATCTCCGCGACGGCAGGGATCTCCTGCGACGGGCCGAAACTTGTGAATCCGATGATCCCTGCCTCGGTCTCGGCTGCCAGCACCCCCGATGACGGCCACCGTGTCTCCGCGATCCGTGTCTTCCAGACGGACTCCTCGCGGACCGGGTCCATGGCGTCGAGGTAGTGCTGCGGAACAAGACCGGCAAAGGCCGCCCGCCAAGAGCGCACGTAGACGTCAGCGACCGCTGACGCGTCATCAGGCCATGCCTGTCGAATCCGCATGATCACCATTGTTCCGGGTCCCCCAATCCGGGCCAAGCTGTTTTCCTGTGCGCGACGTCGAGAGCTCAGCAGGCGCCAGCAGCGTCCGTGCGGAGTCCGCGCTACGGATGCAACTCACACCACTTGCCCGCCGACGAGCGGTAGCCGCACTCCTGACATCTGTCAGGACCGTCGGGATCGACGTCCCTCTAGGTTGCTGTGCGCACCACCTCACAAGTGCGGTCAGCACGACGCACCCGACGGGCACGGGGATCCGGCCTGGTCGATGGGCAACTGCCGACCGGGGCCCATCACTTGTCCGCCCAGGCTTCTACAAGGAGGTACCCGCGATTTTCGGCAAACTGGTGAGACTGGCGGTTTCGGCCGTCGCGGTGGCAGGGTCGCTCATGGCCGTCAGCGCCGGGCCGGCGTCCGCGAGGGCCGACGCCACCTACTACGGATGTCCGTACGGAGCCGTCTGCATCTACAACACCGCCAACCCTGACTCGGGCATCGAGAACGGCGGTGTCTACTGGGCCTACGGCCCGCACAACCTCAGCAACCAGTACGGCGATCACTACGTGGTGAACAACCAGTACGGTGGCGCCTGGGTGGAGCTGTGCACCGGCTACAACGGGACCGGCCGGGGAGAAGCAATCATCTTCGCCGCCCCGTACGGGTCCGTGCAGAATTTGGGCCCGATCAACTCCATCGTGTTGGGCACCGGCAACAACTACCCCTGCTCGCCTCCGTGATCCGCCCCCGACCCGCGCCTCGCAGGGCCTGACGTCACGTAGACGGAGTCACCCTCTCCGTCCCGCCGATCCGCGGCTGGGCGGACGAGCGGCCTCACGCGTGATCCATCCGTGATCCACCGCGACACGCCTCGCGGGGATAATGACGCGATGAGTACCGCCGACGATGACAAGAGATCGTTCGACCATGGCAACGGATTCGACCACGTCAACGAGTTCGACCAGGTCAACGGGTCCGCTCAGGAGCAGTTCGGGGCGGTGGTCCAGTACGAGCGCGACGGGGCGTGGGTCGTCGTCGCCCACGGCTCCTACGACATGGACTCGCTGTCTCCGCTCGCAGAAGCGCTGGGCACCGCGGCCGAGAAGCACGCCAGGGTCGTGGTGGATGTCGCCGGCATCACCTTCGCCGATTCGACGTTCCTGAATCTGCTGCTGGGCTTGAACCGGCAGACCGAGCTGCGGCTGGTCGGGCCGCCCCCACAACTGCGACGAATCCTGGAACTGACCGGGGCCGACACGGTGCTCGACGTACGGGCGACCGTGGAGGACGCCGTGGCATGACCTGTACGGACCGCGGGAGTCGACGGACCCGGTCGTCCCGGGCCGCCGACTCCCCCGCCGGACGGGTCACCCCATCACCCCTTGCCCACAAGGTCCTTGAGCGCGATGTTGAGCTCCAGGACGTTCACCCGGGGCTCCCCGATGAAGCCGAGCGTGCGGCCCTCGGTGTGGTCGTCGACCAGCCTGCGCACCTGGGCGTCGGTCAGGCCGTTCCTCTCGGCGACCCGGTGGACCTGGAGTTGCGCGTAGGCCGGGGAGATGTCGGGGTCCAGGCCGGAGCCGGAGGACGTCACCGCGTCGGCAGGCACCTCGGACGGTTCGACGGTGTGGTCGCCGGTCGAGTTGTCCCTGATGACCGCGGCCTTGGCGTCCTTGACCCACTGGACGAGGTCGGCGTTGTCACCGGAGCGGTTGGTGGCGCCGGACAGGATCAGCTGGTACCGGGTGTTGACGCTGTTGGTGCCGAGGCCGTTCTGCGGGCGGCCCTGGAACCACTTCAGGTCGGGCTCCGGCGTCTTCTGGCCCTTCTTCACCGGCAGGTTGTAGGCCTGGCCGATGAGCGAGGACCCGACGACCTTGTCGCCCGCCCTCACCTCCGAGCCGTTCGCCGTGTCGTGGAAGAGGGCCTGGGCGACGCCGGTGACGGCCAGCGGGTACAGCACGCCGGTCACCAGTGTCAGCACCAGCAGGGCACGCAGCCCAGCCCAGAGCAACCGGCCTGTGTTCGTGAGGGAGTTGTTCATGGACTTCAGCCGATCCCGGGGATGAGGGAGATGAGCAGATCGATGATCTTGATGCCGAGGAACGGGGCGATCAGCCCGCCGAGGCCGTAGACGGTGAGGTTGCGGCGCAGCAGCCTGTCCGCGCTGACCGGCCGGTACCGCACCCCCTTCAGCGAGAGCGGCACCAGCGCGATGATGATCAGCGCGTTGAAGATGACGGCGGACAGGATCGCGGAGTCCGGCGAGGACAGGCCCATGATGTTGAGCGTGTCCAGGCCCGGGTAGACAGTCGCGAACAGCGCCGGGATGATCGCGAAGTACTTCGCGACGTCGTTGGCGATGGAGAACGTGGTCAACGCTCCCCGGGTGATGAGGAGTTGCTTGCCGATCTCGACGATCTCGATCAGCTTGGTCGGGTTGGAGTCGAGGTCGACCATGTTGCCGGCCTCCTTGGCGGCCGACGTGCCGGTGTTCATCGCGACGCCGACGTCCGCCTGGGCCAGCGCGGGCGCGTCGTTCGTACCGTCACCGGTCATCGCGACCAGCTTGCCGCCGGCCTGCTCCCGCTTGATGAGCGCCATCTTGTCCTCGGGGGTGGCCTCGGCGAGGAAGTCGTCGACGCCCGCCTCCTCGGCGATCGCCTTGGCGGTCAGCGGGTTGTCACCCGTGATCATGACGGTCCTGATGCCCATGCGGCGCAGCTCCTCGAACCGCTCTCGCATGCCCTCCTTCACCACGTCCTTGAGGTGGATGACACCCAACACCCGTGCGCCCTCGGCGTCTTCGACCGCCACGAGCAGCGGAGTACCGCCCGCGGTGGCGATCCGATCGGTCAACTCCAGTGCGTCCCGAGCGACTTCACCGCCCCGCTCCCCCACCCAGGCGACGACGGAACCCGCCGCTCCCTTGCGGATCCTGCGTCCGTCGACGTCCACTCCGGACATACGGGTCTGGGCGGTGAAGGCGATCCACTCGGCACCGGCCAACTCGCGCTCGCGCAGCCCGTACCTGTCCTTCGCCAGTACGACGACGGAACGGCCCTCGGGCGTCTCGTCGGCCAGCGAGGAGAGTTGGGCGGCATCCGCCACCTCGGCCTCCGTGACCCCGGTGACCGGGACGAACTCGGCGGCCTGACGGTTGCCCAGGGTGATGGTGCCGGTCTTGTCGAGGAGCAGGGTCGAGACGTCACCGGCCGCTTCGACGGCCCTGCCGGACATGGCGAGCACGTTGCGCTGCACCAGTCGGTCCATGCCCGCGATGCCGATCGCGGAGAGCAGGGCGCCGATCGTGGTCGGGATGAGGCAGACGAGCAGGGCGACCAGCACGACCATGGTGAGGTGCGTGCCCGCGTAGTCCGCGAACGGCGGCAGGGTCGCCACCGCGAGCAGGAACACGATGGTCAGCGAGGCGAGCAGGATGTTCAGCGCGACCTCGTTCGGCGTCTTCTGCCGGGCCGCGCCCTCGACGAGGTTGATCATCCGGTCGATGAAGGTCTCGCCCGGCCTCGTCGTGATCCTGATGACGATCCGGTCGGACAGCACCTTCGTGCCGCCGGTGACCGCCGAACGGTCGCCGCCGGACTCCCGGATGACCGGCGCCGACTCACCGGTGATCGCCGACTCGTCGACCGAGGCCACGCCCTCGACGACATCACCGTCGCCCGGAATCACATCGCCCGCCTCGCAGACGACCAGATCGCCGATCTTCAGCTGGGTGCCGGGGACTTCGGTGCCGTTGAGCAGTCGTGCCACCGAGTCGGTCTTGGCCTTGCGGAGGGTGTCGGCCTGTGCCTTTCCCCGGCCCTCGGCGACTGCCTCCGCCAGGTTGGCGAAGACGACGGTCAGCCACAGCCAGGCGCTGATGGTCCAGCCGAACCAGTCCCCCGGGTCCTTGAAGGAGAAGACGGTGGTGAGCACGGAACCGATCCACACCACGAACATCACCGGCGACTTGATCATCACGCGCGGGTCGAGCTTGCGGAACGCGTCGGGAAGCGACGTCAGCAGCTGTCCGGGATCGAAGACGCCCGCTCCGACTCGGCCCTGCGACAACTGGTGCCCGGTCGGTACGTCGCTGTGCGGCGCCCGGGTCGCGGTGGCTGGGGGCATCTCTTCGCTTTCGGTACGAGTGGTCATGACGCCAGCCCTTCGGCGAGCGGGCCCAGGGCCAGCGCCGGGAAATACGTCAGACCGGTGATGATCAGGATCGCGCCCACCAACAACCCGGTGAACAGCGGCTTCTCGGTGCGCAGGGTGCCCGCTGTCTGCGGCACCGGCTTCTGCTCGGCGAGCGAGCCGGCCAGCGCGAGCACGAACACCATCGGCAGGAAGCGGCCGAGCAGCATGGCGATGCCGAGCGTGGTGTTGAACCACTGCGTGTCGGCGTTCAGCCCGGCGAAGGCCGAGCCGTTGTTGTTGGCGGCGGACGTATAGGCGTAAAGGATCTCGGAAAACCCGTGCGCGCCTGAGTTGGTCATCGAGTGTGCGGGCGTGGGCAGCGCCATCGCCGCCGCGGCCAGGACCAGCACCAGCGTGGGGGTGATCAGGATGTAACAGGCGGCCAGCTTGATCTCGCGGGTGCCGATCTTCTTGCCCAGGTACTCGGGCGTACGGCCGACCATGAGCCCGGCGATGAACACCGCGATGATCGCCATGATCAGCATGCCGTACAGCCCGGACCCGGTACCGCCCGGCGCGATCTCGCCCAGCATCATGCCGAGCATGGTGATGCCGCCGCCGAGCCCGGTGAAGGAGGAGTGGAAGGAGTCGACGGCACCGGTCGAGGTGAGCGTGGTCGCCACCGCGAAGATCGACGAGCCACCTACGCCGAAGCGGACCTCCTTGCCCTCGTACGCCCCACCCGCGAGCTCGAACGCCGGTCCGTGGTGGGCGAATTCGGTCCACATCATCAGGGCCGTGAAGCCGATCCAGATGGTGGCCATGGTCGCCAGGATCGCGTACCCCTGCTTCACCGAGCCGACCATCACCCCGAAGGTGCGGGTCAGGGCGAACGGGATGACGAGGATCAGGAAGACCTCGAAGAGGTTGGTGAAAGGCGTCGGATTCTCAAAGGGGTGCGCGGAGTTGGCGTTGAAGTAGCCACCGCCGTTGGTACCCAGCTCCTTGATCGCCTCCTGCGAGGCGACCGCGCCGCCGTTCCACTGCTGCGAGCCACCCATGAACTGGCCGACCGCGTGGATGCCGGAGAAGTTCTGAAGGGCACCGCAGGCGACCAGCACGATCGCGGCGACGAAGGCCAGCGGCAGCAGGATGCGCGTGACCCCGCGGACCATGTCCGCCCAGAAGTTGCCCAGTTCACCGGTCCGGGACCGGGCGAACCCGCGCACCAGCGCCACGGCGACGGCCATACCGACCGCGGCCGAGACGAAGTTCTGCACGGCCAGACCGCAGGTCTGCACGACGTGACCCATGGCCTGTTCGCCGTAGTACGACTGCCAGTTGGTGTTGGTCACGAATGACACGGCGGTGTTGAACGCCTGGTCCGGGTCGATCGAGGAGAAGCCGAGCGAACCCGGCAGCACGCCCTGCAACCGTTGCAAGAGGTAGAGGAAGAGCACCCCGGCCGCGGAGAAGGCGAGAACACCGCGCAGGTAGGCGGGCCAGCGCAGTTCGGCGTCGGGATCGACACCGATGCCCCTGTAGATCCACCTCTCCACCCGCCAGTGCCGGTCGGAGGAGTAGACCTTGGCCATGTGATTGCCGAGGGGGATGTAGGCGAGAGCCAGCGCCGCTATGAGGGCGAGCAGCTGAAGAGCGCCGGCGAGTACGGGTCCCATACCTGGTCTCAGAACCTCTCCGGGAAGATCAGGGCGAGGACGAGATAGCCCAGCAGGGCGACGGCCACGACGAGGCCGACGATGTTCTCGGCGGTCACAGCCTGGTCACCCCCTTGGCAACGAGAGCCACCAGCGCGAACAGCGCGATCGTGGTGACGACGAAGGCCGGATCGGCCATCGCGAGCTCCTAGGAGAGGTACGGACAACATGCGGACAGCCAGAGCAAACCCCTGCTGTGACCGCATATGACCGCCCGTTGACGCGTCCCTTACGGCGGCGCCGACACCTTTGACGCGTTCCTTACGGAACCGCCCCGGCGCCCCGTCATGACGTCCTCCCCGGCAGGTTCGGCGCGACCGGGCCGGTCAGATCAGTCGAGTCGGTCCGGTCGGTCGGGTCTGTCGGGTCGGTCAGGTCGGTCGCCGACGGTCCGGCGCGGACGACGGCCTGGTCTCCGCGGGGACCGAACAGGTGCAGGATCTCCACGGCCTCGGTGTCCGCCGGCCCGAACCAGTGAGGCTCGGAAGTGTCGAACTCGGCGACCTCGCCGGGCCGGAGCGTGAAGTCCCGCGCCCCGAGGATCAGGCGGAGGCGGCCGGCGAGGACGTAGAGCCACTCGTAGCCCTCGTGGGTGACCAGTTCCGGCGGACGGGGTGCCAGGACCTGTTTGAAGACCTGCACCCGGCCCGGGTACTGCGTCAACGGGACGAGGACGCTCCCGCGGTCCCTGCGCAGGGGCCGCAGATGCACCCGGGGGTCGCCGCTGGCCGGTGCCGCCACCAGCTGGTCGAGTGCGACGCGGTGCGCGCGTGCCAGCGGGATCAGCAGATCCAGCGTCGGGCGCCGCTTGCCCGACTCCACCCGGGAGAGCGTGCTGACCGAGATCCCGGTCGTGGCCGCGAGCGCCTCCAGCGTGAGACCCCGTTCCCTGCGCAGTCGGCGCAGCCGGGACCCGATGCCGTCGAGAATCTCCGCCAGCTCGGCGTCCTCGAGACCGGTGTGCGGGGAGTCGGCGCCTGTGTTCATGGACCCATTTTTGCAGTGTTCGCAAAACTGATGGGCGGCGCCCGGGACCCGAGCGGAGTCTTGCCGGGCACTGTTCCCGCACCTGTGAGGTACACCATGACCGCGACGACACATACCGTTCCACCCGCGCTGAGCGCGCGCAGACGCTGGACGATCCTGGCCGTGTGCTGCCTGAGCATGTTCCTGGTGGGGCTGGACACCACGATCGTCAATGTGGGGCTGCCTGCCATCGGGCGGGGCCTGGACGTCGACACACGCCATCTCGAATGGATCGTGGACGCCTACACCCTCGTCCTGGCGAGTTGTCTGATCTCCTCCGGCGCGCTGGCGGACCGCTTCGGACGCCGTCGGGTGTTCCAGTACGGGCTGGCCGCCTTCGGTGCCGCCTCACTGCTCTGTGCCCTGGCCCCGTCGGCAGGTGTCCTGATCGCCGGCCGCGCCCTTCAGGGCATCGGTGCCTCGATGCTCAGCCCCGTCGCGCTGGCCATCGTGGTGAACGCGATGCCGGACCCGAAGGAACGGGCACAGGCCATCGGCATCTGGGCCTCCGTGTTCGGCCTGAGCATGGCCGCCGGGCCGGTGACCGGCGGCGCGCTCCTCGCGGCACTCGACTGGCGGGCCCTGTTCTGGATCAACACACCCGTCATCGCGGCCGCCCTCCTGCTCAGCGCCGTGCTGGTACCGGAGTCCCGGGCACAGCACACCCGGCGACCCGACCTGCCCGGCCAGGTCCTGCTGACCATGCTCCTCGCGGCCGTGGTCGGCGTCCTGATCGAGGGCCCGCACATCGGCTGGACATCGCCCATGGCCCTGACGGGGTACGCGGCGGCCGTACTGGCCGCAGCCGGGTTCGTGCGGGTCGAGTCACGTCGCCGTGAGCCTCTGATGGATCTGCGGCTCTTCACCCGCCCGGCCTTCAGCGCCGCCGTCGTCGGCGCGGTGACGGTCTTCGTCGCCCTGAACACGACCCTGCTGCTGAACACCCTCTATCTCCAGCACACCCGGCAATGGACGCCGCTGGCCGCCGGTGTGGCGACCCTGCCCCTGGCCCTCGGCGCGACACTCTGCGCCCCCTTCTCCGGCCGCATGGTCGGCCGCTCGGGCCCCCGCCTGCCGCTGCTGCTGGCCGGCGGTTTCATCACGGTCGGCGGGCTCTGCCTGACCCGGCTCACCGCGCACACGAGCGTGCTCCTGCTGCTGACCTCGTACGCGTTCATCGGCATCGGGTTCGGCTTCGCCAACGCGCCCCTCACCAACACCGCGGTCAACGGACTGCCACCCGCGCGTGCCGGCGTCGCCGGAGCCGTCACCTCCACCGCCCGACAACTCGGTGCCGCCCTCGGCATCGCCCTCGCCGGCGCCCTGGTGGCCGACACCACCCCCACCGGACTCGCGCACGCCTCCCGCCCCGGCTGGATCCTCGTCGCCGCGTGCGGGGTACTCCTGCTGACCATCGCCCGCACATCGAGGCCGAAGCCGGCCGTCGACACCGAGCGCGCCTCCGCGGCAACACGCTGAACCACGGCGTTGAACACTTCACCGTGCCATCCCGGAGCCCGGCAGTCCTTGACCAAGCGTCGGGTCGTCGACGTCGTCGTCCACGAAACCACCACGAAACCACCGACCCGGAAGTGATCGTCGCCGAGTCCGGCCACGCGTTCGCCTCGCCGGACGGCTCCGCGGCCAAGGTCCCGTACGTCTTCGTGATGCGCGCCCGGGGCAGCCGGATCATCGAGTCCCGCGACCACATCCACCCCGTCCGCACCTGCACCGCACGCGGGCACCCCGACCAGCTCCCCGCCGCACTGCGCAAGGGGTGAGGCCGGCGCCCGTGCTCAACCGCCGGGCATAATGCGGCTCATGACGACTTGAAGAGCCGCGGCCGGCCACCGGCCCTGGGTGAAGGTCTCCTCCTGGGACACCGTCCAGGACGGAGAGCGCCGCGCCTGCAAGGAGTGCGGGACAGCCGTCCGCTCGTATCAACACCGCTTCCATCCGCCCGAGTCCACGATGTTCGAGCGGTGCGTCGGCTACGCCTGGTGCCCCGGCTGCCGGATCTACTCCACGGCCATGGTCCACGTCCCGCGCGAGCAGCCTCTCCACGACGCCCTGGCGTCCCTTCCCGAGGACCGACGTCGGCGGCTGCTCCGCGCAGAGCACGCACTCGTCGCACGCCTGGACCGCCGGGCCACAGACCACACACCGGGGACCACCCTCTGACCGACCTGGCGGACCGTGCGGCCCTGACACCTGTCAGGACCGCGCGGCGGCGCGTCCGGCCTAGCCTCAGGGCCGATCGACACGGGGGAGGCTCGCGCAGGCGCACGACTCCTGCCCGAGCGCCGCCCCCCTTCCCGTATGCCAACGGAGGAGCATCGTGACAACTGCACGTCGCATGGTGGGATCCATCGCAGTCGCCGCAGCACTGATCGCCGGTAGCACCGTCCTGGCCACTGCGCCCGCTGCCGCGAAGGGGGAAGCCGCAGCCGCCGAGGTCCGGGCTGCCGAATGGGACGGCCAGCTCTACCTCTACTACAGCGCCTCCGGCAACAGCTCCTACAGCACGTACTGGAACTGGGTCAATGACTTCGGGACCGACACGTTCACAGCCGCCGGTGAAGGCCAGGGCCAGAGAGTGAAGAACAACGTGTACCGCGGCTGGAACAACGATGAGAGGTACCGGGCCCGCATCTTCTACAACGAGTGGCAGAACTCCGGCACCCCCAACGCCCCCTACGACGACTTCTGGCCCGGAGAGGCCCGCGCGCTGAACTCCGGAGTGCAGAACAACAACGCCTCGCTCGCCTGGTACCGCGTCTGACACGTGTCCGGCCCGCCCGCGCGCTGCCGGGCGGGCCCCGCACCCCGGAAGGGACAGGACAACATGCCGACGCGACGAATCCACCGGACCAGGCATCTCGGCGCGGCCGTCTTCCTGCTCGCCGTCACGGCCGGGTGCGCGCCGGGCCAGGCGGCGGGGTCGACGCCGACGTCCACTCCGCCCGGAACACCGACGGCTCCCGGGCCGCCAACGGTCACCGCGGTGCCGAACATGCTCGACGTCAGTGACCTGGTCCTGCCCATCGAGCCCTACCTGTTCACTGATCGCCAGGTCGGACGCCTGTACCGGGCCAAGGCGGTACTGACCGAGTCCTGCATGCGGCGCTTCGGCCACTCTTGGCCCGCCCCCACCGGCCCCATCCCGGAGACAGGCACCCTGAACCCGGCCAACACGGCACACCGGTACGGCATCACGGACGCGGCCGAGGCGGCACGCCATGGCTACCACCCGGCTCCCGGCTCAGTGCCGCCGCAGGCCAAGGAGAAGTCCACGGGGCCGAAGCCGGGGCGGGAAGCCATGCTCGTTCTGCGCGGGCTGAAGCCGGACGGCACACCCGCGGACACGGACTCGCGCGGTCGACGGCTCCCTGCGGGCGGTTGCCAGGGCGAGGCGGTGAAGGCCCTGTCGGGTGACCCGCAGAAGCTGGGGAACCCTGAACTCGTCGGCGCGATCAACATCGGCAGCTACCGTGACTCACAGCGCGATCCGCGTGTGGTGGCGGTCTTCCGTGCCTGGTCACGCTGCATGAAGCGACATGACGACGACTACACCTACGCCGACCCGACCCAACCACCCGGCAAGGACCCCGAGTTCAGCGGTCCGACCGCCGGCCGGGCCGAACTCGCCCTGGCGAAGGCCGACGTGGCGTGCAAACAGGAGACGAACGTCGTCGGCATCTGGTCCTCCGTCGACGCGGCGTACCAACGGCGGGCGATGGCGGAGAAGCAGCGCGAACTCGCCGCCGTCCAGCAGGACATACGTACGCAACTGTCCAACGCCGACAAGGCCCTGGCCGGCCGCCACTGACAGACCGGGCGCCACGGGCCCCCGCGTCAGTCCTTCGCGTCCTCGGTGAACAATTCCGGCGGTGCCTGAAGGTCATGGGCGCGGAACAGGACCGCGTGCTCGACGCCCAGGGCCTTGCCGCTCATGGCGGCGATCTTCGGGATGAAGTCCTTCGGGGCGGGGTGCCCCGGGAGCGCGGCCAGGTACGCCGCGTGCGCTTCGAGGGAGGCGACGCCGCGGCGCAACGGCTCACCCGTGACGTCGACGCCGTGGGTCGCGCCGGCGCCGCCGAACGCGGGGAGGATGAGCCAGCGCGCCGAGTGCGGTTCAAGCCCTTCGTCGTCGACCTGCTCCGGGAAGACCCACCGGTTGCCGGCGTCGCGCACCGCGTCCAGGGTCGCCAGTCCGGCGGCGCGGTGGTCGGCCTGGTCGAAGCCGAGGGGCGTCTCGATGTCGTAGCTTCCACCGAGCACAGCGTCGGGCTTGAACCGGCGGATCTCCCGGCAGATGTCGCGGCGCAGGTCGAGGCCGTAGACGAGCACACCGTCCGGATGGTCGAGGATGGTCAGCCGCTCGACACCGACGGCGGCACAGGCGGCCTGCTGCTCGGCGACGCGCAGGCGAGCCGTCTCCTCGGGAGGATTCGGCATGCCGGCCTCGCCGCGGGTCAGCAGCAGATAGGCGACCTCGATACCGCGCGCGGTCCAGCGGGCGACGGCCGCGGACGTGCCGTACTCCATGTCGTCGGGATGCGCGACGACACAGAGCACACGCTGGAAGGATTCCTCGGGCAGGGCAGGCAGCGTCATGCCGACCATCCTCCCCCGTTCAGGACGCGCCGTCCCGTTTACGGACGCTTTGTTCACCCCGGCCGTGGGGGAATCGACAGAGATCCTGGGACACCGCGGGCCCGCCCCCTCCGCTGACCTCCGGCTTCTGCTGTGCCGTCAGTCCCTGTGCGGCGCCAGTCGATCATGATTGACTGCTCAGCGTCGCGGTGGTCGGGGTGCCGATGCCGCGCGCCCCCTCTCTCCTCACGATGTGACGCGGGTCACATCGAACCCATGTCACGAACGGAAAGGCACCTTGCGTCTGCTGGTCGTCCGCTCAGCGGGAGCGGCCGACAGGAAAGAGACAACAGAGCGATGAACGCGACAGCAGCGCAGCAGCACGAGGTCCTGGTCCTGGGTGCCGGTTACGCCGGGCTCTCCGCCGCGATCCAGCTCGCGGCCCGCACCAGGAAGCGCGGGAACCTGCGAGTGACGCTGGTGAACCCCTACGACACCTTCACCGAGCGACTCCGACTCCACATGACCGCCACCGGTCAGGAGACGGCCGAGATGGACATCCCGGGCCTGCTGGACGGCACCGGCGCCGGCTTCGTCCGTGGCTGGGTCACCGCCGTGGACGCCGAGACGAAGACCGTCCGGATCGACGACGACCGGGTCCTGCGCTACGACACCCTGGTCTACGGCCTGGGCAGCATCGCGGACACCGTCGCCGTCCCCGGCGTGGACGACCACGCCCACACCCTCAACAGCCCGCAGGACGCCGCCATCCTCGCCGACCGGCTGGCCCGGCTCGACCGTGGGACCGTCGTGGTCGGCGGCAGCGGCCTCACCGGCGTCGAGGCCGCCGCGGAGATCGCCGAGCGGCACCCGGAGCTCGACGTGGTGCTGCTGGGCCGGCAGGAGCCGGGCGCGAGCATGCACCCGAAGGCCAAGGCCTACCTGGACGCGGCGCTCGCCCGGCTCGGCGTGCGGGTACGCAGCGGCGTCAAGGTGGCCAAGGTGCTGCCGGACAGTGTCGAGCTCGCCGACGGATCCAGCATCCCGGCGTGCGCGGTGCTGTGGACCAGCGGCACCCGTGTCTCGCCGCTGGCGGCCACCGCGGGCCTGACCGTCGACGAGCGCGGCCGTGTGGTCACCGACAGCGCGCTGCGCTCGGTCTCCCACCCGGATGTCTATGCCGTGGGCGATGCGGCGGCGATCCGTCAGGGCTACGGCATGATGCACGGGACCTGTCAGGGAGGTATGCCCACCGGTGTGCACGCGGCCCTCTCCATCCTGCGAGTGCTGGCCGGCAAGGAGCCCAAGCCCTTCCGCTTCGGCTACTACCACACACCTGTGAGTCTGGGCCGGAACGACGCCGTCGTGCAGTTCACCCACCCCGATGACAGCCCGCGCCGGATCGTGCTGACCGGCAAGCGGGCCGCGAAGTACAAGGAGACGGTCAGCGCCGCGCCGTGGCCGACCTTCGCCCGCATGAAGAAGATGCCCGTCTCGGGCGCGTTCTGGCCGCACGGCGGCCGCTACACCCGGATTCGGAGCGCCAAGTGACCCAGCCGCAGCAGGCCGACCCCGACCAGCTCGCCTTCCAGCAGTACCGCACCCTGCTCTTCTCCGTCGCCTACCGCATCCTCGGCAGCGCCGCCGATGCCGAGGACGTGGTCCAGGACGCCTGGCTCAAGTGGTCGGCAGCCGACCGGTCCCAGGTCGCCGAGCCCAAGGCCTACTTGACCCGGATCGTCTCCAACCTGGCGATGGAGCGGCTGCGTTCGACTCGTCACCAGCGCGAGACCTACGTCGGGCCTTGGCTCCCGGAGCCGATCCTGACCGGTCCGGACACAGCGGACGGCGTTGCCACGACGGACTCGGTCTCCATGGCCCTGCTGGTCGTGCTGGAGACGCTGAGTCCCTTGGAGCGCGCGGTCTTCGTGCTGAAGGAGGTCTTCGCCTTCAGCTATGCGGAGATCGCGGAGGCGGTGGAACGCTCGGAGGTGGCGGTCCGGCAGGCCGCGCACCGCGCCCGCGAGCACGTCCAGGCCCGGCGGCCCCGTTTCTCCGCGGACCGCTCCCGCCAACGCGACGTCGCGAAGCGCTTCTTCGCGGCGACGGCGGGCGGCGACATCAACGCCCTCATGGAACTGCTCTCCCCGGACGTGACCCTCTGGACCGACGGCGGCGGCAAGGTCCGCCAGGCCCTCAAGCCGGTCGTCGGCCTCGAGACCGTGGCTCGTTGGTTCGCCGCGCTCGGCACCACGACCTACCAGGGCATCGAGCCCGGGCACATGCGGGCGGAGCTCACCTGGATCAACGGCGGGCCGGGCGTGGTCTTCCGCGGCCCGGACCGCGTGGTCGCCACGCTGACCTTCGACTTCGATCCGGAAGGCCGCATCTCGACCATCCACAACGTGGCCAACCCCGACAAGCTCCACGCAGTCGCCGACGGAACTCTGCACGAGTGCTCGACCACTGCGAGCCCGCCACCGGCATAGCCCCCGTCCATGTCCCTGGCCGCCCAGGTGACGCGCCAGAGCTTCAGGCGAACGCGAAGCGCATGGAGGAGGGCGCGGGCGCCCCGCCCCGCCTCCGCAGCCCCACGCAACCCCCCCCACCCCCACACGACCCACCCCGCAAAACCCCATGGCCACGCCCCCGCCTCCTCCCTAAAGTCACCCCATGACCACCCAGACCCCAGGTCAGCCCGACATCGCGGCGATGCTCACCGACCAGACCCGTGCCTGTGAGGCGGCCCGCGCCGCCATCGCCGCCGGCGGTACGGTGACGCTCTGCGGTGACGCCGGGCCGCACTGGATGGTCTACGGCATCACCGCCACGCGGCTGAGGCGGTCCTTGAGGATCGGTCTGACGACCCTCGGCCTCGACGAGACCGTCGAGATCCTGGCCCGGCACCGTGGCGAACCCCTGCGTACCGGCTTCATCGACACGCCGGACCGGTCCTGGCACTTCACGCTGTACTTCGACGCCGCCGGAACCGAACTCCTGGCGTGCAGCGGCGTCAAACGAGAGCCGCGTTCGAAGGCGGACCGTCGGACAGCCCCGCCGTAGAAGCGCAGGCCCCCAAAGCCCGAGCCGTAGAAACGCAGACCGTCCGAAGCCTCAGCCGTAGAAGCGCAGACCGTCCGAAGCCCCAGCCGGAGCAGCACGGACCCCACCGCGCACCCCCGAGCCGCCACCCCCGCCGGCGTTCAGCGCCCCCTAGGACGACCCGTGCTCGCTCGGAGTATCAGCCGGGTCGGCACGAGGGTCGTGCCGTGAGGTGTGTCGTGGGGGGCGCCGTCGTGGCGCATCTTGCGCAGGACCGCCTGGACGCAGAGCCGGCCGACCTCGGCGAAGTCCTGGTGGACGGTGGTCAGGGGCGGCTGGAAGGACGACGCCTCGGCGATGTCGTCGAAGCCGATGACACTGACGTCCTGGGGGACGCGCCGGCCGCGTTCGTGCAGGGCGCGCAGCAGGCCCAGGGCCATCTGGTCGTTGGCGGTGAAGACCGCCGTGCAGTCCTCGCGCGCGGCCAGCTCCAGGCCCGCCCGGTAGCCGGACTCCGCGGACCAGTCGCCGCGCACCAGCGGCGGCACGCTGCGGCCCGCCTCGACGAGGGTGGCCTGCCAGGCGTCGGTTCGGCGCTGGGCGGCGTAGGAGTCCTCGGGGCCGGCGAGGTGGAAGACGGTGTCGTGGCCGAGTTCGAGGAGGTGCTCGACGGCCGCGCGGGTGCCGCCGGCCTGGTCGGTGTCGACGACCGTATACCGCTCGCCCGCGTCGGAGTCGGCGACGACGACCTGGACATGGGGCGGGATGTTGATGGTGGCCGCGTCCAGGAGGTGCACCTCCATGATGACGATCACCGCGTCGACGGCGAGCTCCTCCAGGCGGGAGAAGGCGCCCCGGACCTCGTCCTGGGTGGGGACGGTGGCCTGCAGCAGGGTGACCGCGTACCCCTCGGCGGCGGCCGCGGTGGCGATCGCCTCCAGGGTGCGGACGTTGCCGGTCGTGGAGAGCGAAAAGGTGATCACGCCAAGGGTGCGGAACTCGCCGCGCTTGAGGGCGCGGGCCGCGCTGTTGGGGCGGTAGCCCAACTCCCGCATGGCGGCGAGGACCTGACGGCGTGTCTCCTCGTTGACACCGGCGTAGCCGTTGGACACGCGGGAGACGGTCTGGGACGACACTCCGGCCAGCCGCGCCACGTCCGCCATCGAGACCGAGGAGCGGCCCCCTCCGGACGAGCGCCGACCACGGGTCACCGCAGGTGCGGGCGCCTGTGGCGGCGAGTCCTGCGTGGCGTCCATTTCCTACCCCCTGCCTGTCATTACATCGCTTTGATCACGATCCGCCCGGGAGACCCTTGACCCGCGTCATCGGAGGAGTGTAGACATGCCGCCATCGGATGTTTACGTAAACATAACAGCTCAGGTCTCTTTTTTCGCTGATCGGTGTTTGCGTGACCATCCCGGCCGCTCCACGCGGGAAACCGGTGCGGGCGGGGGTTCCATGAGTGAACGAGCGAGGAACGATCATGACAACTCTGCACCCGCCGGCCACGGCCGAGCCGCGCCCGGCACCGCCGCCGGCACCACGGGACCGACGCTCCTGGACGGGGTGGGGATTCATCGGCCCGTTCGTGACGGTCTTCGCGCTGGTCTTCCTCGCACCCATCGCGTACTCGATCTACCTGAGCCTGTTCCGCAACCAGCTGATCGGCGGCAACCACTTCGTCGGCCTGGACAACTACACCCAGGCCCTCAAGGACGACCAGTTCTGGTCTGCTGTCGGCCGGGTGGGGCTCTTCCTGGCGATCCAGGTGCCGATCATGCTCGGCATCGCCCTGCTGGTGGCGCTGGCGCTGGACAGCGGCCGCCTCTACGGCAAGAGCTTCTTCCGGATCACTATCTTCCTGCCGTACGCCGTGCCCGCCGTCGTCGCCACCCTGATGTGGGGCTTCATGTACGGCACCAAGTACGGCCTGGTGGGCGACATCAACGAGGCGTTCGGCACCTCGCTGCCCGACCTGCTCTCCCCCGACTGGGTGCTCGCCTCCATCGGCAACATCGTGACCTGGGAGTTCGTCGGCTACAACATGCTGATCTTCTACTCGGCGCTCCGGGTCATCCCCAACTCGCTGTACGAAGCGGCGGAGATCGACGGCGCCGGACAGTGGCGCGTGATCACCTCGATCAAACTCCCCGCGATCCGGGGCGCGATCGTCATCGCCACGATCTTCTCGATCATCGGCAGCTTCCAGCTCTTCAACGAGCCGAGCATCCTGCGCCCACTGGCGCCGAACGCCATCACCACCGACTACACGCCGAACTTCTACACGTACTCGCTGTCCTTCGCCGGCCAGCAGCACAACTACTCCGCGACGGTCGCCATCATCATGGGCCTGCTCACCATGGTGGTCGCCTACGTCGTGCAGCTGCGCGGCATGCGCAAGGGAGCGTGACCCGATGAGCACCTCTGCCCCCACCGCCTCCCCCGCCAAGAGCAGCAGCCGGAGCAGCAGCCCGCCCCGGCTGCGGACCCCGCGCAAGCACAGCCCGGACAAGCCGCGCCGCAGTGTGCTGATGACGGTGCTGATGGCCCTGATGGTCCTCTACACCGTGGTGCCGCTGATCTGGCTGGTCATCAACTCCACCAAGACCCAGGCCGGTCTGGGCGACTCCAACGGGCTGTGGTTCGCCCATGACTTCGCCCTGTGGGACAACATCCGGACCACCTTCACCTACCACGACGGCATCTTCGGCCGCTGGCTGCTGAACACCCTGCTGTACGTGGTGCTCGGCGCGGGCGGCGCGACGCTGCTGGCGGTGCTTGGCGGTTACGCGCTGGCGAAGTTCGACTTCCCCGGCAAGCGCGCCATCTTCGCCGTCGTCATCGGCGCGGTGGCCGTACCCGCCACGGCGCTGGCGGTGCCGACCTTCCTGATGTTCAGCAAGCTGGGGCTCACCGACACCCCCTGGGCGGTGATCATCCCGTCCCTGGTCTCGCCGTTCGGCCTCTACCTGATGTGGGTGTTCGCCGCCGAGGCCATCCCGACCGAGCTCCTGGAGGCGGCCCGGATGGACGGGGCGAGCGAGCTGCGCACCTTCTTCCAGGTCGCGCTGCCGCTGCTGGCGCCGGGGATCGTGACCGTGCTGCTGTTCACCACGGTCGCCACCTGGAACAACTACTTCCTGCCGCTGATCATGCTCAAGGACCCGGACTGGTACCCGCTGACCCTGGGTCTGAGCGCCTGGAGCTCGCAGGCCCAGACCATCGGCGGCGACGTGATCTTCAACCTGGTGATCACCGGCTCGCTGCTCACGATCATCCCCCTGATCGCCGCGTTCCTGTTCCTCCAGAAGTACTGGCAGTCCGGTCTCGCCGCCGGAAGCGTCAAGGAGTGACGAGGCCGGCGCCCGCAAGCCCCCCATTGGAGCACCACCCGCACCACCCCCACCCTCACCTGTCCCACCCACGCAGAAGTGGAAGCACCTCCATGCGCAGAACACCGAGCCGCATCCTGCGCGGCATCGCCCTCGTCTCCACCCTCGCCCTGGGCCTGACCGCCTGCGGCGGCTCCGACGACGACTCCGACACCAAGGCCGTCTCCGCCGCGGACATCAAGGCGGCCCTGGACAAGGGCGGCGACATCACGGTCTGGGCGTGGGAGCCCACATTGAAGACCGTGGCCGCCGACTTCCAGAAGAAGTACCCCAAGGTCAAGGTCAACCTGGTCAGCGAGCGCTCCGGCGACAAGCACTACACCGCGCTGTCCAACGCGATCTCGGCCGGCAAGGGCGTCCCGGACGTCGCCCAGGTCGAGTACTTCGCGCTCGGCCAGTACTCCCTCACCAAGGGCCTGACCGACCTGGCCCCCTACGGCGCCGACAAGCTCGCCTCGAAGTACACGCCCGGCCCGTGGAACGCGGTCAGCGACGGCGACAAGGTCTACGGCCTGCCCATGGACTCGGGCCCGATGGCGCTGTTCTACAACAAGAAGGTCTTCGACAAGTACAAGATCGCCGTCCCGACCACCTGGGACGAGTACCTGGACGCGGCCCGCAAGCTCCACAAGGCCGACCCCAAGGCCTACATCGCCAACGACACCGGTGACGCGGGCCTGACCACCTCCCTGCTGTGGCAGTCCGGCTCGCGCCCGTACAAGGTCGACGGCACCAAGGTCGGCATCGACTTCGACGACGCGGGCGCGAAGAAGTACGAGGCCGTCTGGCAGAAGCTGGTCGACGAGAAGCTCCTCGCCCCGGTCACCGGCTGGACCGACGACTGGTACAAGGGCCTCGGCGACGGCACCATCGCCACCCTGGCCACCGGCGCCTGGATGCCCGCCAACTTCGAGACCGGCGTCGCGGGCGCCAAGGGCCAGTGGCGTGCCGCCGCGATGCCCGCCTGGACCAAGGGCGACAAGGCGAGCGCGGAGAACGGCGGCAGCTCGCTGACCGTCCCGGCGCTGGCCAAGAACAAGGCTCTCGCCTACGCCTTCACCGAGTACGCCAACGCCGGTGCCGGTGTCGCCACGCGCGTCTCCGAGGGCGCCTTCCCCGCCACCAAGGCGGAGCTGGACTCGGCCGAGTTCCAGGGCAAGAAGTTCGACTACTTCGGCGGCCAGGAGGCCAACAAGATCTTCGCCGAGTCCGCGGCGAACGTGGCGAGCGACTGGTCGTACCTGCCCTTCCAGCCGTACGCGAACTCGATCTTCAACGACACCGTCGGCAAGGCCTACGTCTCCGGCACCACGCTGGCGCAGGGTCTGAAGGCCTGGCAGGACGCGTCGGTGAAGTACGCCGAGGAGCAGGGCTTCACCGTCGAGAAGTAGTTCTCGCGGCAGCAGTAGACACCGGGCGGCGCGGCTCCGGGCCGCGCCGCCCCTGTGCACCACCCCTTCGGAAGGACCGCCATGATCTCCACCCTCCACTCCCGCCGCAGCGGGGCGGACGGTGATCCCACCCCGCGTCTCGGCTTCGGCGCCGACTACAACCCCGAGCAGTGGCCGAGGGAGGTGTGGCAGGAGGACGTCCGGTTGATGCGGGAGGCCGGTGTCACGGTCGTCTCCGTGGCGATCTTCTCCTGGGCCCGTCTGCAACCGGGCCCCGACGCGTGGGACTTCGGCTGGCTCGACGAGGTCATGGACCTGCTGCACGCCGGTGGCATCGGTGTCGACCTGGCGACCGCCACCGCCTCCCCGCCGCCGTGGCTGACCACGGCCCACCCGGAGATCCTGCCGGTCACCGCGACCGGCGAGACCCTGTGGCCGGGCGCCCGTCAGCACTGGCGTCCCACCTCCCCGGTCTTCCGCGAGCACGCCCTGCGCCTGGTCCGCGAGATGGCCACCCGGTACGCCGACCACCCGGCGCTCGTCGCCTGGCACGTCTCCAACGAGCTGGGCTGCCACAACGTCTACGACTACTCCGACGACGCGGCCCACGCCTTCCGTGACTGGCTGCGCGCCCGCTACGGCACCCTCGACGCCCTCAACCACGCCTGGGGCACCGCGTTCTGGTCCCAGCGCTACACCGACTGGCAGCAGATCCTGCCCCCGCGGCTGGCGGCCTCGCACCCCAACCCGACCCAGCAGCTGGACTTCAAGCGCTTCTCCTCCGACGCCCTGAAGGACTATCTGCGCGCCGAGCGGGACCTCCTGAAGGCGATCACCCCGGACGTCCCGGTCACCACCAACTTCATGGTGATGGGCGAGACCAAGGGCATGAACTACGCGGACTGGGCCGAGGAGATCGACTTCGTCTCCAACGACCACTACGTCCACCCCGGACCGCAGTCCCGCGACGAACTGTCCTTCTCCGCGAACCTCACCAGCGGCATCGCGGGCGGGCGGCCGTGGTTCCTGATGGAGCACTCCACCAGCGCCGTCAACTGGCAGCCGGTCAACGTGGCCAAGCGGCCCGGGGAGCTGGCCCGGGACTCCCTGCTGCACGTGGCGCACGGCGCCGACGCCGTCTGCTACTTCCAGTGGCGGCAGTCGGCGGCCGGTGCCGAGAAGTACCACTCCGCGATGGTCCCGCACGCCGGCGCCGACAGCGAGCTGTTCCGCGCGGTCGCCGAGCTGGGCGCCACCCTCAAGACCCTTGCCCCGGTGGCCGGTTCCACCCGGAACAGCGCCAGGGTCGGCATCGTCTTCGACTGGGACTCCTGGTGGGCCAGCGAACAGGACTCCCACCCCACCTCCCTGCTCAACTACCGCCAGGAAGGCCTGGACTGGTACTCGGCGCTCCTCGCCCTCGGCGTGCGCGCCGACCTCGTCACCACCAAGAGCGACTTCGCGCGCTACGACGTGCTGATCGCGCCCGTCCTGCACGTGGTCCCGGCGGACCTCGCCAAGGACCTCACCCGCTACGCCGAGCAGGGCGGCCACCTGATCACCACCTACTTCTCCGGCATCGTCGACCAGAACGACCACGTCTGGCTCGGCGGCTACCCCGGCGCCCTGCGCGACCTGCTCGGCATCCGCGTCGAGGAGTTCGGCCCGCTGCTCGCCGACGAGACGGTGTCCCTGGACGACGGCTCGACCGGCACCCTGTGGACCGACCGCATCACCCTGACCGACGAGCGGACCGAGGTCCTCGCCCGCTACGAGACCGGCGACCAGGCCGGCCGCCCCGCCCTGACCCGCCGTACGACGAACGCCGGTTCGGCGGCCTACGTCTCCACACGCCTCGGCGTCGAGGGGCTCACCGCGCTGCTGCCGCGTCTGCTGGAGCCGGCCGGTGTGACGAGCGAGCTGCCGGCCGAGGCGCGCGGACGGGTCGAACTGGTCGTCCGCGGCAACGCCGAGGACACCTTCCTGTTCCTGGTCAACCGCACCGACGACACCGTGCCGCTGCCCGGCTTCACCGGGGACGTGCTGTACGGCACGGCCACCGGCGACGGGCTCGAACTCGGGCCGCGCGAGGTCGCCGTGGTGCGCCGACCGCGGGCCTGACCCCCTCCCCACCTCCTCCGGCTCCCCGGGCGGCACACGGCCCGTCCGGGGCCACCCCTCCCGGTACGTCCGGCGGGAGGGACCACCGCAGCGTTTCCACCTATGAAGCTGGGAGCACACGATGGCAGGACTCACCCGCAGCAGACGGCTCCTCGGGGCCGCGTCGATGACCGCGCTGGCGACCGGGGCGGCGCTGCTGTCCGTGCCCGCGCCGCTCGCGCAGGCCGACACGGCCACCGCGTCGGTCACCGTCCAGCCCGACCCGTCGTACAAGCAGGACAGGTTCGAGGGCTGGGGCACCAGCCTGGTCTGGTTCGCCAACGCCACCGGCGACTACCCCAAGGAGATCCGCGAGAAGCTCGCCAAGCTGCTGTTCGGTGACGACGGTCTGGCGCTGAACATCGCGCGGTACAACATCGGCGGCGGCAACGCCCCCGACGTCAAGGACTACCTGCGTGCCGGTGGCGCGGTCGAGGGCTGGTGGAAGGCCCCGGCGGGCACCACCCGCACCGACACCGACTGGTGGAGCGCCGACGACCCCGCAGACTGGAACGCCAAGGCGGACGCCACGCAGCGCTGGTGGGTCGACCGCATCAAGAACGACATCACGCACTGGGAGACGTTCTCGAACTCCCCGCCGTGGTTCATGACGGAGAGCGGCTATGTCTCGGGCGGCTTCAACGCCAACGCCGAGCAGCTGAAGGAGAGTTCGGTCGACGACTTCGCCGCCTACGTGGCCGGCGTGACGAAGCGGCTGGAGAGGTCCGAGGGCATCAAGGTCGACACCGTCGACCCCTTCAACGAGCCGAACACCGGCTACTGGGGCACCCGTCTGGACGCCGCGGGCCAGCCCGTGGGCGGCCGTCAGGAAGGGGCGCACATCGGCCCCGCGATGCAGGAGAAGGTGCTGGCCGCGCTGGCGCCGGCGCTGAAGAAGGCCAAGGTCAAGGCCGGTATATCGGCGATGGACGAGACCAACCCCGGCCTGTTCGCGACCAACTGGAACTCCTACTCGCAGGCCTCCAAGGACCTCGTCGACCAGATGAACGTCCACACCTACGGCACCGGTCAGCGCACCACGGTCCGCGACCTGGCGAAGGCGGCCGACAAGCCGCTGTGGATGAGCGAGGTCGAGGGCGACTGGGGCGACGGGCAGAGCTTCACCGACATGCGCCCCGGCCTGGGCCTGGCCCAGCAGATGGTCAACGACCTGCGCGAACTGGAGCCCACGGCCTGGGTGTTCTGGCAGCCGGTCGAGGACTACGACAACATGAAGCCGGGCGGCGAGTCCGCCAAGGGCGGCAACTGGGGTTCGATCCAGCTGCCGTTCAGCTGCACCTCGGCCGACACCCTCAAGTCCTGCCCGATCTACACGAACACGAAGTTCGACACGGCCCGCAACTTCACCCACTTCATCAAGCCCGGTGACCGTCTGGTCAAGGTGGACGACACCTCCAGCGCCGCCGCGGTGACGAAGGACGGCAAGGGCGCCTCGCTGGTCCACGTCAACTCCACGACCGCGCCTCGCGCGGTGACGATCGACCTGTCGAAGTTCGGGACGATCAAGCGTTCGGCGACCGTCACCCCGACTGTCACCGACGCGGCCGGCAAGCTCGTGAAGCAGGCCCCGGTCCGGGTCGTCGACGGCAGGGCGACGTTCACGGTCCCCGCGCAGTCCGTGACCTCGTTCGCCATCAAGGGCGTCTCCGGCGTCGCCAAGGACGCGAGCCTGTTCAGCAAGGGCGAGTCCTACACGCTGACCGGTGTCCAGAGCGGCAAGGTCGTGACCGTCGGCGCGAACGGCACCAACCTGGTCATCCGCTCGGCCGACTCCACGGTCGCGCAGGAGTGGCGGCTGGAGGCCAAGTACGGCAAGAAGGGCAGCAACCGTGCCCGCTACGTCTTCGCCAACCCGGCCGAGGGCAAGCGGCTCGCCGTGCGCGACAACGTGCCGGTGATCGAGGCGGACACCGGTGAGCGGGACCCGGCGACGGAGTGGATCCTGTCCACCACGGGCGACGGCACCTGGACGCTGGTGAACGCGGCGACCGGGCGTCTGCTGGAGGTCGGCGGCCAGGCCACGAACGAGGGCGCGGCCGTCACCACCTGGCAGGCCAACTCCGGGTCCAACCAGCGGTGGCGGATCACCGAGGTGAGCTGACCGCGGAACGGTGCGGACGGAACGCTCGGCCGGGGGTCCCCGGCCGGGCGTTCTGCTTTTGCCGGACCGGCAACAAAAGTGGCCGCGCGGAAGCCGGTGCGCGACGGTGGGCCCGTGACCGACAACATCGCGGCAGGATCGCCGCCCACCGACGGATACGCAGGAGACCCCGCCGTGCGGGCCGAGTGGGACAGCCGCTACACCGAGCGACAGCAGTTGTGGAGCGGCCGGCCCAACGGGGCCCTCGTGGCCGAGGTCGCCGGGCTCACCCCCGGCCGGGTCCTCGACGTCGGCTGCGGCGAGGGCGCGGACGCCGTCTGGCTCGCCCGCGGCGGCTGGGAGGTGACCGCGGTCGAGGTCTCGGGCGTGGCGCTGGAACGGGCGGCCGGGCACGCCCGCGACGCCGGCGTGACCGTTCGCTGGGTCCACGCGGGCCTCACCGAGGCGAACCTCCCGCCGGCCTCCTTCGACCTGGTCTCCGCCCAGTACCCGGCCCTGCTGCGCACCCCCGACGCCGCGGCCGAGCGCGCCCTGCTCGCGGCCGTCGCACCCGGCGGCGTCCTGCTCCTCGTCCACCACGCCGGCATGGACCAGCCCCACGCGCACGACGGCGGATTCGATCCGGCCGACTACGTCTGGCCCTCGATGGTCGCCGCCCTGCTCGACGACGACTGGCAGATCGAGGTGGACGAGCAACGCCCCCGCGTGGCACCGGAGGGCGGCGCGGGCGCGCACCACACCGACGACGTGGTCCTGCGCGCGCGTCGCCTCCGCTGACCGCGCCATCCTCCCTCGCGGCGCGACAGGCGACACTGGCGGCATGTATGTCCAGCAGTCACCGCCCCCGCGCCGCTACGGAAGTCTCCGCGTCGAGCCGAGCGACCTCGCCCCCGCCCGCTGGCTGGAGCAACGCCCGCCCGGCGACGACGGGTTCGGCACGGTGGCGGGCGTGTGCGCACCCGGGTTCGACGCGTACGCGCGCATCCTGCATCCCGCCCGGCTCGCCGAGGCGCCGGTGCGGTGGGAGCGGGTGGCCGAGGTGTACGGCCGCTCGGTCACCGCCGAGACACGCTGGCACGAGGTGATCGGCGCCCCTGATCCCTTCCTGTACCGCAACGACGACCCGCCTGCCGTCCCCGGTGTCTGGGACGAGCACCCGGACGAGGGCCCCACCCCCGCCGACGTGGCCCGCCTCCTGATTCCGGTGCTGGCCCGGCACACCCGCACCCCCGGACACTGCTGGTTCGGCCTGTGGGAGGGCTACGGCCGCTACGACTGGGACGGTCTGCCGGTCTTCCGCACCCCCGGCCGCGACGAGATCCTCCTCGCGGGTCCGCTCGACCACGCCGACTCCCCCGCACGGGACACCACCGAGGCGGCCCTCGAGCTCCCCGACCTGTGGTGGCCCGAGGACCGCGCCTGGTGCGTCGGCGGCGACGTCGACCTCGTCAGCACCTATGTCGGCGGCACGGCGGCCTGCGTCGCGGACCTGCTCGCCACCCCGGGCCTGGAAGCTCACCCCGTGGCGCCGACGGACTCGGTCAACTGAGACAGATCGGTTCATTCGACACGGCCTGGGAGGGGGGTGCTTCGCCCTGAACCGCGACAGTGGAGAATTGCCCGCATGAGTGAGAACGTCTATTTCCAGGTTTCCGCGAACGGCGAGCCCCTCGGCCGCATCGTCTTCCGGCTCTTCGACGACGTCGTGCCGAAGACCGCCCGCAACTTCCGCGAGCTGGCCACCGGCCAGAACGGCTACGGCTTCAAGGGCTCGCCCTTCCACCGCGTCATCCCCGAGTTCATGCTGCAGGGTGGCGACTTCACCAACGGCAACGGCACCGGCGGCAAGAGCATCTACGGTGAGAAGTTCGCCGACGAGAACTTCCAGCTCAAGCACGACCGGCCGTTCCTGCTGAGCATGGCCAATGCCGGCCCGAACACCAACGGCTCGCAGTTCTTCGTGACCACCGTGGTGACCCCGTGGCTCGACGGCAAGCACGTCGTCTTCGGTGAGGTCGTCGAGGGCGAGGACGTCGTCAAGGCGATCGAGGCGCTCGGCAGCCGTAACGGCGCCACGTCGAAGAAGATCGTCGTCGAGGAGAGCGGCGTCGTCTCCCCCGCCTGATCCCCGCGTACCGCGTTCGTCCGGGCAAGCGGCGCCCCCTGTACGGGGTGGCCCGCTTGCCCAGGCGGAGCGCGCCTCCGCCGGCCCGGATCGGGCGGTCAGTCCACCGGGTGGCCGGGCGAGATGCCCTCGGCGTCGCCCAGTCGCAGCAGCGGCCCGTCGTGCGCCGCGCTGCCTCCCCACTCGACCGGGTCGAGGACGAAGCCGACATGGTCACCGCCGTCGACACGCGTGAGGATCCGGCCGACGAACCAGGCGGCCGCGTCACAGACGATCACGGAACCGGCGTGCCCTTCCCGCCAGCGGACCTGCTGGAACTTGTCCTCCTCGTCCCCGGTCCGCCCGCCGAACACCTCGGCCAGACCACGCTGTTCACGGGTCAGCAGATGCACGGCCAGGAACGTCGCGGAGTGAGCGACCCGGAAGGTGCGGTTGACCTCGGAGAGCCACACCACGAACCGTACGGGTTGCAGGGAGCACTGCGAGGAGAAGCCGACCAGGCAGCCCGCCCGTTCACCGCCCGCCGCGGCCGTGACCACACACATCTCGGGATCCAGCCGCCCGACGAACTCATCGCTGCCCGCCATCCCCAGACCTCTCCCGTCACCCGTGCCGTCGCCCTCCCGCATCACCTCACCACGGAGCGCGAATCCATGCCATCCAGCGGCTCACCTGTCACCCGCGGCACGAGAACGCGCCCCGCTCGCGCCGTATCAGGCGTGCAGGGCGACGGTGCCTTCGCGCAGGGCCGCCGGGGACCTCACGCGGCGCGGAAGCGGACGCGGGCGCGGGCGCGGGCGCGGGCGGCACCGGTCTGCGGGCGGGCGGCACTGACCCGGTAGGTGGTTCTGGCGGGATCGGTGATGGGCTCGCCCAGGGTGATACGGCCGGTGGAGCGCAGCTCCTCGCACACGTCGGTCGGCAGGGCGACGTAACAGCCGCCGCGACCGGTGGTGGCGTCGAGCGAACGCCAGTAGCCGTAGCGGAGCCGTCCGCCCGGGTACTCGGTGACGAACACCGGGGTGCGGGAGTCCGACACCAGGCGCAGCACGTCGGCCGCGGACCCACCGCGCGGGACCGGTGCGAGAGTAGGGGCTTGGGGCATCGGCAGGGCCTTTCCGACAGAAGGAACGGACACCGCATACCCCGTCCGGGCCCGGTGTTGATCTTGCAGCTCGCATTCTCGCGTCGACCACTGACAATGCGTCCGTGCCGCCGGTCTTCCCGGGCGGCACGGACGCTGACGCGCCGTCGTACGCGCGACGTCTCTCAGAGGTGGGCTCAGCGGCCCCGTCCCCGGAGCCGGCCCAGCAGCTGCCGCGCCTGGGCCCGGCGCCGCGGGTCCGCGGAGGCACGGCGGGCCTGTTCGATGGTCCTGCGGCCCTGCGGGCTCCGGCTGAACTGCTTGATCTTCTCCAACATGCCTGCCACGACGTCCTCCCCAACTAGCGGTGCCAAGGCCCCTGTGGCGAGGCCCCGGTACGAACGCGGTTACCCCGCCTTCGCCATCCCACCCCCGATCGGTGCCGCTGCGGCTCAGCCCAGGCCCGCCAGTGTGCGCAGGACCGCGCCGCGTCCGCGGTCCGGCACGGTCCACAGGGTCTGGCCCCGGACCCCGAACCGTTCCAACAGCGCGTTGGCCGCGAGGAAGCCGCTCGTCGCCGCGCGTTCCATGAGCGCCACCGGCAGCTCCGTACGGACCAGGTCACCGGCCACCACCAGGCCGGGGTCACTGGTGCGCACGGTCGGCCGGTCCGCGTATCCACCGACCGGGAACAGCGGGCAGTCGGCCCGCCATTCGTGCCGTTCGTCCACCACCGTGGCCGCGCGGCTCTCCGGGTACACCCGGTGCAGCTGCTCCACCAGGCGCTTCTGCTCCACGTCCCGGGCCGCGTCCTCCGGCAGGGCGTAGGCGTGCAGTTCCACGACGGAGCCCGCGGTGCGGGAGACCCAGCGCGCCGCCTCGCCCTCCCAGCGGTCCAGCACGCTGACGTTGTCGAGGCTGCCGTAGCCGCTGGTCCCCAGGAAGCCGGGCCGGGCGGCGTCGAGCGGGCGGTCCAGCCACAGCCGGGAGACGAGGAACGGCGGCGCGCTGCGCAGCCTGGCGATCCGTTCGCGCCACGCGGCGTCGGCCAGGCGCGGGGAGCGCTCCACGAGTGAGCGCAGACCGGCGGCGTCCAGGGCCAGCACCACCGTGTCGTGGCGTTGTTCACCCCCGTCGGCGGCGACGACGAAGCCGCCGTCCGCGGTGGGGTCGACCGAGGTGACGGGGGTGTCGGTGCGCAGGTCGACGCCGTGGCCGGTGAGGTAGCGGGCCAGGGGGTCCCACAGGGAGGCGGGGAAGGGCTCGTCGGGCACGTCGAAGAGGAGTCCTTCGGCCGAGCCGAGGAAGTAGATGTGGAACATCAACACCATCTCCGCGGCGGACAGATGGCGCGGGTCGGCGAAGAAGCTGCGGGAGAACACCTCGAACGCCAGGTGGTGCGCCGCCGGTGGGAAGCGGATCGACTCGAGGAAGTCGTGGGCGCTGACGTCGTCGAGCCGCGTGTAGACGCCGGGGACGCGGACGTCCAGCAGGGGCAGTGCGGCGACCGGGTTCATCCGCGCAAGGTCGCGGAGGGTGAAGGTGGGGCTCAGGGCGACGAAGCCGAGGGCGCTCCAGGGCGGTGTGCGCGGCACGTGCCGGAAGCTGTCGTGCGCCCCGTCGGCGTGCCGCAGCGGGTAGTCGGGCAGGCCGCGCAGGCGCTCAAGACCCGGATCGGTGCGCCGCAGCAGTCCGCGCAGGTTGTAGTACTGGCGGAAGAAGGCGTGGAAGCCACGGCTCATGGTGGCGGTGCTGCCGTCCGCGAGGACGGTCGGCCAGCCCGCGAGCCGGCCGCCCAGGACGGCCTCGCGTTCGTAGAGCGTGACCCGCACGCCTCGCTCGGCCAGGGCCGTCGCGGCGGCGAGCCCGGCGATCCCGCCGCCGACGACCGCGGTGCTCACCGTGCGGTCGCCGCTCAGGCGCGGCGCGCCGGGCGCGGGCAGGAGGGTGCGGGCGCGGCGGTCCCTGCCGCGCCGGGCGGCGGCGCCCCGGCCGGGCGCGTTCACCGGCCGTCCTCGACACCGGTGCCCGGGCGGCGCGCGACGACGGTGTGGGTGATGCCGGTCTGCCATCCCGGCAGGGGCAGCACCCGGACGTCGGTGAACCCGGCCGAGCGGACCCGCGCGGCGAAGTCGCCCGCCGTGTCGAACTCCACGACGCTGCGCCACAGATGGCGGTACAGGTCACCGTCGCCGAGCAGGGTCGCGACCGGCAGGACCAGGCCCCGGCACACGCCCGTCCACACCGCGCGGTCGACGGCCCGGCCACTGAGGGTGTACTCGTGCACCGCCAGCCGGCCACCGGGGACGAGGACTTCGCGCACGGCCGCGAGGACGGCGTCGGGGTCCCCGACATTGCGGAAGAGGTAGGCGGCGAAGACCGCGTCGAACGGTCCCCGCACGCCCGCGTCCGTCAGTCGCTCCGCGGAGGACCGCACGAACCGCACGCCCGGGGGCCACGGTTTGGCGGCCGCCCGCTCCAGCATGCCCGCGGAGGCGTCCACCGCGACGATCTCGGCGCCGGGCAGCACCTCGGCGAGCGCGGCCGTCGAGGCGCCGGTGCCGCACCCGAGGTCCAGCACGCGCAGCCCGCCGCCGTGGTCGGACAGGCCCAGGCGGCGCGCGGAGCGGCGCAGGTGGGCGTGGTAGCCGGGGTTCGCGGCCACCAGGGTGTCGTAGCTGCGCGCGGCATGGTCGAAGGCGGTGGCCAGGTCCTCGTCGCGCAGCAGGGTCGGGTGGTCGCCTCGGTCGGGGTGCACGGGACTCCTTGGTGCCGGGATCACGGTCGGGGAAAGGGGGTGCGGGGCAGCCAGAGCAGCTCCGCGGCGGAGTGGAGCATCGGCAGCACGGGCGTGCGCAGGCCGAGGGCGAGGTCCTCGTCGAGCCGGGTCCGGCCGTCGAGGAACCGCAGCAGCCGCGCCGTCGGCACCTGGGAGAACAGGCGCGTGAAGAACGCCGCGCCGTCCAGCCGTCCGCTGTCCAGTGCCCGGAGCAGGACCGCGTCCATGGCCCGTGAGCGGGCCGAATGGGCGGGCGGGGGCTCCGGCGTGCGGCCCGCGGACAGGGCCCGCGCGATCGCCCGCGTCTGGCGCTGGACGGCGGAGAAGGTGTAGCCCGTCGCGGGGCGGGTGGCGCCGCCCGCGGCCCCGACGCGGAAGACCGACGGCGCCGAGCGGCGGGCGAAGCGCGCGTCGGTCATGGGGATGACACCGGTCTCGGTGGCCACGACCTCGAAGCGTCCGAGGCGCAGCACGTCCGTGGTGTACCGGCGCAGCGCGCTCTCGTAGGCCGACCGCGACAGCACGGCACGGGAGAAGCGGGTGTACTCCACGAGTGCCTCGTGCGGGCCGGTGGGCAGCACGTATCCGAAGGCGAGGCCGCGAGGCGGCTGGGGCACCCGGAAGTCCATGAACTCCACCGTGCCGGGGTCGAACACCGGACGGTCGGTGCGGACGAACCAGCCGTGGAAGTGCTGCAACAGGGTGGTCCGGGCCGCGGGGAGGCTGCCGAGCGGCCGGGAGTCGAAGACCCAGCGGGCGCGCACCGTGACGGGCCTCCCCTCGCCGTCCCGGGCACGGATCACGGCCCCGTCGGCGACGGCGTCCACCGTCTCCACGGCCGCCTCCAGCCGACGGACGTCGCTGCTGTCCGCCAGCTCACGCGCGACCAGGCGTTCGAAGTCGGTGGAGCGCAGCATCTTGTAGGACAGCGGCGAGATGTCGTCCTCCAGCGGGCGCCCCGCGGGGGTGTGGACGCGCAGCCGTCGCCAGGACGCCGTCAGCGCGCTGTCGTAGGGCCCGGGGCCGTCCTCCCAGAAGCACCAGGTCCGTTCGGGTGGCCGGAGCGGGCCCGGCGGGGCGTCCAGCAGGACGGCCGTCACGCGGCGGGTTCCGGGAGCGGGCCGCGCGAGGCGGTGGGCCAGGGACAGTCCCGCCGCTCCCGCGCCCACGATGGCCACCTCGGCCTCCCGCACCCGCCCTCTCCTCCCCGCGCACACCACTGGCTCGCCGCGCCGGGATATCCGGCAGCGGTCTGTCTGACCTCTTCCCCGCGGGTGTCCGACGCGGATGCAGGCAGTCGGGTGAGCCGAGAGAAAACCATCCCGCCACGATCCGCCCGTCAGGATCTGCGGCCGCGCCGACCGGCCCACGGACCGCCCGTCCAGCATCTGCGGCCGTACCGTCCGGCGCGGGGCGGCACTCCGATGGCCGACAAGCGCCCACAACCACCCTGACAGCGCATCCGAGCAGGCATCCGGCGCGGAAGGTCTTCCGTCAGACGATGCGCGAGCAGGAGGAGAGGAACCGGGATGCGCCCGATCGAGGCGAAGGATCACCCCGTGGCCGCGACAGTGTCGGGCCCCGGTCCCGTCCCCGCCCGATTCCCGCAGGACGGCGGGGGACCGCGCGCCGTCGACGCGGACGTGTCCGCGGCCGTGGGGCGGATGCTGGACAGCGTGCTGGCCGAACGGGTGGAGCGAGCCGCCGCCCTCGACCCCGACTTCGGCCGCGACCTCGCCGCGCGGCTGGCGCGTTTCACCCTGGACGGTGGCAAGCGCATACGGTCCCGGTTCGTGTGGTGGGCGCTGCGCGCCTGCGGGGGCGGCGCCGCGGAGACCGAGGCGGCCCTGCGGGTCGGGGCCGCGCTGGAGCTGATCCAGACCTGCGCCCTGGTCCACGACGACGTCATGGACGGCTCCCGGGTGCGGCGCGGACGGCCCGCCCTGCACGCGGACCTCGCCGCCCAGTACGCCGACCGCGTGCCCGGGGCGGCCGGTGCGCGGTTCGGGGAGGCCGCGGCGATCCTCGCCGGGGATCTGGCCCTGGCCTGGGCGGACGACATCGTGGCTGCCCTGGAGGCACCCGGGCCCCGCGTCCGCGCGGTGCGCGACCTGTGGAGCGTCATGCGCACCGAGATGGTCGCCGGGCAGTACCTCGACCTCCAGGGGCAGGCCACCTCCGCACGCTCCCTGACCCGCGCGATCCGCGCCGCCTGCCTCAAGAGCGCCCTGTACTCGGTGGAACGGCCCCTGGCGCTGGGCGCGGCCCTGGCGGGCGCGGACGACGCACGCACCCGGGCCCTGTGCTCGGCGGGCCGGTGCGTCGGGATCGCCTTCCAGCTGCGCGACGACCTCACCGACGTCTTCGGCGACCCCCGGCGCACCGGCAAACCCGTCGGCGGTGACATCCGGGCGGGCAAGCCGACCTACCTCGTGGCGGTGGCGCACGCGCGGGCCGAGGCGGCCGGTGACCGTCACGGCCTCGCCGTGCTGCGCCGCTCGCTCGGACGCGCCGACCTACCCGAGAGCCGGCTCGCCGAGGTCCGTGACGTGCTGGTCGCGACGGGCGCGCGGGACATCGTCGAGGCCAGGATCGACCGGCTCGCCGGGCACGCGCTGCGCCATCTGGAGTCCGCCCGGCTGGAGCCGGAAGGCCACCTGCCGCTGCGGGAGCTGCTCCTCGCCACGGCCGGCTCGTCCGCCACTCCCCCGCCCGCACCCGACCGGCCGGGCGCCGAGGACGGCCTGCCCCTCTCTCTGCTCCCGGTCCCCGCCGTCGAGGGAGCCGCCCGATGACCCGAACCGTTCCCGGACCCACCGACCACGTCGTGGTCGTCGGCGCCGGCCTGTCCGGTCTGTCCGCCGCCCTGCATCTGCTCGGCGCCGGCCGGAGGGTGACGCTCGTGGAGCGGGACCCGCTGCCCGGCGGCCGGGCCGGACGCCTGGAGCGGCACGGGTACCGCATCGACACCGGCCCCACCGTGCTGACCATGCCCGACCTCGCGGACGAGGCCTTCGCGGCGGTCGGCGACAGCCTGCGTGCCCGCGTGGACCTCATCCCCCTGCACCCGGCCTACCGCGCCCTCTTCGCCGACGGCAGCGGCCTCGACGTGCACACCGACTCGGAGGCGATGGAGGCGGAACTGGAACGGTTCGCCGGCCCCGGGGAGGCCGCGGGCTACCGACGGCTGCGCCGGTGGCTTACGGAGCTGTACCGGGTCCAGATGCGCCACTTCATCGACGCCAACTTCGACTCGCCCTTCTCCCTGCTGACCCCCGACCTGGCCCGGCTCGCCGCGCTCGGCGGTTTCGGGCGGCTCGACGCGCGGATCGGCCGCCACCTGCGCGACGAGCGGGTGCGCCGGGTGTTCTCCTTCCAGGCGCTGTACGCGGGCGTCCCCCCGGAGCGGGCGCTCGCCGCGTACGCCGTGATCGCCTACATGGACACCGTCGCCGGGGTGTACTTCCCGCGCGGTGGCATGCACGCGCTGCCGCAGGCCATGGCGGACGCCGCCGAACACGCGGGCGCCGACCTCCGCTTCGGACGGCACGTGACCCGGCTGGAGCGCGCCGGTGACCGCGTCACCGCCGTCGTCACCGACCAGGAGCGCATCGCCTGCGACGCCGTGGTCCTCACCGCGGACCTGCCGGCCGCCTATCGCCTGCTCGGTCACACACCACGCCGGCCCGCGCGGCTGCGATACGCGCCGTCGGCCGTCGTCCTGCACGCCGGCACCGACCGGACCTGGCCGCAACTCGCCCACCACACCCTGTCCTTCGGGGCGCGGTGGCGGCGCACCTTCGACGAACTGACCCGTACCGGGCGGCTGATGAGCGATCCGTCCCTGCTCATCACCCGCCCCACCACCACCGACCCGTCCCTCGCCCCGCCCGGCCGCCATCTCCACTACGTCCTCGCCCCGTGCCCCAACACCGCCATCGGCCCCGACGCCGCCACCTGGTCCGAACTCGGGCCGCGCTACCGCGACAGCCTGCTGCGGGAGCTGGAGCGGCGCGGCTTCGAGGGCATCGCCGACGCCGTGCAGGAGGAAACCCTCGTCACCCCCGCCGACTGGCAGGCCCAGGGACACGCGGCCGGAACCCCCTTCTCGGCCGCCCACACCTTCGCGCAGACCGGCCCGTTCCGGCCGCGCAACCTCGTCCGCGGCACCGAGAACGCCGTCCTCGCCGGCTGCGGCACCACCCCCGGCGTCGGCGTGCCCACCGTGCTGCTGTCCGGCAAGCTCGCCGCGGCCCGGATCACCGGACGGCACACGCCCACCCTCCCCCGCCGTACCACCTCGGCTCTCTCGAAGGGACCCACCCCATGACCGGCCGTGAACTCGACGCGGCGGGCATCACCGACCCGGCGCTGCGCGAGGCCTACACCCGTTGCCGCCGGCTCAACGCCCGGCACGGCCGGACCTACTTCCTCGCCACCCGGCTGCTGCCCGTCGAACGCCGCCCCGCCGTGCACGCCCTGTACGGCTTCGCCCGCTGGGCGGACGACATCGTCGACTCCCTCGACCCGGGCGTTCCACCGCACCGCCGCGCGAGCGAACTGGCCCTCTTGCAAAGGCGTTTGGAGAAGGGCCTCCGGGACGGCGACGGCACCGAGCCGGTGGTCCTGGCACTCGCCGACACCGCCCGCCGCCACGCCATCGACCACCGCCACTTCAGCGACTTCATGACCGCCATGCGCAGCGACCTGGAGGTCACGGACTACCCGACCTACGAGGACCTACGGGCGTACATGCACGGCTCCGCCGCCGTCATCGGCCTCCAGATGCTCCCCGTCCTCGGCACGGTGGTCCCACGCCAGGAGGCCGCCCCCTACGCCGCCGCCCTGGGCGTCGCCTTCCAGCTCACCAACTTCCTGCGCGACGTCGGCGAGGACCTCGACCGCGGCCGCGTCTACCTGCCCGCCGACCTGCTGGGCGCCCACGGCGTCCACCGGGACCTGCTGTCCTGGAGCCGCGCTACCGGTCGCCGCGACCCACGCATCACCGAGGCGTTCCGCGCCGCCGAGGACCTCACCCGCGGTGTCTACCGCGAGGCGGCGCCCGGCCTGGCGATGCTCGACCCGGTCGCGCGCCCCTGCATCCGCACGGCCTTCGTGCTGTACGGCGGCATCCTGGACGCCATCGCGGACGACGGGTACGCGGTGCTGCACCGCCGGGCCGTGGTGCCCCGGCGGCGGCGTGCCGCGGTGGCGGTCGACGGGGCGGTGCGGCTGACGGCCGCCAGGATCACGGCGCGTCGGCGACCCCGGACAGGGCGACCCGTGCCGCCCGTGTCACTCATGTCCCCCGTCCAGGATCCCGCACTGCACGAGGAGGTCGTGTGAACTCCGACCGTTCGGACGGCCGCCGCGAGCGTCCCGTCCGCCGCGCACGACAGCCACTGTCGCTGCGCCGGAACGCCGTCGCCTGGGAGCGGCAGCGCCCCATCTGGCGTGAGGCGCGCCCAGCCCTGATCGCCCGCGCCCTGAAGCGCGCGCAGGCACGGCCGTCCGGCAACTGGTACGTCGTCGGCGCCACCGCCGCCGTGCCCGGCGACCGGCCGCTGGCCCGGACGATCGCCGGGCAGGAGGTGGTCGTCTGGCGCGACGCCGAGGGCCGGCTGGTCGCCGGTCCGGGTGTCTGCCCGCATCTGGGCGCGCCGCTGCGCGACAGCCCGGTGCGCTGCGGCACCCTCGTCTGCCACTGGCACGGACTCGGCCTGCGGGGCACCGCGTTCGCGGGCTGGGAGCCCCTGCCCGTGCACGACGACGGGGTGTTGGTGTGGGTACGCCTGGACGACGTGGGCGGCGAGCCACCCCTGGACGCCCCCGTGGTGCCCGTACGGCCCGCTCCGGCGGGAGCGGTCTCGGCGGTGTACGTCGGCGTCGGCACCTGCGAACCCGAGGACGTCGTGGCCAACCGGCTCGACCCGTGGCACGGCGCCTGGTTCCACCCGTACTCCTTCGTCGACCTCGACGTCGTCCCCGCGACCGCGCCGCAGGAGGGAGGCCCCACCGGGGCGGGGGACGAGGACGGGTTCACCGTCGACGTGTCCTTCAAGGTCGCCGGACGCCTCGTCGTGCCGGTGCGAGCGGTGTTCACCGCACCCGAGCCGCGTACGGTCCTCATGCGCATCACCCGGGGCGAGGGCGCGGGATCGGTGGTCGAGACCCACGCCACCCCCCTGGGCCCCGACGAGCACGGCAGACCCCGGACGGCGGTGGTGGAGGCGGTCGTGGCCACCTCGGACCGGCCCGGGTTCGCCGTGGCGCGCCGGATGGGGCCGGTGCTGCGTCCCCTGATGCGGGCCGCCGCAGGACGCCTGTGGCGCGACGACCTCGCCTACGCGGAACGACGCTGGCACCTGCGCTCGACGGGCCGCTTCCCCGGCTGAACCCGGCCCCGGCGCGGACGGCCGTCGGGACGACGCCGACGCGGCACCTCGTGTGCGGGGCGCCGTCCGGTGGGCTGCGACCGGCCGGGCGCCTCATCCCTCGTCTCCCCCACCGTCACATTGTCACAAGGCTGTTCGGAGATGGATCTCTGTCGGCGTCAGCGGGCCGCGGCGCGGCTCCGGTGAGGCAGGATCACCGCGACATTCCAACTCCCCGGGGGACTTCTCATGGCTCACACCGCTCGCTCACGCCGGACCGCCGCCGCGCTCGTGGCACTCTCACTGGGCGTCATGGCCCTGACCGCCTGCAACGGTGACACGGAGGACGCGGCGGGCCCGTCTCCCTCCGCCACCAGCCAGGGCTCCGAGGCGCCCACGACGGCGGACCCGAGTGACGGCGGCGCCTCCGCCGACGCCGACCCGTCCGCGTCGGTCGATCCGAGTGCTGAAGGCAGCCCGTCCGCGGATCCCGGCGCCGAGGACGACCAGGACGGCGGGGTGGGCATGTGCGAGACCGCCGACCTGACCTACAAGGTCACCGTCGCCTCCAGCCCCGTCAACCACGCCCTGCTCACCGCGGCCAACAAGGGCACCGATCCGTGCCTGTTGCCCGCCAACGACCTGGTGATCACGATCCCGGGCCTCGACGGCGCCGCCGAGCACGCCGGCCCCGAGGGCAAGGACTGGATCCTCAAGGCCGGCGAGAGCGCCTACGCCGGGATCATGTTCTCCCGCGCCGACACCGAGGGCGGCAAGAGCGCCGACCAGGTCGAGATCGCCCTCAGCCCCGCCGAGTCCCCCACGACCGTCGTGATCGGCGGCGGCCCGGTCACGGTCAACGACGGCCAGGTCACCAGCTTCTTCGGCTCCGCCGAGGACGCGCTCACCTACTGAGCCGACGGCCGGACGCGGCCCGGCGTCAGTCCTCCGCCGGGTGCACGTCCAGCACCTTGCCCTGCTTGTCGGTCTCCAGATAACCGCTGCGGTGGTACTTGTCCGACAGGTAGACGGACAGCCCGAACCCGGGGGTGAAGGCGTCGGGCTGCCGGACCAGCACATACCGGGTCTCGGGATCCTTGACGTTCAGCTTCTTCTCCGCCTCCGCCAGGAGCCCCGGAACGCTGTCCCAGTTGAAGCTCTCGACGGTGAAGGGTTCCCAGCCGCTCATCAGTGTGCCGTCGATGATGCCCTTCTCCGCGCCCCGTCCCGGGCGGTAGTCGTACGTCTCGTAGGCGGTGTCGCTGCCCTCCACCATCACCTGCGCCGTCACGTACTCGGGGTAGACCGAGAACCTGCCGAACCTCTTCCGGCCGCTCTCCTCCTCCAGCGCCTTGATGGCGATGCGGATGTTCGCGGGGGTGAGCATGCTCCCGCTCGCGGTCTCGGTCTCGGTCTGGGTCGGCGTCTTCCTGGGCTCCGAGGAGGCGGTCGGCGGCGGAGCCGAAGTCGTCGTCGGCGAACCGGTGTTGAGGTCGGCCGAACCGCCGCCGCCCAGCGGCAGCAACCACCACAGCAGGGCTGCGGCCCCCACGAGCGAGATACCGGAGACGGCCAGCAGGGCAGGGCGCCCGGGAGCCCCCCGGCGTGGCGGGCGCACCGGGGCCGCCACCGACTGGGGCGCCGTCGTCCCCGGTGCGGGAAGGGCGGGCGTGGCGGGTGCGGGCAGCGGATAGGAGGTGGGCTCGTCGCGCGGGTGCGCGGGACCGGTGGGCGCCGCCTCGATCACGGCCAGCTCCCGGTCCAGGGCGGCGGCGGACGGGCGCGCCGAGGGATCCCGCACCAGTACACGCATCAGGACGTCGCCCAGCGCTCCGGCCCGGACCGGCGGCGGCACCTCCTCGTGGAGGACCGCGGCGAGGGTGGCCAGGGTGGTGCCCCGGCGCAGCGGGTGGTGACCCTCCACGGCGGTGTACAGCATCATCGCCAGTGACCACAGGTCGGACGCGGGCCCGCCCTCCTGACCCGAGATCCGCTCGGGCGCCATGAAGTCGGCCGTGCCGATGAGGGACCCGGTGACGGTGAGGTTGGTCGCCTCACGGATCGCGGCGATGCCGAAGTCGGTGAGGACGGGGCGCCCGTCCTGGCGCAGCAGCACGTTGGCGGGCTTGACGTCGCGGTGCTGGATTCCGGCCTCGTGCGCGGCGATCAGCGCGGCCAGGACCCCGCGGCCGATCCGTGCCGCCTCGGCCGGGGGCATCGGTCCCCGGGCCAGCCGGTCGGCCAGGGAGCCGCCGCCGACCAGCTCCATCACGATCCACGGGTAGGTGCCCTCGCCGCCGTCGACGATGTGGTGGATGGTCACGACGTTGGGATGGTCGATCCTGGCCAGGGCCCTGGCCTCGCGCAGCACACGCTCGCGCAGCATCCGCGCGGCCTCGGGGTCGTACTCGGCCAGGTCGCGGTCGGGCGGCCGGACCTCCTTGATCGCCACCAGTCGGTGCAGCACCTGGTCGCGGGCCCGCCAGACCATGCCCATCCCGCCGCCACCGAGGCGGCCCTCCAACTCGAAGCGCCCGTCGACGACTCGTCTGCCAGGGCCTCCGTCTGCCTCACTCATGGGCGGGAGCCTAGTTGGCGCCGCCGCCGGTGTTCGACCGGGTGCGGTGACTGGTGATTCCGCTGATGTCAGCGGCGAGCCGCGCGCCGACTCTGGTCGGGTCAAGCACCCGCACCCCTGTTGGGAGGGCTCCATGAGCCGTCGTTCAGCACGTCGACGTACCGGCGCCGTCGCGGCCGTCGCCGCGGCACTCGCCCTGTTCTCCTCGGCCACCTCGGCCGGTGCCGCCGACACCACCGCCACCACCGTCGCCTCGGTCAAGGCCGCCGACGCGGCCGGCGGAGTCCTGTCGACCAGCACCCCGGTCGTCTTCGTGCACGGGTACACCGGCAGTGCGTCGAACTGGACCACCGCCATGAGCGTCTTCCGGCTCAACGGCTGGTCGAGCTCCCACCTGTTCGCCTACGAGTACAACTCCTACGGCAACAACGTCACCAACGCGCAGGGGCTGGCGTCCTTCGTCAACAACGTCAAGGCGCGGACCGGCGCGAGCAAGGTCGCCCTCGTCAACCACTCCATGGGCGGGCTCGTCAGCCAGTACTACCTGAAGGTCCTGGGCGGCAACACCAACGTCAGTCACCTGGCCTCGATCGCCGGCGCCAACCACGGGACGACCTACGCCGGCGCCTGTCTCATCTACACGACCTGTCAGCAGATGTACCCCGGCTCCTCGTTCATCGGCCAGATCACCGCGGGCGACGAGACACCGGGGAGCACCAGGTACGCCACCTGGTACTCGCCGTGTGACGGCATCATCATTCCGTACACCAGCACCCGGCTGGACGGCGCGACCAACCATCCCGTGGCCTGCCAGACCCACATCGGCTTCCTCACCGACACGTCCGTGCTCGGCGACATCGCCGACTTCGTCGCCTCCTGACGAGTCGGGACCGGCCGACGGCACACCCACTCGCGCCGCCGGCCGGTCCACCGCCGCCTGGAAGGGCCGGGACATGCAGCGTTTTCACGCCGACGACGGTACGGAGATCGCGTACAGGGTCTGGGAGCGGGATGCCGTCCGAGGGGAGGATTCCGGGCGGCCCCTGGTGCTGCTCCACCACGGTTTCATCGCCTCGGGAGCGACGAACTGGGAGGCGCCGGGCATCGTCGCCGCGCTGGTCGCCCGCGGGCACCGCGTCGCCACCATCGACGCCCGCGGGCACGGCGCTTCGGGCAAACCCCACGACCCCGCCCGCTACGGCGAGGCCCGGATGGCGCGGGACGTGACGGCCCTGATCGACCTGCTGGGCGAGTCCCGGGTCGATCTCGTCGGCTATTCCATGGGCGCGATCGTCGCGCTGATCACCGCCACCCGCGATGCCCGGGTACGCCGTCTCGTCGTCGGCGGGGTGGGCTGCGCCGTCGTCGAACGCGGTGGCGTGGACACCCGAGTCATCGCCCCCGGCGCGCTCCAGCACGCCCTGCGCACCGACGACCCGAGGTCGATCACGGACGAGACGGCGGCCGCGTTCCGGACCTTCGCGGACTCGCTCGGCGCCGACCGGCTCGCTCTCGCCGCCCAGGCGTCGGCGGCCCACGGCGACCCCATCCCGCTGCACGCGATCACGGCGGAGACGCTCGTCATCGCCGGACGGGACGACCCCTTCGCCGCCCGCCCCCAGACCCTCGCGGCGGCCGTCCCCCGCGCCACACTGCGCCTGGTGGCAGGCGATCATCTGGGAGCACTGCTCGACCCGGGCTTCACCGAAGAACTCCTCCGCTTCCTCGGCCGCCCGAGCGACGCGCGGTAGGCGCGGGCTCGCACAGCCGGCGGACGGGTCCGGGCCGGGCTCGTCAGCGAGGGGCCGGCCGCTCGCGGCCCCAGGCGGCCAGCGGCTGGAGCGCCTCGTTGAGCCGTACGCCGTCCTCCGTCAGCGAGTACTCGACGCGAGGCGGCACCTCCTCGTACGAGACGCGGCGCACCACCCCGTCCGTCTCCATCTCCCGCAGGTGGGAGGCGAGGACCTTCTCGGTGATCCCCGGCAGCAGTCGCCGCAGTTGGCCGAAGCGGCGGTGGGGATGCTCGTGCAGCGCCCACAGGATCAGCACCTTCCACTTGCCGCCGATCACCTCCATCGCGGTGTCGATCCCGCAGACGTGTCCGTCCGGTGCGCCGGGCCGGTTCAGCGTCGTCATGCCCCCACCCCTCCGACGTGCTCGCTCACCCCGGGGTAACCACCCACTCCGAAGTACGTACTTGATCACCTCCGGGCCTGCGACCAGCCTAATCGGCATGACACACCACCCCGTTGAGAAGACGTCCCTCACCCTGCTCGGCCTCGGCGCGATGGGCACCGCACTGGCCCGTACCTGGCTCACCGCCGGCCACCCGCTCACCGTCTGGAACCGCACGCCCGCACGGGCCGCGGCGCTCGCCGCCGAGGGGGCGACGGTCGCGGAGAGCGCGGCCGACGCGGTCGCGGCCAACGCCCTGGTCGTCGTCTGTCTGCTGGACGACCCCTCAGTCCAGGACGTGCTGACCGGCACCGACCTGACCGGCAAGGACCTGGTGAACCTGACCACCGGCACCCCCGCCCAGGCCCGCGCCCGCGCCGAGTGGACCCGGACGCGCGGCGCCCGCTACCTGGACGGCGGGATCATGGCCGTTCCCCCGATGATCGGCGGTGCGCAGCCCGGTGGTTACGTCCTCTACAGCGGATCGCGGGAGCTGTTCGAGGAGCACGAGCAGACGCTGCGCGTGCCCGCGGGCACCAGGTACGTCGGCGAGGACGCGGGCTTCGCCGCCCTGCACGACGTGGCCCTGCTCAGCGCCATGTACGGCATGTTCGCCGGGGCCGCGCACGCCTTCGCCCTGATCCGCAAGGAGGACGTCGACCCCGCGACGTTCGCCCCTCTGCTCGCCGACTGGCTGGTCGCGATGGCCCCCGCCGTGCACCAGACCGCCGACCAGCTGCGCAGCGGTGACTACACCAAGGGCGTCGTCTCGAACCTCGCCATGCAGGTCGCGGGCATCCCGACCTTCCTGCGCACGGCGGAGCAGCAAGGGGTCAGCACCGAACTGCTCAGCCCCTACTTCGCGTTGATGCGGCGCCGCCTGGCCGAGGGCAGCGGCGAGGAGGACCTGACGGGCCTGATCGACCTGCTGGTGCACTGACCGGCCCCGCTCCGGCACACGGTCACGGCGTCAGCTTCTCCTGATGGGCGCCGCGCCATTCGGTGAGCAGTACGGTGGCGTCGTCCTCGAGCGTTCCCTCGTGGTGGAGCAGCACGGCCGCCATCAGCCGCCGCAGGGTCTCGTGCAAGGTGCGCCGCCCGGAATGGTGGCGCAGGACGAAGTCCACGAACCGGTCCCGGCCGAACTGCCTGCCCTGGGAGTCACGCGCCTCGATGACGCCGTCGGTGTACAGCAACAGACGGTCGCCGGGCTCGAGTTGCTCGGTGCACTCGGTCACCGGAAGTCCGAGGGCGGCGCCCATCGGCCCGGCTGGGGGGCAGACCAGTTCGGTGGTCCACCGGTTGCCGCGGATGAGGACGGGCAAGTGGTGGCCGCGGTTGATCCAGGTCAGGTGGCCGGTGGTCAGGTCGAGGTCGGCCAGGATGCCGGTGACGTAGCGGCTGCTTCCGAACTGCTCGACGAGGGTGGCCTCCACATGCTGACTGGTCTGTGCCAGGGAGGCGCCCTGGCGGCGGGCGTTGCGGCAGGCGGACACGGCGACGTTGGCGGTGATCCCGGCGGTGGTGTCGTGGCCCATGGCGTCGAAGACGCCCAGGTGCAGGACGCTGCCCGCCACGGCGTAGTCGTAGGCGTCGCCGCCGATCTGGTAGGCGGGCTCCATCGCCGCGCCGACGGTGGCCTCGGCCCCGGCGAAGGCGGGCGGCGGGGTGAGGTTCCACTGCATCTCGGCGGCCACGTTCATCGGCTCGGTGCGCACCAGCCGCGCGAGGGAGTCGCTGAAGGAGCGCTTGCTCAACAGGAGCAGGGCTGTCATCGAGGCCAGATCGCGCACCGCGTCACGGGTGGCCTCGTCGTCGGTCTCGGTGTCGGCACGCAGCACACCCAGCCGCTCCACACCGTCGGTGACGGCCACCCACCAGCGCCGACGCGGCTGCGGGCCGCCGGCCCCGTGGTCCGTCTGCGCGAGCAGGTCCACCCGTTGGTACGCCTGCCCCGGCAGGGTGCCCCGCACGGTGAACTCCTGCCCGCCCTCCCCCGCGGTCCGCCCCTCGCCGGTGAGCTGGCGCAGCACCGTCTCCCGGAGGTCCGCGACGAACACGGTCACGTCATGCAGCCCGACCTCGGCGCAGTGCCCGGCGATCAGCGCGGGCAGCTTCTCCAGCGTGACGAAGTGGCTGTCCTGCATCAGCCGCATCAGCCTCGACGCCACCGCGGCCCGCTCCACCACGTCCTTCGCCTCCTGCCCGCGCCACCGCTCGCCGCGCCCGGTGCCCCTGGGCCACCCGAGCGGATCCCCGGCCCTCGCAGGTCGGGCCACCGCCCCGGCGGCAGCTCCGGACAAACCACCATCTACCCTCTCCCGGGCGGCGCACACGGTCCGGCGGCGTCCTCCCGGGCACGACGCCGGTGCGCCCGCGGGTTCCGTACCCTGGCGGCATGCGCATGCGCCCCACTCTGAGCTGGACGCCCGACGAGGATCTGCCGCCCGGCACCACGGATCTCGCGCCGGTCGTCGACGCCCTGAGGGCCGGGGGTGTGCTGGTGCTCAGCGGTGCGGGCATCTCCACGGAGTCGGGCATCCCCGACTACCGGGGCGAGGGCGGCAGCCTCGGTCGGCACACGCCGATGACCTACCAGGACTTCACCGCCAGTGCCCAGGCCCGCCGCCGGTACTGGGCCCGCAGCCACCTCGGCTGGCGTACCTTCGGCCGTGCCCGCCCGAACGCCGGGCACCGGGCGGTGGCGGCGTTCGCACGGTCCGGGCTGCTCACGGGCGTGATCACGCAGAACGTGGACGGCCTGCACCAGTTGGCCGGCACCCCGGACGTCGTCGAGCTGCACGGCAGCCTGGCGCGGGTCGTCTGCCTGTCCTGCGGTGCCGTCGGTTCCCGCCAAGACCTCGCCCTGCGTCTGGAGGAGGCCAACGCGGGCTTCGAGCCGGTGGCAGCGGGAATCAACCCCGACGGCGACGCCGACCTCACCGACGCGCAGGTCGGGGACTTCCGCGTGCTGCCCTGCCTGCGCTGTGGCGGCATCCTCAAGCCGGACGTGGTGTTCTTCGGCGAGGCCGTCCCCGCGGCACGGGTCGAGCACTGCCGCCACCTGGTCCGTGAGGCAACCTCCTTGCTGGTCCTGGGCTCCTCGCTGACCGTCATGTCCGGGCTCCGGTTCGTCCGCCAGGCGTCCGAGGCCGGGAAGCCGGTGCTCGTCGTCAACCGGGACCCCACCCGAGGCGACCGACACGCCCTCACCCGCGTCGCGCTGCCGTTGGGGCCGGCCCTGAGCAGCGTGGCCGATCAACTGGGCGTGCGCGTCGACGCGTAGAGGGCGGTCGGCGGGATCCCATGACGGCCCGGCACAGGATCCACGCCTGGCGCGGTCGGCGGGATCCCATGACGGCCCGGCACGGGATCCACGCCGGGGGTGCGCGGCGGTGTCAGGACGGGTAACGCGGGGTCCACTGGGTCCGCGCGATGGCTTCGCGCAGTTCGTCCTCCGTGGCCTCGGGGGCGACGCCGTCCTCGACCGCGGCCTGCGCCACGGCCAGCGCGATCTCGCGGGCCGCGTCCCGCATGCCGGCCAGCGGGGGCAGCAACGGGGTCGCGTCGCCGTCGCCGGCGCGCACCGCGCACTCCCCCACGGCGCGGGCCGCCGCCACCATCATCCGGTCGGTGACCCGGGTGGCTTGGCACGCGGTGACGCCCAGGCCGACGGCGGGGAAGACATAGACGTTGTTCGCCTGCGCGACCGGCACCTCACGCTCGCCCAGCTTCAGGGGCGGGAACGGCGAACCCGCCGCGATCAGCGCCCTGCCGTCGGTCCAGCGGGCCAGGTCGGCGGGGTCGGCCTCGGCGTGCGAGGTCGGGTTGGACAGCGGCAGGATGACCGGCCGGTCGACGTGCGCGGCCATGCTCCGCACGATCTGCTCGGTGAACGCGCCGTGCGCCGTGGACAGTCCGATCAGCACCGTCGGCTTCACCTCGTCGACGACCCTGCCCAGGTCGTGGGCGCCCTCGCCCCACGGTCGTACTTCCTCGTCGTCGCGCGCGTAGACCCGCTGCTCCGGTGTGAGCCCGGTGCGGGAGCGCACCAGCAGGCCGTCGATGTCGACGAACCAGAAGCGGTCGGCGGCCTGTTGTTCGGTGAGGCCTTCGCCGACGAGTGCCGTGCGGATCATGTCGGCGACGCCGATCGCCGCCGATCCGGCGCCCAGGACCACGACGCGGTGGTCGGTCAGCCGTGCTCCGGCGACCCGGGTGGCGGTGGTCAGCGCACCGAGCGCCACGGCGGCCGTGCCCTGGATGTCGTCGTTGAAGGTGAGCAGCTGGTCCTGGTAGCGGGTGAGGATCGGGCGGGCGTGGGGGGTGGCGAAGTCCTCCCACTGGAGCAGGGTGCCGGGGAGTTCGGACCGCACGGCGTCGACGAAGGACTCGATCATCTCGTCGTACTCGGCGCCGGTGACTCGGTGGCGTCGGCGGCCGAGGTAGTGTTCGCCGGCCAGCAGGTCCTCGTTGTCGGTGCCGACGTCCAGCAGGATCGGCAGGGTGCGCGCCGGATGGATGCCTCCGATGGCGGTGTAGAGGCTGAGCTTGCCGATCGGGATGCCCATGCCGCCCACCCCCTGGTCGCCCAGGCCGAGGATGCGCTGGCCGTCGGTGACGACGATGACGTCCACGTCCCGGCCCGGCCGGTTGCGCAGGATCTCGCGGAAGCGGTGCCGGTCCTCGTAGGTGAGGAACAGTCCGCGCGGCCTGCGGTAGATCTCGCTGAAGCGGCGGCAGGCCTCGCCGACCGTCGGGGTGTAGACGATCGGCAGCAGCTCCTCCAGATGCCGGGTGAGGAGGGCGTAGAAGAGGACCTCGTTGGTGTCCTGCAACTGCCGCAGGTAGATGTGCCGGTTGAGCGGCTTGTCGTACCCGAGGAGTGCCTCGTACGCGCGGTTCGCCTGCTCCTCCAGGGTCTCCGTGGCCGGTGGCAGCAGGCCGTCCAGGCCGAGTTCGGCACGCTCTTCGGTGCTGAAGGCGGTGCCCTTGTTGAGCAGGGGGTCGGCGAGGAGGGCGGTGCCGCGGGGAGAGGACGGGCTGGTCGATGTCATGGCGTTCCTCTGGTGCGGGGTGGGCTGGTGTCGGGGGCGAGGTTGCCGCGCAGGTCGGCGCTGACCTGGTCGAGCATCGTGCCCGCCCCGCCGCCGAGTGCGGTCCGGCCCGCCGCGCAGGCGGACCCCGTCACCTGACCGGCGGAGACGGGCCACCTGTGCGGGTGCCCACTCGGAGCCGTAGATCACCTCACGGACCGCCCCGACCCCGTGGTGTCGCACCCACAGCGGGCATGACGGCGCTGTCGCCGCCGCGCGGCCGGGAAACGACCGTGCGACGGCGACAGCGTGTGGGACCCCGGGGCCGGGGATCAGGAGGTGTGCGGGCAGTTGCCGCGGGACTCGGCGATCGACAGGCTGACGGCCGGGAGCGGGCAGAGGAACTGCTCGTAGCGGGTGTCGTTGTCGATGAACCGCTTCAGCCAGGAAATGCTGTACTTCGCGATCGTCGTGTCGGACGAGTTCGGGGTGAAGTGGGTCGCGCCCCGCAGTTCGATGTAGGCGCGGTCGGTGGTGGACGGCAGGCTCGCGTAGAACGGCTCGGAGTGCGTCGCCACGGGCGCGATGGTGTCACCGTCGGCGCCGACGACCAGGGTGGGTGTCCTGACCTCCGGCCAGGTCTTGTCCAGGTTCCATGCGGTCAAGGGGATGGCGGCCTGAAGAGAGGGACGGGACTTGGCCGCTTCGAGGGTGCCGCCGCCGCCCATGGAGTGGCCCATCACCCCGAGGCGTGAGGCGTCGACGCGGCCGCGGACCGTGCTGCGCTGGGTCAGGTAGTCCAGCGCGGCCAGCAGCTGCGTGCCTCGGCTGTCCGGCTGGTCGGAGGTGGTCAGGGTGTCGATCGTGAAGACGACGAAGCCCTGGGAGGCGAGCCGCGGGCCGAGCCAGGCGATCGAGGACTGGTAGGCGGTGTAGCCCGGTGACACCGCGACGGCCCCGAACGTGCCGTCGGCGGTGCTCGTCGGGTAGTAGATGGTGCCGCCGCCGAACCCGCTCACCGCGAGGCGCGACACGCTGGTCTGCGACACGGCGTAGGGGCCCCGACTGGCCTCGATGCTGGCCCGGGTGGGCGCCGGGCCCCGCTCGTACGGGTTCTCGGCCGCCTGGGCTCCCCCGGTCTGCGAGGTCAGCAGGCCGACGAGCGCCGCGGCCGTGGCGGCGCCGGAGGCGAGGCGCCCGAAACGGCGGCGCCGGTGGCGGGGGTGCGGGGTGCTCGGGGGACGGAAGGTCTCAGGGTCGTCGCTCATCACGGCTCCTTCGAGGGTGAGGGTTCCGGCGCCCGCGGGCCTGGCGGCGACCGCCGCGGGAAGGGCGCGGTCGCCCGGCGTGACACGAGTCATCCGGCGGTGAACAACGTAGGAGCCAACCGGAAGCCGGTCATCCGTGGAATCACCAGTCATGCCCCAGGGCACCCACGCGCCCCGCGACGCCTTAACTCGGCTCGGGCTGTTCCCAGGCCCGGACCTGCTCCTCGTCCTCGTCCGTGTCGACGTTCGCCAGCAGATGCGCGAGTCCGGTGCGCGACCGGACGCCCAGCTGCGCGAAGACGTTGCGCAGGTGGTACTCGACGGTCCGGATGCTGATGGACAGTTCCGCGGCGATCTCCTTGTTCGTCGCGCCGTGCGCCACGTCCCGGGCGATACGCACCTGTTGCGGTGTGAGCGAGGACAGCAGCCCCGTCTCGCCCGCTCCGGTCACCTCGCCGGCCGCCCGGAGCTCCGCGCCCGCCCGCTTCGCCCAGAGCCCGGCGCCGCAGTGTTCGAAACCCATCAGCGCGGCGCGCAACTGGGTACGGGCCTCGGTGGGCCGTCGTCGACGCCGCAGCCACATGCCGAAGGCCAGGTGGGTGCGCGCGTGCTCGTACGGCCCTGACGCCCGCTCGTGGTGGGCGAGCGCGGCGCGGTAGAGCTCCTCGCTGCGGTCCGCGGACGCCAGGAGCGCGCGGCACCGCGCCAGCTGTGCCGGTGCCTGCGGGTCGGCGCCGAGATCCGCCCAGACGGCGAACAGGTCGACCATCCCGGTGGCGTCGGGGGCCTGGTCGGACAGGACGCAGGCCTCGACGAAGCAGGGCACGGCCAGGAACCACAGCCCGAAGTGGCCCTGCCGGGCGCCGGGTTGGACCAGCGGAGCCAGCCGGGCGGCAGCCCGCTCGACCTTGCCCGCCCCCAGTTCCGCGCGCGCTTGCGCCCACGCGGCGAGAAACGCGGCCTGGGCCAGCCCGTGCGGCTGCGCCACCGCCATGACGTCCGCCACCTGGGCGCGCACCGTGGGCAGGTCACCCGCCATGGACACCACGAGCGCGCGTACGGCCGACAGTTCGGCGGCGACGTTGCGCTGACCGAATCTCCGCGCCAGCACCAGCCCCTCCTCGGCGTGGGCGCGGGCCTGGGGGTGGCGTCCCTCCCGCAGCTCGGCGCAGGCGAGGTGCGCGAGGATGCCCGGGACCGCCGTCTCCGCTCCCGCCGAGCGCGCGGACGCCAGGGCGAGGCTCAGGAGCCTGCGCGCCAGGGGCAGCCTGCCCAGGAGGAGGGCCACGCTGCCGGCCTCGCAGAGCTCCTCGGTGTCCGCGCGGGTCGTGACCTGTCGCAGCCGGGGTTCCAGGACCGCGCCGGCGCGAGGGAAGTCCCCCTCGACCACCGCGCTCATGCCGATCCAATGGGCTCTCCAGCCGGCCTCGGGGCATCCCGGGGCGCACAGTGCGGACGCGCGGTCGGCACCGCAGGCGTGGCAGGGGCCCACCGTGAAGACGCGCCGGTAGGTGTCCTGGTCACCGGCGGCCCAGGCCGCCGACGCCGCTGCCAGCAGGGCGCGGCGTGCCGTCGCGGGGTCGGTCTCGCGCAGCCCGGCGGCGGCACGGAGCAGCGCCGAGCAGGCATCGGCCACGGGGCCGTCGCGCAACTGCTCCTGACCGTGCGCCAGGGCCCGTCGGGACGCCGCGTCGCGGGCGCGCGGCGCGATGGTGGCGCAGGGCGCGGGCGGCAGGGCGCGGGCCCCCGGCGGGCCGAGCCCGGCCACACCGACGGTGCGGACCGGAAAGGCGCCGCGCGTGTCGTCGTTCACACCCATCACCACCCCGGATGCAGCTGTCCCTCGCGTTACGTCGGGACGTCGTTGTTGAAAGAATGTCCAACAACGGCTCGTCCGTCGACAGTCAGCGCAACGTTTCGTGGTCGGCAGGAACTCGCACCCCTGCCGGGCGGGGTCCGTGTGGGGGCGGTTCGCTCCGCCACCCCGGGGTGACCCACGTCGCATCGAGGCGGGTGGGACTTGCTATGCAACGAGTTGCATAGCACGATCGGTGCCATGGCGCTCGAACACGCGATCCTGGTGTCGCTCCTGGAGAAGCCGGGCTCCGGCTACGAGCTGGCCCGCCGTTTCGAGCGGTCCATCGGCTACTTCTGGACCGCCACCCACCAGCAGATCTACCGCGTGCTCAAGCGCATGGAGAACGACGGCTGGGTCGACGTCCGGGACGTCCCGCAGCAAGGCCGGCCGGACAAGAAGGAGTACTCCGTCGCCGACCTCGGCCGCGCCGCGCTGTCCTCCTGGCTGCACGACCCGATCGAGCCGGAAAGCGTCCGCCACGACCTGGCGGTGAAGATCCGGGGCGCCGCCTTCGACGACCCCGCCGCGCTCGTGCGCGAGGTGGAGCGGCACCGGCAGGCGCACCAGGAGCGGCTGAAGCACTATCTCGCGGGCGAGGAGCGGGACTTCACCGGGCCCGAGGCGAGCGCGGCCGCCGCGAGGGCACCGCTCGACCCGGAGCGAGAGCTCCAGCACGTCGTCCTGCGCGGCGGCATCGCCTACGAGCGCATGATGATCGGCTGGCTGGACGACGTGCTCACCACGCTGGCCCGTTTCGGCCCGAGCCACTGACCGCCGCCCGACCCCACTCTCCCCCGCGCCCTGTCCCACGGTTCCACGATTCCCGTCCGCCCGTCTGTCGAAAGAGACCCTCACCATGGCTGACCAGCTGCTCTTCAACCCGCGCACGTACGACCCCGCGCACTTCGACCCCGAGACACGCCGCCTGCTGCGTGCCACCGTCGACTGGTTCGAGGAGCGCGGCAAGCGACAGCTGATCGAGGACTACCGCACCCGCGCCTGGCTCGGGGACTTCCTCGCCTTCGCCGCGAAGGAGAACCTCTTCGCCACCTTCCTGACGCCGGCCGCCGCCGCCGGACCGGAAGAGCCGGACAAGCGCTGGGACACCGCCCGCATCGCCGCCCTCAACGAGATCCTCGGCTTCTACGGCCTGGACTACTGGTACGCCTGGCAGGTCACCATCCTCGGTCTCGGCCCGGTCTGGCAGAGCGAGAACGCCGCCGCCCGCGCCCGCGCCGCGGAACTCCTCGCCCAGGGAGAGGTGTTCGCGTTCGGCCTGTCCGAGAAGGCCCACGGGGCCGACATCTACTCCACCGACATGCTCCTCGAACCCGACGGCGACGGCGGCTTCCGCGCCACCGGCTCCAAGTACTACATCGGCAACGGCAACGCCGCCGGACTCGTCTCCGTCTTCGGCCGCCGCACCGACGTCGAGGGCCCCGACGGCTATGTGTTCTTCGCGGCCGACAGCCGCCACCCGAACTACCACCTGGTCAAGAACGTCGTCGACTCCTCCAAGTTCGTCAGCGAGTTCCGCCTGGCGGACTACCCCGTCGCGGCCGAGGACGTCCTGCACACCGGCCGGGCCGCCTTCGACGCCGCCCTCAACACGGTCAACGTCGGCAAGTTCAACCTGTGCACCGCCTCGATCGGCATCTGCGAGCACGCGATGTACGAGGCCGTCACCCACGCCCACCACCGCGTCCTGTACGGCCGCCCCGTCACCGCTTTTCCGCACGTGCGCCGCGAGTTGACCGACGCCTACGTCCGGCTCGTCGGCATGAAGCAGTTCAGCGACCGCGCCGTCGACTACTTCCGTTCCGCCGGCCCCGACGACCGCCGCTACCTGCTGTTCAACCCGATGACGAAGATGAAGGTGACCACGGAGGGCGAGAAGGTCATCGACCTGATGTGGGACGTCATCGCCGCCAAGGGCTTCGAGAAGGACAACTACTTCGCCCAGGCCGCCGTCGAGATCCGCGGCCTGCCGAAGCTGGAGGGCACCGTCCACGTCAACCTGGCGCTGATCCTCAAGTTCCTGCGCAACCACCTCCTCGACCCGGCCGACTACCCGAGCGTGCCCACCCGACTCGACGCGGCCGACGACGACTTCCTGTTCCGCCAGGGCCCCGCCCGCGGCCTCGGCTCCGTGCGCTTCCACGACTGGCGCCCGGCCTTCGACACGTACGCCCACCTCCCCAACGTCGCCCGGCTGCGCGAACAGGCCGAGGCGCTCTGCGAGTTCGTCGCAACCGCCGGGCCCGACGCGGACCAGAGCCGCGACCTCGATCTCGTCCTGTCCATAGGCCAGCTCTTCGCACTCGTCGTGCACGCCCAGCTCGTCCTGGAGCAGGCCGCCCTCACCGGCCTCGACGAGGACGTCCTCGACGAACTCTTCGCCGTCCTGGTACGCGACTTCTCCGGCCATGCCGTCGAACTCCACGGCAAGGACTCCGCGACCGAGCGGCAGCAGGAGTGGGCGCTGGGCGCGGTCCGCCGGCCGGTCGTCGACACGGCACGCACGGAACGCGTCTGGCAGCGCGTCGAGGCACTGGCCGGCGCGTACGAGATGGCCCCGTAGGCGAGCGGTACGCATCGACGGTGGCCGGCCCGCAGGGGTCCGGCCACCGTCGGGCAGGGGCGGGAGACCCGATGATGCCGGGGCGATGCCCCTGCCCCCCGGACGCCTTTCCGCCCCTGTGCGCTCACCGGTCGTGCGCCTCGCACGTGACGTCCCTCGCCGGGAGGCGGCCGGTGGCGAGGTAGGCGTTGACCGTGGCGTCGACACAGGCGGTGCCGTGGACGCCGTACACCGCGTGCTGGTCGGCTCCGCGCAGGGTGACCAGGCGGGACGAGGGCCACGCCCGGTGCATCGCGGTGGCGCCCTCGTAGGTGGAGCGCGGGTCCCCGGTGGCGTTGACGAGCAGGGCGGGGAGGTCGTCCCTGACGGTGGTCGGACGCTCGCGGGGCCGGTCCCAGAAGGCGCAGGGGTTGAGGTTCTGGGCGACGGGGCCGAACAGCGCGTCCCGGGCGCGGGCGTGCTGGATGTCGCGCCAGTAGACCTCCCGGTCCCGCGGCGCGGCGATGTCACCGCAGAGGATCGCCGTCTGGACGCTGCCGTAGTGCGAGTCGGCACCGGTCAGCATGAACGCGAGAGCCCCGGCGAGCCACGGCGACGGGGTGACCTGTCGCCCCTGCGCCGCCCGCAGCATGTCCCGCACGCCCTGCGCGAACTCTCCGTAGGCGGTGTCGTTGTCCTGCGAGAGGCCGTTCATGACGACGAGGGGGACGTGGTGCTCGTCCACCCGGTGGTCTCCGATCCTCAGTGGTGTGCGGGCGGCGGCCGCCTGGATCCGGTCCACGGACGCCAGGACCGCTCCTGGGGTACGGCCCATTCCGTAGGTCGTGTCACGGGCGGCGGCCCAGGAGGCCCAGTCCCGCAGTGCGTGGCGGTTGGCCTTCTCGGTGCCCCGCAGCAGCCGGGGACCGTACCGGTCCGGGTCTATGACACCGTCCAGGACGACCCGGTCGGTACGGGAGGGGAACATCGTGGCGTACACCTCGCCGAGGTAACTGCCGTACGAGTAGCCCAGGTAGGAGATCCGCCGCTCACCGAGCGCGGCACGGATGACGTCCATGTCCCGCGCGGTGTTGCGGGTGGTGACGTACGGCAGCACGTCCCCCGCGTGCTGCCGGCAGCGCCGGGCGAGGTCCTCGGAGAACGCCGCCACGCGGTCGAAGCCGGCGCGGTCGACGCCCGCACCGCGGAACGCGGAGCCGGTCGGCCACTTGCAGTCCAGCGGGGTGCTGCGGCCGACGAAGCGGGGATCCACGCCCACGACGTCATAGCGGGCGCCGACGTCCTGCATCGCCTGGCGCACCCACGGCGGGTCGCCGAGCGTCTGCCCGCCGGGGCCACCGCCGTTCAGCAACAGCGGACCGACGCGGTGGCCGGTGTCGGTGGCGCGGATCCGGGAGATCGCGACGGTGATCGTCCGGCCGCCGGGATCGCCGTAGTCCAACGGCACGGTCACGTCGGCACATCGGGCGCCGGCCTGTTCCAACTCCTTGCCGATCGCGTCGTCCGAGCCGAGCACGCAGCTCTTCCAGTCCAGGCGCTGGTGGTGATAGCGCGCGAGCGGGTCGGCGGCCGCCTGGGCCGGAAGGGCCGTGGCGGGCAGTGCGGTCAGAGCGAGTGCCGTGGCGGCCAGCCCCAGCGCGGCTTTCCTCGCCGTCCTCGAAGTGCCCTGCTGCGAACGGGCTGAGCGGATCACTGGTGTTCCCCTTCTGTCGCTTCCGTGCCGTCGGCCGGTTCGGTTCCTTCGGAGGGCCGCCCTTCGCACAGCGCGGCCTGGACCAGCTCCAGGAAGGCCTGTTCGCTCTGGAGCGTGTCCGGCACCTTGGTGAGTGCGACCGCGACGCTCCGCCCGCCGGGGCCCATGGCGGCCAGCGCGCGATGGCCTCCGGGCACGGTCCCGGCGTGGCCCCACCACAGCCCGCCGCAGCGCAGCGGGGAGGCGATCAGGCCGAGCCCGTAGCGGGCGCCGGGCCACAGCCGCTCGGGGTCGGCGGCCACCGTCCGCCGCATGTCGGCCAGTTGGGCGGGCGGCAGCAGACGGCCGCCGAACAGCGCGGTGACGAACCGGGTCAGGTCGGCGGGCGTGGAGACCAGGGCGCCGCCGACGCCGCCGAAGGTCGTGTTCCACTCGGTGCCGTCGGCGAGGCGGCCGTCCTCGGCGGTGAAGTAGCTGCGCGAGTGCGGGCCGTGGATGCGGGGGTCGTCCCCGGGCCAGTACGTGTCGCGCAGCTTCAGGGGCCGGATCACGCGGCGGGTGATCTCCGCCTCCGGTGAGTGACCGGTGACCTCGCGGATGATCAGGCCCGCGAGCAGGTAGTTGGTGGTGGCGTAGTGCCATGCCTCCTTAGGGCGCGGCAGGTCGAGGGCGCGGGCGACGAGTTCGCGCGGTTCGAAGTGCCGGTATCGGAGGGCTTCGAAGTGCTCCCACTCGGGCGCGTCGAGGTAGTCGGGCAGCCCGCTGGTGTGCCGCAGCAGCTGCCGTACGGTGATCCGGCGGCCGTCGTAGCCGCCGCGCCGGATCAGTCCGGGCAGGTAGCGCTCCACGGGGGCGTCGAGCGCGATGCGGCGCTCTGCGGCGAGTTGGAGCACGACCGTCGCGGTGAAGGTCTTGGTGACGCTGCCCGCGCGTAATCGATCGGTGGTGTTCATGGGGCGCCCGGTGCCGAGGTCGGCGGTCCCGGCGGTCGCGGTCCGGGTCGGGCAGGGGGCGCCGGGGGCGGTGTCGGTGACCAGCACGGCGGCCCCGGTGATCCGGTCGCGATCCGTGAGGGTCCGTAGGGCCCGGCGCAGTTCGTCGCCCGGTCCGCAGTCGGCGTGCTGCCCGGCCGGGGACGGCTGCGCGACGGCCGGAGCGACGGGCACGACCAGGGCGGCCAGCAGGGCCGCCACACCGGCCCGCCTGCCCAGCGTCGAGGTGATGCGGGAGGATGCCATGCGCCACAACGCTAGGCACGCGCCCCGGCGGGGTCACTCGGGCTGACCGCCGGTTCGCGGGTGGGGGCAGCCGCAGGGCACGCCGGGGGGCACCCCCCGGCGGGAGGCGGGCCACCGACTCGGCCGCGTGGGAAGCGGCCACTTCAGCGGGGCCTTCAGACACCAGGTGTGCTCCCCGGGGGTGCGGTGACGGGCAGTCAGGGAACGGCGAGGAACCGACGTAGCCCTTCGCCGAGGCCTTCAGACACCCAGGTGTGGTCCCCGCGGGGCAGCGACGGGCAGTCCGGGACCGTCGAAGGCCTGACGTAGCCCTTCACGTGCGGTGACGGGCTGTCAGGGAGCGCCGGGGACCCGACGTAGCCTCTTCCCATGCCAGCCACGCCCCTGCATCGCGTCGCCGTCCTCGTGCTCGAAGGGGCGAAGCCGCTCGACGTCGGAATCCCCGCCCAGGTCTTCACGACCCGCGCGAGCATGCCGTACGAGGTGCGGGTGTGCGGGGCGGCACCGGGGCTGGTGACCGGCGGCGACGGTCTGTCGTACGCCGTCGCCCACGGCCTCGACACCCTGGCGTGGGCCGACATCGTCTTCGTCCCCGGCTATCGGCACCCCGACCGCGAGGACCCGCCGCGGCCCGTCGTCGACGCGCTGATCGCCGCCCACGCCCGGGGCGCACGGCTCGCCGCCATCTCCACGGGCGCCTTCGCGCTCGCCGCCACCGGCCTGCTCGACGGCAGACGCGCCACGACGCACTGGCACTACACACGCGCGCTCATGGCCCGCCACCCGCTCGTGCAGGTCGACGAGAACGTGCTGTTCGTCGACGAGGGCAGCGTGCTCACCTCCGCCGGCGCCGCCTCCGGCATCGACCTGTGCCTGCACATCCTGCGCGGCGACCTCGGCGTGGCCGCCTCCAACCACGCGGCCCGCCGTCTGGTGGCGGCCCCCTACCGCAGCGGCGGCCAGGCCCAGTACGTGCCGCGCAGCGTCCCCGAACCGCTCGGCGAGCGCTTCGGCGCCACCCGCGAGTGGGCGCTGCACCGGCTCGGCGAGCCCCTCACCCTGGACATCCTGGCCCGGCAGGCCGGGGTCTCCGCGCGCACGTTCTCCCGGCGCTTCGTCGAGGAGACCGGCTACACGCCGATGCAGTGGGTGATGCGCGCCCGCATCGACCTGGCCCGCGAACTGCTCGAACGCTCCGAGCGCAGCGTGGAACAGATCGCCGACGACGTGGGCCTCGGCACCGGGGCGAACCTGCGCCTGCACTTCCAGCGCATCCTCGGCACCACACCGAGCGAGTACCGGCGCACCTTCACGCGGGGTGAGTAGTCCGAGGACGACAGCGGAGGCGGCTGCGACAACGGCGGTGGCGAGATCCTTTTGAACCATGGCGATCTCGCCACTGTCAGCGGGACGTGCCGCGCGCGAGGCTGGGGTGGCGAAGGGAAGGGACCTCACTCATGACTCGCATCGCCATCAACGGTTTCGGCCGCATCGGACGCAACGTGCTGCGCGCGCTCCTGGAGCGCGACAGCGCCCTCGAGATCGTCGCCGTCAACGACCTCACCGAGCCCGCCGCGCTCGCCCGGCTGCTCGCCTTCGACAGCACGGCCGGCCGCCTCGGTCGCCCCGTGACCGTCGACGGCAACACCCTTGTCGTCGACGGCCGTCGGATCACCGTGCTGGCCGAACGCGAACCGGCACAGCTGCCGTGGGCCGACCTCGGCGTCGACATCGTCCTGGAGGCCACCGGCCGCTTCACCTCGGCCAAGGCCGCCCGCGCCCACCTCGACGCGGGCGCCCGCAAGGTGCTCGTCAGCGCGCCGTCGGACGGCGCCGACGTCACGCTCGCGTACGGAGTCAACTCCGACACCTACGACGCCGAGCTGCACACGATCGTCTCCAACGCCTCCTGCACCACCAACGCGCTCGCGCCGCTGGCCAAGGTGCTCGACGACCTGGCCGGCATCGAGCACGGGTTCATGACGACGGTGCACGCCTACACCCAGGAGCAGAACCTCCAGGACGGTCCCCACCGCGACGCCCGTCGCGCCCGGGCCGCCGGCGTCAACATCGTGCCGACCACGACCGGCGCCGCCAAGGCGATCGGCCTGGTGCTGCCGAACCTCGACGGCAAGCTGTCGGGCGACTCGATCCGCGTACCGGTGCCGGTCGGTTCGATCGTCGAGCTCAACACGACCGTCGCCCGGGACGTGACCCGCGAGGACGTGCTCGCCGCCTACCGCGCCGCCGCGGACGGGCCGCTCGCAGGTGTCCTGGAGTACTCGGAGGACCCGCTGGTCTCCTCCGACATCGTGGGCAACCCCGCCTCGTCGATCTTCGACTCGGCCCTGACCCGCGTCGACGGCCGCCACGTCAAGGTCGTCGCCTGGTACGACAACGAGTGGGGCTTCTCCAACCGCGTGATCGACACCCTCGAACTCCTCGCCAACGGCTGACCGGAGGCGCGCGACCGCACCGCCGCTCCCCCTTGAGCGCCCCGGCAGGCCGTCCCGGCCGAGGGCGCTCCGAGGGGGCGGCCCCGTTCAGCGCGTGCGGGCAAAGCTATGGGGCCTGTCCGCTTGCGGACAGGCCCCATTCGGAGCGCCGGGCAGGCCTTGCACCTGCATCTCCCCGCAGGAAGCGGGGCGTCTTTCCTTGGACCACCAACGCAGCACCGGGCGAAGCGAGTTGCGGCGACCAGCTCGTGATCAACTCTACCTCATGTCACGACGGCCCGACTCCCACATCGACCCCGTCCTGCACACCCCGACGCCACCGTCCGGCCCGCCGGCCGCCAAGTCGCCCGCGCTCACGCAACAGCGCCGGTTGCTCCTGGCCCGTGTCCCCGCGCCTCGGCGTGCCGGACCGCCGCGGACCCACAACACTGGAGCTGTCAGCCCATGCCCGCGCCCGGGGCGCCGGCCCGGGTGGAAGTGAGGTGCCGATGAGTGCGGAGGCCAGGCGTGTCGCCGTCGTAGGCGACTGTCCGCTGTTCCGCACCGGCGTGGCGCATGTCGTCGAAGGCGCCGACGACCTCGCGCTCGCGCTCGTCACCCGGTCCGCTGACGAGGCCGCGCACAGCCTGCGCCAGGGGGACATCGCGCTCGTGGACCTCCAGCTGCCCCCGGTCTGTCTGGCGGAGGCGGTGGGGCAGCTGGCCGCCGAGGACATCGAGGTCCTGGTCTTCGCCACCGCGCGGGACGGCCGCGCGGTGCCCACGCTGCGCGCCGGCGCCCGTGGCTGCCTCGACCGCCACGCCGACGAGGGCGAGCTGCTGGCCGCGATCCGGCTCGTCGCCGACGGCTGCTCGTACATCTCCGCGGAACTCGCCGTACGACCGGACACAGAGCCGTCGTGTCACGTCACGGACCGTGAACGCCAGATCCTGGAACTGGTCGCCCACGGTGAGACCGACCACGCCATCGCGCTCCGGCTCGGCATCAGCGAGCACACCGTGCACTCCCATCTGGACCGCCTCCGGGACAAGATCGGCTCCCGACGCCGGGCCGACCTCACCCGCTTCGCCCTGACCCACGCCATCATCCCCACCGGCCCCTGGCCGGGGTAACACTGCCCCGCCGCGTGTGGTCCCTTCTGCCCTGTGCAGCCCTTGTCCCGCGCCCCACACTGAGGGCGAGAGCGCTTCATCGGCATCCGCACCGGCACCTGAGCCAGGGCGAGGACAGATGGACCGGAACAGACTCGAGGAACTCTTCTACGGCAAGGGCCCCCGTCCCGTCCCCTGGGCGACGGACTGCCCCGTACGGTTCGACGCCCTGCTGGCCCTCGCTCAGCCTCCCGAGGACGCGGCTCAGTCGCGGCGGGAGGACCTGATCCTCGCGATCAACGAGGAGTACGGCGTCCAGCAGATCCTCCAGCGCTTCAGGAACCTGCGCATGACGGACGACTGCCAGCCGATCGCGTCGGGCAGCTTCATCGCGGCGAAGCTGACCCTGCGCGAGCTCGTCCAGACCGTGCTGCCGAAGACCAATCTCAACCGCGTCCTTCGCGACGCGCACGACCTGGCGCAGCGGCAGGGCGGCGCCGGCATCGAGGACGCGCTGCGCGACGACCCTCCCGCCTCGGCGCAGCCGGGCGGCGTTCCCGAGCGGGCCAGTGACGTCCACGACAACTCCGCGCGACGGCAGGAGCGCACCCGCCACCAGAGGTGGTTCCTCAGGCTGCTGAGCGCGATCGTCACCGAGTCGAGTCCGGCGCTGCGCGGCAGGCCGTCGCCGGACCCCGGGGTCAGCGCGGAGATCGCCGAGATGCTGATCGGCGTCCACCTGGAACCGTCCGACACCGCACCCCCCGCGGATCCGGCCGCGCAGGGTGTCCTCGACCGCAGGCAGCGGTATCCCATCCTCTCCGTGACCGCCAACCGGCAGGCCTCCTCCGCGGTCGTACGGTCCCGCGCCACCATCAAGGCCGACGCCGCCGAGCAGGTCTTCTCGGTGAACTGCAGTTCCATCGGCTGGGCCGTGGTCGACAGCGGCATCGACGCACGGCACCCGGCCTTCTACGACTGGGACACCACGGCCACACCGCAGCCGGTGCCGCGCCACTCGCGCATCCCTCGCGCGTTCAACTTCGTCGGCGTACGCAGATCCCTGTCCCTCGACGCCCTCAACGACGGCCGGATCGACTGGCCCAAGGCCCTGCCGTACGCCGAGATCGACCTCGCCGCGGCGCCGGCCACCACACAGCCCGCCGAGGTCCCGCGCCACCAGCGGTACACCACCCCGCTCGACCCGCACGGCACGCACATCGCCGGGATCATCGGCGGCTGGTGGCCGCGCCCCGAGGAGGAGTTCCGCGGCATCTGCCCGCGGATCCAGCTGTACGACTTCCGGGTCCTCGGCGACGAGGGGACGGGCGACGAGTTCTCCATCGTGACGGCCCTTCAGGCCATCCGGTACATCAACGAACAGGCGGGACGGTTCGTCATCGCCGGGGTCAACATCAGCCTGTCGGTGCCGCACGACGTGGCCAGCCACTCCACCGGGTGGACCCCGGTGTGCATCGAGTGCGACCGCCTGGTCCGGTCGGGGGTCGTGGTCGTCGCCGCTGCCGGGAACTCCGGGTACGCCGGAGCCGTACGCACACTGGGGCGCGACTACCGCGGTGCGAGCATCTCCGACCCCGGCAACGCGGAGTCCGTCATCACGGTCGGCTCCACCCATCGCACCAACCCGCACCGCCATGGGGTCAGCTACTTCTCCAGCCGCGGCCCCACCGGCGACGGCCGGCCCAAGCCGGACCTGCTGGCACCGGGCGAGGACATCGACGGGCCCGTGCCCGATCAGGGCATCGCCGCGCTGCACGGCACCAGTCAGGCGGCGGCGCACGTCAGCGGGGCCGCCGCGATGCTGCTGGCCCGCAACCGGGAGCTGATCGGGCGCCCGGAGCGGATCAAGCAGATCCTGTGCGCGACGGCGACGGATCTGGGCCGGGAACGGCACTACCAGGGATCCGGCCTGGTCGACGTCCTGCGGGCGATGCAGTCCGTCTGAGAGCGCCGAGCCCCCGAAGGAGCGGTTCATGTTCACCTTCGACTTCCTCAACGCCCGGCACGGCGATTCCTTCCTGGTCCGGTGGGGGGCGAACGAGCGGGTCATGCTCGTCGACGGCGGTCCCAGCCAGGTGTACGAGACGTCCCTGCGCGAGCGGCTGTCACAGCTGCCCGTGGACGCCCGGGGCGTCCCGCGGATCGACGTCGTCTGCCTGTCCCACGTCGACGACGACCACGCCGTCGGGGTCCTCAAGTTGCTCCGGCGGATACAGCACGCCAGGGACGACCAGGAGGCCGATCCCTTCGCCGTGCGGAAGGTCTGGTTCAACTCGGTGGAGGAACTGGTGGACCACCAGGAGGAGGGCCTGAGTGCCTCGGCGCGGGAGCTCGTCGACCGCGCGAGCGCCGAGAGCGGTGCCGTCCGGGCCAGTTACAACCAAGGACGCGCCATCCGGGACGCGGCGGCCGCCCTGGGGCTGGACGGCAATCCCCTCTTCGACGGGCCGCTCCTCACGGGCGGGGCGGCGACCCTGGACCAGCTGCACGTCACCGTGGTCGCCCCGGACGGGACGGCACTGGAGGAACTGGCCGACCGCTGGCTGACGGCGCGCCGGCTCCAGGACCCCGGCGTCATCACCTCGTCCTACACGGACGGTTCCATACCGAATCTGTCCAGCATCGTCCTGCTGCTGAAGCACCGCGGAAGCACCGCACTGCTCACCGGCGACGCCAGGGGCGACCGCATCCTGGCGGGGCTGCGCGACACCGGGCTGCTGGACGGCGCCCGCCCGCTCCACGTCGACCTGCTGAAACTGCCCCATCACGGCAGCGACCGCAATGTGGAGAGCGACTTCTTCGACCAGGTCCACGCCGACCACTACGTCATCTCGGCCGACGGGGTGAAACACCATCATCCCAGCGAGGACACCCTGCGCATGCTGGTCGAGTCACGGGACCGCGACGACGAGTACACCATCCATCTGACGAACCGGATCGACTTCGCCGAGGACACCCTCGCGGAGCTCCACCACCACCGGCGCTTCACGGTCGGGGTCCGCCCGCCCGCGGACCTCGCCGAGGTCATAGAGGTGGGCGAGCGGCCATGACCCGCTCCCGCCATACCGACAGCCGCTGGGCCGTGGACTCCCCCGCCGGCGGCACCGGCCTGCGCGCGCGGCCCTGCGGTGACACCCTGCGCCCCGCCCCGCCGCCCCCGGCAGACGCCCCGGTCGCCGTCGCGCTCTCCGGAGGCGGCTTCCGGGCGACGCTCGCCGCACTGGGCGTCCTGCGCTTCGTCGCCGACGCGAGGATGATGCCCGAGCTGCGCTACGCGTCGTCGGTGTCCGGGGGTTCGATCGCCAACGGCCTGCTGGCCGCCCGGTGGCCCGCCCTGAGACGGCGGGGCTTCACCCCGGAGGCGGTCGACGAACTGCTCACCGACCCGACGATCAGTAAGATCAGCTCCCGCTCGCTCAAGAAGGCACTTCTGCGCGGTCTGTGGCGGACCGTGGGTTCCGCGACCCGCACCGAGCTCCTCGCCCGGCGCCTGGACGAGTGGTTCTTCGACGGCATCGAGCTGGCGGATCTCGACCCGCAGGTCCGGTGGATCCTCAACGCCGCCAACCTCACGACGGGGGCCCGCTTCACCTTCGAACGTGACGTCCACGGCGACTACACCATCGGTCTGACCCCGACGGCCCGAACGGGCCTGAGGCTCAGCGTCGCGGTCGCCGCCTCGGCCGCGGTCCCCGGCGCCTTCCCGCCCCTGGTCCTTCACCGCGCGGACTTTCCCTGCGCCACCGACGCACCCGCCCTCCTCGACGGCGGTGTCTACGACAACACCGGCTCGGAGGCTCTCGACAGCGAGCGCTACCGCGAGGTCTTCCTGCTCGTCCTCAACTCCGGCGGGCTGTTGCGTCCGGGAGCGTACGGCGGGCTGCCGATCGTCCGGGACCTGGCCCGCGCCAACTCTCTGCTGTACCGCCAAAGTACGGCGCTGCGTACCCGGTTGATGGTCGAGCGCTTCCAGCGCGGTCACGGCGCCGGGCCCGGCGAACCGGTGCCTCCCGGCTCCCGCCGAGGCGTTCTGATGGCCCTGGCCACGGACTTCCCCGACCACGGCCCCGGGCGCCTGGACACGTGGCGGGAGGCCTTTCCCGAGCACCGCGCCTACGACGGCCGTGACCTGTCCCTCGTACCGACCGTGTTCGACCGGCTCGACGAACCCCTGTGCCGGGCCCTGGTCCACCGCGGCTGGTGGCTCACCGGCGCGGCCCTGGCGACCTACCACCCGCACCGTCTGCCGGACCTCGGCGCAATGACCCCGCCGCCCCTGTGAAGCGGGCGCCGGGCGGCCACAGAACAATCCTCCGCCCTGCGCTACTTGCCTTCCGTGGCTTCGCCGAGTTCCGCCAGCTTCTCGGCGGCGCGGGCAGCGGTGCGTCGGGCGGTCGTGGCGGTGCGGCGGGCCCGCTGTGCCGCGTCCCGGGCCGAGCTCGCGGCAGCGCGTGCCGCACGGTCGTCCTCGCGGGCCTGCCGCAATTGCTCCTCCAGCTCCCTCACCCGGGCCCCGGCCTGCTCTGCTCGGGCGGCGGCGGACTCCTGGGCCTGTTCGGCCCTGGATTGTTCCTTCTCGCTGCGGGCCGCCTCCGCGGCGGCGTCCCGCGCGGCTCGCCGGGCGGCGTCCAGCTGCTCGCGGCGGGCGGTGTCCCGGCGGTTCGGGCGTTTCGCCGGCGGCTTCTTCGGGGGCCGGGGTTCGGGTCGGCTGGGAACCGTGTCGGGGGTGACGGCGGTGAAGCCGACCGTGGCGTCGGGTGCCTTGGTCAGGCGGCCCGCCGCCCACTCCTGTGCGACGGCGGCGTCGGCGAGGGCGCTGTGCAGGATCTGCTCGACCTCGTGGCGTACCGGCTCGGTCAGCGGCTGTCCGGCCTGCTGGGCGAGGGCGGCGGCCTCCCGGACCAACGCGGTGATCATCTGGTTCTGTCGCCGGCTGGCCTCCCGGAACTGCCCGGCGTCCAGTGTGCGGTGTGCCTCCCGCAGCGTCTGTCCCAACGCGAGGAGCCGCTCGGCCTCCTCGGGGCGCTCGCGCACGAACAGGTTCGAGGCCCACGCCGCCGTCGTCGGCCGCCGCAGTGCGCCGATCCCCCGCGCCGCCGCCATGTCCTTGGCGCGCCGGGCCTCGGCGACCCGCGCGTCCCGCGCCGCGACGAAATCCTGCGGCCTCAGCGCGTACAGCTCTCCGGCGACCTGATCGACATCCACTCCCTCACCCTGGGCCTGGACGAGGGACCTCGCCACTCCGCCCGAGCGCGCGGTCACCGCCACCCGCACAGCCGCAGCCTGGCGTTGGGAAACGAGCAGGCGCCGGTGAGTGCTCCTGCCCGAGGGGCGGGAGCACTCACCGGCGCCTGGCGGTCACCGTCGTGCGGTCAGCTCACGGAGTGAGCCGGTAGGCGTTCGTGATCGTCTCGCGGACGGTGTTGCCGGCCCGGTCCTTCAGGTCCACCCGCAGGGACACGGCCTTGGCGCTCGCCGGAGGCTTCACGCTCACCGACCGCCCGCCCTGCGCGTCGGTCACCACGGTGAGCGGCTTCCAGGTCCGGCCGCCGTCGTAGGAGACGTTCACGCTCAGCGCGGCGACCTGACCGGTCGCGGCGGCCGGGCCGGCGAGCTTCAGCGGCACCTTGAGCGTGCTGCCCACGGGAGCGGTGCCGCGCAGGCTGAGCTTCGGCGCGAACCGTACCGTCGACAGCGGCAGCCAGGTCGCGACGTCCGACGTAGGCCGGACCGAGGTGAACGTCCACACCCCTGTCACCTTCGTACTGGTGGAGGTGTCCGCGGCGGAGCGGCTCGCCTGGACCGTCAGTCGGTACGCGGCACTGGCGGCGGGGACCTGGGCGCTGAGCCATTCCGTGGCCGGGCCCTCCCCGAGGACCTGCCCGCCGGATTCCAGCCGGGCGAAGCCGCCGGTGACGACCGACGACCCGGTGTTGCCGCTGCCGTCGTTGAACAGCGGAATCCTGGCACTGATGTGGTCACCGGTCCGCTCGGCGCCCTTCCCGTCCGGGCTCTTGGCCGCCAGGTCGGGACCGACCACACCGGTGTTGAACCTCAGCGTCTGGCTGGAGCCCGGCCTGTAGGTCACCTTCTGCTTGGTGAAGACCATGCGTTCCTCGTTGCGGGCGTTGAGCTGCGTGGCCGTCCAGGACCAGCGCACGCCCTCCGTGCTGAGGTAGTGCGTGGTCGACTGCGGCAGCTTCTGGGCGCGCGGCTCCTCGATGTCGAAGCTGCTCCCGCGCTCGTCCAGGGGCCTGATGTCCACCCGCCCTTTGGCGTCGGTGACGGACGCACCGAAGCCGAGCTTCACCTCGGCGACCTCGGCGCGGGTGACGGTGCGGTTCAGCCCGGTGAAGAAGCTGCCCTTGCGGTGGAAGGCGAGCCGGTGGTCGACGTTCTTGCCGGCCGTGCCGGGGTTCTTCCACACGCCGTGGAACTGGGCGCGCATCGCGTCGGACGCCGGGCCGAGGGAAGCGGTGCGGATCTGCGGCACTCCGATCGTGGACCAGACGTTGCTCACGCCGACCGTCTCGTCGTAGTACCCGACGACGGAGGAGACGATCTTCGCGGCCCGGTCCGGGGCCTTCACCGCGAACGGCTTCGCCTTGCGGGTGTCCAGGGTGACCGTGACGTTCCCGGTGAGCTTCAGCACCGGCTGGACGAAGAAGCCGAGCGTGTTGTCCTCGCCCAGGACCATGCTGTCCAACTGGTAGGTGCCCTTGCGCAGCCGCTGGACGACCGTGCCGTTCGCGCGCGAGGGAAGCTCGACGTACCCGCCCTCACCGTCGGCGCGGTTGATCACCGTGGTGTAGCCGGCCGGGGCCGTCCCGGCGGCGTCGAGGTGCTTGACCGTCACGTCGTAGGACTCCACCTCGCGCTCGACGGCGAGGCCGGTGCGGACCTGCTGGCCGTCGCCCGACGCCAGTACGGTGCCGCCGAAGACGCCGTCGACGGTGCCCCTGGTGGTGTCGGCGGTGACGGTGGTCTTCGCGGTGCCGCCCGCCGGCACGGTGAGCTGGGCGTCCTTGAGGGTGAACATGCCCGCCGGAGCCGGGGCGCCGGAGGGGCCGACCGCGGTGGTGGTGAGCTTCAGGGTGACGGCCTGGGTGCCGAGGTTGCGGTAGGTGAGGGTCTTGGCTACCGGCTTGTCGTCCGCGTGCGGCCAGGACTGCAGGCCGAAGCCCACCGAGCCCGGCTCGGAGACCACCGCGGCGGTGGCGGCCCGCTCCAGATCGACCCGGCCCGCGCCCTGCTGATAGGCGTTCAGCAGGGGGTTGGGCTTGGCCGAACCCGTCAGCAGCGCCTTCAGCCGGGCTCCGCCGAGACCCGGGCGCTGCTGGAGCACGAGGGCGGCGGCTCCGGCGACATGGGGAGCGGCCATCGACGTCCCGGACTGCGCCCAGTACCCCTCGCCCGAGGGCTCCTCGCGCTGTGTCGTCAGGGCGGCGGTGATGTCGACGCCGGGGCCGGTGATGTCCGGCTTGGGCCTGCCGTCCAGGGTCGGACCCCGGCTGGAGAAGTCGGCGATCTGGTCCTGCTTGTCCACGGCACCGACGGTGAGCGCCGCGGGGGCGCTGCCGGGCGTGCCGAGCGTGCTGGGCTTGTCGCCCTCGTTCCCGGCGGCCACCACGAACAGCGCCTTGGAGGACAGCCGGGCGACGGCCGCCTCCATCGGGTCGACCCCCGGGAGGTCGAGGGACCCCAGGCTCATGTTGACGATCTTCGCGCCCTGGTCGACGGCCCACTGCATGCCGGCGACGATGCCCGAGGTGTCTCCGAAGCCGTTGTCGGCCAGGACCTTGCCGTCCAGCAGCCGCACGTCTGGGGCCACGCCCTTGAGGCGGCCGCCCGACTTCGCGCCGCTGCCGGCGAGGATGGACGCCACGTGCGTCCCGTGCCCGAAGCGGTCCTTGGTGTCCGGGGCCTCGGAGAAGTTCTTCTGCGCGATCTCGACACCCTTGAGGTCCGGGTGGGTCTGGTCCACCCCCGTGTCCAGGACCGCCACCGTGACACCCTTGCCGGTGTAGCCGGACCGCCACATGGTGGGTGCGCCGATCTGCGGGACGCTCTCGGCCAGGGAGGCCCGGACCCTCGCATCCAGCCAGACGTGGGCGACGGACCGCGTGGAGGCGGTGGCCCCGGTACGGGCCGGGGCGTGGGCGGTCACGGCCGCCCACAGCGCCGCGGCGCCGGACTTGGGCGCCTTGAAGGCCTCGCCGCCGACCGCCGGCAGGGCGCGGCGCTCCCGTACGACGACGCTCGCGAACGGGTCGCGGGCGGTGCCGAGGGCCGTCCCCGCGCCGTCCTGGCGGTAGCCGACGATCAACGGCAGCGTGGAGCGGTGCCCGTCGTCGTGGCCGTCCTTCACGAGCCCCGCGACATCGAAGAGCCTGCGGTCCAGCACCCCGTCGGCGACCAGACGCAGCGCGTCCTGTGGGACGACGTAGGTGTGGCCGGCCGCACGCCGTACCGAGATCCCGATCCCCTCCCGCCCCTTGCCACGGTCGACCGAGACCACCTGGCCGCCGGAACCGACGCTCACTCGGTCCCCGGTGATCAGCGTGACCGTCGAGGCCTTCGCCGTCGCCGTGGCCTTCGTCCGGTCGAGTCCCGCGCCGTCCGCGGCGCCCGCCGACTGGCCTCCCGCCGTGATCACTCCGGTGACCAGTACCCCGGCCACCACGGCGGCCATGGCCGCCGTTCTCCCCCGTGCTGTGGATCCCACTTCGTTCCCCCGCTCTCACCGACATTTACGCGTTGCCCCTAACCACCCGTCCGGGCCGCGAAGGGTTGCCCGCGGATCCGATGAATCGCCGTCCTCCCCCGCAAGCTCCTCACCCGCAAGCGATGAGTTCTGCCCGCGGACCGGGTCTGCCCTGGTATGACGCGCATCATCGCTGACATCTCGATCTCCCTGGACGGCTTCGTCACCGGGCCCGACCCCGGCCCGGACAGCGGCCTGGGCACCGGCGGCGAGGCCCTGCACACGTGGGCGTTCTCCGCCGACCCCGACGACCGCCGGATCCTGCGCGAGGCGACCGCCCGCTCGGGCGCCGTCGTCCTCGGGCGCCGCCTCTTCGACGTGGTCGACGGGCCGAAGGGCTGGGACGACACCACCGGCTACGGCGCCGGCGAGGTCGGCAGGCCCGCGTTCGTCGTCGTGACGAGTTCGCCGCCGCGGTCGGTGCGGACCACCAACCTCGACTGGACCTTCGTCACGACCGGCCTGCCCGACGCCGTCGCCGCCGCACGCGAGCGAGCCGAGGCGGCGTCCTCGGACCGCGGCGAGGACCTCGACGTCGTCCTCATGGGCGGCGGCGCCACGATCGCCTCGGCACTGGAGGCAGGTCTGGTCGACCTGCTGATCGTGCACCTGGCACCCGTCGTACTGGGCGCCGGGACCCCCCTGTTCACCGGCGGAGCGCCGCGCACGCTGGTGCAGCGCGAGGTGATCGCGACCTCGACCGCGACGCATCTGACCTACGACGTGGCCCGGTGATCCGATGACCACCGTCCACGCGAACGGAATCGCCCTGGGCATCGAGTCGTTCGGTGACGACGACGCGCCGCTCGTCCTGCTCGTCGGCGGGACGACGATGCTCTCCTGGCCGGACGCGCTGTGCGAGCGCCTCGCCGCCGGTGGACGCCGCGTGGTGCGCTACGACCTGCGCGACAGCGGGGAGTCGACGACGGCGGACCCGGGGGCGCCCGCGTACACCCTGCGCGACCTCGCCGACGACGCGGCGGCCCTCGCCGAGGTGCTCGGCGGCGTGCCCGCGCACCTGGCGGGGATCGGCGTCAGCGGGATGGTCGCCCAGGTCGCCGTGCTCGACCATCCGGACGCCTTCCGCGCCCTCACCCTGGTCGGCACCCGCGCGGTCGCCCCCGGCCCGGTCGACACCGACCTCCCGGACCATGACGGGGACACGATGAGCCGGCTCTTCGCGCGGGCGATGCCCGACTGGGCCGACCGTGCGGCGGTCGCGGAGTTCGCCGCCGCCGGTGCGCAGATCCGCGGCGACGACCCCGCCGCCGCGCACGCCCTCGCCGCACGGGTCTGGGACCGGACGCCCGGCACCGCGCCCCCGGTCCAGATGGCCAACCAGCTGGGCATGGTGTTCGCCAGGCTCGACTGCACACCCCGCTGGCGCGAACGCCTGCCGGAGATCGCCGTCCCCACGCTCGTCGTCCACGGCCGTCACGACCCGTTCTTCCCCGTCGGCAACGGCGAGGCGCTCGCACGCGAGATCCCCGGGGCCCGGCTGCTCGTCCTCGACGAGGCCGCCACCGCACTCCCCGCCACGGCGGTCGACGAGGTCACGGAGGCGATGCTCGCGCTCGGACAGCGGCCCGCGCCGCCCCTCGCACCGGGGCCTGACGTCATGTCAGGCCCCGTTGCCGGTGGCTAGGTTCGGGTCACGGAGGGCTGCACGGGTAGGTGTTGCCGGTTCCCAGCGCGATCGAGTTGATCGGAGACAGGTTCTGGGCGAACCCCCAGCCCGCCGAGATGATCGTCGTTCCCCGGCCCGTGCCGTTGTAGCCGGTGCACAACTCCACCCAGGCGTCGTCGTACTGGTTGTTCATCACGTAGTGGTAGCCGTACTGATTGCTGAGGTTGTGCGGGCCGTACGCCCAGTAGACACCGCCGCTCTGGATACCCGAGTTGGGGTTCTCGGTGTTGTAGAGGCACACGGCTCCGTACGGGCATCCGTAGTCGGTGTGCGTCGCCGATGCGGGTCCGGCGGTCACGCCCACGAGTGTCCCCGCCACCGCGACGGCCGAAGCCGCCGCCCTCGCCAGTTTGCCGAAAATCGCAGGCCTCCATGTCACAACGGTCCGACAGACAGCGGCGGTTGCTGTGGAACAGGAGAACCGCCACCGGGGAACCTAACGGGCCACCGCCCCGCGCGGTCCCTGACAGATGTCAGGGAGCTCACCCCGCGAGGAGCACCGCGGCGAACACGAGCACCACCACCGGCACCCCTGCCCACGCCAGCGCGAGCGCGAGTCTCGGGGTCTTCGCGGTGAGCCACTCCAGTGCCTGGTAGAGGCCGGTGAGGGTCAGCAGGACGACCGTGACGTGCAGCAGGAGCGCCAGGCTCACCCCGACCACGGCACCGGCGATCCGGAAGCGTCCCCACAGGAGCGCCAGTGCCAACGGGATCGCGATCGCGCCCGACAGCCCTCCGGCCAGCTCCACCGGCCAGGAGCGGTCCGCCATCCAGGGCAGCTCCGGGAAGCCGCAGGGCGTGACGTCGAGGAGGTCGACGCTCGCCCAGACACCCAGCGCGACGACCGACAGCAGGGGCAGGGCCGCCGTCACGCGGTAGCGCCACGCGCGTGCCGTGGACCACCCCGTGCCCGCGCCGCTGAACATCGTCGCCGTGGCCACCGCCGACCAGATCAGCCAGCGCCGGATCAGCCCCGTACCGGCGTCCGCCATCGCGTCACGCAGGACCCGGTCGGCATCCGCACGCAGAACCGTGTGCCCGTCGGTCGAGAGGTACGTCGGGGCGCCCGGCCAGTGGATCAGCCCGTCGTGCAGCAGTGTCGCGGGAAGGTGCTCCCCGGTCTTCGGCACCAGCCAGGTGAAGAACGCGGGCACCGAGGTCAGATCGCTGCGGAAGGTGCGCGTCTCCCCGGGCACGAGCAGCTCACCGAGGTGCCGGTCCAGGTAGGCGATACGGCGCCGCATCCAGAACTTCTCGCAGCCGTCCTCGACGACCCGGACCAGCTCGATGCGCGGATCGCGGCCGGGGTCGGGCGGGGCCGCCGGCTGCCCGTCGACCGCGTCCACGCCACCGTCGTAGAACCGGCGCGGCTGCGACGGGATCGGCCCCTCGACTCGCGCGGTCCTATGGGCCTCGGACTCGGACATGCGCGTCTCCCTTTCGCCGGAGGAATGCGTCCTCATGTCTGTTCTTCCGGCGTTCGGCCCCGGCTACCCGCGCGGAGGCCGACGGGTCACCCATACGCCGGCCCTGCCCCATGCGCGGGCAGGTACCGGCAGGGGCCCGTCAGGCGCTCGGGGCCGTGCGTGTGAAGAGGCAGAACGGATGGCCCGCCGGGTCGCACAGGACGCGCACGTCGGGCTGGGGCTGGAAGTCCGCCACGGTCGCCCCCAGCGCGACCGCGTGCTCGACGGCGGACGGCAGATCCGCCACCTCGATGTCCAGGTGCATCATCATCTGCTGCTCGGACCGCGTGGCGGGCCAGCGCGGGCGGGTGAAGTGCGGCTCCGCCTGGAACGACAGCCCGGCACCGCCGTCGGGCGGCGCGATCTCGACCCAGTCCGCCTCCTCCTTCCGCAGCGGCCACCCCAGCAGGCTGCGGTAGAACCGCGCCAGCTCATGCGGGTCGGGGGCGTCGAGCGTGGTCGCGGCCAGCGTGTATCGCGGTGCGGGTGTCATGGGGTGCTGCTGCCCGCGTCCGGCGCGGACAGACCGGCCGCCGGTCGCCGTCCCGTAACGGCGGCGGTGACGACGTGCGTGCGGGGTCTACCGGGGCAGAGGATCCCCAGAGGATCTGCCAGTGTTCCGTCGTACGAGGTCCGGGCGGATGTCCTGTGGTGAGAGAGGCGGCGGGTCGTGGATGTGAACGCGCGGGCGTATCGGGCGCAGCGGTGGGCGGCGAGGGCCGCGCTGGCCACCGCGGCCCTCGCGGTCCTGGTCCCCCTGGGGTACGGCGGCCTGGCCGGTCTGCTGCTGCTGGTGTGCGGGGCCCTCGGCCTGGCGATGGCCGCGGCGGCGCTGTGGTGGGCGCTGACGCTGCGGGGGCCGTTGCGCTGGGCGGCCGGCCTGCTGACCCTGGCCGTCCCCGCCGGGCTGATCGCCCTGTTCGCCACCACCCTGTTCTGGGCTCTGCCGGTGTCGCTGGCGCTGTGGAGCGTGGCCGTGTGGAGTGGCCGGTACGCGCTGCGGGACGCCGGCACCGATCGGATACGGAGAAAGGAGCGGCGTACGCCTCCGCCGCGCCGACCGTTCCTGATCATGAACCCGCGTTCCGGCGGGGGCAAGGTGGACCGCTTCGGGCTGAAGGAGAAGGCCGAGCGGCTCGGCGCGCGGGTGGTGCTGCTCGATCCCGACGACCGTCAGGACGTCACGGCGCTGGCCCGCCAGGCCGTCGCGGAGGGCGCGGATCTGCTCGGGGCCGCGGGCGGTGACGGGACGCAGGCGCTGGTCGCGGCCGTCGCCGCCGAGCACGGCCTGCCGTTCCTCGTGATCAGCGCCGGCACCCGCAACCACTTCGCCCTGGACCTCGGCCTCGACCGTGAGGACCCCGGCGCCTGCCTCGACGCGCTCAGGGACGGTGTCGAGCTGCGCGTCGACCTCGGTTTCGCCGGGGACCGCCCCTTCGTCAACAACGCCTCCTTCGGCGCGTACGCGGCGATCGTGCAGAGCCCCTCCTACCGCGACGACAAGATCGGCACCAGCCTGGAGCTGCTGCCCGACCTGCTCACCGGACAGCAGGGCGCCCGGCTCGTCGTGCGGGCGGGGGACACCGTGCTCGAGTCCCCGCAGGCGGTCCTGGTGAGCAACAACCCCTACCGGACCGGCGATCCCTTCGGGTTCGGGCGACGCGACCGGCTCGACACCGGGGCCCTCGGGGTCCTCGGGATACGGGTGGAGGGCGCGGTCGACGCCGCCGCGCTGCTGCTGGGCCCGGAGCCCGCCGCGCTCACCGTCCTCGCCGCCCGCGAGGTCGTCGTCGAGGCGGACGGCGGGGAGGTGGAGGTGGGCCTCGACGGAGAGGCGCTCGTCCTTCCCTCGCCGGTCCGCTGCCGTATCGCACCCGGCGCGCTCCGCGTCCGCGTGCCCCGCAAGCGCCCAGGGGTGGTCCGGCCGCAACCCCGCCTGGACTGGCGCACCTTGCGCAAGCTGGCCGCGACGGTCGGCCGTACGGCCGCGTATCGCCGTCACTGAACGACGGCCTCGAGGCGGGGGGGGTCGACATCCGGCGAGCCGTCCGCCCGCTCTCCCCCGCGGCGGACGGCTGACGCCGTCAGAGGTTCAGAGATCAAGTTCGGCGGCGGCACATAAGCGTCCTGGGCCGCTGGACGACACCGGCCGAAGCCGGCGACGGGATTCGAACCCGCGTTGCTCTCTTTACAGGAGAAGTAGCCGCAGCCGTCGCACCTGAACCACCGCCGACCGTAGTGCAGGCCGCGGGCCACGGGCACCTCATTAAGTCCTTCGGTCTCCGCAGACCGATGTCCGTATCCGAGGGATACATGGCTCGACGGACATGGCCGGCACGGCTGCCCGCCCCGAAAACTGGTGCCGCGCCGACATCCCGGCGCCCCCATCCGCACTGAACGAGGTGACCCGCCATGCCCATGGACACGAGCCCCACGTCCGGGATCCAGGTGCCCGACACGAAGCTGGCCCGCGAGGCGACGGAGCTGGTTCGCGACAGCACCGGTGAGTTGATCTACCACCACTCCCGCCGCGTGTACTTCTTCGGCGCTCTCCAGGGCCGCAACCGGGACCTGAGCTTCGACCCGGAGCTGCTGTACGTCGGTGCCATGTTCCACGACCTCGGCCTGAACGAGCAGTTCCGCGGCAGTGGACGTCGCTTCGAGGTCGACAGCGCCGACGAGGCCCGTCGTTTCCTTCAGTCGTACGGCGTGCCCGAGGACAGCGTGCGCCGGGTGTGGACCGCCATCGCGCTGCACACCACTCCCGGCATCCCCGAGTTCATGGAACCGGAGGTCGCGCTCGTGACCGCGGGCGTGGAGTACGACGTCCTCGGCATCGGGTACGCGGACATCTCCGACACCGACCGTCAGGACGTCGTCGCGCTGCATCCCCGCCCCGACTTCAAGCGACGCATCCTCGGCGCCTTCACCGACGGCGTCCGCCCGAGGCCGGAGACCACCTTCGGCAACGTCAAGGCCGATGTCCTCGAGCACTACGTCCCGGGATTCCGGCGCGGCGACTTCGTCCGCACCATCCTCGACTCGCCGTGGGCGGAGTAGCGGCGACGGGCGGTGAGGTCGTCGTCATCGTGGCCTGCGACCGGGTGCGGCTCCTGGGCTCGACGCCCAGGCAGTACGACCTTTGACGGGTGCGGCCGACCGGCGTCCGGTCGGCCGCCGTCGTGTCGTCAGTCCTCGGCGACGCGGATGATCGTGCGGCCGGGAACGCGCTCGCGCGAGGTGAGGGCGGCGGGTGCCTCGTCCAGCGGCCGTACCGCGCCGACCCGTACCCGGAGTCGGCCGCACCGCAGTCGGTCGGCCAGGTCGGCGAGGCGAGCGCGGTCGGGCTCCACGACGAAGAACACGGCCCGTCCGTCGTCGGGGCGCACCATGGGCGGGTGGGCGACGCTGACGAGCGTGCCGCCCGGGCGTACGAGGGCGGCCGAGCGGTCGAGGACGTCACCGCCGATCACATCGAACACCACGTCCACCTGTCCGGCGTCCTCCAGGCGTTCGGCGTCCAGGGCGAGGTATGCGTGCGCACCCAGGTCCAGCACGGTGCCCCGGTCCGCGGAGCGCCCCGTGCCGATCACGCGGGCTCCGGCTTGGTGCGCGAGCTGGACGGCGATCGAGCCGACAGCGCCCGCGGCGCCGTGCACCAGGACGGTCTGGCCGGTGGCCAGACGCGCGTGGTCGAAGAGGCCCTGCCAGGCGGTCAGCCCGGAGATCGGCAGCGCCGCGGCCACCGTGTGGTCCACGTCGGCGGGGAGCGGGGTGAGGTTGCGGGCCTCCACGGCGACGTACTCGGCGAGCGAGCCGTCGCGTGCCCAGTCGGTCGGTCCGAAGACCCGCTGGCCGACGCTGAGGCCGGTCGTTCCGTAGCCGAGCTCCGTCACCACCCCCGAGACCTCGTGGCCGGGCACGCTGGGCGTGCGGTCGTGGCCGGCGCGGTCGGTCCAGGTGGCGGGCCAGTCGAGCTCTCCTCGGGTGAATCCGGCGGCGTGGACGCGCACGATGACGTCGTTCTCGGCGGCGTGGGGACGGGGCAGGTCCTCGATGGACAGCCCTCTGACCCCGGCCTCACGGTCCCGGACAGTGATGGCTCGCACGGTCATTCCTTTCTTGGTGTGTGACGAGGGAGAAACGGCGGAGATTCTCCGTGAAATCGAATCGATCCGCGCCGCGGTCCGGTCACCGTGGCCAGGGAGCGTCGATGATGCGCTCCACCATGGACGCACGGCGGAAACCGGGAACGAAATGCTCCAGGACATCCGCGTTGACGGTTCCGTAGGTGGTGTCGGGGCGGTTTTTGAGGCCGTCGACGAATGCCTGGAGGAATTCCTTCTTGAAATCACCGCGCGGATGAACGGCCACGATCTCCTCCACCTGATCGTCCGGCAGCTCGTCCAGCCCCCAGCCGAGGGCGTCGGTCAGCACGCCGTAGTTCGTGACGGCGACCTCCGGTTCCATCCGGCCCGGGATTCCCGGCGTCGTGTGCAGGGCGACAGCCCTCCAGACCACCTCGGCGGCGCGCTCGGAGAACCCGCGGTCGAGGAGGAACGCCCGCGCGTGGTCGGCTCCGTCCAGTTCGAAACGCTGCTGTGTGCCGGAGAACGGGATCAGAAGGCCCGTGTCATGGAAGATCGCCGAGATGTAGAGCAACTCGGGATCCGGCGTCAGGTCCCTGGCCCGCGCGTGCAGGGAACCGAAGAGAAACACCCGCCGGGAGTGGTGGTAGAGCAAAGGGTTCGTCCTTTCACGGAGAAAGTCCGTGGCCTCCGCGACAGCCGCGGTCCCGGGTATTTCCACCCCTGCGATGATGTCGGTCATGACGTCCGCGCTTTCCGATGCGAGAGAATCGTGTGTCCGTTCTCCACGGTGCCGCCCACGCGAGCTTCGGCGCCGCCTCGGTCCGGCCATGAACCACTCGAATCGGGTCATCCCAGAAGGGGGCTGTGAACTCAGCCATGCACCGGGTCGCGATCCTCGTCTACGACGGAGTCAAACTGCTGGACGTCGCCGGGCCCGCCGAGGTGTTCGGAGAGGCGAACCTGCTCGGCGCCGACTACCGGATCACCCTGGTGTCGGCGACGGGCGCCGACGTCGTCTCCTCGATCGGCATGCGCATCGCGGTCGACGGCAGCGCCGCCGACGAAGCGGACCCGGACAGCTTCCTGATGCCGGGCGGGGACGTCTACCCCAGGACCCCGGTCGGCCACGACCTCACGGAGGCCGCCAGGGACCTGGCAGGGCGCGCCGGCCGGGTCGCCTCCGTGTGCTCCGGTGCGTTCGTCCTGGGCGCGACGGGCCTGCTGGACGGCCGACGAGCGACCACCCACTGGAAGATCGCGGGTGAACTCGCCGCCCGGCACCCCAGGACCCGCGTCGAACCCGACGCCATCTACGTCCGCGACGGCAGCGTCTACACGTCGGCGGGGGTCACCGCGGGCATCGATCTCGCCCTCGCCCTCGTCGAGGAGGACCACGGCCCCGACCTGAGCCGGGAGGTGGCCCGCTCCCTGGTGGTGTACCTGCACCGGGCGGGAGGCCAGTCGCAGTTCTCCGCGCCCCTGCAAGGCCCGCCGCCCCGGTCACCCGCCCTGCGCAGGATCGTCGACCTGGTCACGGCGGATCCCGCGGGCGACTACTCCCTGACCGAGCTCGCCGGGCGGCTCAACGTCAGCACGCGCCACCTGACCCGGCTGTTCCGCGAGGAACTGGGCACCACGCCGGGGCGATACGTGGAGTCGATCCGCTTCGACATCGCCAAGTCACTTCTCGACCAGGGGCACACGGCGACGCAGGCCGCGTCCCTGGCGGGCTTCCCGAGCTACGAGAGCCTGCGCCGCGTGTTCGCACGGGAGTTGTCCATCAGCCCCGCCGCCTACCAACGCCGGTTCGCCACCGCTCGCCGGGCGCAGGCGGAGTGATCGGCGGGGGCAGTCCACGCGTCAGACGTGCGCGAGGAGACGGTCCAGCGGCCCGGGGACACGGTCGAGGTCCAGGTGGGAGACGAGTGCCTGGGCGTAGAGGGCCTTGCGGCCGCTGTGGGTGCCCATGAAGCGGCGCAGTTGGTGCTCGACGGGTCGTTCCCGCTGGGCCGGTTGGCCCTGGAAGGTGAGGAAGGGGCGGGTCTCCCCCTGGGTGTCGATGACCTGCCGGACGGCGTCGGCCCCGAGGGCGCGGATCAGTTCGTCCTCCAGGTCGGCCACGCACATGTGGAACCCGAGCGCCTCCAGTTGGGCCGGTGCGTGCGGGGTCGTCAGACCGACGCGTTCCAGATGGCGGCGGAAGTGCCGTTCCTCACCGATGTCGTAGAGGCCGGCGAGCGGCAGCCCCAGGCCCGCCGGGCCGCACACGTCCAGGAAGTGTCCGATGTTCGTGGCGCCTCCGAGCGGGACGACCGCGACGCCCTCCGCGTCCAGGTCGCGGCCGTGGCGCCGGGCGAGCGTCTCCAGGGCCAGCTGATCGCTGGCGCCCTCGACGAGGACGACCGTCCGTACGCCGTCGGCCAGTTCCCGCGACGCCGCGGCGGCTTCGTCCGTCCGCGGCCCGCCGGCCGCCCAGGCGATGACCGAGCGGCGGAAACGCCCCAACTCGTCCACGGCACCTCGCTTTCCGCCGCCATCGTGGCACGGCCGGGATCTCGTACGCACCCGGGTTTACCACCCTTCCGCGCCCTCCATGCGGCCGCCCGGCGGGGCGCGTCCCGGAATGGGTGCTCAGCCGCCCGCCGCCCGCCGCACCGCGCGTGGTGAGGCGCCCAGTTCCCGGCGGCAGGTCTTGTTGAAGGCCTGTAGGTCACCGATGCCGACGGCGGCCGCGATCGCCGGGATGGCCAGCGTGGAGGCGATCAGGAGGTGGCGGGCGCGCTCCATGCGGCGGTGTCTGATGTAGCCGACGACCGTCTGCCCGGTGTCCTCGCGGAAGAGCCGGGTCAGGTGGGTGTGCGAGACGCCCGCGGCGCGGGCCACGTCGGGGACGTTCAGCGGGCCGGCCAGGTGCTCCTCGATGTGGGCCATGGCCGCCTGGAGGGCGGGGTGCCGGGGGCCCGCGCTGTCCGCCGCGGGACCGGTCAGGGTGGTCATCCGCCACAGCACCGTCCACAGTTCCGCCGAGGCCCGCACCGGGGACTGCGCGCTCGCCGCGACCGTCTGCCGCAGCAGTCCGCTCAGCACCGCCGCGTCGTCGCCGGCGTCCTGCATCGCGGGGACACGGCGTCGCTCTCCGGTGCCCGGCAGTCGGAAGTGGGCGTAGAGGTGCTCGCTGCGCGGGGCGTCGTAGTGGAAGTGCACCTCGGTGTCGGGCGGCACCAGGCTCATGTGGCCGGGGCGGATGGGGTGCGTGACACCGCCGAACTCCAGTGTGCCGCTGTAGGTGTAGAGGTGGAGCTGCCACAGCCGCGGCAGCCGGAACACCTCGTGCGGTCCGGCCGCGCCGTGCACGCCCACGCCCGCGTTCGCCACGTGGGGCGGGAGGTCCAGGGCGAGTTCCACGTCGTGCCGCATGGCGAGAAATTACCAGTGGTCGCCGATTACAGCCCACGACAGCTCTGCGGGCGGCTTCTACGGTCGTCGTATGTCAACCACACGACAGCTGCTGAACTCCGTCCAGGTGGCACGGTTCGTGTCCCATGGTTTCCTGCGTCTCGACGGCATCGTGCCCCGGGAGATGAACGAGGAGGCGCTCGGTGTGTTCGCCGCCGGGCTGCCGAGCGTGCCGTACGGCACCCCTGTGCCGAAGGCGTTCCCCGAGGGCTCCTTCGCCCGCCGGCTGGTCGAACTCGCCGCGGTGGCGGGGGCGTTGGAGAGTCTGGTGGGTCCGGACCCGGCCGTGGACCACCACTTCGTGCACTCCCGCCTGCCCCGCGAGGGCAGCGCGCAGCCGCTGCATGCCGACGCCCTGATCGATGTGCGGACCGACGCCTTCGACGTGCAGCTCATGTACTACCCGCAGGAGGTCACCGCCGACATGGGCGGCACGCTCGTCGTGCCGGGCAGCCATCTGCGCCGCACCAACGAGTCCGACACCGGCCGCTACCAGAACCTGCTCGGCCAGACCCGGCTGACCTGTCCCGCCGGCACCGTCATGCTTCTGCACCACGGCATCTGGCACGGCGGGCGGCGCAACGACAGTGACACGGTCCGCCACATGTACAAGATCCGCTTCAACCCGACCGTGCCCCAGGTCCGGTTGTGGGACACCGCGGATCTGGACTCCCCCGAGGTGGCCTCGGAGCTGCGGCACACCTTCCCCTGGTACGAACCGGCCACCGGGCGGCTGGAGATCCACAACCGGATCCGGCTGTGGCGTTCCCTGACCGCCGACCCCGAGTTCGACGTCGACCACTGGGTCACCCGTATCTCCAACCGGCCCGCCCTGAGGAGCCAGGCATGACCGTCACGGACCGCGAGACGACCGCGACCGCCCCGAGCACCACCCGACAGCAGGTCCTCGTCCTGTACCTGGCCACCTCCGCGCTCGACTCGGACGTGGTCGGCTGGGCCCGCTACGACGGCACCGGCGCCACCCGCCCCACCACCGGCGACGGCGACGAACCCCCGTACCGCGACGGGGTCGCCGCCCTGCTCGACGGCTGGCGGCTCTTGCAGGCCTCCCAGCTCATCCCCCCGTACCCGGGGGCGGAGCACGAGACCTCGTTCCTGAAGCACGAGTTCTTCTTCGAGAAGCTCGTCGCCGGGTGAGAGCGGTGGGGCCACCATGACCGCCGCGTCATGGTGGCCCCGGGCGGGTCAGCGGTGCTCGGCCAGGTCCGACTCGGCCGGGAGCACCGACGACCCGGTCCGCACGGACGACGACGCCGTCGCGGCCGGCTTCTTGCCGCAGAACGCCGCCTCGAGCGTGCCGCCGAGCGCGGTGTTGGCGGACCCCTTGTTCGAGGTGTTGGCCATCGCCGAGAGGCTGCGGCGGCCGTCGCGGGTGGCGAAGGCGTAGGTGTAGTAGCCCTGCACGGTGCCGGTGTGGCCGTAGACCTGGGTACCGCAGGACAGGTCGTAGCGGCGCAGGCCCAGGCCGTAGAAGCGGGTGTTGGTGGTGTCGGTCGGCGTGACGGTGGTCATCGCCTCCAGCATCTTCGGTGAGAGCAGCTTGCCCCGCATCAGCGCGATCACGAAGAGGTTCAGGTCGGTCGGGTTGGAGATGACCGCGCCCGCCGACTGCGCCCAGGACACCGTCTGTTCGGTGGAGTCGACCAGCGGGCCGCCCTCCTCGTCGGGATGCAGGTAACCGCGGACGTGCAGCCCCTCGATGCGGGCGTCGGGGTGGACGTACGAGGTGTTGCGCAGGCCCAGCGGCTCGATGATGCGGCGCCGGTACTCGGTGGCGACCGGCTTCCCGGTGAGCTTCTCGATGAGCATGCCGACGACCACGAAGTTCGTGTTGGAGTACTGGTACGACACGCCGGGCTCGGTGGTGCGGGGCTCCTTCAGCGAGAGATCCACCAGCTCCTGGTAGCTGAAGACCCGGTTGCGCACCGCCTCGAAGCCGGGGACGGTCTGCTCGAACATCGCGTTCGTGTAGTCCCACAGACCGCTGCGGTGGGTGAGCAGATGACGCACCGTGATCCGGTCGTCGGGCAGCAGCCCGGGCAGGTACCGGTTCACCGGGGCGTCGAGTTCCAGCTTCCCTTCCTGCACCAGCTGGAGCAGGACCACGCTGGAGAAGGTCTTGCTCACGCTTCCGATCCGGAAGCGGGCGCGGATGTCCATGGCGGCGCCCGACTCCCGGTCGCGCACGCCCAGGGTCCGGGTCTCGATGCCGCCGGGGCCGATGAACCGGGCCATCGCTCCCGGGGCGCCCTGGGCCATGGCGGCCTTCAGCGCGGCGGACACGCCGTCCATGTCGGGGGCGGGCGTGGTCTCCCGCACGGCGCCGGGAGCGGCGGGCGCGGCGTGCGCGCCGGCGGCGGGGAGCACTCCGGCGGCGAGCGCGGCGATCAGGGTGGCGCCGACGGCCAGGCGTCGGCGGTTGTTCAACGTCACGTCAGTTCCTCAAGTTCGCTGAGCGGTGCGCCGGGCGGCGGGAGCGGGCAGCCGCGTCAGCTGGCGCGGCACTGTTCGACCTGCTGCTTCCACACGTCCGGGCTACCGGTGTTCAGGTACCAGTCGTTGACGAAGCCGCCGCGGCTGTTGGAGAGCTCGACCCTCATCCAGTACCGGTAGTTGGGGTTGTCGACGGCGCCGTCGCCCGTGGTCCAGCAGTCCAGGCCGACCTCGTCGCCGTTGTACAGGCGGCTGTACGCCTGCTCGATGGGGCCGTACCCGTAGCCCGGGCCGGTCCGCACCTGGAGCCAGGACCCCGGGTCGATGCCGGTGACCGTGGTGCAGGGGATGATGGAACCGGACCTCTCGCACGGGTAGGTCACGGCGTTCGCCGGGGCGGCGGTGACCATCACGGTCGCGGCGGTCGCGAAGACGGTGCCGAGGCCGAGGATCTTGCGGCGTACGGAGTTCATGGGGGTCCCCCTCTGTGTCGTGGTCAGGTCTTTCAGCACTGCCGGATCCGCTGCTTCCACACGTCCGGGTTGCCGGTGTCCAGGTACCAGTCGTTGACGAAGCCCGAGCGGACCCCGACGTCGACCCGCATCCAGTAGCGGTAGTTCGGGTTGTCCGCGGCCCCGTCGCCCGTGGTCCAGCAGGCCAGGCCCACTTCCTGCCCGTTGTTCAGGCGGCCGTTCGGCACGTCGGCGTAGCCGTATCCGGGGCCGGTGCGCATCTGCAGCCAGGAGCCGGAGTCGATGCCGGTGACGTACGCGCAGATCGCGCGGTCGCCCGACACCCGGCAGTCGTGGATGGCGGCCTCGGCCGGAGTCACCAGCCCCAGCGTGGCGGCCAGGGCCGCCGCCGCGGCGAACAGCCCGGTGCCGGCACGGCGTCGAAGGTTCATCAGTGCCCCGTCTCTGTGACGTGTGGTGCGCGGGGCACGGCGATGTGCGCGGTCGGCCGCCGCCCCCGTGGTCGGAGACAGTCTGTGCAGGGTCAGGAGCGCTGCCCAGCATTTCGAAGGGCTTCAAAACGTGTCCCGGCCCGTCCTTGCCGCGCCGGTCGAAACTTTTGCCCGGGCCCGCGCGTCAGACGGGGTGGCAGTACGTCGATGGGGAGTGTTCATGTCCCGGTTCTCCGAATTGCGCCTGGGGCCGCTGGAGACGGTCCCGGTGTCCGTCGTGGCGCAGCCCGGCGTCACCCTGATGTCGCTCGTCGCGGATGCGCTGGGCGGCCGTTCCCAAGGTGTGCACCCCCGCTGGCGGCGCGCGCTGCGCTCCGCGGTGCCCGAGAGGGCCGAGGCGGTGCTGCGGCCGCTGTTCGCCCGCGAGTACTCGATGGTCCCCGACTGCCTCACCCCCACCGCACCGCTGTGGGAGACCGACCTGTCGGTCCAGCTCGAACGGCTGGCGGAGGTCCCCTCCGACGTGCTGCTGCGGGAGCTGGAGACGGACTTCGCGGGGACGGTCCCCCGGCAGTGGCAGGGGGTCGTCGACCGGCCGAAGGCCTTCATCCATGCCTACGCGGCCATTCTCGGTGCCGTGTGGGAGGCGTTCGGACCGATCTGGGCGCGGGCCGGCTCGCTGCTGGCCCGGGAGACCGAGCGGGTGGGAGTGGCGGCCGTGAGCAACGCCCTGCCGCTGGTCCTGTCCGGGCTCGGACCCAAGATCCGTTTCTCCGGGCAGACGCTGTCCGTGCCGGATCCGCACCCCGAGACGTTCGAGCGGGGCACCCGCCGCGTGGTGCTGGTGCCGATCGTCTCGGGCAACGCGGCCTCGGTCTTCAGTTTCGACCGCCACGACGCCGTGTGGTTCGGCTATCCCGTGCCCGGCCTGGACACGCTGTGGAAGGCCGAGCAGGCCGCCCCGGCGAAGGACCCGCTCAAGCTCATGGTGGGCTCCCTGCGGGCGCGGATCCTGCGGGAGCTGACGCGCCCGTGCACCATGGGCTCACTGGCCTCCGCCCTCAACTGCACGCCGGCGACGGTCACCTACCACTGCGGCCAGTTGGAGGCGGCCGGCCTGCTCACCCGGGAACGCCGAGGACAGCATGTGATGGCCCGGCGCACGACGTCGGGCGCGGCGCTGGTGGGGTTGTTGTCGGGTTGAGGTGGGCTGGTCCGCCGGAGGCCACACGCGATGAGCTGGTAGGCGAGGGCCGCACGCGGTGCGCCGGTGGAGCGGGGACGCCACCCTGACATCCGTCAGGACCGCCGGCACCGCTCGCCTTTCTATGGTTCGAGTCGTCTTCCAGTCCCCGGCGGTATCGCGGGGGCACCCCTCCACACAGGAAGCGACAGCTCGCATGCGCCCGTTCCCCTCCACGCCGCCCACGTTCGCCGACAGGCCGGGCGAGGTCGGTCTCGACAGCGTCCGGATCACCCGCGTCCGCCGCGGACTCCCGTCCCGGCCCGGCGACGCGCTCGGCTCTCGGGAGTACGACCTGTGAGGCGGCGCCTGCTGGCGACCACGCTCGCCCTGCTCCTGCTCGGCGGCGCGATGGGGTCCGCTGCCGCCGACGCCCCGGCCGGGCGCCCTGCATCGGTCGACGCCGCGTCCGTCCAGGTGCCCGCCGGCGTCACCGCCGGGGTCGCCGTCTTCGACCGGCAGACCGGCACCTTCACCGAGCAGCTCAACGCCGCCGCCACCTTCCGGTCCGCCTCCGTCGTCAAACTGCTGCTGGCACTGGACTACCTGTGGAACCGCGGCCCCGACTACACCGTGCCCGCCGCCGACCGGGCATGGCTGGAGCCGATGCTGCGCAGCAGCAACGACACCGCCGCCAACACCTACTGGTCGAACAACGGCGGTTCCGCGATCATCACCCGCATGGTGAGCCGCCTCGGTCTGCGCGACACCGCACCGCCGCCCAGCGGCTACCCGGGCTACTGGGGCTACACGGCGCTCTCCGCCCGGGACACCGTGACGATCTACCGCTACCTCCTGGACTCCGCCCCCGGCGCCGTGCGCGACGTCGTCATGGGCAACCTGCGCCAGTCCACCCGCTGCGCCTCCGACGGCTTCGACCAGCACTTCGGCATCGCCGGGGCGTTCGAGAAACCGTGGGCGGTGAAGCAGGGCTGGGCGGGCTCCTCGTACGAGAAGGGCACCTGCGGCTCGGCGCGCACCGCGAGCGCGACAGGGACGGCGAGCCCCGCCGCCGCCGCGGACGTGGATCTGACCCGGCCCGCGCTGCACAGCACGGGCACGGTGGGGGCTGGTGACCGGTCCATCGTGGCGGTGTTCACGCTCCATCCGGTCGGCACGTCGTACGGGAAGGCGTACACGGACATCGGGCGGCTGACCCGCTCCCTGAACGTTCCCGGGGCGACCCGGCCGGCGGGGTGGTGGTACGGCACCTGGAGCGACCATGTGAACGTCCGCCCGAACCCGTCGACCGCCGATGCCGCGCTCACTCAACTCCCGGCCGGCGTCGAGGTGTTGGTGGGCTGTCAGGCGCGGGGGCAACTGGTCCAGGTGCCGCCGTACAGCAACGACTGGTGGGCGTATCTGCCCCAGTACGGCGGCTGGATCTCCAACATCTACATCACCTCGCCCGACAACAAGATGCCGGACGTGAAGGACTGCTAGCAGTCCCGGACGCGTGCTCCGCCTCCTCAGCGCTGGTAGGCGGCGAGGAAGCGGAGCACCTTGTCGACGTGCGGGCGCACCCGCTCGGGGACCCCGCCCTCCGAGATGACGGTACGGTCGCTGGTGCGATAGCCGGCCGCGATCAGCGCGGGCAGCTCCTCGGCCGGCATGTGCGCCTGCTTGAACTGCTGGTCGAGCCAGCACACGTACACCGCCATCGTGGAGATCGCGTCCGGGGGCGACCGGTAGTCCTTGTCCCCGTCGCCGTCGCCGTCCACCGCCCAGGCCCGGAACACCGACGGCGTCCACATGGCGATGCCGTACTCCTCGCTCTTGGGACGGGCGGCGTTCACGTCGAACCCGCTCTCCGCCTTGAGCATGGCGGCGAGCAGCGCGGGGGTGACCTCGGCGTCGGTGCAGCGGTGGGCGGCCTTCACGATGACCGGGCGCAGGGCCTCGGGTACGTCGGAATCCTCCGGGATCTCACCGGTGGCCGCCGGGCTGCGGGCGCCCGTGACGACGGCGGGGGCGGTGCGGCCCTGCCCCTCGTCACCGCGGCCGTCACCTCCGCCGCCCCCGAGCAGCGCGGTGCCCGCGACCGCCGCGGCGGACAGGGCGGCAAGCGCCACCGCGGCGACGGGCAGCAGCCGGTATCGGCGGCGCGGGACGGCGAGTTGCTCGATCCGGGCGACCACGCTCGCGGCGGTGTGGCGCAGGCGGCCCGCGTGGTCGGGGGCCAGGCAGTCCTCGATGAGACGGCGCCAACCCTCCTCCAGCCCGGCGTCCAGACGCAGGGGCGCGGTGCCGCGGGCGTAGGTCTGGGCGGCGAGCGAACGGGCGCGCGCGGTGGCGCCGGGGAACGGGTGAAGGCCCCCGGTGAGCACCTGGTGGGCGAGGACGCCGAAGGCCCAGATGTCGGCGGTCGGGCGCACCACCGTGCCATCCGCGCCGGTGCGCTGCGACCACCACTCGGGCGGCACGTGGTCGAGCGTGCCGAGCGGGGGCACATAGGCGTGCGTGCCCTCCAGTTCGGTGGCCAGGCCGAAGTCGGCGAGCCAGACCCCTTGGTCCGCGCCCAGCAGCACGTTGGCTGGTTTGAGGTCGCCGTGCACCCAGCCGGCGTCGTGCATGTGGGAGAGTCCGGCGGCGACGCCGCGCAGGATCCGTACGGCGTCCGGGATCGGGCGGCCGGTCGCGGCAGCGTCCAGCACCTGACGCAGACTGGCCTCGGCGCGGTCCATGACGAGGGCGATCGCGCCGTCCAACGCGGGCAGGTCGGGCGCGTCCACGGTGCACACGGCGTGCGTCCGCACGAGGTGGGGATGGTCGGCCTCGGCGCTGAACCGCACCTCGCGCGCGACCAGTTCACCGAGCGCGGCCCGCTGACCGGGGGCCAGGGCGCCGGTCGGCAGCACCTTCACCGCCACGGTGGTGCCGTCGGCGACAGCCCGGGCCGTCGGATCGTCCGCCACCGGCCGGGCCTCGTACACCGTTCCCCAGCCGCCCGACCCGATGACCGTGCCCAACTCCCAGCCGTCGACGCGGAATCCGGCCGGGAGCCGCGGTGCTTCGAGAGCGCCTTCCCCGGCGCCGGAGGAGGTCACGTCCCGCTCTCCTGCTGCACGGTCCGCCGACGGGGCGGCAGGAGGGCGAGGTGCTCCTCGCGCACCAGGCCGAAGCGCAGGGCGAGGGAGGCGAGGCGCGCGCGCTTGGCGCCGGTGCGGCCGCCGCCGTCCGCTCCGGGCTCCTCGCCGATGTCGAGGCGCAGTTTGGTGAAGGCCAGGTAGTCGATGTGGTAGTTCACCGCGGAACGGGTCAGGCCCCGACAGCTCTCCAGCGCGCGCAGCCGCTCCGCGATGTCCCCGGCGCCCGGCAGGGCGCTGTCCGAGGGATCACGCAACCGCGGCTCGCACAGCGCCACCAGCACGAGGAAGTACTTCGCCGTGGTGTCGAGCGCGTAGGGATGTACGGTCAGCTCCCCGGCGCCGGGTGCGGAGCGCTCGTCCAGGTAGGCGTGCTGCGGGGCGAACACCTTGAAGTCGACGGTCCCGTTCAGGGCGGGCAGGACCACCCGGGAGAACTCGAACGGCACCGGCGCGCCGAGTCGGCCGGGGGCGACGGTGATGTACTCGCCGGCCCCCTCCAGGTTCTCGACCACGTACGCCGTGTCCCGGTTGAAGTTCGACAGCCGCCAGTAGTCCTCGGCCGCCTCCAGCCGCCCCGCCCGCCGTGAGATCCCGGGGTCGGGCAGGACGATGGAGACGCCCCGGCCGCCGGGCAGCCCGCGCCCGAAGTCGGCCACGTCACCCGGCCCCATGTGCAGCAGTTCGGACCCGCCCGCGTCGACGGCACCCTGCCGCGACGGACCGGGTGGTTGTACGATGATCGTTTCCATATCGACTCCCCCGATGTGGTCGCCAAAAGTGTAAGGGCGGTTCCGCTTGCCGTCGGCCCTGAGTCGACGCACCGGGCAGGGCGCGCGTTCCCATCACACTCGCCCCCTTCAGCACCGCGTCGCCCGGCCCCTGCCGATGGCTCGCGCGTGTGGTCACAACGCGCACGGACAGCACCGGAACGCCGTAGTCCCTGCCCGGCGCCGCCTACCGGTCGATGGGCGCGTGAGAGCGCGGGACACGAACACTAGGACGACGGTTCGATCACGTCGGTTGCAGCGAGGGGCTGCGCCTCGGCCACGCTTCAACTCGTAGGTGGGGCAGCGGCGTTCACCCGCCGGACGGGCCCGAGCGGTGTGGGAGCCGGAGGCGTGCACGTGCGCCTGGGCATCGGTCGGGAAGGCCGCCGCAGTGGCTCATGTCCAGGTGCGTGGGGGCGGCATGGCGTGCGTCGGACGGCGCGTGTCCCAGCCGGGCGATCCGGCGGGTGGCTGCCTCCTCCTTGTCGAGCGCGAGCTACGCCATCGCGATCCGCTTCGGTGCCGAGCGTGCCCGCGCGGGGCTGAACCTCGGCGAGGCCGTGCCGGGCCCTCCCGTGGCGAGCCGGGCCCTCCGATGGCGTGCCGAGCCGGCGCGTGGCGTGGCGTGACGCCCGAGAGGGGGCGGCCTTACACGACTGCGCCCGCCCTCTTCGGTCGACCGGAGGTCGAGGCGACCGAGGAGGGCGGGCTGGGGCTGCTGCGGGCCCGGTGCCGTCCGGCCGGGCCCGCGCGGGGGTCAGCTCTGCTTCTGGCCGTTCCGCAGGGCCTGGTCTGTCATGTCGGCAACCTGGTCGGACGGCGGAGCCTCGGCGTCGACCTCGGTGCCGAAGTCGGAGAACTCCAGCACGGTGCTGACCTTGACCTGCTGGTTCGAGGAACTAGCCTTCGGCTGGGCGGAAGCCGGCGCCTTGACGGTCAGGTCGATCTGCTGACGGCGGATCCGGCCCTCGTCGTCGAGCCAGAGCTGCATGGGCAGCGTCGGGCCGATCTGCTGGCGCAGTTTCGCACCGCCGGGCAGCCGGGCGACATCCACCGAGACCTTGTACCGGTGGGTGTCGACGCCGCCGATCTTCTCGCTACCGGCCTCGGTGACGTCGTCGTCGTTGATCGCCTTGGCGTAGGCGGCGGACTGGGCCGGGTCGCCGATCTGTGCCGGATCCGAGCCCTGCTGTTCCGCGACCTTCTTCAGGTCGATCTTCATCCAGGACTTGCCGTTGGGCTTCTCCTGGCCAGGGGCCTTCTGATACAGCACCTGGTCGACCACGCGCTGCTCGACGCTCTTGCCCTGGGCCGTGACGGTCATGGTGCTGTCGCCGTCCGCGAGGTCGATGGCCCCCTTGCCGTCGGACGTGATCGACTGACCGTCCGCAGAGGCCTTCACCTTGACGGTCATCTTCGCCGTCTCGGCGTCGGCAGTCTTGTCGTAGGCGCTGCGCACGGCGGTCGTGCTCTGCTCCTGACCGCCGCTCGCGCTCGCCGCGGCCGCGGGCTTCTCGTCCTTCGCGTCACTGTCGCCTCCGCAGCCCGAAAGGACAACACTGCCCATGATGAGGGCCGTTCCGATCGCAGACGCCTTCACTCCCCTGCCCCGCATGAATTCCCTCTCTCCTCACACTGACTCAACTGCCTCTGGCATAAAGCCGGTTCGCCCAGTGAGTGCCCCGGAAGCCTTCCCATAGGCGCAGTTGAGGGGGTGATTGGCCGGTTCAGAGGGGTTCCCGGGCCGGCCTTCGGACATTTTGGGGAGTGCAGGGAGTTCGGGGATGGGCACCTGTCATTACGGCGCTTTCTCGAAGGGAAAACCGGAACTCGAAGATCCGGAAATTCCGGCGGCTGTTTTCCTCCTTCAGCCCGACCGTGACATCGTCATCTTCTTTCTCCGGCAGACCAGTTACCGAAGGCCGACGATCTCGGCAGGTCGCCGAACTGTCATCGAGGGGCAGTCACGAAGACCTCCCGCAGGACCACTCGCGGCGGCCGTACGGTCCGGCCATCGGGCGGGCCGAGCAGCACCGGTCCCGCCACAACCCATGCACAAGGGGAGGCGCCGTGGCAGGAGTGGAAGTTTCGCTGAAGGAGATGATGGCCGGCATCGAAGGGTCGGTGGCGGCCGCGGTCGTGGACTACACCAGCGGGATGGCGTTGGGCACGCTGGGCGGGGACAAGGACCTGGACGTCACGGTCGCGGCGGCCGGCAACACGGACGTCATCCGGGCCAAGGTGCGCACCATGGAGCAGCTGGGGCTGACGACCCGCATCGAGGACATCCTGATCACGATGGACAGGCAATACCACCTCATCCGTCTGGTGACGGGCCGCGACGGAAACGGGCTGTTCCTCTATCTCGTCCTGGACAAGGCCCGTGCGAACCTGGCGATGGCCCGCCACCAACTCAAGCGCATCGAGGAGCAGTTGGAGGTCTAGCCGCCGACCGAGCCGGGGCTGCGCGCGCCCATGATGTGAAGACTTCTTCAAGTCACCACATCAACATGAGCCCAATCCGTGGTCGCCCGGAGCCCCCGACCAGAAGGATCGGTACTCACCGGACCGTCCCGCCGCGGCGGCACCCTGCCAGGTGCCGCCGCACGCGGCCTCGTCCCACCCGTCAGACCCTCCGACCCACCCCGGCAAGGAGCGAGCACTCATGCAGGTCCCCCTCTACCAGGCCAAGGCGGATTTCTTCCGCATGCTCGGGCACCCGGTGCGCATCCGCGTCCTGGAGCTGCTCCAGCACGGGCCCGTCCCGGTGCGCGACCTGCTCGCCGACACCGCCGTCGAGCCCTCCAGCCTCTCCCAGCAACTGGCCGTACTGCGCCGTTCGGGCATCGTGGTGTCCATCCGAGAGGGCTCCACCGTCAGCTACGCGCTCGCGGGTGGCGACGTCGCCGACCTCCTGCGCGCCGCCCGCCGCATCCTCACCGAACTTCTCGCCGGACAGAACCAGTTGTTGACACAACTCCGGCAGGCCGACACCGGAGAGCTGCCGCAGGCTCTCCTCGCGGAGCCCGGCCGTCACCTGCCTCCCGGGGTCCTCCCCCTGCCATGACGACGCGCCGGCCACGCGCCCCCGGGCCTCACCCCGCCGTCACCTCGCCGTCCACCCCTCCGTCCACCTCGAAGGGGACCGTCCCGCCCGCCCGCAGGTGCTCCCGCAGCCACTGCTCGGTGTTGCTCACATGCAGCAGTGCGGCGGCCTGACTGAGGGCGGCGTCACGGGTGGACAGGGCATGGAAGATGGCCTCGTGCTCGGCGAGAGTGCGCGCGGCGGCCTTGTCGTCGACCAGGCCCCGCCAGATGCGGGCGCGCAGGGTGCGGCCCGAGATGCCCTCCAGGAGCGCCAGGAGGGTCTCGTTGCCCGTGGCCGTGACGACGGCACGATGGAAGGCCACGTCATGGGCGTTGAGCCGCTCCACGTCATCGCGAGCCTCGCGCATTGCGCCCAAGTGTCTTTCCACCTCGGCGAGTTGGGCCTCGGTGATCCGGGTGGCGGCAAGGGCCGTGGCGACCGGCTCCAGCAGGCGCCGCACCTCCATCAGGTCCCGCAGGGCGACCGAGTCCCCCTGGAGCAGCTCCACCGCCCCGCCGAGCCCCTCCAGGAGCACGCTCGGCTGCAGACTGGTCACATAGGTGCCGTCGCCCCGCCGGACCTCCAGGACCCGCGCGACCGCCAGCGCCTTGACCGCCTCACGGGCGAGGTTCCGGGAGAGCCCCAGCTGCGCGGCCAGCTCCGGCTCGGCGGGAAGTTTCGAGCCCGGCGGCAGGGCACCGGTCCGAATCAGTTCCCGGATCCGCTCGATGGCCTTGTCCGTCAGGGACAACGTGACTCCCTCCCCGCGGACGCGCGGCACGGGCACGTCCGACCTGATCAGCTCCAGGTGGCGCCGATGATACGGGAGGCGTTCGACGGACAGACATGCCGTGTCCGAGGGATGACCTACCTCTCTGCCGTGGCCCCGACAGCACGTCGCGGGGCCCTCCGTGGACCTGACGCGAAGGTGACAGCCACGGGAGCCGCGCCGTGGCCCCGGCCGCGGTGGAGGAGTTGTCGGATGACCACCGCAGTCTCCATGCCCATGACACCCACATGTCCGTGCCGAGGTGTTCGATCCTCCGGTCAACTTTCGGTTCGTCGGCCGCACGGACACTGGAGAGACTTCATGGCCTGTCGAGACCAAGCAGCCGGTCAGCCGCCCTGTCGGCATCGAGTTGGCTGTCGAGCGGGGACACGAGCCAAGGATCCCTCCGATGAATTCCACTTCCGACACCGAAAGCTTTCGCCCAGCCAAGCGAATCCTGCGAAGGGTATTGACGGGATGTGTCGGCCTCCTATCATCCTGATTGCCCGACACACCAGTCAGCGTTCGCCATACCGAACAAGCACGGGCCAACCATCCGCCGCACTCCCCCCGCAGAGAACGGCATTCGATATGTCATGCCCTCGCCAATTCATGAATCGCCGCCGGGCGTTGACCGCTGCCGGCGGCCTCGTCGCCGGGGCCTTCGCGCCACTCGGCTCGGCCTCCCCGAGTTCCGCTGCCGGAACCGGCGCGCAACCGGTTCTCGCGGCCGCCTCGACGTACACCAACCCGGTGGTCTGGCAGGACTTCGCGGACCTCGATGTCATCCGCGTCGGCGCCACCTACTACGCCTCGGCCTCGACCATGCACTACTCACCGGGCGCGCCCGTCCTGCGCTCGTACGACCTCGTGAACTGGGAGATCGTCGGGCACTCGGTGCCCGTTCTCGACTTCGGCGCCAAGTACGACCTGAACGGCGGCCGCGGCTACGTCAGAGGGATCTGGGCGTCGTCGCTGGCCTACCGTCCGAGCAACAGGACCTTCTACTGGCTCGGCCAGATCGACTTCGCCCGGACCTACGTCTACACCGCCACCGCCGCCGAGGGGCCCTGGAGCAGGCTGACCACGATCAACACCCCGTACTACGACGCGGGACTGCTCGTCGACAGTGACGACACGATGTACGTGGCGTACGGGAACACCACCATCAGCGTGGCCCAGCTCTCCGCCGACGGCCGCCAACAGGTGCGCACACAGCAGGTGTTCAGCACACCGTCGAGTGTCGGCACCCTTGAGGGCTCCCGCTTCTACAAGATCAACGGGCAGTACTACATCTTCCTGACCAGGCCCGCGAACGGGCAGTACATCCTGAAGTCGACCAGCGGCCCCTTCGGCCCGTACACGATGCGCCAGGTCCTGCTCGACCTGCGCGGTCCGATCCCCGGCGGGGGCGTACCGCACCAGGGTGGGCTCGTGCAGACGCAGAGCGGCTCCTGGTACTACCTGGCCTTCGTGGACGCCTATCCCGGCGGGCGGGTACCCGTCCTCGCACCGGTCAGCTGGACCTCCGACGGCTGGCCCGTCGTACAGCTCGTGAACGGCGCATGGGGCACCTCCTATCCCAGCCCGGCCGTGCCCCCTCCACCCCGCCCGGTCACGCCCATGACCGGCGTCGACACCTTCGACGTCACGACTCTCTCACCGAGGTGGGAGTGGAACCACAACCCGGACCCCGCCAAATGGTCGGCCGGCAACGGCCTGACCCTGCGGACCGCGACCGTCACCAACGACCTGTACTGGGCCCGCAACACCCTCACTCACCGCATCCAGGGCCCCACCTCCACCGCCACCATCGAACTCGACTACTCGGCGATGCGGGACGGCGACCGGGCCGGGCTCGCCCTGCTGCGCGACTCCTCCGCCTGGATCGGTGTCCGACGCGACGGCGGGACGACCCGGGTGGCGATGGTCAACGGCCTGACCATGGACGGCAACTGGAACACCACCGGCACCGGCACGGAGGCCGCCGCGGCAGCGGTGTCGGGCGGCCGGATCTGGCTGCGCGCGACCGCCGACATCCGCCCCGGAGCACCACGCCCGGGCACCTTCTCCTACAGCACGGACGGCACCCGTTTCACCCGGCTCGGCCCCTCCTTCTCCCTGGGCAACGACTGGCGCTTCTTCATGGGGTACCGCTTCGCCCTCTTCAACCACGCCACTCAAGCACTCGGCGGCTCGGTGCGCATCGCGCGGTTCGACCTGTCGACGCCCTGATCACCTCCCGCATCACCTCCCGACGAGCGCACGGAGCAACCCCCCACCCACCCGCACGAGGAGAACCATGAACCCGCTGCAACGGCTCGGCCGCCGCCGCGCCTCGGTGTTATCACTCCTGGCCGTGGCCGCCCTGGTGACACCCGTCGCCGCGACCGCCGCCCCCGACGACATCCGCGCCTCCACCCTGGGCGCCCAGGCGGCCCAGTCCGGCCGGTACTTCGGGACCGCCGTGGCCGCCGGACGACTCGGCGACGGCACGTACACCGCGATCCTGGACCGGGAGTTCAACTCGGTCACGCCGGAGAACGAGATGAAGTGGGACGCGACCGAGCGGACCCGCGGCTCGTTCACCTTCGGCGCCGCCGACCAGATCGTGAACCGGGCCACCGCGCGCGGACAGCGCGTACGCGGGCACACCCTGGTCTGGCACTCCCAACTGCCCGGCTGGGTCAGCTCCATCAGGGACGCCAACACCCTGCGCGGCGTGATGAACAACCACATCACCACGGTGATGAACCGCTACAAGGGCAAGGTCTTCGCCTGGGACGTGGTCAACGAGGCCTTCGCCGACGGCGGCAGCGGCCAGATGCGCGGCTCGGTCTTCCGCGACGTACTGGGCACCGGCTTCATCGAGCAGGCCTTCCGCACCGCACGGTCGGCCGACCCCTCCGCCAAGCTCTGCTACAACGACTACAACATCGAGAACTGGAGCGACGCCAAGACCCAGGGCGTCTACCGCCTCGTACGCGACTTCAAGGCGCGCGGCGTGCCCATCGACTGTGTCGGCTTCCAGGCCCACTTCGGCACCGGCGGCCCACCGGCAAGCTTCCAGACGACGCTGTCGAACTTCGCGGCGCTCGGTGTCGACGTCCAGATCACCGAGCTCGACATCGCGCAGGCACCGACGGCGGCCTACGCGAACACGGTGCGGGCCTGCCTGAACGTGGCACGCTGCAACGGCATCACCGTCTGGGGCATCCGCGACAGCGACTCCTGGCGCAGCGGCGAGAACCCCCTCCTCTTCGACCGCGGCGGCAACAAGAAGCCCGCCTACCGGTCGACGCTCACCACCATGGGCGGCACACCCTCGGCAGCACAGCGGACCGCCCCGTCGGCCGCGGCGCTCCCTTCTTCCTTCCGCTGGAACTCCAGCGGACCCCTCGTCTCCCCCAAGTCCGACGCCACGCACAACATCGCCGGGATCAAGGACCCGACGGTCGTCCACCACAACGGCAAGTACCACGTGTTCGCGAGCACCGCCAACGCCTCCGGCTACAACCTCGTGTACCTGAACTTCAGTGACTGGTCCCAGGCCGGCTCGGCCACCCACCACTACCTCGACCGCAGCGCCATCGGCACCGGGTACCGCGCGGCCCCGCAGGTCTTCTACTACGCGCCGCAGCGCTTGTGGTACCTCGTCTACCAGACCGGCAACGCGTCGTACTCCACCAACCCCGACATCAGCAACCCCAACGGGTGGAGCGCCCCGCGCAACTTCTACTCGTCGATGCCCGACATCATCCGGCAGAACATCGGCAACGGTTACTGGGTCGACATGTGGGTGATCTGCGACAGCGCCAACTGCTACCTGTTCTCCTCCGACGACAACGGCCACCTCTACCGCTCGCGGACCACGGTCGGCCAGTTCCCGAACGGCTTCACCGACACCGTCATCGCGGCCCAGGACTCCAAGTACGCCCTGTTCGAGGCGAGCAACGTGTACAAGGTCCAGGGCAGCAACCAGTACCTGCTCCTGGTCGAGGCCATCGCCTCGGACGGGCGACGGTACTTCCGCTCCTGGACGTCGAGCAGCCTCGCCGGCTCCTGGTCGCCCCTGGCCGCGTCCGAGAGCAATCCGTTCGCCAAGTCGAACAACGTGGCGTTCCCGGCCGGTACCTGGACCCGGGACATCAGTCACGGCGAGATGATCCGCGCCGGGAACGACCAGACCCTCACGATCCCGGCGTGCAGGCTCCAGTACCTGTACCAGGGCAAGGACCCGAACGCGGGCGGTGACTACAACAGCCTGCCATGGCGGCTCGGCCTGCTGACGCAGACCAACTCGACCTGCTGACGGCTGGGCCCCGTCGCTCAGGGGCGGCGGGACCCAAACCCTACGGGCCGATGACGAGGCGGGCACCGGCGCTCACGCCGGTGCCCGCCCGTCGACAGGTCGGTTCAGCCGTCGCCGACGCGCTCCCCGAGGTCCTTGGCGGCCGGCATCGTCGCGAGGCGACGGGCCGGAGTGGGGACGGTCATCGGGCTGCGGCGGGCGGTCGACGGGCCACCGTCGCGCACGAAGACGCGTTCCCCGGCGGTCGGCTGACCGTCATGTCCGGCGACCCCCTTCGACGCCCCGACCGTGGACTTGCCCGCGGAGGCGGCCGCGGTGCCGGCGAGGTAGGCGCGGGCGGTCTCGAGAGCCGCCTCGACCTTTCGCGTCCCCGTGGACACGCACAGGGTGTACTCGAGATCGCTCAGTCGCGAACCCGGGTTCGCCGTCGCCGCCAGCTTCTCGTATTCCGCCACGAGCCGACGAAGGGTGGCGGGAAGGGGCATCAACATCAGCAGGGCTCCTGGAATGCGAGGCTTGAGGGGATGCGGGCACTCATCACGATGGGGAAACGGCGCCGGGGCACCTCGAAAGGTCCCCATGCATACGGGAACGGGAGCGCGGGCACGGCACGCGAGTCGGTTCGAGGACGCCAGGTGCGGCACGGCGGCGCGCGTCGTCATGTCCATGAGCACAGTGGTCACTCCTGAACGCGGGTCTCGGGCAGGCCCTTGCGAACATGTTCCGGATGCTGTCTTCCGGTGCCCGTGGAGGACCTGCCTGGACCGCCCGGGAAAGGGGGCCCCAGCAGCCAGGAGAGATCCCTGCCGGGCGGCGCCATCGGTCCGAAGCGCAACTCCCGAATGCCCCGGCCCCGCCGCGATAAACGCTGCCCCCTACACACAGTGCGGAACTCGTCCCCGCGACCGTGTGCCGAGCCGCGAGACAGGGGTACTCAGTGCGAACGGGTGCCGTCCCGGCGCCCCTCGCGGAAAGCCGACAGGCCATGACGACACGCACGCGCAACGCGAGTTCCGCCCGAACCCCGGTCCAGAAAGCAGCGCTGCTGGTCGGAGCGGTGTTCCTGCTGGTGGCGGTCCTGGGCTTCATCCCGGGGATCACCACGGACTACGACACCATGAAGTTCGCCTCGCACGACTCCGGCGCCGAACTGCTCGGGATCTTCCAGGTCTCCGTCCTGCACAACCTCGTCCACCTGCTGTTCGGAGTGGCCGGCGTCGTGATGGCCCGCACCGCCTCCGGCGCCCGCACCTTCCTGCTCGCCGGCGGCGCCATCTACCTGGTGCTGTGGCTGTACGGCCTGCTCATCGACCACGGCAGCGACGCCAACTTCGTACCGCTCAACGACGCGGACGACTGGCTGCACTTCGTCCTCGGCATCGGCATGATCGCCCTGGGCGCGCTGCTGAGCCGCCCCCGCACCACCGCGGGAAGGTGACCAGGCACCTCGAACGGGCCGCGCCGGACCGGGAACGGCACCACGGTCCGGCGCGGCCCGGGCACCCTGTGAGCGATCATGCCGGAGCACCGGATCTTCGGCAGCCCCGCTCCCGAAGGCCGGCAGCCGACCCCGTGCCGGGTCGGGCCGGGTCAGGAGCCGGACGGCTTGATCTCCCCCGCGAAGACGATGATCTGGTCGATGAGGCTTCGGCGCAGATGGACGACGTCCGTGCCCGCCAGGCGGGGGCCGCCGTCCGGCGTGGTGAAGACCCACTGGTAGCGGGCCCACTCGTCAGGCATGTCCACCGCCGAGCAGCGCACCATCGTGCCGGCCCCCGCCGGATGGTGCCGGATGTCCAGCACGAACCGTTCGACCGCCTCGATCCCCTCGCTGCGACCCAAAGGTCCCCAGAAGACGACGTCCGCGGTCAGAGCCTGGGAGAGCAGCGCCGTGACATAGGTGTCCTCCGAGGCGTTGAAAGCGGAGATGAACGTGTCGATCGCGGACCGCGCGGCCTCCTCCTGCATGCACCAGTAATACCAGCCGCCTCGCGGGGCGCGCTTCCGCCCGCGACAACCCCTGCCCGGCCCGCCGGTTCAGCGGCGGACCAGGAGCGCGTGGGTGACGTTCGGCGAGCCGACCAGCTCGGAGACCCGGTAGCCGTCGATTCCTTCGCCCAGGTCTTCCAGCAGCCGCTCCCCGCGTCCGACGAGGATCGGCGCGATCACCAGATGGAGTTCGTCGATCAGCGCGGCACGCAGGTACTGCCGGATGATCGCCGCGCCGCCGCCGATCCGCACGTCCTTGCCGCCCGCTGCGTCGAACGCGCGCTGGAGCACCGCCTGCGGTGACTCGTCGGTGAAGTGGAAGGTGGTGCCGCCGGCCATCTCCAGCGACGGGCGCAGATGGTGGGTGTGCACGAAGACGTCGTGGTGGTAGGGCGGGTTGTCGCCCCACCAGCCCTGCCAGGACTCGTCCTGCCACGGACCGCGCTGCGGCCCGAACATGTTCCGGCCCATGATCGTGGCGCCGATGTTCTGATCGCCGCGGACGAAGTAGTCCACGTCGATCCCGGTCTTGCCGGCCGCCGCGTCCTGCGACGCGGACATGAACCAGCTGTGCAGTTCGTCGCCCCAGCCGACACCGTCGCCGAACGGGGCGTCCAGTCGCTGGTTCGGACCGGCCATGAAGCCGTCGAGGGAGATCGTGACGTTGTGTACGCGCACCTTGGGCATGGCCTTCGCCTCTCGTGTGGGGTCCTGCTCTCACCTCTGCGTCGTACAGAGCCTGCCGGGATCGACACGCTCGCGCATATTTTTTCGGCGGGCCCGCGCGGCGCCCTCATCCGGGCTACCGAACACGGCCTTCGCCTCGCCTCGCGTCGCCGGCGGGGCGTTGTCAGTGGGGTTTCGTAGGGTGCGGCAGATGACCCGCTTATCGATCGAGCAACGTGCCCTGCGAGCCGCCTTGGACGAGGCGCGGGCCGCGCGTGCCGTGTACGACGACGCCCTGGCCTGGTTCGCTCGCCCCGAGGCGGCCCTGGAGGGGCCGCTCGCCGCCGAGGTGTGGGTGTTCGACCCGGGCCGGACGCACGTGCTGCTGGTGCATCACCGTTGGCGCGGCTGGGTGCCGCCGGGCGGCAAGGTCGACCCCGGCGAGACGCAACGCGAGGCTGCCCGCCGCGAGTTGTTCGAGGAGACCGGCGTGCGGACGGACCTCCTCGCGCGCCCGGCGGCGGTCACTGTGCGCTCGTATCGCCGTGGCTGGTCGGCGACCCTGGGGCTGTCGTTCCTGGCGATCGTCGATCGGCATACGCCGCTCACGCCGGAAGAGGGACAGACGGCGGCCTGGCTGACCTTGGACGAACCCTGGGAGAGCTGGTTCCCGGAGGATCGCCACCGGATGAGGGAGTGCGCCACATGGCTCGCCGAGCAGGCGGATGCGGGGCCGTCCGGCGTCAGGGGCGGTGCGTGAAGGGCCGGTTGGGGGCCCCGAAACCGGCTGGCGCCCCGCGTGTTCGATACTCGCGTGGCACGCCCAACTTCCCTGACAGAGGGGCGCGTTCGGCCCGTCGAGCTTGTGCGGAACCGCCGCGACGCCCTCGCGCGTGGCGGTCAGGACGGCTGGACCTCGTCGAAGAGCGCGAGGGCCTCGGCGGGGTCCGGGCTCACGAGGCGTTCCAGACCGGCCGCCGTGATCCTCGCCCATCTGCCGGCCCGTGCCCACATCTGTTCCTCGAAGGCGCGGACGGCCTTGTTTGGATCTTCGGGGGCGGCGGCCAGGGACTCGGCGAGTTCGGCACCCTCCAGCATCGCGAGGTTCGCGCCCGCTCCCAACGGAGGCATCAGATGGGCGGCGTCGCCCAGCAGCGTCACCCCGGGGACGTGGGGCCAGGTGTGGGACACGGGCAGAACGTGGATGGGGCGGTGGACGAAGGCGGTGCCGTGCCGGAGGAGGTCGAGGACGGGCGGCGCCCAGCCATCGAACAGAGTCAGCAGTTTCGCCCGCAGGGCCTCGGCGTCGGCCGGATCCGATGCCGTGTGCCAGCCCAGCGGCGCGCGGAACTTGGCGTACACCTTGACGTGTCCGCCACTGTTGCGCTGGGCGACGAGGGAGCGGTTGGCTCCGTACACGGCCACGGAACCGTCGCCGATCAGCCGGGCGAGGTCGGGGTGGCGGGTGTCGACCTCGTCGAGGGAGGTCTCGACCGAGGTGACGCCGGTGTACTGCGGCGTCGCCGACGAGACGGCCGCGCGGACCCGGGACCAGGCGCCGTCCGCGCCGACCACGAGGTCGAAGGCCTCCTGCCGCCCGTCCGCGAACCGGACCAGTGCGCCGTCCCCGGTCCCGGGCACCACCCGCGCCACGCCCCGCCCCCACTGCACGTCGAGCGGGCCGAGCAGCAGGGCACGGAGTTGCCCTCGGTCGATCTCGGGATTGGCTCGCTCCTCCGGGCCGGGATGCCAGTCGCGCAGGACGGTCCCGTCGGTGTCCAGGATGCGCATGGCCTGCCCTTCGGGGCGGGACAGCCTCTGGAACTCCGACAGCAGCCCGGCCTTGTCCAGGGCGAGCTGACCCAGCCCTTCGTGCAGGTCCAGCGTGCCGCCCGGCGGACGGGCATCAGGGCTGGGATCGCGTTCGAGGAGGGTGACCCGGTGGCCGTGGCGATGCAGGACACGGGCGAAGGTGAGGCCGGCGGGACCGCTCCCGACCACCGCGATGCGTTGTCTCATGTCGATACACTGTATTGCTGCTATACAGTGCATCGCAACAGTACGATGTGCCCATGACTGTGTGGGACCGGCCGGAGCCGCCGACTCGACCCGTGCCGCTCGACCGGGAGCGGATCGTCGCCGCCGCCGTCGCGCTCGCCGACGAGGGCGGACTGGAAGCGGTGTCGTTGCGGAAGGTCGCCGCCCGGCTCGACGCCGGCCCGATGCGGTTGTACGGGTACATCTCCACCAAGGACGAGCTGTTCGACCTCATGGTGGACGCGGTTCAGGCCGAGATCGTCCCCGAGGAGCAGCCCGCCGACTGGCGGAAAGCGCTGCGCGAGCTGGCCCACCGCACCAGAGCGGCCGCTCTCCGGCACCCCTGGCTGGCCGACCTGCTGGGCGGTCGCCCGGCCCTGGGCCCGAACGGGCTCGCCGTCGCCGAGGCCACGCTGTCCGCCCTCGACGGCCTCGCCGACATCGACACCGTCATGCGTGCCGTGGAGACGGTCAGCGCCTATGTCACCGGTGCGATCAGACGTGAGATCGCGAACCTGCGCGCCGAGCAGGCCACGGGCCTGTCCAAGCACGACTGGCAGCGCGCCAACGGCCCGCACGTGACAAGGATGTTGGCCACGGGCCGCTTCCCCGCGCTCAGCAAGGCCGTCCACGACGGCGCGGACGTGGACGCCGAGACAACCTTCACGACCGGCCTGGACTGGGTCCTGGACGCCGTGGCCGCCAAACTCGCCCAGCCGCCGGCGTGACGGGGCTGGACACATTCCACATCGCCTACGACTCGGCGAGCACCGATACGTTCCTGCCCACGCCCAGCCGGCTCACCGACGGGCGAGCCCCTGAGGCTCCACCGCTGCGACGGTGCGCGGCCCCTCAGTCGAGGCAGAACTCGTTGCCCTCGACGTCCTGCATCACCAGGCACGACTCGTTGTACTCGTCGGCCGTCAGGAGCCGTACGCGCACCCCGCCCAGGGCGACCAGGCGCGCGCACTCGGCCTCGAGGGCGGCGACACGCTCCTCGCCCACGAGCCCGGTGCCGACCCGCACATCGATATGAACCCGGTTCTTGACGACCTTGCCTTCCGGAACGCGCTGGAAGAACAGGCGCGGACCCACACCCTCCGGGTCCATGCAGGCGAACGCGGCCCCCCGACGCTCAGGCGGCAGTGAGCGATCGAAGTCCCCCCAGGAAGCGAAGCCCTTGGGCGGCGGCGGGAGGACGTACCCCAGCACCTCGCACCAGAAACGAGCGACACGCTCCGGCTCGGCACAGTCGAAGGTGACCTGGATTTTCTTGATCGATGCCATCGGATCACCATAGTGGCGCGCGCGGTTCACCGATCCTCCGGGACCCGCAGCGACCTCCAGACCGCCCCGCCCCGGGCGCCCTCACCACGCTCCCCTGCCGGACGGCGTTTCCCCGGCCCACGCGGCGGACACGGCTCGGCGGGCCGCGGGTAGTATCCCGAGCGCTTCCGGCCCGTTCGGGCTGGTGAACCAGGTGGGTGGGGGATTTCCTCGATGGCGTTTCGGCTGCGCGCGGTCCGCGCGTTCGTGTTGCTGCTCGGCTTCTTCCTCATGGGCCTGGCACTGCTGTCGGCCATGGCCGTGCTCGACTGGCTGGTGCTGACCCACCCGGTCACCGACAGGGCGGCGTGGATCGGGGGCACGGTGCTGACGGTCACCGTCCTGCTGGCCGCGGCGATTCTGCGTGGCTTGTTCACGTTCCTGCGGGCCGGCCGGCTGGGGCCGGTCCCGGAGGGGGTGGCGGTCACCCCCAAGGACCAGCCCGTGCTGTGGGAGCAGGTACGGGCGGCAGCCGAGGTGACGGGACAGCGGCCGCCGGACGAGCTCTACCTCGTCGCCGAGGTCAATGCGGCCGTCGCCGAACAGAGCCGCATGCTCGGACTGCTGCACGGACGACGCCGGATGTATCTGGGGCTCCCGCTGCTCGCCGGACTGACCGTCCCACAGCTGCGCGCCGTCCTCGCCCACGAGTTCGGGCACTACGGCAACCTCGACACCCGGCTCGGAGGCGTCACCATGCGCGGCCGCGCGGCGCTCCTGCACACGGTGGAGGCGTTCCAGGAGGGCAGCACCGAGTTCCATCAGGCGATCGGCGCCCTGTACGTCGGCTACGCCCGGCTGTATCTGCGGACCACCCAGTCCGTGGCTCGCCACCAGGAACTCGCCGCGGACCGGATGGCGGCCCGGCACGCCGGTCGTGACACCACGGTCGCCGCCCTACGCGCCATTCCGGTGCTCACCGGCGCCCACACCCACTACCTGGAGACGTACGCCGCGATGGGCATCTCGCTGGGTGCGCTCCCGCCGGTGGGCGAAGTGCACGGCGGTTTCCGCCAGTTGCTCGCCGCACGCACCGGGGAACGACTCGCCGCCCTCTCCGCCGGGCAGCGTCCGCCGCGACCGCACCCGTACGACTCGCACCCTCCGACAGCCGAACGCATCGCCCGGCTCGAACAGCTCCCGGCGGACGACCGGCCCGACGAGCCCACCGACGAGACCACCGGCCTCGCCCTGCTGCGCGACACCGACCGGCTGTTCACTGAACTGGAGGCGCGCACGCTGTCCGGGGAGTCGGCGCTGTCGCTGCGCGTGAGCTGGGACGAACTCACCATGGCCCGCGCGATCGCCGACGCCGAGGGCTGGTCCCACCCACTGCGGGTCGCCGTGGCGAGGGCACTTCGATCCTCGGCGCGGGGAGCGGGCGGCGCGGTGACGGATGCCGTACGCCGGGATGGCACGACCGGCAAGGTGACCGACGACCTCCTGCCCGGCTTGGAGGAGATACTCGACGCCTTCGACCGCGGCCTGCTCTGGCCGGAGATCGCCGACCGCATGCCCAAGCCGCACCAGGCGACACGACTGACCGGGCAGTCCGCACGCAACTTCATCCGGCCAAGGATCTTCGACGCCCTCGCGGGTCTGGTGCACCTGCGCCTTGCCGAGTCCGGGCAGGCCAGGCCGGACATCGGCTGGTCGGAGCAGCCCGGACTGTCGCTCCCCGAGTCGTGGGAGAAGGCCATGGACGACGCCATCGACGCGGCCGTCGCCGACACCCCCGACACCGCGTCCCTGCGCGCCCTGCTCACCGCGTCCCACCACGCGTCGGCGTGAACGGGCTTGCGGGCGGCGCCGGTTGCGGGCGCCGCGGCATCGGCGGGCGTCCTGGTTGCTTGCCTGATTGTCAGTGGCGGGTGGCAGCATCGAGCCCATGACGGACACCTCGGCATTCGACTGGCGTTCCTTCCTGCTCCGGTGGAGCGGGGAGTGGGCGGACTCCCTCTCCGACGACGAGACACGCGGGCAGGACGACGAAGCCGCGCGGGAGGCGCGGTGGCTGGGGTTCCCGCCCGCCTCCGAGGAGCGCATCGCGGCCATGGAGGAGCGCCTGGGCCGACGGATGCCCCCGTCGTACCGGGAGTTCCTCAAAGTCAGCGACGGGTGGCGGCACGCGGGCGGGTTCGTGTGGCTGCTGGCGGGGACCGAGAGTGTGCGCTGGCACGAGAACGAGTCGGGGCTCGCCGACATGTTCGAGGAGGACCTGGACGAGGACGCGGACCCCGAGGAGCAGCAGGAGGCGGAGCTGTGGCGGCGCGGGCTCCAACTGGACGTCGAGTCCGACGCCACCTACGTCCTCCTGGACCCCGACGACGTGGACGAGGACGGCGAGTGGGCCGTCTTCACATGGGCGAGCTGGCGGGCCTCCGCACCCGAACGTCATGCGAACTTCCTGGAGTTCATGCAGGAGATGTACCGCGAGTTCCACAGCCTGCGGTCCCGTAACGGCACGGAGCAGCCGGAGTTCGTCAACGACACCACGCGCGAGCTGGACGACCTGGTGGACGCGGCCCGGCTGGAGGCGCTGCGCGGCAACTGGGAGCAGGCCGTGCGGCAGTTCGACGAGGCCACGTCCTACGGCCGGCCGCGGGCCGCCGGGTTGGGCGACCAGATCCGACGCCTGCTCGGACAGACCTCCGGGCTGTCCTTCGACGGCCTGGTGACGGACCCGCGGTACGCGGCCGAGCTGTTGCCGTCGCTGGTCGCCGAGCACGCGGCGCACTCGTACCGGGACGACTCCACCCTGAAGTTCTCTCTCCGCGGCGCCGACGAGGCCCTGGTGGCACAGGCGTACGCGACCCTGGAGCAGGTGCGCGCCGGCACGTACCGGTACACGGCGACAGGGCCGTTCGGTGAGGCGGTCGAGCAGGCACGGGAGCTGGCGCGGTGGGGCGACACCGACGGGGCCTGGTGGAAACTGACGGCGGCACTGCCCCTGTGGGACCCTCTGGGACCCGACCACCTGGCACCGCTGGGCTGGGTGGCCGACCCCGTCCTCGGCCCCTTGCTGACACCGGAGCGCGGGCGCCAGCTGCTGTCCACACCCAGAGCGGGCCAGGTCGGTGACCCGCCGAGTCCGGTGGACGGCCTCGACGCGAGCGGCATGGCCTGGCTGGCGGTGCCGGACCCGGGCAACAACCGCACGTCCTACCGGTTCGTCCTGGTGGAGGGGGTGGATCCGCGAGAGCTGGCGGAACGCCTGGCGGACGAGCACGAACATGAGCACGAGGACGAGCACGAGACCGTGCTGGACTCCCCCATGACCCTCTGGGAAGCGCGCCGCAGGTCGGTCCGTGATCAGAGGGAGTTCTCCTCCTTCGACGACAAGGCCCTCATGGCGGTCGGCCGCGCCGGCGCCGACTGGAGCTTCGCCTTCGACGGCGAACCCGCGCAGTTCAGCCGGCAGAGGTTCGTCTCCCCTGCCACATGCGCCAGTTCGGGCACCCGCGCGGTCGTGGTGTGGAGCGGCCTCAGGGAACCGCACCAGGAGCCCTTCTTCCACCTGTCCGTCGCTCGCGACGGTGCCGAGGAGTACGCGTTCACCTACGCGGACGGCGAGCTCCGGCGGAGCGGGGAGATACCCCGTCGCCTCGACCCGACCCGGTTCTTCGAGACCGCGGAGGCGGCGGGCGCCGAGGTGGAGCGGCCTCTGCTGGAGGCTGTGGCCGAGGAGTTCGGCGCCTCGCTGCCCCGTCACGCCATCGTGAACGGGCGCCTGCACACGTTCACCACCCGTTCCTGGACCCGTGCCCCCGAGAACGGCGAGACGTACGCGGTGATCCGGTTGAGCTGGGGAGACACGCCCCCGGTGGACGAGACGGGGACGCGGGAGGACGGGCCTGGGGCCGGCTGAGAGCCGACCTGGCGGAATCCCCAGGGGCCCGGGCACTCGGGCGGGAGCCCCGGGGGTTCATCGCGAAGAGCGTGCAGTGGTCCGGGGGGAGCAGCCGCACGGGAGTTCGTCCCGCGCCCACCCTCAACCCCGCACGTGCAATCCGAACCCGGTGCGGCCCGGCACCTCCAGTCCCTCCTTCAACTGCAGGGAGGGAATCTCGTAGTCGCCGAAGTTCTGTCGGCGGAACGGGATCGGCTCGGTCGACTCCAGGGTGAGCAGGCGCTGTTCCCAGGCCTTGGCGACGTCCGGGTACTCCTCGTCCGTCATCCGGTCGGCGCCGTAGAGCACGAAGGGCGGCAGGGCCTCGATGCCCGGGTAGTAGAGGATGCCGTGGTGGATCGGGAACAGCAGGTCGTCGATCGGGCCGTTGATCCCGCGGGCGGCGTAGTGCGACTCCGGGCCGCCGACCGTCACCGACAGCAGGGCCCTGCGGCCCGCGAGGGTTCCCTCGCCGAAGCGTTCGCCGTATTTGGTGTCGCTGTGCTCGCCGACCCCGTACGCGAAGTGGAAGGTGAAGACCCGGTCCACCCAGCCCTTGAGGATCGCGGGCATGGTGTACCACCACAGCGGGAACTGGAAAATGATCATGTCGGCCCACAGCAGCTTCTCCTGCTCGGCGCGGACGTCCGGGGTGAGCGCACCGGCGTCGAAGGCCCGGCCCGAGTCGCGTGCGACCTGGAGCGGCTTCGAGGCGTGCGGGCCGTAGTCCGCGGCGTCCACGACCGACTTCCAGTTCATCGCGTACAGATCACTCACCCGCACCTCGTGCCCGGCGTTCTCCAGCGTGGACACGGCGAGGTCCTTCAGCGAGCTGTTGAGGGACTTCGGCTCCGGGTGGGCGTGGACGATCAGCGTCTTCACGGGAACTCCTTCGGATCGGATGCCTTCGATCCTGGGCGCTTCGGCAGCGGCTGTTCAGGGGCTCCTTTTCCGTCGGACCGGACTTCCTGGTAATGGCGGTACCACCTTCGCGGGCGCGGGCGCGGCCATACTGGGAGGCATGGACGATCTCGCGGGCTTCCTGCGCACCCGGCGTTCCCGGGTCGACCCGGCGGCCGTCGGCATCCCCACGGACAGCCGCCGCAGGGTGGCGGGGCTGCGCCGCGAAGAGGTCGCGCACCTGTCGGGTGTCAGCGTCGACTACTACGTCCGGCTGGAGCAGGGCCGTGCGACCCAGCCCTCCGAGCAGGTCCTCGACGCGCTCGCCGGTGTCCTCGGCCTCGACGAGACGGAACGCGAGCACCTCTCCCGGCTCGCCCGGCAGCCCCGGCGCCGCGCGAAGGCACCGGCCGGGCGGGTCCGCCCGGAACTGCTCCGCGTCCTCGACCTGGTCGTCGACGCGCCCGCGCTGATCATGGACCATCGTCTCGACGTCCTCGCGGGCAACCGCCTCGCCGGGCTCCTCTTCGGCCGGCCCCTCCCGGGTCTGAACACCGCCCGGCACATCTTCCTCGAAGAGGCCGAGCGCGGTCTCTACGCCGAGTGGGAGCAGTGCACCCTCGACGTGGTCGGGCATCTGCGCCTGGCCGCCGGCAAGTACCCCGACGATCCCCGTCTGGCCTCCCTCATCGGCGAGTTGGCGATGGGCAGCGAGCGCTTCCGTCGCCTCTGGGCCCGCGCCGACGTACGCGCCCGCACGCACGGCCGCAAGGTGTACCGGCACCCGCTGGTCGGCGTGCTCGAACTGCACCAGGAGAACTTCGCGCTGCCTGACGCGTCGGGCATGGAGCTGCTGGTGCTGTCCGCGGCCCCCGGCTCCCCCGCCGAGGACGGACTGCGCCTGCTCGCGGGCCTGGGCTCGGACGACGGTGACGCGCGGAGCCCCGTGAACACGCGGACCCGCGAGTAGGCCGACGCCGCCCAGCCACAACTCGACCGTTCCGTCCGGTCGTTCGCCGGGGCCTGGTGTGTCGTGGTGGCGCAACGGATGTCACTGAGGTGTCACAGCACGCCGGGTCCCCACAACTCAACCCCCGCCACCCGTGTCGAACCCTGCGTCGGAACCAAGAACAGCCCGCCCCGACCAGCGGACTGACGCAACGTCAACTCTTCACGGGGGAACCAGACATGAGTATCTCCAGGCACGCCACCCGCCGTACCGCGGGCTCCGCCGCCGTCGCCGCGGCCTCCTTCCTGCTGCTGGCGGGGGCGGGCATCGTGGCCGCGCCGAGCGCGTTCGCGGGCGTTCCCGGCGGCACCTCCGCCGCCGACCGCAACAACGACTTCGACGGCGACGGGTACGCCGACCTCCTCACCGGCGTCCCGCAGGGCACCGTCGACGGCAAGGAGGGCGCCGGTTACGTCACCGTCCAGTACGGCGCACCCAACGGCATCGGCACCAACGCCACCGTGCCCAAGGGCCGGGTCCAGGTCGTCAGCCAGTCGACCGCCGGAGTGTCCGGCACCTCCGAGACGGGGGACGGCTTCGGACGGGCCGTCGCCACCGGTGACCTGGACGGCGACGGCTACGACGACGCGGTCGTCGGCACACCCGGCGAGGACGAGGGCGGCGTCGAGGACGCCGGCCGGGTCAGCGTGCTGTACGGATCCGCGAAGGGACTCGGTGCCGAGCAGACCGCCTCGGTCACCGCCGCCAAGCCGACCGCGGGCGCGCGATTCGGCCTCGCGGTGGCCGCCGCCAGGTTCACCGGAGACGTCGACGCCGACCAACTCGTCGTCCTGGACCAGAAGTCGGGCCTGAACGTCTTCACCTACCACGCAGGCGTCCTGCGCCAGGTCGGCACTCCGCACTCCACCGGTCACACCCTCCAGGCCGCCTACCTGACCACCGGCGACTACGACCGCAACGGCTTCGCCGACCTCGTCGTCTCCGGATACAGCCCCGACGACGACCACGTCATGGGCTGGTCCGCCCTCTACGCGGGCGGCGCCGAGGGCCTCGGCTACCAGCGCGATCTGCGCGGCGGCCTGGGCACGGCCTCGGGTGACATCAACGGGGACGGCTACGACGACCTCGTCGTCGGACAGCGCAGCGGTGTGGACGACACCGCGGGTGACGCGGACGCGCCCGGCGGTCTGGTCGGCGTCTACTACGGCGGCGAGGAGGGCCCGGTCGGCACCCAGGGCCCCGGCACCGCCCCGCAGTGGTGGTCCCAAAACTCCCCGGGCGTGCCCGGTACCGCCGAGAACGGTGATGCCTGGGGCAACGACCTGTCGGTGGCCGACGTCGACGGCGACGGCCGGGCCGACGTGGCCGTGGGGGCGCCCGGCGAGGACATCGGCTCCGTCGCCGACGCGGGCGCGGTCTGGCTGCTGCGCGGCTCGGACACCGGCCTGACCAGCACCCGCGCCCAGTCCTTCGACCAGAACTCCCCCGCCGTTCCGGGCACCGCCGAGGCCGGTGACGCCTGGGGCGCCCAGGTGCGGCTCGTGGGCACCGACGGAGACGGCCGGGCCGAGCTGGTGGCCGCCGCGCCCGACGAGAACGCCGGGGACGGCGCGGTCTGGCTGCTGCCCGCGAGCGGCGAGGGGCTGCTCGCGGAGGGCTCACGCTCGTACGGCGCGTCGGCCCTCGGCGGCAGCGCCCGCGGCGCCCACTTCGGTTCGACCATCGACGAGTAGACCGCCGGGCGACACACGCGGAGCGCGCACAGCCGACGGCCTCCCCCTGCCGATTCCCACCCCTTCGGCAGGCCGGGAGGCCGCCCCGTCCTGGGCGGCATACGCCCGGCGGATTCAGCGTCGGTCAGCGCGGTTCACGGATACCGTCGATGATGCGGGTCCAGTTGTCACCGCCGTGCCCGTCCTCGATGGCTCGCCGGTAGTGCGCCTGCACGGCCGACGGAAGCGCGAGGTCGAGCCCGAGCGCCGTGCTGGTCTCGACGATGTGGTCGGCGGTCGCGCCCATCATGGTGATCGTGCTGAGGTCGCCGGGGTGCTCTCCGGCGTCCAGCGCGCTCCCGGGGTTCTCCTCACCCGCCCGCAGCATGGCGCCGATCGAATCGACGGTGGAGATCAGCTCCGGCAGCACGTCCTTGGCCTTCAGGCCCGTGGCGCCCAGCATCGCGGTGGCCTGCATCAGGGACGACAACGTGGCGAGGAACACGGTGAGTTGGGCCTGGTACATCATCTGGGCCAGGCCCGGGTCGGTGCCCAGGTACCTCGATGTCCCGATCGGCGCCAGCACGGGCCGGTGGTGCTCCATGACCTGGTCGGGGCCGCTGTAGTAGACGAGGGACGCCTCCGTGCCGACCATCGGTGCCGGCACCATGACACCGCCGGTGAGGAAGGCGGCACCGTGGCCCGTCGCCCAGGCCGCAGCCTCGCGGGTGCGCTCGGGGGTGTCGGAGCTCAGGTTGACCAGGGTGCGGCCGGCGAGGGACGCGGTGGCGCCGTCGAGGATGTCGTACATCGCCTGGTAGTCGGTGAGGCTGAGGATCACGAGGTCACTCGCCTCGACCGCCTCCCCCGGAGTGGCCGCGAGCGTCGCTCCGGCGGCGACGACGTCGGCGGCGCGGGCGGCGGTGCGGTTCCAAACGGTCACGGGGTGACCGGAGTTGAGGAGGGTGCGGGTCATCGCCTGACCCATCGGGCCGAGCCCGATCACGGTAACGGGGCTGTTCTGCCTGGTGGTGCGGTTCGGTTGCTCGTTCACCCCTCCATGCTCGAAGAGCACCGCTAATCTCGGAAGTACCCACTTTTTTCTGCGGTACTTACCTTTTAGTAAGGGGACCAGGGATGGCCAGGGCGCCGAGATGCGGGCCTTACATCTGCGGCATCGATGCCGCGCTCGACGTGGTGAGCGGCAAATGGAAGGGACTGATCCTGTGGGAGCTCGACACCCACGGGGTACGCCGCTTCGCCGAACTCCGCCGCGGCCTGCCGGGGGTGAGCGAGAAGATGCTGACCCAGCACCTGCGCGAGATGGAGGAGGACGGACTCGTCCACCGCAAGGTGTACGCCGAGGTGCCGCCACGCGTGGAGTACTCCCTCACCGAGCACGGGCACACCCTCAACCAGGCACTCGAACCGCTCGGCGCCTGGGGAGTGGAGCGCATTCGCCGCGACGGCTCCGACGTGGTCGCGGTCGCGGAGAGCTGAGAGCTGAGAGCTGCTGAGGGTCGGCGGCTGAGACGTTCGGGGGCCGGCGGGCGGGTGGCGCCCGCCTTCGCCCTCGCCCCGGCCTTCGCCCTGGCCCCGCCCCCGCCCTCACGTGATCGAACGACTGTCCGCCGGATGCGCCCCGGTGTGGACGCCGCCGACGCCGGGTACTCGGGGTTGACCGACACGGTCCTCGCGGGCGGCCCGCCGGCGGGGACCCCACACCTGGCTCGGACAGGAAGGGGCAACGATGACGCAGTACGCCGACGACGCACCCGGTCGGCAGGTCGATGCGGCCCAGTTGCCTCTGCCCTCGGGGGACACGGAGCTCACCCTCCGCAGCGATCCGCTGGCGGAGGAACTCCCCGTCGATCGCAACCAGGCGATCCTGGAGGCGGCGAAGCGGACCGGCGCGCTGCTGAAACAGACCGGGTTCCCGTTCGCCCTCGCCGGCAGCGTCGCGGTGTACGCCCACGGCGGCGCCCGGAATCTCCAGCACGACGTGGATTTCTGCATCCGGCCCGAGGACGCGGAGGCCGTCGCGGCGGCACTGCGCGAAAACGGACTGGCCGTCTACCGCCCGCCCGAGGACTGGCTGCTCAAGGCCAGCTGCCTAGGACAGCAGGTCGACCTCATCTTCGAGCTGGCGCACCAGCCGGTCACGACGGAGCTGCTGGGACGGGCCCAGGAGCTCTCGGTGGACTCCGTACACATGCCGGTGCTGTCGCCGACCGACCTCATGGGCAGCCTGATGGCCGCCTTCTCGGAGCACCACTGCGACTTCGGCGCTGTCCTGCCGATCGCCCGCGTCCTGCGGGAGAAGATCGACTGGGACGAGGTGCGCGGTGCCTGCGCGGGCGCGGCGATGCCCGAGGCCTTCCTCTACTTCCTGGAGCGGCTGGACGTCATCCAACCGCAGGAGGACCAGCGATGAACGACCCCTCCGAAGCCCCCGGCACTCCGGAGAACGCCGAGTACCGGGTAGCCCATCTGAGCGACCGGCTGGCCGCCGGGGAACTCGGTGAGCTGGGCGTACGCCTGGAGCTGCGGGGACAGACCGTGGTGATCACCGGTACGGTCTCCTCCGCCGAGTGCCGCGACACCCTGCTGCGCACCGCCCGGCAAGAACTGTCCGGACTGGCCGTGCACAGCGATGTCGTGGTCGCCGAGAACACCACGCCCGACCATGCCGAGGAGCTGCCGTGATCCGTGTAGCGGCCGTGGGTGACATCCACATGGGCCCCGACAGCCAGGGGATGCTGCGACCCGCCTTCGACACCCTCCCCGAGTGCGCCGACCTGCTCCTGCTCGCCGGCGACCTGACCCGGCACGGCACGCCCGACGAGGCTCGTGTCGTCGCCCGGGAGGTCCAGGGACTCGGCGTACCGGTCGTCGCGGTGCTCGGCAACCACGACCATCACGACGACCAGCCCGACAAGGTCACCGACATCCTCCGGGACGCCGAGGTGACCGTCCTCGAGGGCGAGGCGGCCGTTCTGGACTGTGGCGGCAAGCGCATCGGCGTCGCCGGTACGAAGGGGTTCGGCGGTGGGTTCGTGGGTCGCAGTGCGGGTGAGTTCGGCGAGCCGCTGATGAAGGAGTTCGTCCGCTACACCCGGCGTTGCTCCGACAGTCTGCGCGGTGCTCTGGAGAGCCTGCGCGAGGACACCTGCGACGCCCGGATCGCGCTGACCCACTTCTCCCCCGTCGCCGACACCCTCGCCGGGGAGCCCCGGGAGATCTACCCGTTCCTCGGCAGCTACCTGCTCGCGGAGGCGATCGACACGGCGGGCGCGGATCTCGCCGTGCACGGCCACGCCCACATGGGCACCGAGCACGGCATGACCGCCTGTGGCGTACGGGTGCGCAACGTGGCCCAGCCCGTCATCCGTCGCGCGTTCAACGTCTACCAGCTGCACACCGCCGACGAACGAACCGACTGACCCGAGGCGCCGCCCCCACGGCATCAGCCGCCGTGGCTCACCGGCGCCAGAGCGGCGAATCCGCCGACCAGCAGCATCACGACGACGAACCACGTCCGCCGAAACCCGCGCAGTCCCCTCATCCCCGGCCCCTTCCCATCGGCCCCGGCACCGGACAGCGTGCCGACTCGACCAACGTAACGCCTGAGGGGCCGTACGACCCCGGGCCGGCATCCGCGCGACTTCGGCACCGGCGGACCCTCGCGCGCCCCAACCGCGCCCCGAGGCATCGGACTTCGGGGCGCGCCGAACAGCGACTTCGGTCGCGACCCAACAGCGCCTGAACCGAACGCTGTTGTGGCGATCGCGGCGATCAAGTAACGTCGCCTGCGTGAACACCGGACCGGCGCTACGCCACGCACGGATTGGCCACCCGGTGGTGGACTGATCGCACAGCGGGTGCGTACCAGGCACCCCCTCGGTTCGGCACGCGGACCTCCCGGCACTCGCGCACCGCGAGTCCGTCCACCGTGTCGAACAACCAAGAGGTCAGCTGCATGACAGTCACGTTCAACCACACCATCATCGCTTCCAAGGACCGCGACGAGTCGGCTCGGTTCTTCCGCGAACTGCTGGAACTCCCCGAAGCACCGTCGTGGGGCCCGTTCGTCAACATCCAGCTCGACGACGGCGTACTGCTGCAGTTCGCCGAGCCGCCGGTGGAGATCCAGATGCAGCACTACGCGTTCCTCGTCGACGACGAGCTGTTCGCCCGTGCGTACCAGCGCCTGTGTGATCGCGACATCGAGCACTGGGCCGATCCGCAGATGCGGCGCTCCGGCGAGACCAACACCGAACACGGCGGTCGCGGGGTGTACTTCAAGGATCCTTCCGGCCACGCGATCGAGCTGATCACCCGTCCCTATCTCTGATCGGGGACTGTGCCTGGTCGGTCGCCACGCGAAGCGCGGGGTCCGACCAGGCCCTTCAGGCTGCCGGGGAGACGGAGGGGGCGGTGTCGGCTCCGATGATCACCGGCCGACCGAGGAGGCCAGGCGTCGCAGTGAGGCGTGTGCCGGCGGCCCCCAGCTGGACTTTCCGCCTGGGCGGCCGTGGTCGCCGGCGTCCGCGATGTGGATGCACGCGAGCGCTTTGAGCACCGCCCATCCACGGGCGCGGCGCAGCGTCGCGGCGTCCGGGCTCGGCTCGTAGCTCTCGTGGAAGCGGTCGAGGGCACCGTCGGGCAGCAGGATCCAGGCGGCGGCGAGGTCGAGCGCGGGATCGCCCGCGAAGAGGTCGCCGAAGTCGATCACCCCGGAGAAAGTGCCGTCCGCGGTAAGGACGTTGGCCGGATGAAGGTCGCCGTGGAGCCACAGGGCCGGACCTGACCACTCGGGCGCGGCAGCGGCGTCCTCCCAGACCGCTCGTACGGCGTCCGGTTCGCGAATCAGCCCCAGCTCGACGGCCGAGCCGAGGCCATGGTCGAGGTGTGCTGCCGTACCGGACAACGGTCCTCCGCGATCCCGTCCCGCGGGTGCCCCGTCGGGCGCCGGGCGGTGAAGTGCCGCGAGGAAGGCGGCCAGGGTCACGGCCGCTTCCGCGCCACGTGTCGCGGGGGCACGGTCGGCGGGCTCACCCGGCACCCACGTGGTCACGAGCCAGGGCCGCGGAAACCGCTCCGAGGGCTCACCGAGGCGTTGCGGGACGGGAATGGGCAGGGGCAGGCGTGGGGCCAGCACGGGCGCCCACGTGTGCTCTTTGCGCAGCAGTTCGTCCGCGGACCCCGTCGCCCACGGGAGCCGGACGGCGAGGTCGTCGCCGAGCCGCCACACCTGGTTGTCCCAGCCGAGCGCACCCAGCTTCAGAGGGAGGTCCGCCAGGTCGGGGTGCTGCTCGCGCAGGAGTTCCCGGACCAGGTCCTCGGTGATGTCCGTCTCGGTGGTGGTCATGGACGGCAACGGTAGTCCGGTGGCACCTGTCCGTGCTGCGAAGCCGAGTCTCAACGGCCCATCGGATGGCCGAAGTTGCCTGGCCGGCCGGTCACAGGAGCCTCAGGACTCCTACGACCTTGCCGAGGATCTGCGCCTGGTCGCCGCGGATCGGCCGGTAGGCGGGGTTGCGGGGCATCAGCCACACCTCGCCGTCCTGCCGGCGCAGCATCTTCACGGTGGCCTCGTCGTCCAGGAGCGCGGCGACCATGTCGCCGTGGTCGGCGCTGTCCTGGCGCCGCACGGTGACGATGTCGCCGTCGCAGATCGCCGCGTCGATCATGCTGTCGCCGGTCACGGTCAGGGCGAACAGGTCACCGTCGCCGACGACTTGGCGCGGCAGGGAGTAGACGTCCTCGACGATCTCCTCGGCGAGCAGGGGCGTACCGGCGGCGATCCGGCCGACGAGGGGTACGTCGACCAGCACCTCGCTGCGGTCCCCCAGGTCGGGCGCCCAGGACGGCCTTACGCGGTAGGCGCGAGGGGTGTGCGGGTCGCGATAGAGGACGCCCTTGCGTTCGAGGGTCATCAGATGGTGAGCCACCGAGGACGTGCTGGCGAGGTTCACCGCCTGGCCGATCTCCCGCATCGAGGGCGGATAGCCCTGTCGGTCGACCGCCTCCATGATGCACCGCACGATAGCCGCCTGACGCCTGGTCAGCTGCCCTTCGGCGGCCCGGGAGCCGGGAGGGCGGCCCCGGCGTGCGGGTGTGTCGTTCTCCATCTCCGGAGCACCTCCGTTCAAGATCCGCAGAACACGACCCTAACCCGTCACCCCTGACAAATGGAACAGTTCTTCGAAATGCGGAAGCGGTCAGGGCCGGACCCCTGTGAGGGGTCTTGCCCTTCGGCCGGGCCTCGCGACCCGCCAGGGTTCCCCCACTCCTGACGTCCGACCGGGGCGTCCGGCACGGCGGACCGACCGGCGACGGGGCATTGTCAGTGGTGGCAGGCAGGATGTGGGACATGACGACACCAGCTGCACAGATCGTGGACGCCGCCGCCTACGCGCAGGCCGTCGAGCACGCGGTGAAGGCCGCGGCCGCCTATTACGCCGGCGGGTCCTCACCGCTGGACGACGACAGCTACGACCGGCTGGTGCGCGCCATCACGCAGTGGGAGGACGAACACCCCGAGGAGGTGCTGCCCGACTCGCCGACCGGAAAGGTCGCCGGTGGCGCCGTGCAGGGCGACGTCCCGCACACGGTGGCGATGCTGAGCCTGGACAACGTGTTCTCGCCGGAGGAGTTCACCACGTGGACGGCCTCGCTGGCCCGCAGGATCGGCCACGACGTGGAGCGGTTCAGCGTCGAGCCCAAGCTGGACGGTCTCGCGATCGCCGCCCGCTACACCCGCGGCCGACTGAGACAGCTGATCACCCGGGGCGACGGGACGGCCGGGGAGGACGTCTCGCACGCGATCGGCACCATCGAGGGGCTGCCGGACCAGCTGTCCGAGCCGGTCACCGTCGAGGTGCGCGGTGAAGTCCTCATGACCACGGCCCAGTTCGAGCACGGCAACGACGTGCGCACCTCGCACGGCGGTCAGCCGTTCGCGAATCCCCGGGGCGCCGCCGCCGGCACCCTGCGCGCCAGGGAGCGGGCGTACACGGTGCCGATGACGTTCTTCGGCTACGGCCTGCTCCCCCTCCCCGACACCGACGCCGAGCTCGCCGCCCGGCTCGGCGAGCTCGCACACAGCGACCTGATGGTCCAGGCCGCCGCGTACGGCATCAACACCACCGCCGGCACGGCCGTGCCCGGCATCACCGCCGACACCGTCGAGCGGGTCCTGGAGCGGGTGCGGGAGATCGCCGCGCTGCGGGCCGAGCTGCCGTTCGGGATCGACGGCATCGTCATCAAGGCCGACCTCGCCGCCGACCAGCGCACCGCGGGATCCGGGACACGCGCGCCACGCTGGGCCATCGCCTACAAGCTGCCGGCCGTGGAGAAGATCACCCGGCTGCTGGAGGTGGAGTGGAACGTCGGGCGGACCGGCATCATCGCTCCCCGCGGCGTGCTGGAGCCGGTGGAGATCGACGGCGCCACCATCACCTACGCCACGCTGCACAACCCGGCCGACATCACCCGCCGCGACCTGCGCCTGGGCGACCACGTGATGGTGCACCGGGCCGGCGACGTCATTCCCCGCATCGAGGCCCCCGTCGCGCACCTGCGGACCGGGGAGGAGCAGCCCATCGTCTTCCCCGAGGCCTGTCCGCGCTGCGGCTCCGCCATCGACACCAGCGAGCAGCGCTGGCGGTGCGAGAGCGGCCGCAACTGCCACCTGGTGGCAGCCCTGTCCTACGCGGCCGGCCGTGACCAGCTCGACGTCGAGGGGCTCGGGCACACCCGCGTGGTCCAGCTCGTCGACGCCGGGCTGGTCGCCGACCTCGCCGATCTGTTCGCCCTCACCCGTGAACAGCTCCTGGCTCTGGAGCGGATGGGCGAGACGTCCACCGACAACCTCCTCGCCGCACTGGCCGCGGCCAAGCGCCAGCCGCTGTCCCGGGTGCTGTGCGCACTGGGGGTGCGCGGCACCGGCCGGTCCATGTCCCGCCGGATCGCCCGCCACTTCGCCACCATGGACCACGTCCGGGCCGCCGACGCCGAGGCGATGCAGCAGGTCGAGGGCATCGGCACCGAGAAGGCCCCCTCCATCGTGGCCGAACTCGCCGAACTCGCCCCCCTGATCGACAAGCTCGCCGCGGCCGGGGTGAACATGACCGAGCCCGGCGCCACCCCGCCCTCCCCCGCGGCCGAGGAGACCGGCGCCGACGCGGAGAGCCCACAGGCGGCGGCCGGGCCCCTGGCGGGGATGACGGTGGTCGTGACCGGGGCGATGACCGGTGCGCTGGAGAAGCTCAGCCGTAACCAGATGAACGAACTCATCGAACGGGCGGGTGGGCGCTCCTCCTCCAGCGTCTCCAAGAAGACCACCCTCGTTGTCGCCGGAGAGGGCGCCGGGTCCAAGCGGGCCAAGGCCGAGTCCCTCGGGGTCCGGCTCGCCGGTCCCGACGAGTTCGCCGCTCTCGTCGCCGACTTCCTCACCTGACCGACGCCCGGGCGGAGTGCCGCACATCACTGCGGCACGCGGACGGGGTCCGGAACAACCCGGACAGGTTGACCGTTCAACTCCATGTGGCCGCGGAGGGGACAGTGTCCCCGGGCCTCACCCCTGGCCCATGGGGACGATCGTTCGGCTGAAGCCCCATGGAGCCCTTCGCCGCGAGGCGACCGCCCTCCGCGTGTCACCGCGTCACGGCCCCGGCTGGTTCCCCCCGTCCAGCCGGGTCCGTGCGTCGCCGCTGGACAACGAGCGGGGCCCGCCTCGCACCAGGTGCGGGACGGGCCCCGTGAGTCGAGCGCCGGGCAGGCCTTGCACCTGCATCTCCCCACAGGAAGTGGGGCGTCTTTCCTTGGACCACCAACGCATCACCAGTCGACCGGAGTTGCGGCGACCAGCTCAAGATCCAGCATAGCCCACGGATGAGAGCCTTCCGAAACACTTCCTTCATGCAGGAAGTATTTAGGGGTAACCCCTCCTGCCTAACGTCCCTCGCCATGGACATGAGGCCGTATACGACCCGCCGCGCGAGGCGCCTCCCCACCCCGCGGCAAGGAGGCGTGGCATGAGCGCTGAGCCACAACTGGCAGACGTCACCGAGCCACAGTCGCCGGGCCCCACGCGGAAGGCGGCGCCGGGCACCGACCAGGCGGTGAAGGAGACGCTGGAGGACTACACCCTCCGCTTCGCCCCGCGCAGTTACCGCCGCTGGACCCCCATGGTCGTGGCCACCACCGCCCTCGGCGGCATCGCCTACATGGCCGACTTCTCCATCGGCGCCGGCATCGGCCTCGCCCACGGCACCGGCAACGCGCTCGTGGCGATCGCCGTCGCCGCCGTGGTCATCTTCGTCACCGGCTTCCCGCTCGCCTACTACGGCGCCCGCTACAACATCGACCTGGACCTGATCACCCGCGGCTCCGGCTTCGGCTACTACGGCTCGGTCCTCACCAGCGTCATCTTCGCCAGCTTCACCTTCATCTTCTTCGCCCTCGAAGGCTCGATCATGGCCCAGGGCCTCAAACTGGGCCTCGGACTGCCGCTCTGGCTCGGCTACCTGGTGTCGACCCTGATGGTGATCCCGCTGGTGATCTACGGCATGACGGCGCTCAGCAAGCTCCAGGTGTGGACCACCCCGATCTGGCTGATCCTCATGGTCGCCCCGCTGGTCTACCTCATCACCACCGACCCCGGCACCGTCGACCGCTTCCTCTCCTACGCCGGAACCGACGGCGAGGGCGGGGTGAACACCGCCTCCGTGCTGCTCGGCGCGGGCGTGTGCCTGTCCCTGATCGCACAGATCGGCGAGCAGATCGACTACCTGCGCTTCATGCCGCCCAAGACCGAGGCGAACAAGCGCAGTTGGTGGACCGCGGTGATCATGGCCGGCCCCGGCTGGGTCGTCCTGGGCGCCCTCAAGCAGGCCATCGGCGTCTTCCTCGCCGTCTACATCCTCGCCAAGGTCGGCCCCGACGTGGCCCCCGAGCCGATCCAGCAGTTCAAGGGCGCCTTCGACGCGATGATGCCGTCCTGGATGGTGCTCCCGCTCGCCGTGGCGCTGGTCGTCATCAGCCAGATCAAGATCAACGTGACGAACGCCTACTCCGGCTCGCTCGCCTGGACCAACTCCTTCACCCGCGTCACCAAGCGCTACCCGGGCCGTATGGTCTTCGTCCTGGTCAACCTGGGCTTCGCACTCGCGCTGATGGAGGCCGACATGTTCAGCTTCCTCAACAGCATCCTGGGCTTCTACTCCAACTGCGCGATCGCCTGGGTCGTCACCGTCGCCACCGACATCGGCGTCAACAAGTACCTGCTCAAACTCTCCCCGCACGCACCGGAGTTCCGCCGCGGCATGCTCTACGCCGTCAACCCCGTCGGGGTGGTCTCCTTCCTCGCCGCCTCCGGGCTGTCCATCGCCCTGTACTTCCACGCGCTGGGCGACACCCTCCAGCCGTACTCGCCGGTCGCCGCCGCGGTGATCGCCTTCGTCCTCACCCCGGTCATGGCGATCGCCACCAAGGGCAGGTACTACCTGCGCCGCACCGACGACGGCATCGCCGAACCGATGCTCGACGGCGAGGGCAACCCGAGCGGTGTCACCCTCGACTGCCACGTGTGCCACCAGCCGTACGAGCGTCCCGACCTGGCCGCCTGCCAGACCCATGACGCGGTGGTGTGCTCCCTGTGCCTGAGCACGGACAAGGTCGGTGACCACGTACTTCCCGCGCTCTCGTAACGTCGAAGCCGAAGGGCTCCTCCAAGTCCCGTTCCTGGAGGAGCCCTTCGCCGCGCCCCCATGGGCCCGGCCGAAATTCCCGGCAGACTGCTGGCCGGGTCCCTAAACTGCCGCCTCGATGAAGAAGCGTGTGCAGTTCACCGAGCAGGTGGCGCGGTTCCGTGACTACATGCCGGCCGACGACCGGCAGAAGTTCCTGCGACTCGTCGACAGGATCGCGGCCGACCCCGAAGGCCCCGACAGCCACCTCGCCTACCTCGACGACAGCGTGACCCGCTCCGCCTGGGAGGACGGCGTCATGGTCATGTACGTCGTGACGTCGTTCTTCGTCGTCTTCATCGAGACCGACATCTACGACGCGTCGCGCGGCTTCAACGTGGTGTAGCCCAGGCCCGGGCACACGAACACCGCCGACCTTACGGGACGGATGAGGTTTCCTCCGTTGGAGGGCGCAGGCCGCAGCCGCGTGGTCGGCGATGCGGATCCCGCTGCCCACATGTGCGCGTCTCGGCCCCAACTCCACGCCGACCGTGGCGTGTTGAGCAGCGCGATCGGAGCACGCCGGGTTACGCCCCCTGTCCCGGGTGCCCGCGGGGCGAGCAGGTGTGCGGCTCGCCGAGGAGCCCGCCCGCGTGCCGAGCCGTACTCCGTGATTCAAACAGGTGGCTGCCAGGAAGGCATGTGACCGTGCTTTACGGACAGGTGCATCAAGTCACCCTGGAATCAGCGGGCAGGTGGGAAGCGATCTCCTTCATGGTCAACGCACCGGACTCGACGGCCCTGGAAGCAACGAGGACAGAGGCGGCGGTCGGCGTCCGGAGATCCAAGGCCCCGGCGGCAGGCGCACGCCGGGGCTTTCCTTCGGCCACCCTGCACAGCGGCCGGGTCGGCCAACTGGACGGTCTGCGGACCCTCGCGGTCGCGCTGGTCCTCGTCTACCACGTCGACCACACGCTGGTCCCCGGCGGCTCGGTGGCCGTGGACGTCTTCTTCACCATCAGCGGCTTCGTGATCACCCGCCTGCTCCTCGCCGAGTACACACGCCACGACACCATCGCCCTGCTGCCCTTCTACCGGCGCCGCTGGCTGCGACTCGTGCCCGCGCTGCTGGCGCTGTGCGCGGTCTGCCTGGTGCTGGCGGCGACGACCTCGCTGTGGGCCTTCGACGGCTCGTGGCAGGCGGTGGGCCTCGCGGCGACGTTCGTGACCAACGTCGTACGGGCCGTGGAGTCCGGGCCGTACTCCGGGGGACCCCTCGCTCACACCTGGTCCCTGGGTGTGGAGGAGCAGTTCTATCTGCTGTGGCCGCTGCTCCTGTTGCTCTTCCTGCGCCGGCTGCGGGCCCGCACGGTCCTGCTGTGCACGGCGGCCCTGTGCGTCCTGCCCTTCCTGTGGCGCTGCGCCCTGTGGGCCCCGGACGCGACCCACCGCATCTACAACGGCACCGACACCCGCGCCGACCAACTGCTGGCCGGTGCCCTGGTCGCCGTGGTGCTGGCGCGGCTGCGCGCGGACGATCCTCGGCTGGCCCTGCTGCGCACCTGGTCCGGCCGGCTCGCCGGCCCCGCCCTCGCGCTGCTGGCACTGGTGGCCTGGCGGGTCCCGGTGACCGGGGACCTCGGCGCCTGGACCGTGCTGTGGTACACGGTCGGGTTCCTCGGCGTGGCGGTGGTGTCCGCCACGCTCGTCGCGGGGCTGGAGCTACGGCCGGAGGGCCGGCTGTCCCGCCTGCTCGCGTTCCCGCCGCTCGCCTGGACGGGACGCCACCTCAGCTACGGCATCTACCTGTGGCACTACCCGGTCGTACGACTGCTGGCCTCCCTCGGTGTGAAGGACGAGCTGCTGTCGGCCACCGTGGTGCTGACCGTGGTGATGGCTCTCCTGTCGTACTACATCATCGAGGCGCCGTTCCTGCGCCGGGCCCGCGGACACCGGCCCGTGCTCGGCCGAGAGGTCCGAGGAGAGGTCAGCGCGCCCGTGCCGCACCGAACGTCCGCAGGGTCCGGGCCGCCGCCGCCTTGAGCGCGGGCCGCTCGCGGACGAACCCCTGGACGGCCCGCACCGGTTCGCGACGGAGCCAGTGCAGGACGGCGCCCGGTCCCGCCGCGCGCACGGCGCCTTCGTGGACCAGGAGGTCCCCGGTCTTGAAGGAGTCCTTGTACGCGGCCTGCCCCCTGCCGAAGTCGAAGACGCGGATCCCGGTGGCGGCAGCCGCCTCGATCATGCGGAGGTAGAGCACGCGTCCGGGCGAGAAGACGGCGAAGGCCCGGTCGTAGGAGGGGAACCAGCAGGAGAAGACCGTACGGGAACGAAGACCGAAGTGGGCGGCCACGGGGCTGCCGGAGGCGTAGAGCACCGACAGGATGCCGGAGCAGTGCGGGGACCTGGAGCCGGCCAGGTCGTGTACGAGCCGGGCGATCCAGGGCTGGGCGAAGGGGTCGCGGCGGCCTGTGCGCCGGTAGTGGGCGGACTTCCAGGCGATGAGGGTGCGCAGGGCCGCGGGGTCCCGCTCGTCGTGGACGTAGCGCAGGGGGCCGAGGTCGCGGTGCATGCGCCGTTCCTGTGCGCGCGCCGCCTTGAGGAACTTGCGCGAGTGCGCCCGCAGATGCTCCTCGTAGCGTTCGAAGCCGCCGGTGAGGTCGATGACGGGTGAGGCGAACCGACCCGTCGCGTAGGGCAGGAACAGCTCCTGGCCGCCGTCCTCCAGGTGGTTGAACTCCCAGGCAGTGAGGGAGCAGGCGCGCATCAGGTGCTGGAGGTCCAGGTCGAGGTCGGGGCTCAGCACGGCGCCCTGGCTGTCGGAGACTCCGAGGCCGACCGCGTAGCCGTGGCCCCATCTCCCCTTCTGGTGGGGGAAGTAGCCGACCGTCTCTCCCTGGCGGCGCAGGACGGCGACCCGGGTGTCGGACCGCACTCGTCCGACCGCGCGGGTGAACTCCGCGCTCATGAAGGGGTTGGGAGCATCCGTGCCCCGGGCCCGCAACTCGTTCCACAGGTCGACGTCGTCGGCGCCGAGTGCGTCCGGGTGTACGACGTCGATACGCGGTGGGTTCATACGTGCTCCGGGTCCGGCGTCATGACCCACCTATCGTGCGGCAAGGCGAACCCCGGAAACGGGCGAACAGGAAGATCCGCGCATTAGAACGTTCACCCGAGTGGCCCCGGCCTGACGACAGCGGTCACATCCGGTCGGCGTCCTGGGCGGTGCCACGGCGGCAGAATGAGACCTAGGTCACAGCCACGGCGTACGAGATGCGCTGTAATGCTGGTCAAGTAGGACTAAACGGACCCCGGTGATCGGAAGGCGCAGGGGTGGCCACGGTGTGACCGGGCCGGCCATGTCAGGAGCGGGGGACCCACCGGATGAACGCCCTCGACCCTTTCCCGACCGCGCCCCCCGATCCGTTCCTGACGTCGGCGGCGCTGAGGGCGCTGTCGGAGGCGGTCCGCGACGCGGCGGGCCGCGCTCCGCAGGCGGACCGTGTGGTGGACGAGCTGCGACTCGGGCGACGGTTACTGGACGAGACACCCGCGGGCATCGGGATCCTGGACCAGCGGCTGCGTTACCTGTACGTCAACGACGCGCTGGCGAAGGCCAACGGCCTGCCGGTCGAGGAGCACCTCGGCCGGCCCATGCCGGAGGTGATCCCCGGCTCCGGCCCGTCGGCGGAGGTGGCCCGCGAGGTGCTCCGCACCGGCCGACCGCAGGTGGTCGTGTTCGACGGCCGCCCACCGGCCGACCCCGTCGACGTACCGCGGTACTGGCTCGGCGCCTTCCAGCGGCTGGACGCCGACGACGGCGAGGTCCTCGGCGTCGCCGCCATCGTGATGGAGGTGACCGACGGCATCCGGCAGAACGAGACGCTGCGCCGCGCCCAGGACCGCCTCGAGCTGCTGGCCGAGACCGCGACCCGGGTCGGCGGCACCCTCGACGCGGCACAGGCCTGCCGGGCCCTGACCGACCTCCTCGTGCCCCGCTTCGCCGACTACGCCGCCGTCGACGTCGTCGACCCCGAGGGCACCCCCAGGGCGCCTGCCACCCCCGCCCCCGTGTGGCTGCGGCGCATGGCCGTGACCGCCGCTCCCAGTACCCACGGCCCCCTGCCGGCCCCCGTGACCAGGGGCGGGGAGGTGATCTTCCATCAGGCCAGTTCGTCGATGGCCCGGGTCCTCACCGAGCACGAGCCCGTCGTACTCAATCGGCCCGACGACGACGCCGTCCGCCTCATGGCTCCCACCCGGCAGCGCCTGGAGCGCTACCGGGCGATGGGCCTGCACTCCGTCGCCTATCTCCCGCTGATGCACGCGGGCGAGCCGATCGGGGCCGTGATCGTCGGCCGCCGGGGCGACTCCCCCGAGTTCGCCCCCGCCGACGTCGAGGTCCTCGCACAGGTCACCGCGCGGGCCGCGACGGGCATCGGCCACGCGCTGCGCTACACCCACGAGCACGAGACCACCCTGGAGATGCAGCGCGCCTTCCTCGCCACCCCGCAACGGACCGGACCCGGTGTGGAGATCGCCAGCCGCTATCTGCCGGCCGGGCGCGGGGCCGAGGTCGGGGGCGACTGGTTCGACACCGTCACCCTGCCCGGCGGGCGCACCCTGCTCGTCGTCGGCGACGTCATGGGGCACGGAGTGCGTGCGGCGGCCGCCATGAGCGAGTACCGGTCCCTGATCCGCACCCTGGCCCTTCAGGGCCTCGCCCCCGACCGGCTCCTCGCCGAGGCGGACCGTACGGCCCACGCGCTCGACCTGGACCGGGTCGCCACCTGCGTACTGGCCCTCCTGGACCCCGGGGCCGGTCACGCCGTCCTGGCCACGGCCGGACACGTCCCGCCCCTGCTGGCCCGCCCCGACAGCGTCCCCGAACTCGCCGACCTCCCCGTCGGCCCTCCCCTGGGAACGGGGACCGGCGGGTACGGCAGCCGGTGCCTGCCCATGCCGCAGGGCTCGCTGCTGCTCCTCTACACCGACGGGCTGGTCGAACGGCGCGGCCGGGACATCGACGCCGGGCTGACCGCACTGGCCGCCACACCCGTCACCCCGGGGCATCCTTTGCCGCACGTCCTCGACCTCGTGCTGGGCGGGCTGGCCCCGGTCGGCTCCGAGGACGACGTCACCCTCCTGGCGGCCCGGCTGGGGCACGGCCCGGCATCGCACGCGACCGCCGCGGACCTCGGCAACAGGCCTCCGCCATGAGCAGCGGCCGGTGAGGGCGCCGGCTCAGGGACGCGGCGGCCGCGACACCGCCTCGGGGTGCGCGGCGAGGTAGTCCCGTACGACCGCTTCGAAGCCCGGGTCGGGCAGCAGGCCCAGCTCCGCGGCGCGGCGGTTGTCGACATGCGCGGGCCAGGAGCCGACCAGGGCCGTCACCGCCGGGTCGGGTGCGACGGTCACGAGGTCGGCGACCGCGGCACCGGCCACCTGCCGCAGGGTGGCGAGCATGTCGGCGACGGAGACGGTCAGACCGGGCACGTTGACCGGCAGCGCCGCCTCCGCGCCTCCCGTGCTGCCGCGCTCGGTCTCCGCGATCCGCAGCACGGACCGGATCGTGGTGCGCGGTGAGGCCAGCGCCACCCGCAGATCGAGGGCGACGGGGCAGACGGTGGGCCGGCCGGCGAGCGGCTCACGGATGATCCCGGAGACGAAACCGGAGGCGGCCGCGTTCGGTCTGCCCGGCCGTACCGCGACGGTCATCAACCGCGCCACACGCCCCTCGACGAACCCGCGGCGGGTCATGTCCGCGATGAGGTGCTCGCACATCAACTTCTGTGTGCCGTAGCTCGACCGGGGGACCGCCAGGGTCGCCTCGCTGACCGGCGACCCAGGTTCGGACCCCGCCGGCGGGCCGTACACGGCGAGGCTGCTGGTGAACAGCACCCGCGCCACCGAGCCGCCCCGCGCCGCCTGTACCCGCGCCGCCTCCAGCAGCGCGCGTGGCATCCACGTTGGCCCGCATCCCGAGGTCGAAGTCGGCCTCGCACTCGGCGGACACCGCCGCCGCGAGATGGAACACCACGTCCACCGGCTCCGCGAACACCTCAGCGAGGTGCTCGACGAGGTCGCCTGTGACCGTGCGCACGACCGGGTCCGTTCCGCCCGGCTGGTCGGGCAGGTCCACCCGATCGACCAGCACCAGCCCGGTGACCGGGGTCCCGGCGAAGCTCCGCGTCCGGAGCAGTTCCCTCACCAGCAGACGGCCCAGGAACCCGGACGCGCCCGTCACGACGACCCTCATCCGCCCCATCCCCTCACCGACCGGCCCGTGTCTCACACGATGTCGCACCGGACCGCGTTCCGACACCACGCGTCGGGATGGGACAGGCTGCCGTGCGAACGCCCGGACCGTGGTGGTCGGAGGTGGAGGTCGTAGTCATGGCTGCGGTGCGGGCGGTCTGCGCCTGTCGCTAGGCTGGCGCGCCGTGCAGCAGACGCGCCTTGACACCGCTCGGATCCGGGCCGCTCGTCGGGTGATCGACCCGGTGTTCCTCAACACGCCTCTGTACCGCTGCGAGGCGCTGGAGCCGCTGCTCGGGTGCGCGGTGAGTGTGAAGCTCGAGACGGCGAACCCGGTGCGCAGTTTCAAGGGGCGGGGCACCGAGCTCGTCGCGAGTGCGCTGGCCGGCCGTGGGGAGCGGGCCGTGGTGTGTGCGAGCGCGGGCAACCTCGGTCAGGCCCTCGCCTGGTCGGGGAGAGGCCGGGGGCTCGCGGTGACCGTCGTGGCGTCCCGCTTCGCGACCGCCGCCAAGCTCGATCGGATCCGCGCGCTGGGCGCCCGGTTGGAACTGGTCGACGGCGACCACGAGTTGGCCCGCGACCGGGCGGCGGCCATCGCGCGGTCCGACGGCATCCGGCTCGTGGAGGACAGCCTGGACGTCGAGACCTGCGAGGGCGCGGCGACGATCGGGCTGGAACTGGTCGAACCGCCGTACGGCGCGGCCCCGTTCGACACCGTGCTCGTCGCCCTCGGCGGTGGCGCCCTGGCCACGGGCGTGGGTCACGTCGTCAAGGCCCTCGCACCCGGGGTCGAGGTGATCTGCGTCCAGCCGCTCGGCGCACCGGCGTTGACCCTGTCGTGGCGTCAACGGGGCGTCGTCACCACCGAGTCGGCCGAGACGATCGCCGACGGTGTCGCCGGTCGGCGCCCCATCCCGGCTGTGCTGGACGACCTCCTCCTGGTCGCCGATGACGCCGTCCTGGTCCGGGAGGAGTCGATCGTCACCGGGATGCGGATGCTCCTCGACCACGCGGGGCTCGTCGTCGAACCGTCGGCCGCGCTCGGCGTCGCGGCGATCCTCGAGGACCGCGCCCGCTTCGCCGGTCGGCACGTGGTGACCGTGGTGTGCGGGAGCAACGTGGACGTGGACGCCTACCGCGGCTGGATCGGGGCGGGCGCCGCGCCCTCGTAGGGTCGACCGCTCGCCGTGCTCCGCCAGAAGTCCCGCATCAGCGGTGTGGGGGTCGGGCTCTCCATCGCGACCTGGGTCAGGAGGATCGCGACCGTTCCCGTGGACGGCACGAGGTGCGCTGTCGTGCCTGTGCCGCCCACCCAGCCGTAACGGCCCGGGATGTTCCAGGGTTCCGTCGAGGTGATGTCGACCTGGCCGCCGTATCCCCACCCCTGGCCCTCCAGGAAGAGGGTGGCGTTCGCGCGCTGGGCGGGCGTGAGGTGGTCGGTGGTCATACGGCGGACCGAGTCGGGGCCGAGCAGGCGGTGGCCGGCCGCCTCGCCACCGTTCAGCAGCATGCGGGCGAAGGCCAGCCAGTCGTCGGCGGTGGAGACCAGGCCCCCGCCACCGGAGTGGAAGCGCGGGAGGCTGCTCCACTGTCCGTCGGGGGCGTCCACGAGGTGCGGGGTGCCGTCGGGGGACGGGGCGTAGGCCGAGGTGAAGCGGTGCCGCTTCGGCTCGGGGACCTCGAAGGCCGTGTCCTTCATGCCGAGCGGCTCGAAGACCCGTTCCGCGAGGAATTCGGGGAGCGTACGGCCCGACGCCCGGGCGATGAGGATGCCCTGGAGGTCGGAGCAGGTTCCGTACAGCCAGGCCTCCCCCGGCTGGCACACCATCGGTGCCCGTGCGAGCAGGCGCAGCCAGGTGTCGGCATCCGGCCAGTCCCGCAGCGCTCGGCCGTCCTTCTGCACGGCGAACAGGGACTGCACCGCGGGGAGTGAGAAGTCGTCCGGGAAGCCCCAGCCCGCGCGGGAACTGAGCAGGTCCTCGACGGTGATCGAGCGGGCGGCCGGGACGAGGTCGTCGATCGGGGCGTCAGGGGTACGGACCACGCTGGGCTTCGCCAGCTCCGGCAGCCACGTCTCCACGGGCGCGTCCAAGGTCAGCCGTCCCTCCTCCACCAGCATCAGGACGGCCGCCGCCGTGATCGGCTTGGTGAGGGAGGCGATCCGGAACAGCGAGTCCCTCTCCATCGGGGCGGGGCCGTCGGCGTCCATCGAACCGGCCGTCACCACCTCCACGTCTGCGCCGCGGGCCACCAGGGCCACGGCGCCCGGAACGCTTCCGTCGTCGACGTACCGGTGAAGGGTGTCGCGCAGGGTGTTCATGGGGGTCTGGCCTTCCCGTCGAGTGAGGTCGTGGGCTACGACTCACGGGGCGGCGGAAAGTCATCGGATGCGATGCGGGCCGTGCGGGGGTGCAGGCTGTCGCCGGGCGACCATCTCCTGCGACCGGGCGGCGTTCGGCAGCGTGGCCGCCGGGTCGGCAGCGCCCCCTTCGGGCAGCGCGCGGCAGCCTGGCCGCCGGGACGGGCAGCGCGCCCGCTTCCGCGGTGCCCGTGAGCCGTGGTCGACCGACCGCTGCTCCGTTCGAGTGGTGCGTTCGGGGCCTCGGTCGTAGCGTCGGAAGCGGGACATACGCCCACGAGCGGCAGCGGGGGCCGGCCATGCAGACACGGGCATTCACCACGACCGTCACGCTCTTCGCGGTCGCCGCGCTCGCCACGGCGGCAGGCACCGCGCCCGCGGCCCGGTCGGAACCGGAACCGGTACGGGCCGCGCAGAGCGCGCAGCAGCGCGTCGGTCTGCCGGTTCTCGTCGACTGTCTGGGGCACGCCCAGGTGCGGCCGTCCGACTTCCTGCTCGCCTGCGGCGACGGCAACAGTCGTCTGGCCTCGCTGCACTGGTCCCGCTGGGGTACGGGTGCGGCGCGGGCCGAGGGTGTGAACTGGGTCAACGACTGCAAGCCGTACTGCGCGGTCGGGCGCTTCCACGCGTATCGCGTGAGCGTGAAGCTCGACCGTCCGCAGCCCTGGGAGACGCGGCCGCAAGTCTCGCACTACTCCCGGATCACGCTCGTGTACGCGGACGACCGACCGGAGCGGGTCCCGCGGGTCGTGTCGTATCCGCTGTCGGACTGAGGGCCACCTCGGACTGGGGCCCGCCGGGGCTGGGTTCAGCTGGGGCTGGGCCGGCTGGGGCCCGCTGGGGCTGGGAGCGCCTGTTTCCGTACGGTCGCGCGGGAAGAGCCGTGACGTGTCGGTGTCGCGGCCCGCGTCCCCGTATCCAGCTAGCGGCCGACGGTGACCTGCTCGGTCTGCTTGCTTGAGGACGTGATCACCTCGGAGCGCCGTCCGCCGCGGTCCAGGGCACCGCCCATGAACGCCAGCCCCAGCCCGGCCGCGCCCAGCGCCGCACCGACCAGGGCGGGCGAGGCCCAGCCCCAGCCCGCCGAGATGGCGAGACCACCGAGCCAGGCGCCGCCGGCGTTGGCCAGGTTGAAGGCGGAGTGGTTGGAGGCGGCCGCCATGGTCGGGGCGTCCTTCGCCTTGGCCATGAGCAGGATCTGGACAGGCGTGGTGATCAGGGCGCCCAGCGCGCCGATGAAGGTGATCGTCACGAGGGCCGGCACGGTGCTGTGCACGGTGAAGTAGAACACCACCAGCGCCACGGACAGCAGCGCGAGCCCCGCGTACAGCGTGGGGCGCAGCGCGCGGTCCGTGAGCGGGCCCGCGAGCAGCGTGCCGAGCGTCATGCCGACGCCGTAGAGCGCGAGGACCAGGGTGGTCGAGGAGTCGGACAGGCCCGTCAGATTCGTCAGCATGGGCACGAGGTAGCTGTAGACGGCGAAGAACCCGCCGAAGCCCACGACCGCGGTGGCCAGGCCGATCATCACCTGCTTGTTGCCCATCGCCCGCAGCTCGTGCCGGACGCCGGACTGCTCGCCACGGGGCTGGTGGGGGACGAAGACGGCCAGCGCGGCGAGCGCGATGACGCCGATGACGGCCACCGCGACATAGGCGGACCGCCAGCCCAGCTGCTGTCCGAGGGCCGTACCGGCCGGGACGCCGACGATGTTGGCGATGGTCAGGCCGAGGAACATTTTCGACACCGCGCGTGCGGCCCGGTCCTGGGCCACCAGGCGGGAGGCGACGACCGCGCCCACGCCGAACAGGGCTCCGTGGGGCAGGCCTGCCAGGAAGCGTGCGGCGAAGAGCAGCCCGAAGGTGGGGGCGAGCGCGGACGCGACGTTGCCGATGACGAACAGCCCCGACAGGAGCAGCAACAAGCGCTTGTGCGGCATGCGCGCGCCGATGCCGGTCAGCACGGGGGCACCGACGACGACGCCGAGGGCGTAGGCGGAGACGATGTTGCCTGCCTGCGGCACGGACACTCCGATGCCGTCGGCGATCTGGGGCAGCAGGCCCATCGTGGCGAACTCGGTGGTGCCGATGCCGAAAGCGACAACAGCCAGGGCCAGGAGAGCCAGTGGCATGGCGCAGGAGAACCTTTCAGAGGCAGCGTGCGAGAAGCAGTCGAGGGGCGCGTGGGCGCGGGGTGGTGGCCGGCCGCGGTGGCGCGGCTTCTCTGGCCCGTCACGCCTGGCATCGTTGCCCGGCGCCCCCTGGGCATGGTGAGCCCGTAAGAAGTCCAGCAGCGGAACGGAACCGAACATTCCAAGATCCCGGTCCGCTCTTCATGATCCATGTCACACCGATCAGCGGCCGGGCGCACTGAGCGGTCGCCCTCGGCTCTTCGCGCCGCCCCGTGCCTCCGTGCGCCCGGCGCTCGGGGCGGTTCCGGGTCCGCCGATCGAGCATCCGTTCGCTTTGTTGGGTATCCCTCCCTGCATCGGCGGCAGCAGACGCAGGGGGCTGACACGGTGGCACGCCCGTTATGGACGTCCGATCCGGCTGAGGAACAGCGTCACGCGAAACGGGACACGGTACGCCGACTGCGTGCCCAAGGGCTTTACGGGCCCCGGTTCCGGGACGTCCTGCCCGCGTTCGTGGGTCTGGCGGTGGTGGTGTGCGCGGTCGTGGCCGCCCTTGTCGTGGGTTCGCGGGCGGCCGGGGCGGTCGTCCCGGTCACCGGTCTCCTCCTGCTGACGCTCGTCCTGGTGCTCGTGATCAGACGGCGTCGCCCGGACGCGCGGCGCCGTCGCGGCCGCTACACCCCGCAGGAACTGTCCGAGCTGGACACCCAGGGTCTGGCCCTGGCGGTGGCGCGGATGCTGCGCCGCGACCGGTGGAAGGTACGGCTGCTGCCCGCACCCGACCGGCCGCGTCTGTGTGCCCGGCACCCGGACGGCCGCCGGCTCGACGTGGCCTTCCGGCCGGTGGCCGAGCCGTTGCCCGACGAGAACCTGCCCCACCCGGACACCCATGGGGAGGACCCGGAGTCGCTTCTCCACCTGGTCGTGCACCGGGGCGTGTTCCGGCCCAGGGACGTTCGGTGGGCCCAACGAGACGGCAGGACCTATCTGCTGGACAACGCGCGGTTACTTCGCTGGGCGGAGGGTGTGCCCCTGGACGAGCTGATCGCGTGGGAAGTGTGACGGGGGTGGGACTCGGCGGGAGGCGGGGGGCGGGGCCCTGGGGCGAGGCGGGGTGCGGACGGCGGGGCGCGGAAGAGGGGACGCCGAAGGCGGAGTCAAAGGCGGAGTGCGGATCGGTGATCGACGCCCTGTTGCTGGGCAGGTCGGAAGGGTCCGTGGCACCCGACGGTGCCCGTGTTACCTATCAGGGTGCTGTGAATTTCCGAGCCGGTTGAACAGTCGTGGTCCGGGATCCGTATGGGGCGGGGGATTTCCATGCCGGGACGGACGACACGCGCAGGAGTACTTCCGTGGGACGCAACAAGCGCAGACGCCCAACAGGTGCGCGGCGGGCCACCTTTGCCGCCGTAGCTCTCATGCTGGGAGGTGGTGGCCTGGTCGCCGCGAATGTGTACGCCTCCGCGACCGAGAGCGGATCCGGGTCCAGCCAGTCCGCTGACGGCTGGGGCGCGGGCACGATCGGCTGCCCGGACGTGGGTGACGCGCTGACCAGCGTGCCCGACGGCGCCAGGGCGGAGGTCGACAAGGAGCTCGCCGGTCTGGACCAGCAGACTGCCCAGGCCTACCAGCAGTTGCAGGGGCCGGTGCAGGACCGTGAGGCCGCCGAGAGCCAGATCATGAAGCCGCTGGCGGAGAACCGGGCGGCGACGATCGAGCGCATAACCGCCGCCCTCGACCGCGCGGGGGGCGAGCGTCCCGAGGGCATCGACGAGTTGGCGACCTGCACCCTGCGTCAGTCCGACGACTCGGTCGACGGGGAGGACGGCGCCCAGAACGGCCAGGAGGGCGGGGACGGCCAGGGCGGCCAAGAGGGTCAGGACGGCCAGGACGGCCAGGAGCAGAACGGTCAGGGCGAGCAACAACAGGGCAACGGCGGGCAGTCCGGCAACGGCCCCGTCGCCGCCGACTATGCCGACATCACCTCCGCCCCGCCCGCCGCGCAACCGCCGAACGCCGCAGCCGGCGCCTCCCGCGGCACCTTCGTCACGAGCTGCGGAGTCAACGCCAACGGCCTGTTCAACTCGGACAACGTGATCGTGGCCCCGGGTGTGTCCAACGGCGCCCACCACTTCCACGACTACATCGGCAACCAGGCCAACAACGCCTTCGCCGACGACAACGAACTGGCCGCCGCTGCCACCAGCTGCGTGGACCAGGGCGACAGGTCCTCCTACTACTGGCCCGTCCTGCGTCTGCAGAACGGCACCCAGGAACAGGACGCGGGCGCCCCCGGCGGCGGCACCGAGGGCAACGCCGGTGAGATCGTCACGCCCAAGGAGGTCACCCTGACCTTCGTCGGCAACCCGACGAGCAAAGTCACGGCCATGCCGCGGCTGCTGCGCATCATCACCGGCGACGCCAAGGCGTTCGTCAACGGCACCGCCAACGCCAACGCGTCCTGGAGCTGCACCGGGTTCGAGGACCGCCAGTTGAAGGACAAGTACCCGGTGTGTCCGCAGGGCAGTGACGTGGTCCGTACGTTCAGGTTCCAGAGCTGCTGGGACGGGCGCAACATCGACAGCGCCAACCACCGTACGCACGTGGCGTTCGCCCAGGCCGACGGCTCCTGCCCGGCCGGCTTCCAGGCCATCCCGCAACTGGTCCAGCGCATCGTCTACGACGTCGACGCGCCGAGCCTCCAGGACGGCGGCCGCACCGCTCCGCTCTTCGCCGTGGACGCCTTCCCGGAGCAGCTGCACAAGCCCGTCACCGACCACGGCGACTTCATCAACGTCTTCGACGAGAACCTGATGAACGAGATGGTCGGCTGCATCAACGACGGCCGCACGTGCGGCGCGGCCGCCGACGAGGAGCCCGGCTCCGGCGACGACGGCAACGGCAACGGCAACGGCAACGGCAACAACGACGACGGTTCAGACGACGGGGCCGACAACGGCTCGGGCAACGGTTCCGGTCAGGAGCCTGGTTCCGACAACGGTTCCGGTCAGGAACCCGGTACCGACAACGGCTCCACTCCCCCGCCCGGCAACGGCGCGGAGGGCGACGGCGGGTCCGACGACGAACCGCAGGCGACACCGACCGCCGACGATTCCACCGCACCGGCACCCGCCCCCGCACCCGACAAGGACGAGCCCAAGACGTACAGCTCGCCCTCGGCCACCCAGCGGCCCGCGACGCAGTCCCCCGACGCCACGTCCTACCCCCAGGACGACAACCCGTCGAACGCGTCGCAGTCCCCTTCGACGGGTGTCGTGGCACAGCCTCCCGCCGGTGCCGAGACCGAACCGCAGGGCGGCAGCGACTCCCTCGCCGAGACCGGCACCCAGCTGTGGCCGGCCGCGGCCGGAGCGGTCCTGCTGATCTGCGGGTTCGTCCTCCTGCGTCGCACCAGGCGCCGCTACAGCTGACGCCGCGCCGGGTCACCCACCTGTAAGCACCTCACCGAGCGCGTCCTGGACGCGGGCTGTGGTCAAACCGGCCCGGTCCAGGACGCGCCCCGTCCCGGCCACCATGAGCGGGCCGGGGCCCCACGATGAGTACGTTGTCCATCCGCTGGAGCGTCACGCGGGGTCTCCTCGATCTCGTGCGAACTTCACCTGGTGAAGCGGTACTTGAGGTGGGTGGCCAGCGGGGTGTCGACCACTCGCACCACTTCCAGGGTCCGCCGCCCCGTGTCCAGCCCGCCGAGAAGTCGCACGCCCTCCCCCAACAGCGCCGGTACGACGTGCAGTTGGAGTTCGTCGATGAGGCCCGCCGCGAGGTACTGCCGTACCGTGCTCGCGCCGCCCGCGATGTCGACGTTGCGCTCACCGGCGGCGGCCTTCGCCTGGTCGAGGGCGCTGTGGATGCCGTCGGTGACGAACGTGAAGACGGTGCCTCCCTGCTTGACCAGGGTCCGGCGGGGTCGGTGGGTGAGGACGAAGACCGGAGTGCGGAACGGCGGGTTGTCGCCCCAGAACTCCTCCCCGGTGTCGTACATCATCCGCCCCATGACCACCGCTCCGGTGACGTCGAACCACTCCCGCATCAGCTCCGAGTCACGGTTCTCCTCTCCGCCGCTCAGCCCCTGGCGCTCGCGCCAGCTCGCCAGGTTGTGGATCCACTCGAAGAGCGGCTCGGCGCCGTCGCCGCCCGGGTTGTCGAGGCTGACGTCGGTGCCGGCGACGAAGCCGTCGAGGGACATGGCCAGATCCGCGGTGACGGTCACGATGGGAACTCCTCGGTGCTCGGGACGCGCTGTCTTCACTCTCCCGTCGATCGGGAAGCGGCGCGTTCGACACGGCCGCGACTCGGTGCGCCGGCGAGTTTCCTGCACTCGGCTCCCGGCCAGGAGCCACGGGATACGGCTCCGAGCGGTCGCATATTCGTTTGCCGTCGTGCGCTGCGGCCGATAGGAATCCCGCATGCTTCGAGGCAGCAAGGTCGGGCTCAGGGCCCGCCACGAGGAAGACGTCCCGATCCTGCGGGCCGAGCTCTACGACGACGTGGTCAACTCCTCCCGCGGCGGAGAGCGGTCCGTGGCGGCCCGTCTCTCCGGGGTCGAAGGATCCGCGGCTCGTCGTGGACGACAAGGAGCAGGGCCATGTCCCGTTCTCCGTGGTGGAGTTGGAGGGCGGCACCCTGATCGGCACGGCGACGCTGTGGGGCATCGACACCCACAACCGCCTCGCGCACATCGGGCTGGGCCTGCTGCCGTCCGCCCGTGGCAAGGGATACGGCACGGACGTGGTGGCGGTGCTGTGCCACTACGGATTCGTCGTGCGCGGTCTGCAACGGCTCCAGATCGAGACCCTGTCGGACAACGCCGCGATGCTGCGCTCCGCCGAGCGCAACGGTTTCGTTCGCGAGGGTGTGCTGCGCTCCTCGGCCTGGGTGATGGGCCAGTTCATGGACGAGGTGCTGCTCGGGCTCCTCGCCCGGGACTGGAAGCAGGACACGAAGATCTGAGGGACCGGTCCCGTCTCACCTTGACGGGGCCCGCGCTCGGCCCCGTTCGGGCTACCCGGCTCACCCGGTGTGCCGGACCCGGAAACGGCCGGGCTCCGCCACATCCCGCTCGACGACCTGGATCGGCGCCTCGGCCCACTGCCACACGCCGATGCCCGGTACGCGGGAGAAGCGGATCGTCCCCCGCGTACCCTCGACCGACACCCGCGGCCAGGACTCGGCGACGCGCCCCCGGTCCGTACCGTGAGAGCGCAGCACCTCGGCGAGGACGAGGACCGTGTCGTACCCCTCGAAGGCGACGAACGAGGGTGTCCCGCCCAGCAGTTCACGCAATCCGTTCTCGGCTCGTGCGCCGAGCGCGGTGAGGCGCTCGGGAAGGTAGCGCAGGAACGGGACCCCGGCGCCGTCCTCCCCGAGCAGCGTCGCCCATTCGGCGAACTCCGGTTGCCCGGCCGGGGCGCCGATGAGCACGTCGGTCAGGCGCTGGTCCCGGCGGACGGCCCGGACGACCGGTACGGCCGGGTCCGGGTGGCCCACCAACAGCAGCAGGGCGGTCGCGCCGCTGTCGGCCAGTTCCTCGCACAGGGCCGCCGGAGTGAGCGCGTTCATGTCGAACTCGCTGACCGTGCCGCCGCGTTGGCCGAGGTGATCGCGCAGAACGCGGGTGCCGGACGCCCAGTAGACACTCGGCTGGACCGCCACGGCGATGTGCCGGTGGCCCGCGCCGAGCAGGAAGTCCGCGTACGCCTGCCAGCCGCGGGACTGCGGCGGGGAGAGGCGCGCGACCCAGGGCGTCGACCGGTCGGTGAGCGCGTCGAGCACCGCCGACGAGCACAGATACGGCAGACCGAGGGCGTGGGCCCTTGCGGCGACGGCACGCGCCACGACGCTGTGGTACTCCCCCGCCAGGGCGACGACGCCCAGGTCCGCCAGTTCGTCCACGGCCGCCGCGGCCTTCAGCGGATCCGCCGCGGTGTCCCGGACCACCAGTTCCAGCGGGCGTCCGAGGATGCCCCCGGCGTCGTTCACCTCACCGACGGCCAGTTCGAGGCCGCCGAGCAGATGCCGGCCGGCCTCGGCCCAACCGGGCCGCGTCAGCGGGGCGAGCACGCCGACCTGGACGGATGCCCCGTCGGTCCGCCGCGCTCCGGGGGCGATGAGGGCGTCTTCATACGGCGTCTCCCGAGTGGCGCTTGGGTCGCAGGCTGCCCGGCTCGCCGCCGGACGAGAGCCGACCGTACGCGGTCGCCCCGCCCCGCCGACCGTAGGCGTACGTCGTCCCGCCCCGTCGCACGTACATGTACGTCCTCCCGCCCCGCCGCACGCCCGCGTACGCCGCGTCCGTCCGCTCGTACGCGTACATCCCGCCCCGCCGCGACAGGCGCACCTGGCTGATCATGCCGGTCATTGCACCCACCGCGCTCACCGGCGGGCAGCGATTATCCGCGCCCGGCCCGTTGCCACGCGCCAGACCCGTCGACGTCCCGTTGTCAGACCCCCGTGCCACCGTGGGGGCAGGGCAGCGGTCGTACATCGACACATCGGTATATCGCTCTGTCGTAGGAGGGCCGGTCATGGCCGACGTGGACGCACAGTTCCTGCGCAGCCTGTTCGACGAGGAAGGGAGCCTGCACACCGCCGGGCGGACCGCGCTGTACCGGCTCTACGGGCCCGAGGGCCTGCTGTACGTCGGGATCACGATCTGTCCTCTCACCCGTATCCGCACCCATCTGCGCGAACAGCCCTGGGGCTCGCGCGTCATCGCCGTCCGGATCGACTACCCCGACGACCCGGAGGCGGCCGAGCGTCGAGCCGTCCGCGCCGAACAGCCGCGCCACAACGTGGTGTTCAACGGCCCCGTCGCGCCTCCGCCGCCCGATCCCGCCTCGCGTCCCAGGACCCGCCTCACCGTCGAGCGACGGCGCCTGGCGGAGCTGGAGGCCGCCGTGCCCGAGTCCGCCACGCACGTCCGTCTGCTCGCCCGCGCCATCGCGGCGAAGCGGCGCAGGATCGCGGACCTCACCCGGGACCTCCAGGACGCCGAGGGCGCGGGGGTCCGTGTCGCGCCCCGTCCCCGGAAGGAGCGGCCGTGACCGGATCGGTCCGCCTCCGGACCCGATGCGGCCTGTCGTCGGCGGGCCCGGGCGGGCCAGGCTGGGGACATGACCCGAGCACTGATCGTCATCGATGTCCAGGAGTCCTTCCGCGCCCGGCCGCTGTGGGAGGCCATCTCCGATCCGAAGATCGCCGACAAGGTGAACCGTCTGGTCCGGCTCGCGCGCCGCGCCGGGGACCTGGTGGTGTGGGTGCTGCACTCCGAGCCGGGCAGCGGCGGCGTCTTCGACCCGGCGCTCGGCCAGGTGCGGCTGCTGGAGGAGCTGGAGCGCGCCGACGGCGAGCCGTTGCTCCACAAGACCTCGCACAACGCGTTCACCACGACCAATCTGCACCAGCTCCTGACCGAGCGGGGTGTCCGGGAGCTCACGGTCTGCGGTATCCGCACCGAGCAGTGCGTGGAGACCACCGCGCGCGTGGGCAGCGACCTCGGGTTCCAGGTCACCTTCGTCGTGGACGCGACCGCGACGAACCCGATCCCGCACCGCGACGCCCCCGAGGACCAGAGCGTCGCCGAACTCCTCGCCGACCCCCGGACCCTGCCCGCCCAGGAGGTCGTCCGGCGGACCGAGTACGTCCTCGCCGGGCGCTTCGCCACCATCGCCACGGTCGACGAGCTGGAAGCCGCGGCCGACCGTACGGCATGATGACCGGATCGTGAGCCACGTCGTCTTCTTCCTGGTGCCCGGAGTCCATCTGCTGGACCTGGCCGGCCCCGCGCAGGTCTTCTCCACGGCCGCCGGCTTCGGGCACCCCTACACGCTGTCCTACGTCGCCGAGCAGCCGCAGGTCCCCACCGCTCAGGGGGTGCCGTTGGTGGCGGGGCTGGAGTGGCCCCGGCTCGGGCCCGAGGACCTGGTCGTGGTGCCCGGTTGGCGTGCGGTCACGCTGGCCGATTCGCCCGTCATCGGCGCCGCGGCCCTCGGGATGCTGCGGGACCACCATGCCCGGGGCGGGACGGTGGCCAGCGTCTGCGCCGGGGCCGAGGCGCTCGGGCAGGCCGGACTCCTTCAGGGGCGGCGCTGCACCACCCACCACGACGTGCAGGACGAACTGGCCCGGCGCCATCGCGGCGCGCTCGTCGTCCGCGACGTGCTGTTCACCTCCGACGACCGGGTGATCACCTCGGCCGGCATCGCCAGCGGCATCGACCTGGCCCTGCACCTGGTCGCCGACCGGCACGGCCCCGCCGTCGCCGCCCAGGTCGCCCGGGAGATGGTCGTCTACGCCCGCCGCAATGGTCACGAGCCGCAGTCCAGCGCGATGTTCCGGCACCGCGCCCACCTCGACGACACCGTGCACCGCGCCCAGGACCTCATCGACACCCGCTTCGACCAGCCGCTGCCCCTGCCCGCCCTGGCCACGGCCGTCGGCGTCAGCGAACGCACCCTCACCCGCCTCTTCACCCGCGCCACCGGACTCACCCCGCTGCGCTACCAGCAGGCCCTCCGCCTCGAACGCGCCCAGCACCTCATCAGCCACGGCGCCACACTCGACGCGGCGGCCCGCTCGGTGGGCTTCACGGATCCCCGCATGCTGCGCCGCCTGCGCGCGCGTACGGAGTGACACCGCACAGAGGGTGTACGCCGCGTGCAGAGCGACACCGGTCAGGGCGCGGTCAGGTCTGCGGGACGTCCCCGACGAACACGATCCCGTTCTGGTCGGCCAGGTGCGCCGGGTCGAGCGGGGCGTAGCCGAAGTACGGGGACACCCGGGCGGCGGGCGGTGTCGGGGCGAGGGTGGTGGCCAGGCGGGGCGCGTCGATGACGCAGGGGTGCTCCGGGAGGGCGTACAGCAGGCCCTCGACGGTGTCCGGGGGCGGGGTGTCGACGCCCTGGCGCCGGAGGGTGCCGAGGGCCGTGGCCAGGAAGGCGTACTCCTCGCCCAGGCGGGAGCTCACGATCGCGCCGGCGCTCCACCACTCCACCAGGGGCTGGTCCCACATGCGCATCGTGCTCAGGTGACGCTGGAGGTGGGCGTTGTGCGCGTGGACGAGGACTGGGCCGCGGTCGGCGAGGGCGAGGAGGTTCTCGGCCATCAACTGGGCCCGCTGGCTCAGCAGACGCGCCATGCGCCGCGGTGTGGGGTCGGCCATCCAGTGGTGGTAGCGCAGCAGGCCGACGGCGGTACGTCCGTACAGGCGCGCCCGGTACCACTCGTCCGGTGTGCCCGTGGCCATCAGGTGCGGGGTCCGGGCGTCGAGCAGTGCCACCAAGTCGTCGGCGAGCAGACGTAGTTGGGCGGCTTCGGGCGACCGTCCGATTGAGCGGGTCGGGTCGGTCATCGCGGCGGGCTCGGTCCAGCGCTCGTCGGTGCCGATGAGCCGGTCGAGGGTGTCCGCGGTGCACGGGAGCAGGTCCGGGTCCAGCCGGGCCGAGAGGTGGTCGTGGAGTGCGGTGAGGGCCTGGCGGGGGCTCGCGGCGCCGGTGATCTCCAGTGGGCCGTCGAGACCGGCGAAGCGGACGTGCTCGGACGCGGGGCGGTCCTCGTTGTGGGCACGCATCCAGCGCACGAGAGCGCGGTTGGCGGCGGAGGCGCCGAAGCCGTGGCTGAACCCTCGCTCCATGACCTCGTCGAGGGTGCCGGTGCCCGAGGTGACGTGGTCGTCGACGGTCAGGGCCATGAGGCAGTCGCTCTCGATGGCGACGGTCCGGTAGCCCTCCTGCTCGACGAGCTGCCGGAAGAGGTCGTTGCGCACGTCGAGCAGCAGGTCCTCGCCATGGGTGGGCTCCCCCAGCGCGAGCACCCGCGGCCGGCTCGGGAACAGCCCCATGACTGCGGCCGCTTCGACGGGACGGACGGCGGATGTGAGGTCGGTTGCCATGCCTTCAACGCTATCGTTGAAGTCCCGGTTGAAACTTCTGTACGAAATCAGCGGTGCGATGGGACGAAACCTTCAAACCACGCGAGGGCTCAGGCCGGTCGACCTGGCTCGCGGGCACGGCCTGTCCACGCAGGCGGTCAGGAACTACGAAGAGGCGGGCATCCTCCCGACCGCCGACCGCACCCCGCACGGCTACCGCACCTACACCCCGCTGCACGCGCGGGCCCTGCGCACGTTCCTCGCCCTGGTGCCCGCCCACGGCCACCGGACTGCGACCTCGATCATGCGGGCGGTGAACGGCGGTGACGCCGAGGGGGCGTTGCGCCTCGTCGACGAGAGTCACGCCCAACTCCTCGACGACCGGCGGACCCTCGACGCCGTGGAGCGCGCCCTCCGGGACCTGGAGCCCGATCCCGGTCCCGACCCCGCGCCCGCCGACCTGTTCATCGGACCGCTGGCGCGGCGGCTCGGCCTGCGCCCCGCGACCCTGCGCGCCTGGGAGCGCGCCGGGCTGGTGCGCCCGCGCCGCGACCCGCGCACCGGATACCGCGTCTACGACGAGGCTGACGTGCGCGATGCCCGTATGGCCCACCAACTCCGGCGCGGCGGCTACCTGTTGGAGCAGATCGCCCCGCTGATCGCCCAGGTGCGGGCGGCCGGCGGGACGGAACCGCTGGAGGTCGTCCTGCGCGACTGGCGCGACCGGCTCGCCACCCGGGGTCGCGCGATGCTGACCGGGGCCGCGGAGCTGGACGCCTACCTCCGCGCGCGCTGATCAGGTCCGCGTCGCGGGCCGCCCGCAGCCGACGCACGGGCCCCTCCCCAGGGGCCGAGCGCCACGTCCATCCGCCCCCTGATCGCCCGAGGGCGCGCCGGTCAGATGAGCCCGCGGATCGCCGTCTCGAAGCCCCGCACATGGCTCGCGGCAAGCGCCGCCGCCTTCTCCGCGTCGCCGTCGACGACGGCGCTCACCAGCGGCTGGTGCTCGTGCACATGGCCGGCCATGTCGGGAAGCCGGTCGACGAACAGGCACCAGATGCGGGTGGCCAGGTTGTCGTAGCGGACGAGGGTGTCCTGGAGGTACGGGTTGTGCGTGGCGGCGTACAGGGCACGGTGGATGCGTAGGTCCAGGCGCATCAGCTCGGTCGCGTCCCGCCGGCCGGGGTCCGCGCTCTCCAGCTCGCGCCGCAGCTCGGTGAGGGTCGCGCGGTCGGTGGCCGTGGCGCGGCGTGCGGCCCGGGCGGCGGCGAGGGGCTCCAGTTCCTGGCGCACCTCGGAGATGTGGGCCAGGTCGGTGATGTTGACCTCGGTGGCGAAGGTGCCGCGTCGCGGGTAGGTCGTGATGAGCCGCTCGTACTGGAGCCGCTTGAGCGCCTCGCGCACGGGGGTCCGGCCGACGCCGAGGGACTGCCCGAGGTGTTCCTCGTTGATCGGCGCGCCCGGCCGGATCTCCAGCATGACGAGCTGGTCGCGGATGGCCCGGTAGGCCCGCTCAGCGAGGGACGGCTCCCCGCCCCCGGGCTCGGCCGCCGAATGCTGCATGCGATGTCCCCTTGACCGGTCCTGGCGAACTCCCATACCTTACCGGACAGCCTGATATATCAGTTGCGGATTAGTTGACACCCAGGACGGTGCACCGATGGCAACCGACCCGTCGTCCACCCCGGCCGCCTCTCCCCTCCCCCTGGACGGAGCCCCAGCATGAGCGCCGAACCCCTGCCGGAGCACCCGGACTTCCTGTGGCGCAACCCCGAGCCGAAGCGGTCCTACGACGTCGTCATCGTGGGCGGCGGCGGGCACGGCCTGGCCACCGCCTACTACCTCGCCAAGAACCACGGCATCACCAAGGTCGCCGTTCTGGAGAAGGGCTGGCTGGCCGGCGGCAACATGGCCCGCAACACCACGATCATCCGCTCCAACTACCTCTGGGACGAGAGCGCGGCGATCTACGAGCACGCGCTCAAGCTGTGGGAACGGCTCCCCGAGGAGCTGGACTACGACTTCCTGTTCAGCCAGCGCGGTGTCCTCAACCTCGCGCACACTCTTCAGGACGTCCGCGAGGGCGTGCGCCGCGTCAACGCCAACCGGCTCAACGGGGTCGACGCCGAGTGGCTGGAGCCGGACGAGGTCGCCAAGGTCTGCCCCATCCTCAACGTCTCGCCCCGCACCCGGTATCCGGTCCTGGGCGGCACCTTCCAGCCGCGCGCCGGCATCGCCAAGCACGACCACGTCGCCTGGGCGCTGGCCCGCCGCGCGGACGAGCTGGGCGTGGACCTGATCCAGGGCTGCGAGGTCACCGGCTTCCTCAAGGACGGCGACCGGGTCGTGGGCGTCGAGACCGACCGCGGCCGCATCCTCGCCGGGCTGGTCGGCCTCGCCGCCGCCGGACACAGCAGCGTGCTGGCCGAGCGGGCGGGCGTACGGCTGCCGGTGCAGTCCCATCCGCTCCAGGCGCTCGTCTCCGAGCTGCACGAACCGGTGCACCCGACGGTGGTCATGTCCAACCACGTCCATGTGTACGTCTCCCAGGCCCACAAGGGCGAGTTGGTGATGGGGGCGGGCGTGGACTCCTACAACGGCTACGGGCAGCGCGGCTCCTTCCACGTGATCGAGCGTCAGATGGCCGCCGCGGTCGAGCTGTTCCCCGTCTTCGCCCGCGCGCACGTACTGCGCACCTGGGGCGGCATCGTCGACGTCACCCCGGACGCCTCGCCGATCATCGGCGCCACGCCCGTCGGGAACCTCTTCGTCAACTGCGGCTGGGGGACGGGCGGTTTCAAGGCCACTCCGTCGGCCGGCTGGACCTTCGCGCACACCCTCGCCACCGGTGAACCGCACCCGCTCAACGCCCCCTTCGCGCTGGACCGGTTCACCACCGGCGCGCTGATCGACGAACACGGCGCCGCGGCCGTGGCCCACTGAGGAGGACACCGTGCTGCTGATCGACTGCCCCTGGTGCGGGCCCCGGAACGAGACCGAGTACCACTACGGCGGACAGGCCCACGTCCCCTACCCCGAGTCCCCCGCCGACCTCACCGACGAGCAGTGGGCCGCGTACGTCTTCTACCGCGACAACCCCAAGGGCCCTTTCGCCGAACGGTGGATGCACGGCGTGGGTTGCCGCCGCTGGTTCAACGTCCTGCGCGACACCGCCACCCACGAGGTGCTGACCTCCTACCGGCCCGACGAGCCCCGCCCCGAACTCCCCCGGTCCGGAGGGACCCGATGACCGACCAGCGCTTCCGGCTCCGGCAGGGCGGCCGCGTGGACCGGACCCGCCTGCTGCGATTCACCCTCGACGGACGGGAGTTGACCGGCCACCCCGGCGACACCCTCGCCTCGGCGATGCTGGCGAACGGCCTCGTCGAGGTCGCCCCCTCGCTCTACCGCGGCCGCCCGCGCGGTGTCGTCGCCGCGGGTGTCGAGGAGCCCAACGCCCTGGTCCGGACCGAGGGTTCGTGCGCGGAGAGCATGCTCCCCGCCACGACCGTGGAGCTCTACGACGGCCTGTCCGCCATCACGCTCTCCGGCATGGGCCCCCTGGACCCGACCCCCGACTCCGCCCTCTACGACAAGAAGTACGCCCACACCGACGTCCTGGTCGTCGGCGCCGGACCGGCCGGGCTGGCGGCCGCCGCGGTCGCCGCCGGCTCGGGCGCCCGCGTGATCCTCGTCGACGAGCAGCCCGAGCCCGCCGAGGGGGATCGGACCGCCGAGCACGCGGCCCTCGACGCCGCCCCCGAGACCGTCGTCCTGCACCGCACCACGGCCTTCGGGTCCTACGACGACAACTACGTGCTCGCCCTCCAGCGCCGCACCGACCACCTCGGCGCCGACGCCCCCGAGGGCGTCTCCCGGCAGCGGCTGTGGCACATCCGGGCCCGCCAGGTGATCCTCGCGACCGGCGCGCACGAGCGCCCCCTGGTCTTCGCAGGCAACGACCGGCCCGGCGTGATGCTCGCCGGGGCCGTCCGCATCTACCTCGACCGGTATGCCGTGGTGCCGGGTTCGCGGGCCGTGGTGAGCACGACCAACGACAGCGCCTACGACACGGTCGCCGCCCTGCACCGGGCGGGCGTCACGGTGGCCGCCGTCGTGGACGCGCGCGCCGAACTGTCCCCCCGGGCCGCCGAGATCGCCGCCACGACCGGCGTGCGGGTCCTGACCGGCAGTGCGGTGGTGGACACCTCGGGCGACCGTCGGATCACCGGAGTCACCGTGCGGGGCCTCGACGCCGAGGACCGGCTCGTCGGCGACCCCGGCCGGTTCGACTGCGACCTCCTCGCTGTCTCGGGCGGCTGGAGCCCGGTCGTGCACCTGCACAGCCAGCGCCAGGGCAGGCTGCGGTGGGACGCCGAGCTGGTCGCCTTCGTGCCCGACGGGGCCGTACGGGACCAGCAGGTCGTGGGGGCGGCGCGGGGCACGTACGACCTGCACTCCTGTCGGGCGGAGGGGGCGCGGGCGGGCGCGGTGGCCGCGACGCGGGCCGGGTTCCCGGTCGCCGTACCGGCCGACGTCCCACAGCCCGCACCAGGTCCCACACGGGCCCTGTGGCTGGTGCCCGGCCCCGACGACGGCTGGGACACCCACTTCGTCGACCTCCAGCGCGATGTCACCGTCGCCGACGTCCGGCGCTCCGCCGGCACCGGCATGCGCGGGGTCGAGCACGTCAAGCGCTACACCTCGCTCGGCACGGCGAACGACCAGGGCAAGACGTCCGGCGTCAACGCCATCGGGGTGATCGCGGAGCTCCTGGGCGGCACCCCGGGCGAGATCGGCACCACGGCGTACCGGGCGCCGTACACGCCGATCGCCTTCGCCGCCCTCGCCGGCCGGGAGCGCGGCGAGCTGTTCGACCCGGAGCGCACGACGTCGATCCACCGCTGGCACGTGACACAGGGCGCGGTGTTCGAGAACGTCGGGCAGTGGAAGCGCCCCCGGTACTACCCCCGGCCCGGCGAGGACATGGACGCGGCCGTGGACCGCGAGTGCCGCGCGGCCCGCGAGGCGGTGGCGTTCATGGACGCCTCCACCCTCGGCAAGATCGAGATATGGGGCGCGGACGCGGGCGAGTTCCTCAACCGCGTCTACACCAACGCCTTCAAGAAGCTGAAGCCCGGCACGGCCCGTTACGGCGTCATGTGCAAACCCGACGGCATGATCTTCGACGACGGTGTCACCCTCCGGCTCGACGACGACCGCTACTTCATGACCACCACGACCGGCAACGCCGCCGCGGTGCTCGACTGGCTGGAGGAGTGGCTCCAGACCGAGTGGCCCGAACTCGACGTGCACTGCACCTCGGTGACCGAGCAGTGGGCGACCGTCGCCGTCGTCGGACCGCGGTCCCGGGAGGTGGTCGCTCAGCTCGCCCCCGAGCTCGACCTGTCCAACGAGGCCTTCCCGTTCATGGCGTTCCGCGAGACCACCCTCGCCGCCGGCATCCCGGCGCGCATCTGCCGGATCTCCTTCTCCGGCGAACTCGCCTACGAGGTCAACGTCTGCTCCTGGTACGGCCTCGCGGTCTGGGAGGAGGTCGACGCGATCGGCCGGCCGTACGGCATCACCCCGTACGGCACCGAGACCATGCACGTCCTGCGGGCCGAGAAGGGCTACATCATCGTCGGCCAGGACACCGACGGGACGGTCACCCCGCAGGACGCGGGCATGGGCTGGGTGGTGTCGAAGCAGAAGGACTTCATCGGCAAGCGGTCCCACGCCCGCGCCGACACCTCCCGCAGCGACCGCAGGCAACTCGTCGGCCTGCTCCCGGCCGACCGCGCGACCCGGTTGCCCGAGGGCACCCAACTCCTCGCCCCGGACGTCGACCTGGCGACAGTGCCGGTGCCGATGCTCGGCCACGTCACCTCCAGCTACCACAGCCCGGCCCTCGGCCGCCCCTTCGCGCTCGCCCTGGTCGCCGACGGGCGGGCGCGGCTCGGCCAGACCCTGCTCGCCCCGGTGGGCGAGGACCTGGTGCCCGTCGAGGTGGCCGACTGCGTCCTCTACGACCCCGAAGGGACCAAGCGCGATGGCTGAGCCCCAGCTGACGATCGACGCACGGGTGAGCCCGCTGGCGCACCTGGAGGAGCGGATGCGGGCCGCCGCGGTGACCGGGCCCCGCGGTGTCGCGCTCACCGAGCGGCCGTTCCTCACCATGGTGAACGTGCGGGTCGCCCCCGCCTCCGAAGCGGCCGACCGCATCGGTCTGGCTCTGGGGGCGCCGTTGCCCGGCCGGTGCGGGCAGACGGCGGCGTCCGGCCCTCACACGGTCTGCTGGCTGGGCCCGGACGAGTGGCTCGTGGTGTCCCACGACGAAGGCGTCCTCGCCGGGTTGCGGGAGGCTCTCGCGGGTGCCCCCGGCTCCGTCGTGGACGTCTCCGCCCACCGGACGACCCTGGAGCTCAGCGGCCCCTCCGCCCGGCAGGTCCTGGAGAAGGGCTGCCCGCTGGATCTGCACCCCCGGGTCTTCGGTCCCGGCCAGGCGATGCAGACCACGGTGGGCCCCGTCGCCGTACTGCTGTGGCAGGTCGACGAGCAACCGACGTACCGCCTGCTGCCCCGCTCCTCCTTCGCCGACCATCTCGCCCGCCGGCTCATCGACGCGATGAGCGAGTACGGCGGCCCGGAGCTGCCCTGAGGACGCCTCGGCGCGCCCGGCTTCAGAGGGTGCGGACCTGCCGGGCGGGGTTGCCGACGGCGACGACGTTCGCGGGGACGTCCTTGGTGACCACGGCGCCGGCGCCGATGACGCTGTTGTCGCCGATGGACACCCCGGGGCAGACGATGGCGCCGCCACCGAGCCAGACGTTGTCGCCGATGGTGATGGGCCGAGCGGCCTCCAACTTGTCGCGCCGGGGCTGGGGTTCGACCGGGTGCGTCGGGGTCAGGAGCTGGACGTTCGGGCCGATCTGGCAGTCCTCGCCGATCGTGATGGGGGCCACGTCCAGCGCGGTGAGGTGGTAGTTGACGAACGTGCGGGCCCCGATGGTGATGTTGGTGCCGTAGTCCACGTACAGCGGCGGCCGCACCTCGACCTCCTCCCCCACGGAGCCGAGGAGTTGGGCCAGCAGGGTCCGGGCCGTGTCGGGGTCGTCCACGAAGGCGGCCTGGTAGCGGGCGGCCAGCCGCATCGCGTGCCGCTGTCTGCGGGCGATCTCGGGGTCGTCGGCGATGTAGAGGTCACCCGCGAGCATGCGTTCCAGGTGGGTGCGCGGGTCGTCGGCGAAGTAGTCGGTCATCGGTCTGCGCGCCCTTCAGTGTGCCCGGCGGAGGAAGTCCGCCAGAGTCGCCGTGAGTTCGGCCGGAGCGTCCTCCTGGACCAGGTGGCCCGCGCCGGCGAACAGTTCCAGCCGTGCGCCCGGGATGCGGGCGGCGAGTTCGCGGCCCCGCTCCACGGGGATCCAGGTGTCGTCCTCGCCCCAGCAGATCAGGGTGGGCAGGGTGAGGTCGGCGTAGCGGTCCTGGATCTCGTCGGTGTGGCGCTCGGTGGCCTGGGCGATCTGGCGGTAGAAGCCCGGCCGGCCCTGGTCGCCGAGCCAGGGCTCGACCAGACGGTCGAGGACGACTGGGTGCAGACCCGGCTCGCTGGCCGAGCTGACGTACTCGCGCACCAGGGCCCGGTGCAGGGCGGGCGGCAGGCGCTCGAAGACCGCCGGGTGGTCGCCGACGAGACGGAAGAACGGTGAGCCCCAGGGGGCCAGGGCGACCGGGTCGACCAGCGCGAGCGCCCGGTAGCGGGCTCCGTGCAGGAGATGGGCGCGCAGACTGACCGCGCCCCCGACGTCATGGGCCACCACCAGGGGTTCGTCGAGGCCCCAGTGCGCCAGGAGGTCGACGAAGACCCTTCCCTGCGCGGCCAGGGACACGTCCTGGCCGACGTGCTTCTCCGATGCCCCGTAGCCGGGCATGTCCCACACGAACACCTGGTGGTCACGGGAGAGCGCCCGGGCGACCGAGCGCCAGACGTACGACGAGAAGGGTGTGCCGTGCAGCAGCACCACCGGGTCCCGGCCGGGCGGGCCGAGGGTGTGCCAGCGCACCTCACCGGACGTGCTGCGGAATGTCTCGGCCAGCTCCCAGTCGCTCACACGCACCACCCCTTCCCCACCCGCCTCGGATGTATTCCGCGGCGGCGTCCAGCCTCCGTGGAGGAGCGGAGGGGCGGATCCCCCCGGGCGCTCAGGGGCATCCCCCGGGTGCGGCTGCCTTGCCGTCGGCGGTACGCCCGGTCACGGCCGCTGCCCCGTCAGCTGCGGAGTCGGGACATCGTGGGGTCGAACAACGGCTCCTCGGCGACGACGGCCTCGACGCGTCGGTCGAAGTAGCCGATGGTCAACGCCGTTCCGGGGGCGGTGAGTTCGGTCGGCAGCCAGGCGTACGCGATGCCCTTGCCGATGGTGTGACCGTAGGCGGCGCTGGTGACGTGGCCGACCGCGCGGGCGCCGTCGTAGACGGGTTCCTTGCCCAGGACCACCGACCTCGGGTCGTCGATCGTGAGGCAGGTCAGCCTGCGGCGGACGTCGGCCTTGCGGCGCTCCAGCGCGGCCTTGCCGATGAAGTCGCCCTTGTCGAGCCTGACGGCGAAGCCGAGGCCGGCCTCGTAGGGGTCGTGCTCGTAGGTCATGTCGGTGCCGAAGGAGCGGTAACCCTTCTCCAGGCGGAGGCTGTTGAAGGCGCCGCGGCCCGCGATGACGCCGCCGAGTGGCCGGGCGGCCCGCCAGAGGGTGTCCCAGAGTTTCAAGCCCTGGTCGGCGGTGGTGTAGAGCTCCCAGCCGAGTTCGCCGACGTAGGACAGGCGCATCGCGGTGACGGGGACGGTGCCGATGTAGGCGTGCTGGGCGCGGAAGTACTTCAGGCCGTCGGCGGAGAAGTCCTCGTCCGTCAGCGGCTGGAGGACCTCGCGGGCGAGGGGGCCCCACAGGCCGATGCAGCAGGTGCCGGGGGTGATGTCGCGGACCTGGACGGTGCCGTCGGCGGGGAGGTGGCGGGTGAGCCAGTCGAGGTCGAGGTTGCCGTTGGCGCCGATCTGGAAGCGGTCAGGGGCGAGGCGGGCGACGGTGATGTCGCTGCGGATGCCGCCGTCGTGGTGGAGCAGCAGGGTGTAGGTGACCGAGCCGACGGACTTGGCGACCTTGCCGGTGACCAGCCCCTCCAGGAAGCCGGCGGCGCCGGGGCCGGTGACCTCGAGGCGTTTGAGGGCCGTCATGTCGTACAGCGCGACGGTCTCGCGGGTGGCCTGGGCCTCGGCGCCGACGACGGGCGACCAGAACCGGGCCGCCCAGTCGTTCGGGGTGGGGATGGTGCGGCCCTCGACGAGGGGGGCGTTGGCCTCGTACCAGTGGGGGCGTTCCCAGCCGTTGGCCTCCAGGAAGAACGCGCCGTGTTCCTGCTGGCGGGTGTGGAAGGGGCTGGTGCGGATCGGGCGCGGGTCGCCGGAGGGCTGGAGGGGGTGGAGGATGTCGTAGACCTCGACGAAGTTCCGGCAGTCGCGGGCCAGGACGTATTCCGGGGACAGCTGGTGGGGTTCGAAGCGGTTGACGTCGCACTCGTGCAGGTCGAAGGAGGAGCAGTGGCCGTCGACCAGCCACTCGGCCATGGCCCGGCCGACGCCCGCGGAGTGGGTGACCCAGACGGCCTCGGCGACCCAGAAGCCCTTCAGGTCCGGGGACGGGCCGAGCAGCGGGAAGTTGTCGGTGGTGAAGGAGAACAGGCCGTTGATGCCCTCCTCGATCTTGGCGTCCTGGGTCGCGGGGAGCAGGGACCGGGTCTCGGTCCAGGCGGGCGCGAAGTCGTCCTCGGTGAACTTCAGGACCGACGGCATCTCGTCGTTCTCGTCGAAGGCGCGGATCTCGTCGGCCGGGACGGGCATCGGGCGGTGGCCGTACGAGCCGATGCCGAGGGTGTCGAAGCGGTCGCGGTAGTAGAGGTCGGCGTCCTGGTGGCGCAGGATCGGGCGGATCGCCTCCTCCCGCTGGCCGGCGAGCGCGGGGATCGGGCCGGTCCAGGCGAGTTGGTGGGCGAGCGGGGTGAGCGGGAGGTGCATGCCGGCCATGCGGGCGATCTTCGGGCCCCAGATGCCGGCGCAGCACACCACGATGTCGGCGGGGATCTCGCCCTGGTCGGTCAGGACGCCGGTCACCGTGCCGTCGGCCTTCTGGACGTCGAGGACCTCGTGGCGGGGCAGGAAGCGCACGCCGCGTGCGGTGGCGCGGCGGATCTGCGCCTCCACGGCGAGGACGGCCTTGGCGATTCCGTCAGTCGGTACGAGCAGGCCGCCGAGGATCCGGTCGCGGTTGACCAGTGGGTGCCGCTTGACGCACTCGTCGGCGGTCAGCAGCCGTGACTCGACGCCCCAGGCGGTGATCCAGCCGTGGCGGCGGTGGAGTTCGGCGAGCCGCTCGGGGGTGGTGGCCACTTCCAGGCCGCCGACCTGGAGGAAGCAGGGCTCGCCGTCGACGTCGAGGGAGCAGAACTTCTCGACGGTGTAGCGGGCGAGTTCGGTCATCGTCTTGGAGGAGTTGGTCTGGAAGACCAGGCCCGGGGCGTGTGACGAGGAGCCCCCGGTGGCGGGCAGCGGGCCCTGGTCGACCACGGTCACCTCGGTCCAGCCGCGTGCGGAGATCTCGTCCGCGAGCGCCGCTCCCACGACACCCGCTCCGATGATCACCACTCGGGGTCCCGCCATCGCCGCACCTCCGCGATCAAAGCCAGTCGAGTTGCTTTCTGCGCAACATGCTTCGGGCTGCGCAACTCAATGTGCCCGCCCCCGGGAGGGGTGTCAAGGGGGCCGTGGCGGCCGGGAACGGCCCGGGAAAGGCGCTGCCCGGCGGGTGGTGCGCACGCTCGCGCACCACCCGCCGGGCAGTCGGAAAAGCCGTTCCGCCAGGGCTACTTGAGCCAGGCGTCGACTTTGGCGCGGTTGGCCTCGACCCACTTCTCGGCCGCCGCCTCGGGCGTCATCTTGTCCACCGCGATGTACTTCGCCACGGTGTTCTGGTCGTCGTTGCTCCAGGTGAAGTTCTTGACCAGGTCGCAGGCCGGGCTGCCCGACTTGGCGAACTTCGCGCTGACGACCTTGTCCAGCTTGTAGACCGGGTAGTCACAGGCGATCCTCTCGGCGTCCGCGTCGCAACCCGCCTTGTATTCCGGCAGTTTGACCTTCTTCAGTGGCACCTCGGACATGAACCACTGCGGCTCGTAGAAGTAGCCGATCACCCACTCCTTGTCCTTCTGCGCCTTGCGGAAGGCCTGGATGAGCGCGGTCTCGCTGCCCGCGTACACCACCTTGTAGTCCAGCTGGAGGTTCTTGACCAGCGCCTCGTCGTTGGTGACGAACGACGGGTCACCGTCGAGGAGTTGGCCCTTGCCGCCGGACTCGGAGGTCTTGAACTCGGCCGCGTACTTGTCGAGGTTCTTCCAGTCGAGGATGTCGGGGTGCGCCTCGGCCAGCCACGGCGGGACGTACCAGCCGATGAGCCCCTCGTTGCCGGTGGGGCCGGCGTCGACGGCGGTCTTCTGGCCGGTGATGTACTTCTTCTTCAGGTCCTCATGACCCCAGTTCTCCACGACGGCGTCGACCTCGCCGGTCCCGAAGCCCTGCCAGGCGATCTCTTCCTTCAGGTCCTTCTTGGTGACCTTGCAGCCGAGGTCGTGCTCCGCGACGTGGGCGATGACCGCCGCGTTGGCCTCGTAGCCCACCCAGGGGTTGACGGCCAGGTTGAAGGTGCCGCACGTGCCCGGGCTGCCCGTGTCTGACGAGCTGTCACCAACCTTCGCGCCGCCGCAGGCGGTCAGGGCGAGGGCGAGGACCGCGGTGCCGGCCGCGCCGACTCTCCACCGTCGTATGTGTGTTGCCATGGTCAGTGCTCCTTTAGGCGCTCACGCGTCGCGCCGCTGCCTGAGTGATCCGGTCGAACATGACGCCGAGAAGGACGATGGCGAGGCCCGCCGCCAGACCCTTCCCGTACAGCTGGCCCTGCGAGAAGCCGGCCACGACGTCGTAGCCGAGGGCGCCCGCGCCGACCAGGCCGCCCACCACCACCATCGACAGCACATAGATCAGGCCCTGGTTGGTGGCGAGCGTCAGGGCGCTGCGGGCCATCGGCAGCTGGACCTTGGTGATGATCTGCCAGGTGGTGCAGCCCGCCGAAGTGGCCGCCTCGACGGTGGCCGCCGGTACCGACCGCACCCCATCCGCGATGATCTTGATGGCGACCGGGGCGGCGTACACGACCGCGGCGACGATGGCCGTGAACCGGGTCGCGCCGAACAGCGCCAGGAACGGCACCAGGTAGACGAACGGCGGCATGACCTGCGCGGCGTCCAGGGTGGGCCGCACCAGCCGGTCGGCGAGCACGCTGCGCCCCATCCACACCCCGACGACCACGCCGAGCACCATGACCAGCACGGTGGCCACCAGCGTCGAGGCCATGGTCGTCATGGCGTCCGACCAGAGACCGGTGCCGACGAGCAGGCCCGCACAGACCGCCGTGGTGACGCCGGCGCGCCAGCCGCCGAGGACCGTGCCGAGCGCGATCAGCACCGCCGCGACGAGCCACCACGGCGAGTCGGTGAACAGTGACTGGAACGGGTTGAGCAGGCCGTTGGTGAGGGCGTCACGGAAGGCGTTGGTCAGGCCCGACACGTGGTCCTGCGTCCAGGTGGTCGCGGTGTCGGCCCCGCTCGCGAGGGAGCTGCCGAGGTCGCCGTCCCCGGGGAACTCGGCCGCCCACACATAGGTGTGCGACAGAGAGACCAGGACCGCCGCGACGACACCGCCCACGCCCAGCAGCGGGCGCCGCCACTTCAGCGACCGGCCACCCGCTCGCCGGGCCGTGTCCTGGCGGGCGCCGGCCGCGGTGGTGACCCGGTCCAGGACGATCGCCATGACGACGATGGCGAGGCCCGCGTTGAAGGCGGTGCCGACGTCGAGCGACTGAAGGGCCTGGATGACGGTCTTGCCGAGACCGGGCGCGTCGATGAGGGCGGCGATGGTCACCATGGCGAGGGCCGCCATGATCGACTGGTTGACGCCCATCACCACGGTCCGCTTGGACATCGGCAGCAGGACCTTCAGCAGCGTCTGCCGCCGGGTCGCGCCCAGGGAGTCAGCGGCCTCGACGGTGGCCTCGGGCACGGTCCGGATGGCGTGCGCGGTGATGCGGATCGCGGGTGGGGCGGCGTAGACGACGGTGGCGATGGTCGCGGAGGCGCCGCCGATGAGGAAGAACAGGGTCAGCGGGGCGAGATAGACGAAGGTCGGCATCGTCTGCATGAAGTCCAGGAAGGGCGTCATGATCCGGTCGACCCGGTCGGACAGCCCCGCCCACACGCCCAGCGGGATCGCGAACAGCAGCGCCACCAGGACCGCGGAGACGGTGAGCGCGAGGGTGTCCATGCTCTCCTGCCACAGGCCTTGCAGGCCGAGGAAGGTGAAACCCGCGACGGCCAGCAGGGCGGCCCGCCAGTTGCCGACGGCCCAGGAGACGTAGCCGACGATCCCGACGACGCCGAGCCAGCCGATCTGCGGCACGGGGCGGCCCGCGGCGGGCTGGGAGATCAGCTCCTGGACGAAGGTGACCAGGGTGTCGATGGCCAGCCGGATCTCGTTGAAGAAGTACAGGAAGAGCGGGTTGGAGTCGCGGTTCGCGCCGATGGAGTCGTTGACGTCGTTGAACCACCGGTGCAGGTCGGTGAGGTCGGCCGCGGCCAGGGTCAGCGTCTGCCTGCCGCGCAGAAGGGCGAAGAGCACCAGCCAGGCGACCAGGATCGCCGCGACCACCGCGCGCCGGCTGATCTGCCGTACGCCCGCCGGCGACGCCGTCTTCTCCAGGGCGACGGCCATCACGCACCGCCCTCCCCGGCGACCACCGCGAGGATCTCCTCGTCGCCGACGATGCCCAGCAGTTCGCCGTCCTCGACGACCTTGACCGGCCTGTCGGCCGCAAGGACCGCGCGGGTGGCCTCCTTCACCACGACGTCGGGGCCCAGCTCGGGGCCGTCCAGCGCGTCGCCGTCCGCCGGCGGGCGCATGATCCAGCGCAGGGTGAGCACGTCACCGCGCGGGACGTCCTTGACGAACTCGCGAACGTAGTCGTCGGCGGGGGCCCCGACCAGCTCGTCGCCGGTGCCGCACTGCACCGTCCTGCCGTCGCGCATGATGAGGATGCGGTCACCCAGCTTGAGGGCCTCGGAGAGGTCGTGGGTGATGAACACCATCGTCTTGCCGACCTCGCGGTGCAGGCGGATGACCTCGCTCTGCATGTCGCGCCGGATCAACGGGTCGAGCGCGGAGAAGGGCTCGTCGAAGAAGAGCACGTCCGGGTCGCCGGCCAGCGCCCGGGCGAGACCCACGCGTTGCTGCATACCGCCGGAGAGCTGGTCGGGGTAGGAGTTCTCGTAGCCGGACAGCCCCACCAACTCCACGACGTCCAAGGCCCGTTTGCCGCGCTCGGCGCGGCTCATGCCGCGGATCTCCAGTCCGAAGGCCACGTTGTCGACGACCCGGCGGTGCGGCAGCAGCCCGAAGTGCTGGAAGACCATGGAGAACTTGCTGCGGCGCAGCTCGCGCAGGCGTCGGGCGTCCGCCTCGCGGATGTTCTCGCCCTCGAACACGATCTCGCCGGCGGTGGGTTCGATCAGCCGGGTCAGACATCGCACCAGCGTGGACTTGCCGGAGCCGGACAGCCCCATGACGACGAACACCTCGCCCTGCCGGACGTCGAAGTCCACGTCGCGCACCGCGGCGGTGCAGCCGGTGCGGTCCATCAGTTCGCGGCGGGTCAGGCCGCACAGTTCCTCCGACTCCGGCACCCTCTCGGCCTTGGGCCCGAACACCTTCCACAGCCCGCGCACGGAGATGACCGGCGTGCCGTCCGCGTCCTGGGGCGTGCCGCGCCGCTGCGGCATCTCGGTCTGTGGTGGGGTCACGAGCGACCTCTCTTCGGCGTTCAGCCGCGGAACCAGTGCTGCGGCCGGGGTTGGATGTTCTGCCAGATGTGCTTGGGCTCGCGGTACTCGTCGAGGCCGGTCGGTCCCAGCTCCCGGCCCACGCCCGAATGCCCGAAGCCACCCCATTCCGCCTGCGGCACATAGGGGTGGTAGTCGTTGATCCACACCGTGCCGTGCCGGAGCCGCCGGGCGACCCGCTGGGCCCTGCCCGCGTCCTGGGTCCACACGGCCCCGGCGAGTCCGTACTCGGTGTCGTTGGCGATGCGTACGGCGTCGTCCTCGTCGGTGAAGCGCTCCACGGTGAGCACGGGGCCGAAGGACTCCTCGTGCACCACGCGCATGTCCTGCCGGCACTCGTCGAGCACGGTCGGCGGGTAGTAGTGGCCGTCCGCGAGGGCGGGTTCGGTGGGGCGTTCGCCGCCGCAGCGCAGGACGGCGCCCTCGGCGATCCCCGCCGCGACACAGGCCTCGACCTTCGCCAGGTGCCCGGCGGATATCAGGGCGCCGGTGTCGGCCTCGGGGTCGAAGGGACCGCCGAGGCGGATCAGTTGGGCGCGGCGGACGACCTCGTCGACGAAGGCGTCGTGCAGCGGGTCCTGGACGATGAGCCGGGCGCCGGCCGAGCAGACCTGCCCGGAGTGCAGGAAGACGGCCGTGAGGGCGAAGTCCACGGCCGTCTCGAAGTCGGCGTCGGCGAACACGACGTTGGGGTTCTTGCCGCCGAGTTCCAGCGCGACCTTCTTCACGGTCGCGGCGGCGGCCGCCATGACGCGTCTGCCGGTCTCCAGGCCGCCGGTGAAGGAGACCATGTCGACGCCCGGATGCTCGGAGAGCGGGGCGCCCACCTCGGGGCCGGCGCCCAGGACGAGGTTGGCGGCGCCCGCGGGCAGTCCGGCCTCCTCCAACGCCCGCATCAGCAGGATGGAGGTGGAGGGGGTGAGTTCGCTGGGTTTCAGCACGACCGTGTTGCCGGCGAGGAGGGCCGGGGCGACCTTCCAACTGGCTTGCAGCAGCGGGTAGTTCCAGGGGGTGATCAGTGCGCAGACACCGACGGGTTCGTACACGACGCGGCTGACGGCGTCGTCCCGGCCGGTGTCGATGACGCGTCCTGCGTCGGTGCCGCCGAGTCCGCCGTAGTGGCGCAGGCAGGCGACGACGTCGGCGATGTCGTACTCGCTCTCCACGAGCCGCTTGCCGGTGTCCAGCGACTCGGCGCGGGCGAAGTCCTTGGCGTCGCGTTCGATCAGGTCGGCGGTGCGCAACAGCAGTGCGCCGCGCGTCCGTTCGGGGGTGCGCGGCCAGGGGCCCTCGTCGAAGGCGCGGCGGGCGGCGGCGATCGCCGCCTCGGTGTCGGCGCGGGTTCCTTCCGATACGGTCGCGCTCAGCGTGCCGTCCGCGGGGCAGCGGATCTCCCGGCGGCCTCCGGCGACCGGATCCCGCCACGCGCCACCCACGTACAGATCTGCCACGCGCCGAGCCCTTCAGCCGGAATGCGTTGCGCATCATGCATTCTTTTGCTTGTGGTGGAACACCATGGCGAACGCCACGGACCGGCGTCAAGAGGCGGGTCCCTTCTTCATGAGGGTCCACTTCGACGTCTCCGATCCGAACGCCGGTGTGAAAACCCTGCGTTACCGATTCGGGCCCGCACCCGGCTCGGCGTCGTCCGGGCTACCCGGCCTGCCGGGCGTCGCGGTGGCGGTAGTACGCGGCCTTCGACGGCACGAGCGGCTCCTTGCCGAGGATCAGGTCGGCGGCCTTCTCGGCGATCATCATCACCGGTGCGTAGATGTTGCCGTTGGTGACGTACGGCATGACCGAGGCGTCCACCACGCGCAGGCCCTCGACCCCGTGCACCCGCAGGTCGGCCGGGTCGACGACGGCCATGTCGTCGGTGCCCATCTTGCAGGTGCAGGACGGGTGCAGGGCGGTCTCGCCCTCCTGCGCCACCCAGGCGAGGATCTCCTCGTCGCTGTCCACCTGCGGGCCGGGCGAGAGTTCCCCGCCGTTGTACGGGGCGAGCGCGGGCTGGTTGAGGAGCCTGCGGGCGACCCGGATCGCCTCGACCCACTCGCGGCGATCCTGTTCGGTGGAGAGGTAGTTGAAGCGCAGCGCCGGGTGTTCACGCGGGTCCCTGCTTCTGATCTTCACCGAGCCGACGGCGTCGGAGCACATGGGGCCCACGTGCACCTGGTAGCCGTGGCCGCCGGCCGGTGAGGAGCCGTCGTAGCGGACCGCCACCGGCAGGAAGTGGAACATCAGGTTGGGATAGTCCACCTCGTCGTTGCTGCGGGCGAAGCCGCCGGCCTCGAAGTGGTTGGTGGCGGCGGGCCCCTTGCGGAAGAGCCATTGCAGCCCGATGAAGGGCGCGCGCCACTTGGCCATGTACGGCTGCATGGACACAGGCTTCTTGCAGGCGTACTGGACGTAGACCTCGAGGTGGTCCTGCATGTTCTCGCCGACGCCCGGCAGGTCGTGCACCACGTCGACGCCGAGCGCGCCGAGCTCCTTGGCGTTGCCGACACCCGAAAGCTGGAGCAGCTGGGGGGAGTTGATGGCGCCGCCGCAGAGGATGACCTCCTTGGCGCGCACCTGGCGCGGGGCGCCGCGGCCGCGCCGGTACTCGACGCCGACGGCGCGCTTGCCCTCGAACAGGACGCGGGTGACCAGGGCGCGGGTGGTGACCGTGAGGTTCGGCCGCTTCATCGCGGGCTTGAGGTAGGCCTTGGAGGCGGACAGGCGCCGGCCGCGATGGACGTTGCGGTCGAACTTGGCGAAGCCCTCCTGCTGGTAGCCGTTGACGTCGTCGGTGGGGGCGTAACCGGCCTCCTCGGTGGCCTTCTGGAAGGCGGTGAAGAGCGGGTTGGTGGCGGGGCCGCGCTCCAGGACGAGGGGGCCGTCGTGGCCGCGGAACTCGTCGTCGGGGTCGGCCGCGAGGCAGTTCTCCATCCGCCGGAAGTAGGGCAGGCAGTGCGCGTAGTCCCAGCGCTCCATGCCGGGGTCGGCCGCCCAGCGCTCGTAGTCCATGGGGTTGCCGCGCTGGAAGATCATGCCGTTGATGCTGCTGGAGCCGCCGAGCACCTTGCCGCGGGCGTGGTAGATGCGCCGGCCGCCCATGTGGGGCTCGGGCTCCGACTCGTACTTCCAGTCGTAGAAGCGGTTGCCGATCGGGTAGGTCAGCGCCGCGGGCATGTGGATGAAGACGTCCCACGGGTAGTCGGAGCGGCCGGCCTCCAGGACCAGGACCCGGTTGGCCGGGTCCGCGGAGAGCCGGTTCGCCAGTGCGCTGCCGGCCGACCCACCGCCGACGATGACGAAGTCGTAGTGCAGAGGAGCCATGGTCCCTCGTCTCACTCGCGCCGGAGATACGCGAGGCATGCTAGTACCGGTCCCGCGATACGCACCAGGTTGCGAACCGCGCAACCTTGCAGGTCTTCGTTTCCACGGCGTTTCATACGGCCGCGTTGTTTACTACGCGTATAGTTTTGCTGTGAGCAACCACAGCCAAGACCCCGAAACGTCACCTTCGCAGTCCGGCGGAGTGCAGTCGGTCGACCGCGCCATCAGCGTCCTGGAGATCCTGGCCCAGCGTGGCGAGGCGGGCGTCAGCGAGGTGGCCGCCGAGATCGACGTTCACAAGTCCACCGCGTTCCGGCTGCTCGGCGCCCTGGAGGCACGCGGTCTGGTGGAGCAGGCGGGCGAGCGCGGCAAGTACCGGCTCGGCTTCGGTATCGTCCGGCTCGCCGGCGCGGTCACCGGACGGATCGACATCACCCAGCAGGGCCGCCCGGTCTGCGAGCGCCTCGCCGGGGAGATCGGCGAGACGGTGAACATCGCCGTCATGCAGGAGCACTACGCGATCAACCTGTACCAGGTGCGCGGCCCGGGCGCCGTCACCGCGCACAACTGGGTCGGCCAGCTGACCCCGCTGCACGCCACGTCCAGCGGCAAGATCCTGCTGGCGCACCTGCCCGCCAAGCAGCGTGCCGCGCTGCTGACGGAGACCGGGACGAAGAAGGTCACCCCCCACACCATCACCGCGAAGACCAAGCTGGAGAAGAACCTCGCCGAGGCACGCGAGCGCGGCTACGCCTACACCATCGAGGAGTTGGAGATCGGCCTGCACGCCATGGCCGCCCCGATCCGCGACCGGGACGGCAAGGTCGTCGCAGCGCTGAGCGCCTCCGGGCCCTCCTACCGCTTCACCGAGGAGCGGCTGCACGAACTCGCCCCGGTGCTGCTCAAGGGCGCCGAGGAGATCAGCCACCGCATGGGCTACCTGGGCTGAACCGGCCCTGGGCGCCGCCCAGTCGCTCGGTCACCCAGTCGTGGAAGGCGCCGATGTGGTGCTCGCTGGGCACCAGCACACCCCCCTTGGCATACAGCCGGGAACTCATGCCGGGCTGGGTACGCTCGCACGCCTCGAAGTCCTGGCGGTTGACGCGGTCGAACAGTTCCACGGACCGGCTGACGTCCTTGCCGCCGTCGACGACGTGCGGGAGATACAGCCAGTCGCACTCGACGATCGTGCGGTCGACGGCCACCGGGTACATGCGGTGGAAGATGACGTGGTCGGGCACGAGGTTGATGAACACCTGCGGTTTGACGGTGATCGCGTAGTAGCGGCGGTCCTGGTCCTGAGCCACCCCGGGTATGCGGTCCAGGCCCGCCGAGCCGTCGACGGTGAAGCCCTGCACGTCCTCGCCGAACGCGGCGCCGTGGCCGACGTAGTACTGCGCGGCGTAGCCGTCGGCGAACTCGGGGAGCACCTCGGTGAGTTCGGGGTGGATCGTGGCGCAGTGGTAGCACTCCATGAAGTTCTCGACGATGAGCTTCCAGTTGGCCTTCACGTCGTACGTGATCCGCCTGCCGACCGAGAGGTTGTCGATGTCGTAGCGCTCGATCGACTCGAGGTCCCCGAGGCGGCCCGCCACCTCCCCCATCACGTCCTCCTCGAAGGACGGCGGGTTCTCCGCGAGGCACACCCATACATAGCCGAGCCATTCGCGTACGGCGACGCCGGCCAGGCCGTACTCGGCGCGGTCGACGTCGGGCATCTTGGTGAGGTTGGGCGCCGCGACGAGCTTGCCGTCCAAACCGTAGGTCCAGGCGTGATAGGGGCACTGGAAGGCCCGCTTGACCTCGCCGGAGCGCTCGGTGCACAGCTTGGCGCCGCGGTGCCGGCAGACGTTGAGGTACGCCCGTGTCGAGTGGTCGCGGGCGCGGGTGACGAGGACGCTCTCGCGGCCCACGTCGACGGTCCGGAAGGCGCCGGGCCTCGCCAGCTCGGAGGCGCGGGCGACGCAGAACCACATGGTCTCGAAGATGCGCTCCTGCTCCTGGGCGAAGACCCCGGGATCGGTGTAGGCGGACCCGGGGAGAGTGGCGATCAGGCTGTCCGGCAGGCTGGACGAGGTCACGGGGCACTCCTCGGGAAACGTCGTTGAGGGGTCGTTCAGGCACCGGGAAGAGCGACGTCGGACGGCGTGCCGCAGGTGGTGGCACCGCGGCGGGCCGCAGCGTCGGGTACGGGTCAGGACGGCGCGGCGGCGAGCTGCTTGCGCCAACGGGTGAACAGCCGGGGCTGGTTCATCCCGAGCACGGCGACCGGCTGCCCGGCACGGCGGTACACGGCCAGGACGTCACGGCCGTCCACGGCGCCCTCCTCCACGGTCACGCTGTCGGCGTCGGCGGCGTGACCGGCGAGCTGGATCTTCACGCCGTACTGGTCGGACCAGAAGTACGGCGGCCGGGGCACCCCCGACTCCCCCGCGCCGCCCGCCAGCAGCGCGGCGACGGCTACGGCGGGACGTTCCAGGGCGCCGGTCCAGTGCTCCACGCGGCGGTGGGCACCGGCACGGGGGTCGTACCAGTTGGCGCAGTCACCGACCGCGACCACTCCGGCGAGGCTGGTGCGGCCGTCGGCAGCGCACTTGACGCCGTTGTCGAGCTCGACGCCGGACCCCGCGAGCCACTCCACGCACGGCTTCGCGCCCACGCCGACGACGACGATGTCGGCCGGGACGCCGCGCCCGTCCTCCAGGAGCACGGCGTCCACCCGCCGCTCACCGCTCAGCCCCTTGACACCCGTCCCGCACAACAGCCGTACGCCGTGGTCCGCGTGGAGCGCGGCGACGACGGCGCCCATGGTCTCGCCGAGCGGTCCCGCGAGCGGTGTCGGGGCGGCCTCGACGACCGTCACGTCCAGTCCGAGGGCGTACGCCGTGGAGGCGACCTCGGCGCCGATGAAGCCGCCGCCGATCACCACCAGCCGTCCACCGCGGGCCAGTTCGTCCCGCAGGGCGCGGGCGTCGTCCAGGGTGCGCAGGGTGTGCACCCCGGCGAGCCCTTCGCCGCCCGGCAGCGTGCGCGCGGCGGCGCCGGTCGCGATGACCACACCGTCGGCGCGGACCTCGCGGCCGTCGGCGAGGCGGACGGCGCGCTCGGCGCCGTCCAGTGCGGTGGCCCGGGTGCCCAGCAGCCATTCCGCCCGGAGATCCTCGCCGTCCGTCTCCAGCGCCAGGTCCGCCTCGCCGAGGGTGCCGGCGAGGAACTCCTTGGACAGCGGCGGCCGGTCGTAGGGCCGGTGGGTCTCGTCGCCGATGACGACGAGCCGACCGTCGTAACCCTGCTTGCGCAGGCAGCGCGCCGCCGACAGACCGGCCAGCGAGGCGCCTACGACGGCCACGGTCCTCACGCGTGACCACCCGCGAGCCGGGCGGTCACGCACGGCGGCAGGTTGGGGGCGTCCGTGGACACCCGGACGTAGATCATGCCGTCCTCTACGACGACCTCGTGCGTCCGGACGGGGAGCTTCGCCGGCGGGGCGTCGACGGCACCGGTCCTCAGGTCGAACTTCGAGGCGTGCAGCGGGCATTCCACCTCGCAACCCTCCAGCCAGCCGTCGGCGAGCGAGGCGTCCTGGTGGGTGCAGGTGTCGTCGATCGCCAGGACCTCGCCGTCATCGGTGTGGAACACCGAGACGGGCGGGTCGATGTCGAGCCTGAGAGCCTCGCCTCGCGGAAGGTCCGCGAGACGGCACGCGGGAATCATCATGACACCTCGGTGCGTATAGCGAAACGGATTGCGGTAAGCGCAACGTCAGTCTGGGGGCGGTTCTGAAGCGTTGTCAAGGCGTCCCCAGGCCCCGTTCGCACCGCTCGGCCGGTCAGCCGCCGAGCCGCTGTGGGGCAGCCCCCGGGCAGCCTCAAACACCCGAATCACCTGCGGAAACAGGCGGATCAGGCGTTTCATGACGGTGGTCGGGAGGGCCGGTCAGTGGCCCGGTGCGCTCGGCGAGTTCGGGCGCGGCGCCCATGACGATCACTTAGTGGTCGTCGCCGACGCTCCGCACGTTGTTCTCGACGTCCCAGGTGCCGCCGCCGAGACTGAACTGCCCTGCGATGACGAGGCGTTCGATACGGGCGCTCATCAGAACACCACCACCGAGCGCAGGACGTCGCCGCCGTGCATCCGCTCGAAGGCCTTCTCCACCTCGTCGAGCTGGATGGTCTCGGTCACGAACGCCCCCAGATCCAGGCGGCCTTGCAGATGCAGGTCGATCAGCATCGGGAAGTCACGGGAGGGCAGACAGTCGCCGTACCAGGAGGACTTCAGTGAACCACCCCGCCCGAAGACGTCCAGCAGCGGCAGTTCCAGCTTCATCTCCGGGGTCGGGACACCGACCAGCACGACCGTACCGGCCAGGTCCCGGGCGTAGAACGCCTGACGGTACGTCTCCGGACGGCCCACCGCCTCGATCACGACGTCCGCCCCGAACCCGCCGGTCAGTTCACGGATCGCCTCCACCGCGTCCGTCTTCCGGGAGTTGACGGTGTGGGTCGCTCCCACCTTCTTCGCCGTGTCGAGTTTGCGGTCGTCGATGTCCACGGCGATGATCCGCGCCGCGCCCGCGAGACGCGAACCGGCGACCGCCGCGTCCCCCACGCCGCCGCAGCCGATCACCGCGACCGTGTCACCCCGCCCGACACTGCCCGTGTTGATCGCGGCACCGATACCGGCCATCACCCCACAGCCCAGCAGACCGGCCACCTGGGGCGCGACCGACGGATCCACCTTCGTGCACTGCCCGGCCGCCACCAGCGTCTTCTCCGCGAACGCCCCGATACCGAGCGCGGGCGAGAGTTCCTGGCCGGTCGCCGCGAGAGTCATCTTCTGCTCGGCATTGTGGGTGTCGAAGCAGTACCAGGGCCGACCCCGCAGACACGCCCGGCAATTACCGCACACCGCACGCCAGTTGAGGATCACGAAATCCCCCGGGGCGACGTCCGTGACCCCCTCCCCCACCGACTCCACGACCCCGGCCGCCTCATGACCCAGCAGGAAGGGGAAGTCGTCAGAGATCCCGCCCTGCTTGTAGTGCAGATCAGTGTGGCACACCCCGCACGCCTCGATCCGCACCAGTGCCTCACCCGGTCCCGGGTCGGGCACGACGATCGTCTCCAGGCTGACAGGGGCGTTCTTCCCTTGCGCGACGACAGCACAGACCTGGTGAGACATGGCCACTCCTCGGCTGCTGCGAGACGAAGTCGAAGTTGCTCATTGCGGCACGGATTCCATGAACCGCAACACAGCATCGTGGAGCGCCGACGACCGGTCAAGGCTCCGGTCACACCCCCGGAAGTCAGGTGCGCGCTCTACCGGCGGGCGTTGAGCGCGTCCACGGCGCCCCGGGCGTCACCGACCGTCGTGTAGTCGACCGCGATGAAGTTGACCGGTCGGCCCCGCTCGCGTTCACAGCGCTCCACGCGGTCCAGGACGTAACGGCGGGCGTTGACCTCGCCCGCGTCCAGCCTGCTGCCGCCGCCCGCGGTGATGAAGTGGTTGAGCAGGAAGAGCCGTTTGCCGGTGCCGCCCCGATGGGGCACGCAGCTCATCTCGCCGGGGCTGCGGAACGCGAACGGCGTCTCCATGCCGTAGCGGTAGAAGTTGCGGTACCACGCGGCGGGGCCGTCGGCCTGTTCGGCGAAGACGATCAGGCGGCGACCGCTGTCGATCATCTCACCCAGCGTCGGCCACGGCTGCCCGGGATCCTCGTCGGGGGTGAACACCAGGTCGGAGAGGCCCGCCTCGCCGAACGCCCCGGCGGTGTCCTCGGCGCTGATCGCGTCCTGGACGATCAGGGTCAGGACGTCGGTCGGATGGTCCCGCAGCCAGTCGCCGATCTGCCGCAGGGCCGGGACCAGCTCGATCGCCCCCGCGCGGCACACGGCGTGGCACAGCCACAGGCCCTCGCGGGGCGGGTTGACCTTGTTCACGGCCGCCGCGACGAACGCCCGCTGCTCGGCGGTGAAGTCGGACTCGGCCAACCGCGCGGCGATCTCTTCGGGCTTCTCCCAGCGGTAGGTGTCGAGTTGGAGGGCACGAACCCCGTCGTCCAGCTGGGTGCTTATGGCCGGGTCCTGGAGCGGTCCGATGAACCGGTCCACGGTGGTCGACATGGCGTTGTGGGAGGTCAGATACGCCACCTCGTCGTAGGGCCGGTCGCACAGCGCCACGCTGCCCTGACAACGGCGCGGTGCGGAGGGGCTCGCGACGAGCGGCACCAGGACCAGAGCGGCCAGGGTCACCGCGCTCGTCCCGACCGCCGCCATCCGCACATACGGCGCCGGGGTCCGCAGGGTGGGCCGGGTCCGCAGGGCCCAGCCGAAGCCGGTCAGCAGCGCGCCGGCGACCACCGGGACCAGCGCCGTGGACAGGGCCGCCGTCACCATGTCGTCGACGGCCCTGCGCTGGAGGTCGTCGACCAGCCGGGCCAGGCCGGACGGCCAGCTCGCCGGTGGGTCGACCAGCCGGTCACCGTGCACCACGCGCACCAGGACGACGACGAGCGCGGTGAGGGCGCCGCCTGCGGCCAGGGCCCAGCCGAGCAGCATTGGCCGCCGGCCCGGCGCGGGGGACGTGGTCAGCCACAGGGCCGCGAGCGCGCCGACGAGCAGGGCGGCGGCGACCGCCTCCACGATCCCGAGGCCGACCGCCGTGCCGGTGCGTGCCCGGTGCAGGGCCGACAGGTCGTTGCCGGACGTCTCCAGCACCTTCTCCAGGTTCCAGCCGGTGCCCCCGACCAGCGTGCGCAGCCGGGCGGTCGCGTCCGTGGTGCGCTCGGTGACGGCCAGGGGGGCCACGGCGGCCAGCGCGCCCGCCGCGTCCCCGTCGGCCAGGGCCACCTCGACCTCGTCGCGCAGGGCTTCGCGGTCCCGTTCCGGCAGGGTGTTCACGACGCCCTCGGCCGCCTTCGCCGCCTGCTCCTCGGTGAGCGGCAGCGCGGGCAGCGCGCCGGGGGCCTGTCCCGCCCGCACCTTCTTCAGCGCGGCGGACAGGTCGGCCGAGAACGCCGCGAAGTCCGGCTCGGGGCGCTGCTGCACAGCGGCGACCAGGTCACCGAAGTAGATGTGCACCAGGTCGTTGATGTTGGCCAGCACCGGCCGCAGATCGACGGTCAGGGTGAGGTCGTCGCGGTCACCGGCGAGGTAGCCGGTGACGCTCTCGATCTGCTCGTGGGCGAGTTCCCGAACGGTCGCCGGCGGCAGGACCAGCGTGACGTTGGAGGTGACCACGGCCTCGGGAACCGGCAGCCCCGCCAGCAGACCCCGGGTCACGTCGGCCGCTCCCGGGTCGACCAGGACCTCGTCGTAGAGCCGGTCGTAGGCCGACTCCTCGTCGAGGACCGACTGGTAGAAGGGCGCGGAGACCACCGTGTCGCGGGCGGTGGCCGCCATGGTGACGATCACCGTGCAGAGCGCTGCCACGGCGAAGGCGAGGGCGCGCAGCCAGGTGCGCGGGGGCACGGGTTCCATGGGCTACCTGCTCCTCATGGTGATCGCACTGCGCGGAGGCCGCAAACCGGTGGGGCGGGGGCGAAGGGGCGGGGACTCCGGCGCGCTGCGCCTCCGGCGCCGGGTCACTGAGCGGCAGGGCCTCGGCCGCGACCCCGCGGGGCAGCTGAGCCACGGGCAGCTGAGCCTGAGCCGCGGGCAGCTGAGCCACAGGCCAGCCGAGCCACTCGCCTCTGTCATGGACTGAACACGGAGCGCTCGTTCTCCGTAACGCTTCAGAAGGGCCTTGATCGGCCCGCCAGGAAGGTACCGCCGTCGAAAGGTCGGTCGTTCACGTGAGGAAAGCAAGGCGAGCGGCGCCCGAGGCGGCGGTTTCGGGGCGCTGGTCCTTCACCCGCAACTGGCGGGTGGCCCGGCGACTGCGGGCCATCCTCCTCATCCCGGTCCTCGTCACGCTCGTGCTCGGCGGGTTCCGGGTGGCGCGCGCCGTGGACACCTGGCGGAGCGCCGACGACGCGGTCCGGGTCGCGGAGCTGGTGCAGACGGCGAACAAGTACGCCAGCGACGCGATCAACGAGCGCGATCTCTCGGTCGTCCCGTTGCTCAAGGGCGACACCGGCTCCGAGGTCGTGGCCGAGGCACGCAAGGTCACCGACCAGGACCGGGCGGCCTTCGACAAGGCGGTCGAGCGGATGCCGCAGACCGCGCGTCTGCTCCGGCGGGTGGCCGTGGTCCAGAGCGGGGGCGAGCGGCTCGCCGGCATCCGCAAGGCCGCGTTCACGTCCGCCCTGCCGGGTGTGCGGACCGAGGAGCAGTACCACCTCATCCAGCACCCGTTGATGGAGCTGTCCAACGAACTCGGCTTCGGCAGCAGCAATCAGGCGAGCTTCGGCCGGGCCCTGTACGCCATCTCCCTGACCCAGGCCGCCGAGTCGCTGACCCGGGCCATCGGCACCCACATCCTGGCCGAGGACCGTGACGCGCTGAAGAAGGGTGAACTCGCCTCCCAGCTGGCCTCGTTCCGCTCGTACGCCTATCTCCAGCGGGTCGCGCTGGTGGAGTTCGACGGCGCCGCGACCGGTCAGGACACGGCGCGGTTGAAGAAGGCGCTGGCAGAGGCCAGGACCAAGGGTGAGCGACAGGTCGCCGCGGCGGCCGCGCGGGCCGAGGAGGCCGGTGAGGAGTACGTCGCCCCGCCGAGCATGACGACGATGATCAGCGAGATCGCGTCGGGGAAGTCCGCCGCGGACCTTGCCGAGCAGGGCATCACCACCGACTCCTTCTTCGGCGCCTCCACCCTGTCCTTCGACGCCTACCGGCAGGTCGAGGTCTATCTGAGCGACACCGCGCTCGCCAACGCCGAGGACATCGCCGACAGCGCGCGCCGGGACGCCATCGTCCTGTCGGCCGTCGTCCTCGGTGCGGCGCTGGCCGCGTTCCTGATCGCCGCCGGGGTGGCGCGGTCGATGAGCAGCCGGATGAGCGCGCTGCGGGGCTCGGCCCTCCAGATCGCCGAGCAGCGGCTGCCGGCACTGCTCGCCCAGCTGAACCGGGCCACTCCCGGACGCGTCGACACGCAGGTGGCGCCGATCCCCATCACGTCGACCGACGAGATCGGCGAGGTCGCCCGCGCCTTCGACCAGGTTCACCGGGAGGCCGTGCGGCTCGCCGTCGAGCAGGCGGCGCTGCGGGGCAACATCAACGTCATCTTCACCAACCTCTCGCGCCGCAGCCAGTCCCTCGTCGAGGGCCAACTGGCACTGATCACCTACCTGGAGAACAACGAGGCCGACCCGGACCAGCTGGAGAACCTCTTCCGTCTGGACCATCTGGCGACCCGGATGCGCCGCAACGGCGAGAACCTCCTGGTCTTGGCCGGTGAGGAGTCCAACCACCACGGCATGCAGCAACTCGCCCTGGTCGACGTGCTGCGCGCCGCCGCCTCGGAGGTGGAGCAGTACGAGCGCGTCGAGCTGACCGGGATCCCGGAGGCCGAGATCCACGGCCGGGCCGTGAGCGACCTCGTGCACCTGGTGGCCGAACTCCTGGAGAACGCCACCACGTTCTCCTCACCGCAGACCAGGGTGTACGTCACCGCGGGCCGGCTGCCCGACGGACGGGTCATGGTGGAGATCCACGACAGCGGTATCGGTCTGACGGCGGAGGACTTCGCGGCCATCAACCACAAGCTGGCCCATCCTCCGACCGTCGACGCCGACATATCCCGGCAGATGGGCCTGTTCGTGGTCGGCCGGCTCTCCGACCGGCACGGCATCCGGGTCCAACTGCGGCCTTCGGGCGCGCAGTCGGGCACGACGTCGTTGATCATGCTGCCGCACACGATCACGTCCTCGGCGCCGGCCGAAGCGCCCGTCGAGGCGAGCACCACCTCTGCCTATCCCCTGGAGGACACCCAGCCCTTCCCAGCCCTCACCGGGGAGGGCCCGGACACGGGGGAGCAGTCGACCGCGGACCCTATGAGCCGGTACCTCCACCGCGAGGAGCGCCGGCGGCAGCTGGGGCAGGACGAGCACCGGTAGGGGTGCGGCGGGTTCGTGGCGCGATGGCCGGCAACGGGGCGCCGCGTCCGGGCCGTTGACCAGGAGACAAAGCCGTTCGACCTGTCGGACATTGTTCGAAAACTCTTGACGCTGCCCCACACCCCGTTTGACACTCTCGCAACACGACGTCACACAGCCGAAACGGCGAGGAGTCCACGGCCGCGGACACCCCCGTCGTCGCCGGCCTGCTCCCCCATGCCGTCGCTCCCCCGTCAGCCATGCCTCAGCAGGGAATCCCCACATGACGTACTTCGCACGTCCGCGCACCCGCGCGAGACGCCGGGCGGGCCGACTCGCCGGCCTGACCGTCGCGTCGCTGTTCCTGGGCCTCCTCGCGCCCGTCCTCCCCGCGCAGGCGGCGGGCGCCGCGGACGTCACCGACGGACTGGCCCTCTGGTACAAACTCGACGGCTCCTCCGGCAGCACGGTCACCGACGCCTCCGGCAACGGCCGTGACGGCACGGTGGTCGGCACCGCCAACTGGTCCGACACCGGTCAGGGGCTCGCCTTCAACGGCTCCGACACCTACGTCAAGGCGCCGAACGACGTCATGAAGGGCATGGCCTCGATCACCGTCTCCACGGACGTCCTGATCGACGCGACGCAGAGCACGCCGTACTTCCTCTACGGCTTCGGCAACTCCAGCGGCGGCAACGGCAACGGCTACCTCTTCACCACCGGCAACTCGCTGCGCACCTCCATCGCGACCGGCAACTGGTCCACGGAGCAGACCACCAAGCCCGCCGACTCCCACAACCTCACCCGCTCGGTCTGGAAGCACCTCACCTACACCCAGACCGGGAACACCGGGGTGCTGTACGAGGACGGCGTGGAGGTCGGCCGCAACACCTCGGTCACCACCACCCCGGGCGCCATCGGCTCCGGCACCACGACCGCCAACTACCTGGGCAGGTCGGTCTACTCCGGTGACAAGCTCTTCAAGGGCCGCATGCGCGACTTCCGCGTCTACGACCGCGCCCTGGACGCCGACGAGGTCGAGCTGCTCGCCCTACCCGTGGCCACCCAGGGTGTCGCCGACGACAAGGCCGCGCTGAGCCTCGGCGACACCAGCGCGGTCGCCGCCGACCTGGACCTGCCGAGGACCGGCACCGCGGGCGGCTCCGCCCTGACCTGGGCCAGCGACGACACCGACGTGGTGACCGACGCCGGGGAGGTGACCCGGCCCGCCGCCGGTGAACCGGACGCCCACGTCACGCTCACGGCGACCCTGAAGAAGGGCACCGTGACCGACACCAAGTCCTTCGACGTCACGGTCAAGGCCGCCTTCGACGACCGGACCGCCACCGAGCGGGCCGCCGAAGCCCTCACCGTCCACAATTTCGACGACGTCCGCGGCAACCTCACCCTCCCCGCGAGCGGCGACTACGGCACGGACGTCTCCTGGGCCTCCGCGGACCCGGACGTCATCACCGCCGCCGGCGTCGTCCACCGACCCGCGCACGGCGACGGCGCCGCCACCGTCGAGCTGACCGCCACCGTCAGCAAGGGCGCCGCGACGACGAGCCGGTCCTTCACCGCGAAGGTTCCCGAACTCCCGCGGCAGGAAGCCCTCAAGGGCTACATGTTCAGCTATTTCACCGGCGAGGGCACCGCGGACGGCGAACAGCTCTACGCCGCCCTCAGCAAGGGCAACGACCCACTGAAGTGGCGGGAGTTGAACGACGGCAAGCCGGTCCTGACCTCCACGCTCGGCGAGAAGGGCCTGCGCGACCCGTTCATCATCCGCTCCCCCGAGGGCGACAAGTTCTACCAGATCGCCACCGACCTGAGGATCTACGGCAACGGCGACTGGGACGCCTCCCAGCGCACCGGGAGCAAGTCCATCATGGTCTGGGAGTCCACCGACCTGGTGCACTGGACGAACCAGCGGCTGGTGAAGGTCTCCCCCGACAGCGCGGGCAACACCTGGGCGCCGGAGGCCTTCTACGACGCGAAGCTCGGCGCGTACGTGGTCTTCTGGGCGTCGAAGCTGTACGACAACGAGGCCCACTCGGGCGACACGTACAACCGCATGATGTACGCGACCACCCGTGACTTCTACACCTTCAGCGAGCCCAAGGTCTGGATCGACCGCGGCTACTCGGTCATCGACTCCACGATGATCCAGCACGACGGCACCTACTACCGTCTGTCGAAGGACGAGCGCAACAACACCTCCTCCACGCCCAACAGCAAGTTCATCTTCGAGGAGAAGAGCCACTCGATTCTCGACCCGTCGTGGACGGCGGTCGCGGAGGGCATAGGCAAGGGCGCGATGAGCGCGGCCGAGGGGCCGCTGGTCTTCAAGTCCAACACCGAGGACAAGTGGTACGCGTTCCTGGACGAGTTCGGCGGGCGCGGCTACATCCCCTTCGAGACGACCGACCTCGACTCCGGCACCTGGACGCCGTCCACCGGCTACGACCTGCCGTCCAAGCCGCGCCACGGCACGGTCCTGCCGGTCACGCAGGCCGAGTACGACCGGCTGCTGCGCGCCTACCAGCCCGACCAGATCGTGAGCGGCGTCGAGGACATCTCGGTGAAGACCAGGATCGGCCAGGCGCCGGTCCTGCCGGCCACGGTGATCGCCGAGTACGCCGACGGCGTCAAGCGCCCCGTCTCCGTCGACTGGGCGGACGTACCGGCATCCGCGTACGCCCAGGCCGGAGTCTTCACGGTCACCGGCACCCTGCCCGACGGCGCCGCGATCCCCGTCCAGGCTGAGGTCACCGTCTCCGAGGAGGGTCCGGACGTTCCGGCCGACCTGCTGCTGGAGTACGACTTCGACGAGACCGGCGGCAACATCGCCCGGGACACCAGCGGACACGGCTACCACGGCACCTACGTCCGTACGCCCGCCTTCGGCACCGGTGTGCACGGCGGCTCGCTCGCCATGACCGGCGCCTCGGACTCGCCGTACGTGAAGATCCCGAACGGCGTGCTGAAGGACGCCGGCAGCGTCACCGTCTCGACGTACGCCAAGTGGAAGGGCGGCAGCAGCTTCCAGTGGCTGTTCGGGCTCGGCCCCGACAGCGACAAGTACCTGTTCGCCACCCCCTCCAACGGTGGCTCCACCCTCTACTCGGCCATCACCAAGGCGAGTTGGTCGGCGGAGTCCAAGCTGACGGGCGGCGCGCAGCTCACCCCGGGCGAGTGGGAGCACGTCACCGTCACCCTCGACGGGGCGACCGGCACGATGGTCCTCTACGTCGACGGCATCGAGGCGGCCCGCACCACGACCACCATCAGGCCGTCCGACCTGTACGACGCGAACAAGGACTACAGCGGCTACATCGGCCGCTCCCTGTACTCCGCCGACCCCTACTTCGGCGGCGACGTCGACGACTTCCGCATCTACGACCGCGCCCTGTCGGCCTCGGAGGTCATGGAACTCAGCGGCAACACCACGGGCATCGCCAAGGCCACGCACCCGGACCTGAAGGTCGACGCGATCGTCGACGCCACCGCCGGCAAGGTCACCCTGCCGCTCACCGAGGGCACCGATCTCACGTCCCTGGCACCGGAGTTCACCCTCGCCCACGGCGCGGCGATCAGCCCCGCCTCCGGCAGCGTGCACGACTTCAGCAAGCCGGTGACGTACGAGGTGACCGGGTCCGACGGCAAGAAGCGCACCTGGACGGTGTCGGCCCTCGTCATGAAGAGCCCGGTACTGCCGGGTCTCAACGCCGACCCGAACATCGTGCGGTTCGGCGACACCTTCTACCTCTACCCGACCACCGACGGCTTCGAGGGCTGGAGCGGCACGCAGTTCAAGGCCTACTCCTCCACCGACCTGGTCCACTGGAAGGACCACGGCGTCATCCTCGACCTCGGTCCCGACGTCTCCTGGGCGGACAGCAGGGCCTGGGCGCCGACGATCGCCGAGAAGAACGGCACCTACTACTTCTACTTCTGCGCCGACGCCAACATCGGCGTCGCGGTCTCCGACTCGCCGACGGGCCCGTTCAAGGACGCGCTGGGTCAACCGCTGCTCAAGGCGGGCCAGTTCAGCGGCCAGATGATCGACCCGGCGGTGTTCACCGACGACGACGGCCAGTCGTACCTCTACTGGGGCAACGGCCACGCCTACGTGGCCCCGCTGAACGACGACATGACCTCGCTCGACCTCACCAGGATGAAGGACATCACCCCCAGCGGCTACAACGAGGGCACCTTCGTCATCAAGCGCCAGGGCACCTACTACCTCACATGGTCGGAGAACGACACGCGCGACCCCAACTACCGTGTCGCCTACGCCACCGGCCCCTCGCCCACCGGCCCGTGGACCAAGCGGGGCGTGATCCTGGAGAAGGACCTCTCCCTCGGCGTCAAGGGTCCCGGCCACCACTCGATCGTCCGGGTGCCGGGCACCGACGACTGGTACGTCGCCTACCACCGCTTCGCGATCCCCGGCGGTGACGGCACCCACCGCGAAACCACCATCGACAAGCTGGAGTTCGACGCGGACGGCCTGATCAAGAAGGTCGTGCCGACGCTGACCGGCGTCGACCCGGTGACCATCGTGCACGCCGGCCCCGACACCAAGGGCGCCGAGGGCGACGCGATCCGGCTGAACGGCACGCTCTCCGGCGCCGGCAAGGCCACGTGGACGGCCGCGAAGGGGGCACCCTGCACCTTCGCCGACGCCGGGTCCGCGAGCACCACGGTCACCTGCGCCGACGACGGCACCTTCGAGGTGACCCTGACCGGCGGCCGCAGCAGCGACACGGCCACCGTCGAGGTCACCAACGCGGCACCGGCCATCACCACCGCCACCGGTCCCAAGTCCCCGGTCGCGGTGGGGAAGCAGGTGGTCGTCACCGCCGGGTTCACCGACCCGGGCACCCGTGACACCCACACCTGCGCGGTCGACTGGAAGGACGGCACCCAGCCCAGCGCCGGGACCGTCACCGCCAACGGCTGCCGCGCCGAACACACCTACCGCAAGGCGGGCATCCGGCACCCGGTGATCACCCTCACCGACGACGAGGGCGCCTCGGACAGCCGCACGTTGCCCGAGCTGATCGCCTACGACCGCGCCGCCGGACCCGCGTTCGGCACCGGCATCCTCACCTCGCCGGCCGGCGCCTTCCCCGCCAAGCCGACCCTGACCGGCACGGCCGGCTTCTTCTTCACCGCCTTCTACACGACGTGGGGCTCCGTTCCCCTCGGACAGCTGACCTTCGACTTCGCCCCGGCGAAGCTGAAGTTCCGCTCCACCGGCTCCGACTGGCTCGTGGTGACCGGCTCCCAGGCCGTCTACCAGGGCTCCGGGACCGTCAACGGCACCGGCGGCTACGTCTTCCGCGTGACCGCCACCGATGCCCCGGACGGCTTCCGCCTCAGGATCTGGAAGAAGTCCGGCGGTGACGTCGTCTACGACAACGCCACCAGCTCGAAGATCACCGGCATCGTCACCGTGGGCGGCCGTCGGGAGTGACCCCCGGCCGGGCGTACGTACTGGTCGTGCCGCCCACACACACGAACGGCCGCACCTCTGGTGCGGCCGTTCGACGCCCGCATCCGCAGGAGCCGCCTGCCCCCGGTGTTGATCAACATGGCAGGATCCGCAGACATGAGCAGCACTGAATCCACGGATCGCCCCGTCGCCCTGGTCACCGGTTCCACCTCGGGCATCGGGGAGGCCGTGGCGCGGCGGTTGGCGGCGGACGGCATGCGGGTCGTCGTGCATTCGCGGCGCAGCGCGGACGCGGGCCGGGCGCTGGCGGCGGAGCTCGACGGGGTGTACGTGCGGGCCGACCTGGAGGTCGAGGACGAGGCCCGCGCCCTGGTCGAGCAGACCCTGGACCACTGCGGCCGGCTGGACGTGCTGGTCAACAACGCCGGGATCAGCCGGCCCATCCCGCACGACGACCTGGCCGCCGCGACCCCCGCGGAGTGGCGGCAGGTGCTGGAGGTCAACCTGATCGCCCCCTGGGTGCTCTGCACGGCCGCGCTCCCCGCGCTGCGCCGCTCCCCCGGCGGTGGCAGCGTCGTCAACATCACCAGCCACGCCGGGGTGCGACCCAAGGGCTCCTCGGTGCCCTACGCGGCGAGCAAGGCCGCGCTCAACCACGTCACCCGCCTCCTCGCGGCCGCCCTCGCCCCCGACGTACGGGTCAACGCCATCGCCCCGGGCCTGGTCGACACCCCCATGACCGAGGACTGGGCGCACGCCCACGCCCTGTGGCGCGACCGGGCGCCCATGGGCCGGCCCGCCCAGCCCTCGGACGTCGCGGGGCTCGTGGCCTCGGTCATCGCCAGCACCTACCTCACCGGCGAGGTCATCATCCTGGACGGCGGACTCAACCTGACCTGACACATCCCGCGCCCGCGCGCGCCGCCGACGGCAGGGTCCGGGGCCCGAACCCGGCCGACCGCGCGCCCGCTCGGTCACACGTACGTCCCGGCCAGCTACTCTTCCGGCGTGCACGTGTACGAGGAACTCACCGCGCCGGAACGACAGTTGTGGGACGCCTATCCCAAGGGCCGCACGGTGGACTTCCGTACGGGCGGCCCGGAGGACGACCCCGCGCACGGGGACGGGTGGGGCGAGGACCGGACCGTCAGGGCGGGCGTCGTGGCCGCGCTCCTCCTCGGGGTGATCCCGGCCGAGCCGGGGCACGTGCCGGCGCTGCGAGTCGCGGGCGCGCGGATCATCGGGGCGCTGGAGCTCGGCGGGGCCGAGATCGGGCATGCGATGCGGTTCGAGGGGTGCTGGTTCGAGCAGGGTGTCGGGCTGGCCGACGCCGCCACCCGCACGATCTCCGTCAAGGGCAGCAGACTGCCGGGGCTCGACCTCAGCACGGCCCGCGTGGACGGCAGGCTCTCCCTGCGCCGCACCGTGGTCGACGGCAGGGTCGAGCTGCTCAACGCCCGCGTGTCCGGCGAGGTGATCCTCACCGACGCGGTCCTCTCCCACCCCGGCGGCTGGGCTCTCCTCGCCGGCGGGCTCGTCACCGAAGGCGCGATGTTCTGCCGCCGGACCACGGTGCACGGCGGCATACGACTCCTGGGGGCCCAGCTGCCCGGCGGCCTGCACATGGAACGGGCGCGGCTGCACCACCCGGAGGGGGTCGCCCTGCTCGCCGATCATGCCGTGATCCGCAGTCTCTCCCTGGCCGAGGAATTCACCGCCGAGGGGACGGTCAGCCTGCGGGACACGCAGATCTCCGACCACGTGACCTTCGACGGTGCCGTCCTGCGCGCCGCCGATATGGCGCTGGACTGCGCCCGTATGCAGGCGGGAGGGTTCGTCTTCACTCCGGCAGAACCGCCGTCCGGCGTGGTCGACCTGGAGGATGCCCGGGCCACGGCCCTCCACGACCGCGCGGACGCCTGGCCGCGGACGCTACGGCTCCAGGGCTTCACCTACGGGTCCCTGCACGAGAACGGCGAACACCAGGCATCCGGCGTGGACCGCCGCCTGGCGTGGATAGGGCGGCATCCGGGCTACGCGGCCCAGCCGTACGAGCAACTGGCGGCCTGGTACCGGCAGATCGGCCATGACGACGACGCCCGCCGGGTCCTGCTGGCCAAGCAGCGCCACCGCAGGAGGACGCTGAACCCGCCCGCCCAGCTGTGGGGTTACCTCCTGGAGGCCACCGTCGGTTACGGCTACCGGTCCTGGCGCGCGGGTGTGTGGCTCGCGGCGCTCGTCCTGCTCGGCAGCACGGTCTTCGCCGCGCACACGCCGAAGGCGACCGACCCCGGCCAGGTGCCGCCGTTCAACCCCTTCGTCTACACCCTCGACCTGCTGATCCCCATCGGCGGTCTCGGCCAGCGCACCTCCTGGTACTGGGAGGGCGGTACGGCCGCCTGGCTGTCGTACGCCCTCATCGCGGCGGGCTGGATCCTCACGACCGCGGTGCTCGCCGGGATCACCCGCACCCTGAACCGGAACTGACTCCCGCCGACATCCAACCTTCTGCAACCGATGGTTGCACAACACTCGACCCCGCCATAGACTGAAACGCAACCGATGGTTGCGAATGGGAGAACGGAAATGGAGTACGGGAGCATCGAGCGCGACATCCACGTCGACGCCTCGCCCGAGGTGGTCTACGAGGTCGTCAGCCGGCCGGAGCACATGCGGGAGTGGTGGCCGGACGACGCCCGGTTCGAGTCCGCGGAAGGGGCGCCCGGGGAACTCTTCTGGCGGGACGAGTCGACGGGCGAGACCATGACCGTCGCGCTCACCGTGATCGAGGTCGACCCGCCGAAGCGGTTCTCCTTCCGGTGGTGCCACACCGGCGCCGAACGCGACGGGGACTCGCTGCTGGTCACCTTCGATCTCGTACCGACCCCGACGGGGACCCTGGTGCGGATGACCGAGACCGGGTTCCGGGAGATGGGGTGGGAGGCCGCGGTGCTGGAGGAGCGGTACCGCGAGCACGCGAGCGCGTGGGACCACTACATCCCCCGCCTGGGCACCTATGGCGCACGGTTGGCGTCGGCCCGGTGAGCACGCCGCTCGACGACGATCTGTGGTCCGCGATCGGCGACCCGACCCGGCGCACGATGATCGACCTGCTCCTCGCCTCCGGGCCCGGGACCGCCACCTCGCTCAGCGCGAGCCTGCCCGTGACCCGGCAGGCCGTGGCGAAGCACCTCGCCGTCCTCGACCGTGTCGGACTGGTCCACGCCGAGCCCGTCGGACGGGAGCGGCGCTACCGGATCGACGAGGACCAACTCGCCCGCGCGGCCCGGCAACTGGCCGCGGTCGGGGCGACCTGGGACGCCCGGCTCCGTCGTATCAAGCACCTCGCGGAAGCCATCGAACGAAGCCGCACCACCACGGAAGGAGCATGAAGATGGTCGACATCCTGCATCGCGTCGGCGCCGTCGCGCCGCTGGACGAGGTCTACCGGGCGCTGGCGACACCCGAGGGCGTCGCCGGCTGGTGGACCACCGACACCACCGGCAAGAGCGAGGTCGGCGGCCGTCTGGCGTTCCGCTTCGGTGACATCGGCGGCTTCGACATGGAGATCCTCGCCCTCGACCCCGCCGGTCATGTGCGGTGGCGCGTCACGGACGGCCCCGCGGAGTGGATCGGCACCGAGATCGACTGGCAGCTCAGCCGACACGACGACTACACCATCGTCCTGTTCAGGCACGAAGGCTGGCGCGAACCGGTGGAGTTCATGCACCACTGCAGCACGAAGTGGGCGATCTTCCTGATGAGCCTGAAGGAGTACGTCGAGACCGGCCGCGGCAGGCCGGCTCCCGACGACGTCCGGATCAGCGACTGGCACTAGGGTCCGCCGGTCGGACCCCGTCCCCCGGCGGGGCGTGCCCCCGGACACACCGGGCGCGGGGTCGGCGGGCGGCCTTCCCGTCGACGCGCGGGTCCCCTCCGCGTTGAGCGGCGGCCGGGTCCGGCTTACGGTGGCCCGGTGAGTGATGTCACGCATGACACGTACTGCACCGAAATCGCCATCCGTACCGAGGAGTTGCGCACCGCCGTCAGGACCGCCGAGGCGGGGCCGGCGGCGACCGCCGTGCCGAGCTGCCCCGGCTGGAGCCTGACCCAGCTCGCCCGGCACGTCGGCGGGACCCACCGGTGGGCGGCACGGATCGTCGCCACCCGGGCCACCGGACCCGTCCCCCACGACATGGTCGACGACGTCTTCTCGCCCGGCCCCGAGTCCGCCGCCGACCTGGACGCCTGGCTCGCCGAGGGGTCCGCGGAGCTGGTCGGCGCCCTGCGCGAGGCCGGTCCCGAGGCACCGGTGTGGACCGTCGCGCCGAGCGGTGCCGCGGGGTTCTGGGCCCGGCGCATGACCCACGAGACGACCCTGCACGCCGCCGACGCCGCCCAGGTCACGGGCGCCCCCTTCGCCGTACGCGAGGAACTGGCCCGGGACGCCCTGGACGAGTGGATGGGGTTCGGCGCGCTGCCCCGGGTCCTGGAGGCCGCCGGCCCCGAGGCCCCGCCCCTGACCGGGCCCGGCCGCACGCTCCATCTGCACGCCACCGACGCGCCCCACGCCGAGTGGCTGGTGGACCTCACCGGCGTACCCGTCACCTGGAGCCACACCCACGCGAAGGCCGCGGTGGCGGTACGGGCCCCGCTCACCGACCTCGTCCTGCTGCTCTACGGCCGCCGCACCCCGGCCGACCCCCCACTGGAGGTGTTCGGGGACGCCGGCCTGCTGTCCCTGTGGCTGGAGCGGTCGGGCTTCTGGCTGCGTAAATAGGTTGTTGAAGGCGTACTTGTGCAGGTCAGGGCGCCGGGATCCCGAACTCCACCCACAGCGGGTAGTGGTCCGAGAGGTGCCAGGACAGCTCGTTGAGCGTCCGATCGCCCCGCAGCTCGGACACGAAGTCGAGGTGACCTCCGGTCCTGGCCTCCAGCGTCAGGACCGGCCGGCGCTGCTGCCCCTTGGTGAACCAGGCGATCTGGTCGTAGAAGTGCTCGGCGCCCGGGTCGTCGAAGATCGTGCGCGGCAGACCGTCCAGGAACGGCGCGGGAACCAGACCGGTGGAGGTGAAGGCCTGGAACAGCGGGTCCCCGGCGCGGTCGATGTTGAAGTCGCCCAGCGCGACGAGGTTGTGGTCCCAGCCGAACTCCCGCTCCGCCCAGCTCGCCAACCACTGTGCGATCGCCCGCAGTTCCGGCACCCGGTCCGCGGCCCGGTCGCCGAACAGGACGTGCAGGGTGACCAGGATGAACGTCTGCCCCTGGGAGAAGAAGCTGACCGCGTAGGGCGTACGCGCGAACTGGCGCCGCAACGCGCCCTCGGGCACGCCCGCCTCCTCCTCGATGGGCACCACCAGCTCGCAGGCCAGACCCGACGGCTTCACCCGGCGCGTGTCGAACAGGAACGCCAGCCGCTCGCCGTTGCCCGCCCCGCCGCGCGTCACATCCGTGAGGACGAACGCCCAGTCCTCGCCGAGGACTTTCAGCATGTGGCGCAGGGCGCGCAGATTGCCGCGCACCTCCTGCACCGCGACCACGTCGAACCTGCGGATCACCGAGGCGATGAGGTGGAGGTCGGTGAAGTTCCGCTTCGGGGAGGCGTCTTGCGGGGTGGTCCAGGCCTTGGTGAGGTCGGAGAAGGCGCGCAGGTTCCAGGTGGCGACGAGGAGGTTGGCGCCGTCTTCCTTCGCTGGTACCTCTGCTTCGACGAACGCGTCCCAACGGGCGACCTGTTCGACCACTCGGCGCGGCGGCGCCAGGATGTCGGCTTCAGCGGGCACGGGGCCTCCTCGACGCAGGAACGCAGGGAACGCAGGGAACGCAGGGAACGCAGGGAACGCAGGGAACGAAAGCAAACGAGGCAGCGTGTCGAGCGTGCGAGATCCCGTGCGTGGGGGCAAGACCCCGTTGCGGTGACAGGCTCGGCCGACCCACCCTGCCCGAGCTGTGATCGCGCGGGCCTCATAGGGTCGGGGACATGGTGAGCCATTTCAGCGACGCGTTCCTCCTGGAGACCGAACGGCATGCCGCCTGGGGAGCGGCCCAGCTGGAGGCGCTGGGCGCGTTCCTGCCCGAGGGGCCCTGGAGCGCCGACCTGCCCTCCTGCACCTACCGGCAGGGGGATCTGGAGCTGCGGGTGGCGGTGCTGGGCACGTACGACATGGAGCAGCAGTCCTGGATGTGGGGCTGGGCCAACCCGGGTCTGCGAGGCACCGAGGTGGTGGCGCTGGGCGGCGCCGTCCGACGGTACGGGCGCGTGCACGGGATCACCGAACTCGCCGAGGAGATCGTGCCGTTGGCCGGGTTCGACGATCCACGCCGGGCGGCCGAGATGCTCGCCTTCACGGGCATGGGCGTCGCCGAGGCCCCCGGATACATCGGCGTCCCGGCCGGCCCGGCCACCCAGGTCTACTTCCTGCCCGACGACAACCGCGTCCCGCGCCCCGGCCCGGACCCGGTCACCCTGCCGCGCACCCTGCTCACCGGTGCGGGGCTGGTCGGGTACTCGGCCCGGCATGTCGTCGGCGGCTACTTCGACCACCACGGAGTGACCCAGCACGTCGAGGAGGACCGGATCGTGGCGGACCTCGGCGGCGGCAACGCGGTGGAGGTGGGCTTCGACGAGCAGGGGCGGATCGCGGAGGTGCAGGTGAAGGTGCTGCCCTGAGCGGTCACTACCGCCTGGGGCCGCGTCCGGCACGGGTCTCGGTCGACTCCGCTCCGCGCAGGGCCTGTTGAGCCGACCCGTGCAGGTGGCCACGCCGACGGACGGCCCGTGCCGTGGTGCGCCGGTGACCGTGTTCTCTCGGATGCGCCGCCAGCGGGTGGAGGCCGACGGCGGGCGAGCGGACCGTGGAGGACGTCTGCGGGGAGCGGGCCGGTCCGCCCTGTCGCTACTGGTGCAGTTCGACCGACAGATGGTCGGACAGGGCGTGCAGGAAGTCGGCCGCGTCGAAGATCTCGCCCGCGGAGGCGACCCCGACCGTCCTGGTCCGGCCGGTGAGGATGCGGTGGACCGCCTCGACCGCGAGGGGTGCGGTGACGGCGTAGATGTCCCGGCCGCGGGCCACGGCCCGCCGTTCGGTGCCGCCGGAACGTACGACGGCGTCGACGACGAACGTCTGGTCGGAGCGTCCTTGGTCGTCGGCGGCGGCCGGTGCCGGGGTGTCCGGCGCGGCGAGTTCCCGGGCCGCCTCCACCGCCATGTGGGTGCTGACCTCGGGGACGGCCAGGTGGCTGGGGATGGTGACGACGTCGGCCATGGTGAACTCCGCCATGACGTCCCTGATGCCCATCGGCTCCGGGAAGTGCCACTTCAGGACCCTCGGCGGCTCGTCGTGGTACTCCAGCCGGCCCCCGGTGTGCTGGACGCGCCGTCCGCCCCGTCGGCCGTGAGAGACCTCGCCCGCGGCGCGGGTCCCGGCGGTGGGGTGCCAACCGCTCAGCCCGTAGGCGATGTGCGCTTCGTCGGCCGCCGCCCAGTCCCCCATCGCGGCGGTGGCCAGGAGGTCGCCGAGTCCGCCGTAGAAGGCCATCGCGGGGACGATCACCGCGCCCGCCGCTCGGGCGCGCTCCGCGAAAGCGGTGAAGGTGTCGACGTTGGCCTCGATCTCGGCCGTCACGTCCACGTACGGGATCCCGGCGCGCAGCGCCGCCTCGATGACCGGGGCGGCGGTGGTAGCGAAGGGCCCGGCGGCGTTGATCACGGCGTCCGCGCCGGCCAGGGCGTCGTCCAGCGCGCCCGTGTCGTCGACCGCGGCCGGCCGGACCTCGAGGCCTGGGAAGTCGGCGGCCAGCTCCCGCAGCTTGCCCGCGTCGCGGCCGGACGCCACCGGGACGAACCCGCGCTCCCGAAGGTGCGCCACGACAAAGCGCCCGGTGTGCCCGTACGCGCCGTACACCGTCACCGTCTGTCCGGAACCCATCGGATCTCCCCCTGTCCTCACTGATCAGCTCGCTGACCTGCCGCTGATCGACTGGGCCCATCCTGTCGAGGTCGGGGCCCCACCGGTGAGTGTCTGAAACGACGAGACCCGTACACTTTCGGACATGCCCACGGTCGCGCTCGCCCTCACCGACGGAATGCTGCACTTCGAACTCTCCATGGCCTACGAGGTGTTCGAGGCAGCCCCGGTCGGCGTCACCGTCCCCTGGTACGACGTCACCCTGTGCGGCTCCGGCGCCGTGCGCGTGGGCCGGTTCCGGCTGGAGCCCGACGAGGAGCTGGACGCGCTGCGGCGCGCGGACACGGTGATCGTCCCGGGCTGGGCGGACGTCGACGTGGAACCGCCCGCCGCACTGGTCGAGGCGGTGCGCGCGGCCCACCAGGCGGGAGCCCGGGTGGCCTCCCTGTGCACGGGCGCGTTCGTGCTGGCCGCGGCCGGACTGCTGGACGGTCGGCGGGCCACCACGCACTGGGCGCACACCGAGGTGCTGGCGGCCCGCCACCCACGGGTCGAGGTCGATCCGGACGTGCTCTACGTCGACAACGGCACCGTGCTCACCTCCGCCGGGAAGGCCGCCGCGATGGATCTGTGTCTGCATCTGGTCCGCCTGGACCACGGATCGGCCGTCGCCAACGCCGTGGCCCGGCGCCTGGTGGTGCCGCCCCACCGGGCGGGCGGCCAGGCCCAGTTCGTCGCCGCCCCGGTACCGGACCGCGACGACCACCCCCTCGGCGCGCTGCTGCCGTGGGCGCTGGACCGCCTGGACCAGCCGCTGACCGTGGAGGACCTGGCCCGCCGGGCGGGGATCAGCTCACGTCACCTCGCCCGGCACTTCAAGGCGGCGACCGGCACCACCCCGCTGCGCTGGCTGCTCACCCAACGCATCCGCCGCGCCCAGGAGTTGCTGGAGACCACCGACGCCGGCGTCGACGCCGTCGCGACGGCCACCGGCATGGGCACCGCCACGACCCTGCGCCGGCACTTCCACCGCACGGTCGGCGTGCCCCCGGACACCTATCGCCGTACCTTCCGCGCGCAGTCCCCGCCCGGGGGCGTCGGGTTGTGACGGGCCACCGGACCGAGGCCGCCGCACCCCGCCGAGGGTTGCGCCCCCGCCGCCTCACGCGTGATCAGCGGTCATGAGCAGGGCGGCGGCGCTCAGTGCGACTCGCGGCTGACGTCGGAACCGCTGGAGCCGAGCAGGAAGTCGAGGTCGGCTCCGGTGTCGGCCTGGAGCACGCGGTCGGCGTAGAGCCGCTCCCAGCCGCGGCGCGGGGCGGCCAGGCCGTCGAGCATGGCCTGGGCGGGCTCGCGGCGCGCGAGTTCGTCGTCCGGTACATCGACGTCGATCCGGCGCGCCTCGACGTCCAGGATGACGAGGTCGCCCGTGCGCATCCGCCCCAGGGGACCGCCGGCGGCGGCTTCGGGGGCCACGTGCAGGACGACCGTGCCGTACGCCGTACCGCTCATCCGGCCGTCGCAGATCCGGACCATGTCGCGCACCCCCTGTTCGAGCAGCTTCCTTGGAAGCGGCATGTTGGAAACCTCGGGCATGCCCGGGTAGCCCTTGGGGCCACAGCCGCGCAGGACGAGGACGGAGTCGGCGTCCACGTCGAGGTCGGGGTCGTCGACGCGGGCACGGAAGTCCTCGACGGAGTCGAAGACGACGGCGCGGCCGCGGTGCCGCAGCAGGTGCGGGGAGGCCGCGGCGGGCTTGACGAGGGCGCCGTCGGGGGCGAGGTTGCCGCGCAGGACGGCTATCCCGCCCTCGGCGACGAGCGGCTCGGCCCGGCCGCGGATGACGTCGGTGTCCCAGACGGCGGCGCCGTCGAGGTGGTCGACCAAGGGGGTGCCGGTCACCGTCAGCGCCTCGGGGTCGAGCAGGTCGCGGACCTCGCGCAGGACGGCGAGGAGACCGCCGGCACGATGGAAGTCCTCCATGAGGAAGCGGCCCGCGGGCTGGAGGTCGACGAGAACGGGCACGCGGGAGCCGATTCGGTCGAAGTCGTCCAGGGACAACTCGATGCCCAACCGGCCCGCGATCGCCAGGAGATGGACGACCGCGTTGGTCGAGCCGCCGACGGCGGCCAGCGCGACGATCGCGTTGTGGAAGGAGGCCTTGGTCAGGAAGGTCCCCGGCCGCCGGTCGGCGGCGACCAGGTCCACCGCGAGCCGCCCGGTGCGGTGCGCGGCCTCGAGGAGCCGGCTGTCCGGGGCCGGGGTGCCCGCGACCCCTGGGATCACCGTGCCCAGCGCCTCGGCGACCAGGGCCATCGTCGACGCCGTGCCCATGGTGTTGCAGTGGCCGCGGCTGCGGATCATCGAGGACTCGGAGCGGGTGAACTCCTCCTGCGAGAGGGTGCCCGCCCGGACCTCCTCCGACAACTGCCACACCCCGGTGCCACAGCCCAGCAGGCCGCCCCGGAACGTGCCGTTGAGCATGGGCCCGCCGGGCACGACGACCGCGGGCAGATCCACCGAGGCCGCGGCCATCAGCAGCGACGGGATCGTCTTGTCGCAGCCGCCCAACAGGACCACGCCGTCAAGGGGGTTGGCGCGCAGCATCTCCTCGGTGGCCATCGCGGCCATGTTGCGCCAGAGCATCGCGGTGGGCCGTACGTTGGTCCCGCCGAGCGACACCACGGGCAGGTCCAGCGGGATGCCGCCCGCCTCGTAGACGCCGTTGCGGACGGAGGCGGCGACCTCGTCGAGGTGGGCGTTGCAGGGGGTCAGATCGGAGGCGGTGTTGGCGATGGCGATCTGCGGCCGCCCGGTGAAGGCGTCACCGGGCACGCCCCGGCGCATCCAGGCGCGGTGGATGTAGGCGTTGCGGTCCTGACCCTCGTACCACTGCGCGCTGCGGAGGCTCACCCAGGGCCCCTTCCACCAGTCGGTACGGCGGTCTACTGTTCGGAACGCGATGAAGCCTACGCAGACGCACGACGGGCCGACAGGCCGACAGGCGGCTGTGTGCGGCGCCCGTCAACTCGCCGCGACGCGGGAGCGGGGGTACGGCGTCGATGACCAGCAGGACGAGGCCGGCGTCAACTGCCTTGCCCTGCTGGTGTTTCCCGACTCCCCCGCCACCGAGCAGCCGACACGCCGCCCCCTTGGAGACAGCCCGTGCACCTCATGCGCGCGTTCGTCCTGACCGGCCCCGGCACGTACGAGGTCCAGGAGCTCCCGGCGCCGATGGCCGGTCCCGGCGAGGTCGTCGTCGACGTCGAGCGGGTCGGGGTGTGCGGCACCGACGTGGAGTTCTTCACCGGTGAGATGGCCTACCTCCACCAGGGGCACTCCGCCTACCCGATGCGGCTGGGCCACGAGTGGGCCGGGCGGGTTGCCGCCGTCGGCGCCGGCGCGGACCCCGGCCTGCTCGGACGGCGGGTCATGGGAGACACCATGCTCGGCTGCGGCAGCTGCCGCCGCTGTCTGCGAGGGCGCGGACATGTCTGCGAGAAGCGGCAGGAGGTCGGCATCCGCGGGGGCCGGGCCGGGGCACTGGCTGAGCAACTCGCCGTACCCGCCTCCTCGTTGCACACCCTTCCGGACTCCGTCGACGCCGTGCTCGGGGCGCTGGTGGAGCCGGGCGGTAACGCCCTGCGCGCGGCGCGGGCCGCCGCACCGGGGCCCGGCGACCGCGCCCTGGTGCTGGGCCCGGGGACGATCGGGCTGCTGGTCGCGATGTTCCTGCGGGCCGCCGGTGCCGAGGTGCACCTGATGGGCGTCACCGAGACCTCCCTCGCCTTCGCCCGCGGCCTGGGGTTCGCGCACACCTGGACCGAGGACACGCTGCCGGACCTGCCGTTCGACTCGGTCGTGGACGCCTCTACCGCGCCCCATCTGCCCAACAGGGCCCTGGAGTTGGTCGAACCGGCCGGCCGCGTCGTGTACATCGGCCTGGCCGGCGAACCCGCTCGGCTCGACCACCGCACACTCCTGCTCAAGGACGTCACGGCGGTCGGCATCCTCTCTGCCTCCCCCGGCCTGGACGCGACGATCCGGGCCTACGCCGAGCGGACGGTGGACCCCGCCCCGCTCGTCGCCGCGACCGTGGGACTCGACGAGGTCGGCCCGGTACTCGCCGGACAGCGCCCGTCCAGCGCGGGCCCGGGCCCGAAGATCCACGTCGACCCTCGGCTCGACGGAAGCGACCGCGCTTGACGGCGCCGCGGGGACGTGGAGCAGGGGGTCACCAGGGCGGGCCCGAGTGGCGTCCCCGGGGGCGACGGATCTCGGCAACTGGGTCCCCGTACCAGCGGAACTGCCCGTGCACGGCGTGCAGCGCGTGACCGCCGGCCCGGTCGCCGTCGGGACGGTGATCGCGGTCGCAGGGCGGCAGGTCACGGCGGAGGTCGCGACCGTGGTCGTAGGACACCAGTCGCCCCCAAGGACCGACGGACCGCCACCGCCGCCGAGGTCGCGCTCATGCCCCTGCACCGGCGGCGAGTTCACCGGCCTCACCCGCGCCCCTCCGCGGACACCGGGACCAGAACCGGCACCGGCACCGGCACCGGGCAGATCGGCGTCGGGCCCTCGATCGCCGTCACGGCGAAGGGCCGCACCCCGGACGGGTGCGGCCCTTCGCCCTGCGCCGTCAACGGCGCGGTTTCACCTTGCTGATCGCCACCACGCCGATTGCGGCGAGAGCGATCTGGATGAGCCACTCGACCCAGTCGACGCCGTCGGTGTCGGCGACGTCGAGGCCAGCGGCGATGCCGGTTCCTATGAACGCGGCGACGATGCCGATCACGATCGTCCACAGGACACCGATGCGCTGACGGCCGGGTATGACGAGCCGGCCGAGCACACCGATCACGATGCCGATCACGATCGCACTGATGACGCCTGAAATCTCCATGAGCGGTAGGCCACCCCCCACTTGTCGGTGACATACGAGTGCTCGTTCGGATCGATACCACTCCGCTCCGTTGCGTGGAGGCGAATTCCGGTGCGGCCGGGGCCGGTCAGGGCCTATCGTCCGGCTGTGCGTTGATCTTCCGAGCGGTGGCCTCGTGCCGCCGCGGACGACACGGGCGCCCCCTGCACGGGCCGCCCGTCGCTGCCATGCCGTCAGCCACCGGAAGAGGGACCGCCGATGACCGCACGCCCACCGCTCACGTACGACGCCTTCGTCGCCCGCGCCACCGCCGACCCCGCCGTCGTCGGCCTGGTCCTCAAGGGCTCGCGAGCGCACCAGGACATGGTCACCGGGCACTCCGACCACGACCTGTACGTCGTCCTCGCCGACACCGCGCGCACGGAGCTGGCCCGCTTCCACGGCCATCGCAGCGCCGAGCTCGACCTCGTCGTCCTCCCGCTCGCGGAGTTCCGCGCCACCGCCCTGCACGGGTTCGAGCGCTATGCCCTCGCCCGTGCCCGGACCGTGCTGGACCGATCGGCCGGAGTCATCCCCCGCATCCTGGCCGCCGCGGCCCACCTGGACGCCGAGGAGGCGGTCCGGGAGGCCGCGGGCCACCTCGACGCCTACGCCAACTCCCTCTACCGGTCGGTCAAGAACGCCCGCGACGGACACGCTCTCGCCGCCCGTCTCGACGCCGCCGACAGCGTGCGGTTCCTGCTGGAAATCCTCTTCGCCCTGGATCGCCGCCCCCGTCCCTACAATAGGTACCTGGAGTGGGAATTGGCCCGGTACCCCCTGCCCGGCTGGGACACCGGCCCGCTTCTGCGGGCCGTGGACGACATCTGCCGCACCGGCGACGTGCCGGCACAGCGGAGTCTGTTCGCCCGCGTCGAGGCGGCGGCCCGGCAGGCCGGGCTCGGGGCGGTGCTGGACGACTGGGGCGCTGACCTGGACCTGATGCGACCGGGTCCGCACCGAAGTCGGTGACGCGCCCGAGCCGCCCGGGTGCGCCGAAGTGCCCCTGCCGAACCGGGTCTTCTGGGGCGGCCTGCACCGCGCAGCGCCGAACCGGCCGGACGCGCCGGGCAGTTCGAGCCTCGCGGTGGCGTTGGCGGCGCGGGCGGTGACCGTGGCGCGTCGTCCGCTCCGGCAACCGGCGTGGCACCTCCGTGGCCCGCCGTTCAGTCGGTCCTCGCCGCCGCGTCGAGAAGGGGGCCGAGTTCCCGTGCCACGGTCGTCAGGGGGCGGACGTCCCGCTCGGCTCGGGCCATCAGGAGGGCACCCTCCAAGGTGCTGATCATCAGCGTGGCGAGTGCGGCGGTCCGCCCCTCGGGTACGCCCATGTCGGCCAGGGCCCGCGCCACCGGCTCCCGCCAGGCGGCGAACGCGGCCGAGGCGGCTTCCCTCGTGGAGGCGGTGGACTCCGCGCAGTCGACGACGGCGGCGGCCACCGGGCATCCGCCGTCGAAGCCGCTGGTCTCGTACTCGTCGGTCCACTGCCGCACCATCGCGGCGAACAGTCCGCTGGGCGTCGGTTTCTCGAGTGCGGCGAGGAAGCGGGCCACGCGCTTGCCCGCGTACCGGCCCGCCCAGCCGACCGCCTCGTTGACCAGCTGCTCCTTGCCGCCCGGGAAGTAGTGCTGGAGCGATCCGCGCGGCGCTCCGGCATGTGCGGCGACATCCCGCATACCGGTGGCGGAGACCCCGTCGCGGCGGATGAGCTGGGCCGCGCTGAAGACCATCCGCTCGCGCGGCCCTCGTTCGGACATTCCTCGGTCTCCCGTTCGTCGAGCGGTGCGACACCACCCTATGACCGCTGTCATAACGACGGCTACTATGACGCCTGTCATAACCGGTACGGGCGGCTCGGCTGCGAGGTGAGCCGGAGAGGCGGCACATCGTGTACGTCGGATTCATCGGCCTGGGGCTCATGGGCCGGCCCATGGCGCTCAACCTCGTCCGCGCCGGGACCCCGCTCATCGTGTGGAACCGCACGCCCGGCCGCTGTGAACCGCTGCGCGCCGCGGGGGCGGAGGTCGCGGCGAGCGCGGCCGAGGTCTTCGAGCGGGCCGGGACCGTGATCCTGATGCTGGCCGACGAGGCCGCCATGGACGCGGTCCTCGGACGCGGCACCCCGGACTTCGCCGCGCGGGTCGCCGGACAGGTCGTGGTCCACATGGGGACGACCTCCGCCGAGTACTCCAGCGCTCTGGAGGACGACATCCGGGCCGCGGGCGGCCGCTATGTGGAGGCACCCGTCTCCGGCTCCCGCGCCCCCGCCGAGCGCGGCGAGCTGGTGGGCATGCTGGCGGGCGACGAGGACGCCGTGGCGACGGTACGGCCGGTGCTGGCACCCCTGTGCCGGCAGACGTTCGCGTGCGGTGCCGTGCCCGGCGCGCTGCTGATGAAGTTCTCGGTGAACCTGTTCCTGATCACCCAGGTCACCGGCCTCACCGAGGCGTTCCACTTCGCGGACCGGCACGGACTCGACCAGGGGCTGCTCCGGGACGTCCTGGACGCGGGCCCGATGGCCAGTGCCGTGTCCCGGATGAAGGCGCCCAAGCTGCTGGCCCGTGACTTCGGCGCCCAGGCGGCCGCCGCGGACGTGCTCAAGAACAACCTGCTCATCGCCGAGGCGGCCCGCAAGGCCGACATCGCCTCCCCGCTCCTGGACGTCTGCCACACCCTCTTCGGCGAGACGGTGGACCAGGGCCACGGCGGGGAGGACATGGTGGCGGTCCTGCACGCGCTGGAGACGCGCACCGCCCTCGCCGCGCCGGGGAACCGGGAGCCGGTACGGAGGCGTGATGACGAGGGAGTGGAAGGAGGGCCCTGACCCTCCGGTGAGCTGACCTTCCGGTGAGCTGACGGTCAGCAGCCCCTCCGTGAGCTGACGGTGAGCTGCCCGTCCGTCAGCCCACCCTCCGGTGGAGAGAATGAGGACTGCCCCATGAGCGACAAGGCCCGGATCCTGTTCGAAGCCCTGGACCTGGACCGGAACGGGACGCTGACCCGGATGGAGGTCATCAGCGCCCTGCGGACGAAGGGGCCCACCCTCGCCGCGTCGGGGGCGCTGCCGTTCTGGGGCCTGGGGGACGCCGACGCCTCCTCCGCGCTGTTCGACGCCGCCGACCAGAACGGGGACGCGGTGCTGACGCTGGAGGAGTTCTCCGCCGTGGTGGACCGCCGCTTCGGCTGGCACTGACACCGGCCGCACGGACGGGGTCGCATACACGGGACCACACAAGGGGCCGCACACGCCCCTCGGGCGCCCAAGTCGCCGACTCACCCCATGGGACGCGGCTTCACCAGACCGCTCTGGTAGGCGACGACGACGAGTTGGGCGCGGTCACGGGCGTTCACTTTCGTCATGGCCCGCTGGATGTGGCTGCGGACCGTCAGCGGGCTCAGCACCAGCTGCTCGGCGATCTCGGCGTTGGACCTGCCGTGGGCTGCCAGCGCGGTCACCTCTCGCTCGCGGTCGGTCAGGGCCTTGACGGCCTCGGGGAGGGCGAGGAAGCCGTCGGTGTCGGGGGTGGCGAGAAAGCGGGTGATCAGGGCCCGGGTCGCGGCGGGCGACAGAAGGGAGTCGCCGGCCGCCACCGTGCGGATGCTCGCCAGCAGTTCCTCGGGCCGGACGCCCTTGCCGAGAAAGCCGCCGGCACCGGCGCGCAGCGCCTTGGCGACGTTCTCGTCGTTCTCGAACGTGGTCAGGATGAGGATGTGGGTGCCCGCCAGCTCCGGCCGTGCGGAGATGGCCGCGGTGGCGGCCACCCCGTCGAGGTTCGGCATCCGGATGTCCATGAGGACCACGTCGGGCCGGTGCTCGGCGGCCAGCTCGACGGCTTCCCGGCCGTCAGCGGCCTCCGCCACGACGGTCAGGTCCTCGGCGGACTCGATGAGGATACGGAAGGTGGCCCGGAGCAGGGCCTGGTCGTCGGCGAGCAGAACACGGATGGTCATGGCGCGGGGCTCTCGTGGGGGTCGGGCGGCAGAGGGGCGTCGCTGTGCAGCGGCAGGGTGCAGGCGACCTCGAAGCCGCCGTGCGGACGGCGGCCGGCATGGAGGGTGCCGCCCACGGCCGCGGCACGCTCGCGCATGCCGAGCAGCCCGAAGCCGCCTCCGGGCGCCGGGGAGGCCGACGGGCCGTGCGGCGCCGCGGCGTTGGCGACGGTCAGGGTCAGGTGGTGGGGGGTGTAGGCGAGCCGGACCTGGGCGGTGCGGGTCGCGGCGTGCTTGGTGACGTTGGTGAGGGCCTCCTGGACGATCCGGTAGGCCGTCAGATCGAGCACGGGCGGCAGCGCGCGCCGCTCCCCCTCGACGGCGACCGTCACCTCCAGGCCGGTCAGCGAGCAGGCGTCGACCAGGTCGGGCAGCTGCTCCAGTCCCGGCGCGGGGGTGAGCTCGGAGGTGTCGTTGTCCTGACGCAACAGCCCTACGGTGGCCTTGAGTTCGCGCAGTGCGGCGGCGGTGGCGTCCGGCAGGGCGGCGATGATCTCCAGGGCCTGGTCCGGGTGGGTGCGGGCGAGGTGGGCCGCGGTGCCGGCCTGGGCATCGGCCAGGGTCAGGTGATGGGCGACCACGTCGTGCAACTCCCGTGCGATGCGCATGCGTTCCTGGATCACCCGGTGCCGGGCCTCCTCCTCGCGCTCGCGCACGGCGTGCTCGGCGCGGGCGACGGCGTACTGGCGACGGACCCGGACGTAGGCGCCGAGGGCCGCCGACAGCAGCACGATGGCCACCGGGTTGACGATCCCGAGGATGGGTGAGTCGTGCAGGGAGGGGACGAGCAGTCCGACGACGACCAGACCGGCGGCTGCCGTCAGCGCGCTGTTCCAGCCGGTGCGGCGGGGGAGCCGCGCGCTGGTGGAGTACTGCGCGAGCAGCAGCGGACCGAGCAGTCCGGCGGTCAGGAGATAGCCGAGGGCGCCCTGGGCCATGGCGCACAGCGTGGTCGTGGCGAGGACGGGCAGCGGGTGCCCGCGGCGCCAGGGCAGGGCGGCGCAGGCGACGGCGGCGAGCGCGAGGCCGGGCCACAGAGGCGGCGCCTCGGACATCGCCGACCGGGTCAGGAGGACACCGGCGACGGTGACGGCGACCAGCAGTGCCAGCTTGGTGGCCTCGACGGCTTGGGGACGGGTCGCCGCCCGCCGCTGCCAGCTGTTGCTCATCACGCTCCGGGAATGGGTCCGAGTCCGAGGAAAGTCATGCTCACACACCGCGGGTCGCGGCGCCGTGGTGTGCCCGGCGCCGCGCCCCCTCGTACGACGACACCGTCAGGTACGGGCGGGTTCCCTGGTCAGCGCCTCCCCGGCCTCCGGCACCGAGGGTGCCGCGAGTCCCGTGCCCTCGACGTCGACGCGGGGCAGCAGCCGGTCGAGGCGGGCGGGCAGCCGCCAGGCCTTGTCCCCGAGCAGGGCCAGCACCGCCGGGACCAGCGCCATGCGGACGACGAAGGCGTCGAACAGCACCGCCACGGCGAGCCCGAAGCCGATGGTCTTGATCATCGCCTCCTGGGCGCTGATGAACCCGGAGAACACCGCCATCATGATCACCGCCGCGGCGACGACCACCCGGGCACTGTGCCGGAAGCCGCTGACGACCGCCTCGCCGGGCCGCTCCCCGTGCACGTGGGCCTCCCGCATCCGTGAAACCAGGAACACCTCGTAGTCCATGGCCAGGCCGAACACGATGCCGACCAGGAAGATCGGCATCAGGCTCATGATCGGGCCGGACTGCTCCACGCCGAGCAGGTGCGCGCCCCAGCCCCACTGGAAGACCGCCACCACCGCGCCGAGCGAGGCCAGGACCGACAGCAGGAACCCCAGCGCCGCCTTGACGGGCACGAGCACGGACCGGAAGACCACGAGCAGCAGGATCAGGGCCAGCACGACGATGACGGTCAGGTAGGGCACGAGCGCGTCCTTCAGCGCCTGCGCGACGTCGATGTTCATCGCGGTGCTGCCCGTGACCTCGAAGGTGGCGCCGGTGGTCCGCTCCAGGCCGGGGCGTTCCGCGCGGATCGCCTGGACGAGGTCCTTGGTCCGCTCGTCGCTGGGACCCGTGGCCGGCACCGCCGACAGCAGTGCGGTGTCACCGGCCGGGTTGAACCGGGCCGGGGAGACGGTCACCACGCCGCGGGTCGTGCCGATCGACTCAGCGACCCCGCGCACGGCCGCCTCGCGCTCCGCGACGCCCCGGACGTCCACCACGATCGTCAGCGGCCCGTTGAAGCCCGCGCCGAAACCGTCCGCGAGCGCGTCGTAGGCACGCCGCTCCGTCGACGAGACGGGCTTGGACTCGGCGCCGGGCATCCCCAGCTCCAACTGTGCGGCGGGCAGTGCCAGCACTCCGAGGCCCAGGACCCCCGTCACCAGCACGGCCACCGGGCGCCGCAGCACGAACCGCGCCCACCGCGAGCCGGCGTTGTCGGCCGCTTCGCTCGTGGGGCCCTTCTTGCGCGTACGGCGGGACAGTACGGCCTCGGGCCACATCCCCAGCAGCGCGGGGACCAGGGTGAGCGCGACCAGTACGGCGACGACGACGGCGCCCGCGGCACACAGCCCCATCTTGGCCAGCATCGGCACGCCGACCACGGTCAGCCCGGCCAGCGCGATGACGACCGTGAGTCCGGCGAACACCACGGCGGAGCCGGCCGTGCCGACGGCGAGGCCCGCCGCCTCGGCGGGGTCGTGCCCGCGCTCCCGCTCCTCGCGGTAGCGGGAGACCACGAAGAGGGCGTAGTCGATCCCGACGGCGAGGCCGAGCATCGTGGCGAGCGTGCCGGTGGTCAGGGAGAGACCGAAGGTGCTGCCGAGGGCCAGGATGGCGGCCATGCTGACGCCGACACCGACGACGGCGGTCAGCAGCGGCAGCCCGGCCGCCGCCAGGGACCCGAAGGTGATGAGCAGGACGACGGCCGCGAGGGCGATCCCGATGCCCTCGGCGGCGCCGCCCGCCGCGGGCTGGGTGGCCAGCGCTGTGCCGCCGACCTCGACGGTGAGTCCTGAGCCGCGGGCGGCACTGACGGCCTTCTCCAGCGCCGCCTTGTCGGCGTCGGTGAGATCCGCGGCCTGCACCTTGTAGTCCACCGTGGCGTAGGCGGTGGAGCCGTCCTTGCTCACCGCGCCGGCGGTGAACGGACTCGCGGCGCGCGCGACCTCAGGCGCGTGGGCCGCCCGCGCCACGAAGGTGTCGATGGCGGCGCGGTGGCGGCCCGCGGTCACCTTGTCCCCGTCGGGGGCGACGAACACCACCCGGGCGTTCGCGCCGTCGGCGTCCGAGCCGGGAAAGCGCTCCCCGATCAGGTCGAACGCCCGCTGCGCCTCGATGCCCGGCATGAACGACGTGCCGTCGTCGGAGGCGGCGGGTGCCTTGGCGGCGCCGAGACCGACGGCGCCGAGGAGCAGGGCCCACAGCAGCGCCACGAGCCAGCGCCTTCGAAAGGCGGTACGGCCCGTCCGGTACAGGAAGGTAGCCACGAGAAACGGATCTCCAGGTCTGGTTCGGGGTGGATCACCAGCCTGTCCGTTCGGGGGGTGCCGGGGCATCGTGCGGGTGCTGCCACTTCGCGTTGGTGACGCTGCACGAGCCGCGGCGCCGCTGTCCTCCTCAAGGAGGAGGACGCCGTGCTGCCTGCGGAGGAGACGGCACGCGGGGCCCGGCGTACGCGGCCGGCAGTCGTCCGCGCGCCGCCCTTCGACCCAGGTGGCCGCGGCGCGTCAGCCGATGGGTGCCGTACGGATCGCCGCGATGTCGAGCTGGAGGCGGACCTTCTCGCTCACCATGGCGCCGCCCTCGGCCAGTCTGGAGTTGTAGGCCAGACCCCATTCGCAGCGGTTGATCGTGGTGGTGCCGTCGAAGCCCGCCCGCTGGTAGCCGAAGGGGTCGGTGACATGGCCGATGTACGTCAGGTCCAGGACCACGGGGCGGGTGACGGCCTTGATGGTGAGGTCGCCGGTCATCCGGTAGACATCGTTGCCGAGCATCTCCACGGCGGTGCTCGTGAAGCGCATCCGCGGGTAGTTCCGGGCGTCGAGGAAGTCCCGGCCCACGAGGTGAGCGTCGCGTTGTTCCACGCCGGTGTCGACGCTGCCCGTCGACAGCACGATCTCCGCCTGCGAACGGGAGGGATCGCGGCCGTCGAAGTACAGCCGGCTCTGGTACTCCGCGAAGGATCCGCGGACCGTGGTCACCATCGCGTGCCGGACCGAGAACCCGATCCTGCTGTGGGCGGGGTCGATGACCCATTCGCCGGTCAGGGGCGCCAGCGCCGGGTCCGGCAGGAGCGCGGTACCGGCGGCCGGTGACGTCGTGGAGCGCTGGGGCGTGTCGGTGCGCTCCACGCGACGGACCGAGGTGTCACGGCTGAACAATTTCATGATTCACCTGATTACTTTACGGAAGTTGCCACCGCAACCCCCGTTCAAGGCCGGACAAAAACTCCACAAGTCCGCCATGACATCGCCTGATTCACCGCGCCGGGGGTGCGGACCTGGATGTCGTCGAGGCCGACCGGACGGGAAATCACGCCATTTCAGATTTCACGACGAGACCGGGAGACAACCGAGCGACCGGTCGTGCAAGGTCGATCAAGGAACGGACTGGAGAAGACCAAGAACCGTTCATCAACTCGCAAGGTTTGCACCTCACTTCACCATGGTTCGGCAACGAGAGTCCCCCTCGTCGGACTCGGTCATACGTTCGTCCCCGTGAACTCTCAAGACACCTCCGACAGAGCCGGGCGCCGCACACTGCTGCGCGCCGGGCTCACCGGTGCCGCGGCCATCGGCGCCGGCCTCTCCCTCGGCTCCAGCCCCGCCTCCGCGGCCCCCGCCGCGGGCCGTCCTCGCCCCGGCACCCCGGACGAGGCCCTGCGCGAACTGGCGGCGGGCAACCTGCGCTGGCGCACCTTCCGGGAGCGGCACCCGGACGAGTCACCGGCCGTGCGCCAGAGCCTGACGACGGCTCAGCACCCCTTCGCCCTCGTCCTCGGCTGCATCGACTCCCGGGTCCCCCCGGAGCTCGTCTTCGACCAGGGCCTCGGCGACCTGATGACCGTGCGCAGCGGGGGCGAGGTACTGGACGAGGCGGTGCTCGGCAGTGTCGCCTACGGGGTGCTCGAACTCGCCATCCCGCTGGTGGTGGTCCTCGGACACCAGTCCTGCGGCGCCGTGAAGGCGGCCGTCGAGACCGACGCCTCCGGCGCCGAGCTGCCGGCCCACATCCAGTACCTGGCCGACCAGATACGCCCCAACATCGACCGCACCAAGGAGGGCGCGGCCCGCGTCGACGCCACCATCGACGCCAACGTCCGGGCCATCCGCTCCCGGATAGCGGCGGAACCGGACCTCGCCGCGAAGGTCGCCACCGGTGAACTGGCCGTGGTCGGCGCCCGTTACGAGCTCACCACCCAGCGCGTGCACCGCCTGTCCTGAACCCGCCCAGGGGCGCCACCGGATGAACTCACCGGTGGCGCCCCGCGCTGCACCGGCGCGGTCCCCCGCCGCGCCGTGCGCCACTTTCCCCGACCGACCTGCGCACCAGGCGCCCCATGGCCCAAGATGAGCAGGTCATGCACCGGCCCCCCACCGACCGCTCAGCGCCCCTGCCCGTCCTGCGGGCCGCGGTGTTCGCCGTCGTCGGCGCGGTGCTGGGGGTGAGCGCCCACCATCTGGCCGCCGTGGGTGCCGTGCCCTGGAGACAGGGGTCGGCGGTGGCCGCCGGGCTCTTCGCCCTGGGACTGGTGGGTGCACGTCGCCCCCGCCACGTCGGCACGGTCGTGGTCTGCAGCGTCGCGGGCCAGTCCGGACTGCACCTGTGGCTGACGCTGGGCGCCCACGTGCGACCGCCCGCCCATCACCACGGCCGACAGCTGCGGGGCGGCGCCTCCACCCACTCCTACGACTCGCTCGCCATGACCGCGACCCACGCGCTGGCGGCCGCGCTCGTCGCCGTGGTGCTGCACCGCGCCGACGCCGCCTGCTGGACGCTCGTCCGTGACCTGGCCGACGTCGTGCTCGACACGGCGCGCGCCCATGTCGCCGCCGCGCGCGAGCTGTTCACGCGACCATGGACGCCCGTACGGCTCGCAGCGCCGGTCCGTGTGCCGATGGACGCCGGTCGCGCGAAGGTCGTCGGCCTGGTACTCGCCCATGCGGTGACACGGCGCGGCCCTCCCCTCTCCCGGCTAGCCCTCGTCAACTGACCACGCCCGGACGTCCGTTACGCCCTGCCCCGGCCACTTGCCGCGAGGCTCGTGACGGCCGCCCCGGCATCCCCCGGGAAGCTCGTGACAGCTGCCCCGGCACCCCCTGCCTGGAGACACCCATGTCCCGCACCCTCAACCGCCTCGCCGTCGCAACGGCGGCCGCGGCAACCGCCGTCCTGCTCACCGCCGTTCCGGCCATCGCGCATGTCGAGGTCGAGGCCGACACCGCACAAGCCCTCGCCGAGAACGTCCAACTCACCTTCACCGCCGAGTCGGAGTCCGCCACCGCCGGCATCACCCAGCTCCGGGTGATCCTGCCCAAGGGCATCAGCCCGTCCGACGTGACGTACGAAGACGGCCCGGACGGCTGGAAGTTCGCCGCCACGAACGACGGCTACACCGTCAAGGGCCCGGCCCTGAAGACCGGCGCGGACGCCGAACACTCCGTCGTCGTACGGCAGCTGCCCGACGCGAAGGAGCTGGCGTTCAAGACGCTCCAGACCTACGGCGACGGCAAGGTCGACCGCTGGATCGAGCTGGGCGAGTCGGACGACGGGCACGGACACGGCCATGGGAACGAGGCCCCGGTCCTCGAACTCGAGCCGGCCGCACCGGGCGCGACGACCGTCAGCCCCACCCCCAGCCCGTCACAGAGCCCGACCCCGACGCCGACCGCCACGCAGAGCGGCGACTCCGCCGCCCCGCAGGCCGCGGACAGCGAGCAGGACGACGAGCAGGACGACGACAGCGGCATGTCCACGGGCGCGTGGATCGGCATCGCGGCGGCGGCGCTGCTGGCCGCCGGAGCGATCGCCTTCGCCGTACGCCGACGCGGCAGCGCGCAGCGGTAGTGCGCAGCGGCGGGTAGCTCCGCCCCAACGGCTCCCGCGGCCACGGCACTTCGTGACGCGGGGGCCAGCCCAAGACGTCCCTGACGAGCCAGGTCGAGCCCCCGCACCGCGACCGCCCCTCCCCCACCTGGACGGCCCGACCGGAATGCCTGCGCATCGCGTCCGCCCGCGCCTCGACTCCTGGCCCACTCCACCCCCGAACACTGGCCGAGGACACGGTTCCCCGCGACGATCCGAGGGAATCGCGACCATCCGGCGGTCAAGGAGGGCCCCTGTGAAGGCCATCGTCCAGCACGCCTACGGCTCCACCGACACCCTGCGCCTGCGGGACATCGACCCTCCGGTCCCGCGCGGCGACGAGGTCCTCGTCGAGGTGCGGGCCGCCGGGGTCGACCCGAGCGTCTGGCATCTGATGACCGGACGGCCCTACATCGCGCGGCTCAGCCCGCAGCTCGGATTACGTCGGCCCGCCCACACCGTGCGCGGCTGGGACGCCGCCGGACGGGTCGCGGCGGTGGGAGCTGAGGTGACCGGCTTCAAGCCCGGCGACGAGGTGTTCGGCCAGTGCGACGGCTCCTTCGCCGAGTACGCGTGCGGCAAGGCCGAACAACTGGCCCCGAAGCCCGCGAGCCTCACCTTCGAGCAGGCCGCCGCCCTGCCCGTCTCCGGCGTCACCGCCCTCCAGTGCCTCGACGTGGCGCGCCCGCGCCCCGGGCAGAGGGTGCTGGTCATCGGCGCGTCGGGAGGGGTGGGGACGTACGCCGTCCAGCTCGCGGCGCACTACGGCGCCGAGGTCACCGGCGTGTGCGGCCCCACCGGGGTCGAGTTGGTCTGCTCGCTCGGCGCGGCCCACGCGATCGACTACACGCGGGAGGACATCACCGCCCGCCCGGTGCGCTACGACGTCGTCCTCGACGCCGCCGGAAACCGCTCCTTGTCCCGACTGCGCCGCGTTCTCGCGCCCCGCGGGACCGCCGTCCTCGTGGGCGGCGAGGACGCCGGACCCGTGCTCGGCGGACTGGACCGGTGGGTCCGCGCTCTGGTGCTCTCCGCCTTCGTGGGCCAGCGCATCCGACCGCTGTTCGCGACCACCCGGCACCGGGACCTGCTCACCCTGAAGACGCTCGTCGAGTCCGGCGCGATCGCCCCCGTCGTCGACCGTGCGTACCCCCTGGCCGAGGCGGCCGACGCGGTACGGCACCTGGAGCGGGGCCATCCGCGAGGCAAGCTGGTCATCACGATCTGACGGGCACACGTCCCGCACACCTACCACCGCCGCCACACCGCACTCGGCGGCTGGGCGCCCCCACCCCGCGCGCACGACGCCGCGGGCCGACCGACACGCCTAGCGCAGTTCGACGGTGACGCCGCAGCGTTCCAGGAGGTGGACGATCTCCTCGAAGTAGGTGAGCCCCTCGTCCGAGATGTCGTCCTCGAACGCGCGGCGGGCGATGTGGGAGTCGTGCCAGACCAGGGTGAAGGGGGTGGCGATGCCGAAGCCGCCGCCGAGGCAGTCCTTGAAGGCCTGCCACTCCCGTCCGAAGTAGTTGCCGGGCCCCACCAGCGCCTCGGCCATCGCGCAGTGCAGGCCGGGCTGGTCGGTGACGAACGTGCCGTCGAGGTGGTGGACACCGCCCGTGCGGTCGGCAGGTCGGTCGCGCAGACCGGTGGCGGTGAGGTCGAGCCACTCGCGCCGGGCCTCGGTGCCGAGCGGGGCCCATTGGTTGGGGGTCGTCGGGACTCCGCGGTACCAGGTCTCCCAGACCGGACGGGCGAGGAGGGGACGCTGGTCGCCGCCGTCGGTGAGGGTGATGTCGAGCAGGTCGGCGCCGAGGACGGAGGGGCGGGCCTTCTCCATGCGCAGCACCACCGTGTGCCGGTACATCACCCGGCCGTCGCGGTCCAGCGCCCACAGCTGCACCCGGTCACGGTCGTCCTTCCGCCGTCGGCCCAGCACGGCGCGCAGCGGGTCGGCGGGCTCGCAGCCGACGAGGTGCAGGGGGACCGGCCTCCGGCCGCCGCCGAGACGAACAGCCCCTCCACGTCCAGGCATTGGCCGGCGGGGGCCGCGGACACCGTGGTTCCGGCGAGCACCCTGAACGCGGGCCGGTCCGGCAGGGTGTGGTTCCACGCGGTCTCCGCCTCCACGCCCGCGCCCACGACGACGTCCACGAGGGCCGGGTCCTGCCGGTTCGGCCGCTGTGCCAGGACGACGGCGTCCACGAGCGTCCACCACTGGAGCGGCTGTTCCCCGTCCCAGACCTCGACGCACAGGTCGCCGAGCAGTGCCGTGGCCGCGCCGTCCGGCGCCAGGGCCTCCCGCAGCGGGCCCTCGGGAGCGCAGCCCCGCAGCGTCAGAACCTCACGCGCCGGCGGCGGCTGGTCGACGAACAGCCCCTCGACACCGGCGCACCGCCCCCAGTACGACTCCTCGCCGTCCAGGTCCTCCTGGACCAGCAGGTACCTGACCGGGAAGTCCCGCTCCCAGACCGCATGTTCCGCGACCCGCACCCGTCCCCCACACTCCGGCCACCACGTCCGGCCCGCGCCTCGGACCGGACCGACGGCAGCCTGCCACCCATCGGCCGTGCGCGCCCCTGAATTACGCACTGGCGGCGGCCGGGAGAATCGCCCCATGGGGATAGACCTTGAGCTGCACAGCGGGCCCCCGCGCCGATCCGGTCGGCGCCGCGAGCCGACCCTTGTCCACGCGTCCCACGAGCACGGAGAGGTGCTGGCCGGGCTGCTCTCCGGGCTGCCCCGCAACACCTCGGGCAAGCTCTGGACGGTCGACCCCTACAACGACACCGTCTTCAACGAGCAGGTGGCCGAGGCGGCGCTGCGCGAGATCCCCGGCCTGCTGAGCCGCTGCACGGGCGCGGCCCAGACCGCGGCGGTCCGGGAACTGGCCGCGTTCCTGGAGGCCTGTGCCACGACTCCCGGCAGCCGTCTGGTGTTCGTGGGCGACTGAGGGCGGCTACCGGGCGGCGCGGCCACGGCCGAAGACGACGGCGGCCAGTGCCAGTCCGGCCATCGCTCCGAGGAGCTGGGCGCCGACGAACCCCGGCACCGAGCCCGGCGCGATGCCCGCGAACGTGTCGGTGAAGGCGCGGCCGAGGGTCACCGCGGGGTTGGCGAAGGACGTCGACGAGGTGAACCAGTAGGCCGCGCCGATGTACGAGGCCACCGCGACCGGTGCGAGGCGGAGGCGGTCGGTGCGGGCGAGGCCGAAGATCAGCAGGATCAGGCCGGCGGTGGCCACCACCTCGCCCAGCAGCAGGTGGCCGGCCGAGCGTTCGTGGGTGGACCAGCGCACCAACGGCTCGCCGAACATCGCGTCCGCCAGCACCGCGCCCGCGATCGCGCCGATCGCCTGGGCGGTGACGTACACCGCGACCTCGCGCGCCGAGAGGCCGCCGCCGTCCCGTCGTGCCGTCCACCACTCGGCCAGGGTGACCACCGGGTTGAAGTGGGCCCCGGACACCGGGCCGAACAGCAGGATCAGGACACCCAGGCCGAAGACGGTGGCCAGGGAGTTGGCGAGGAGCTGGACACCGACGTCCCGGGTCAGTTCGGTCGCCTGGACGCCGGAGCCGACCACCACGGCGACCAGTGCCGCGGTGCCGACCAGTTCGGCCGTCGCACGGGCGGTCAGGGGTGCAGGCCGGGGGATGGCGGGCAGGTCCGGCCGCGGGACGCGCGACGCATCGGTGACGGTCAACGGGACTCCTCCGAGAGGTCTCACGGATCAGGGACAGGACCGCTTGACGTTGTCCGCGGCGGTGGCGCGCGCGGTCTGGGCCAGTTCGGCGAACTGCCCCGCGAGCAGGGCGATGACCTCCGGCCTGAGCCGGTAGTACGTGAAGCGGCCGCACGGTTCCGTCTCCACCACACCCGCCTCCCTCAGCACCTTCAGATGGTTGGAGAGGTTGGTCTGTCTCGCCCCGGTCTCCTCGATCAGGTGCGTGGTGCAGAGCGTCTCCCGCGCGAGCAGGGTGACGATCCGCAGGCGCAGCGGGTCGGCCAGCACCCGCATCAGATCAGTGTCGACTGACGTCAGCATGGACTGATACTTTCACATCACTCCGCGCCGACACCCACCTCGCCCCAAGGGACCCCCTCATGCCTGCCGACCCGCTCGCCTCCGTGCTGTTCGTCTGCGTCCACAACGCCGGCCGCTCCCAGATGGCCGCGGGCTTCCTCCGCCATCTCGCCGGCGACCGGATCGAGGTCCGCTCCGCCGGCTCCGTCCCGGGCGACCGGGTCAACCCGGCGGCGGTCGAGGCCATGCGCGAGGTCGGCGTCGACATCTCCGCGGCCGAGCCGAGGATCCTCACCCCCGAGGCCGTCCAGGCGTCCGACTACGTCATCACCATGGGCTGCGGCGACGCCTGCCCCGTCTTCCCCGGCAGGACGTACCTGGACTGGGCCCTGGAGGACCCCGCGGGCAAGGGCGTCGAGGCCGTCCGCCCGATCCGGGACGAGATCAGGACCCGGGTCGAGGCCCTGATCGCCGAGATCGACGCCCGGCCGGGGGCCGCTCTCTGACGGCACCGGTCCTCTCACCACGCCCAGTGCGGCGTCCAGCTCCCCGCTCCGACGGGGCCGCGCCGCGCGGCGTCGAGATGCCCGCGCAGTGCCCTGAGGGCGGGGTGGGGATTGTCGGACCGCCACAGCAGTGAGTGCGGGTAGACGGGGGTCGGGTCGCGCAGCGCGATGCGGCGCAGGTCCTGGTCGGCGGGCCAGACCATGCGGGTCTGTTCGCCGACCAGCGTGGCCAGGTGCGGGGAGTCGGCGATCGTGTCCAGGAGCGGGTCGATGCCGAAGTCGGGGCCCGTCGCCTCGATGGTGAGGCCGAAGGCGGTGGCGAGTTCGTCGTAGTACGCCGCCCATTCGGTACCGGCGACGAGACCCGGCATCCAGATCCGGTACCCGGCGAGCCGCGCGGGGGTGACCTCGCGGGCCGTGGCCAGGGCGTGGCGCGGTCCCGTCAGCAGCTGGACGGGCTCGTCGTGCACCCGGGCCGCCGTGATGCCGTCGGGCAGCTGCCGGGCGGGGACGGTGACGGCGCGGAAGGACGCGTCGATCGTCCCGTGGCGCACGGCGGCCAGCGCCTCCTCGGCGTCGAACAGGGTGACCACGTCGAGTTCGACCTCGGGATGGGCCCGGTGGAAGTCGCGCAGCAGGGCGGCGGGACCGAGGCGGCGGCCGATCACGTCCACGCGCAGGGCGCGGGAGCCGGGGCGCACGGAGGCCAGCGCGCGTTCCGCGGCGTCGAGGAGTGCCCGGGCGTGGGGCAGGAACGCCTGCCCGTCGATGGTGAGCCGCACTCCGCGCGCGGTGCGCGTGAACAGCCGTACGGCGAGTTCCCGTTCCAGCGCGGCGACCCGCTTGGAGACCGCCTGCTGGGTGACCGACAGGGCCGTGGCGGCGTCCTGGAGCCGCCCCGTCTCCGCGGCCGTCACGAACGTCCGCACGGCGTCGAGGTCCATGGCCGCCATCCTAGAGACACAACCACCCGTTGTGGCCGATCCACCCGGGGTTGTTTGATCTGCGGATCCGTCGACCGCTTGGATGTCCGGGGGTTCACGAGAGAGGCGGCGGCATGGGACGGTCCTTCGGGTGGTTGTGGGCGGCGTACTCGGTGAGCGCGCTCGGCACCGCGCTGGCCCTCAACGCCTTCCCGCTCGTCGCGGTCCTGGTCCTGCATGCCGGTCCGGCGGAGGTGTCGGCCCTGGCGGCCGCCGGGCTCGCGGTCGGGGCGGTGGTGGCGGTCCCGCTCGGCCCGTGGGTGGAGTTCCGCCGCAAACGGCCGGTGATGATGGCCATGGACCTGGCCCGGTTCGCCCTGCTGCTCAGCGTCCCGGTGGCGTACGCGTTCGACCGACTGAGCTTCGTACAACTCCTGGTTGTGTCGGTGCTCGTCGCCGCAGCCGACATCACCTTCACCTCCGCGTCCGGCGCCTGCCTCAAGGGCCTGCTGCCCCACCGCGATCTATTGGTCGCGAACGCGCGGTTCGAGGCCACGATGTGGACCACCACCATGGTCGGACCGCCCCTCGGCGGCGCCGCCATCGGCCTGTTCGGCCCCGTGGTGACCATCGCCGCCGACGCCGTCAGCTACCTGCTGTCGGCGGTGGGGATCCGCGCCATGGGCGGCCACCAGGAGAGTCGCCCGGCACGCCCCGACCCCGGCACCCGTCTCAAGGCCCGCGACCTGCTCGACGGCTGGCGCTTCATCCTCACCCACCCGGTACTGCGACCGCTGTTCCTCAACGCCCTCCTCGTCAACGGCCTCATCATGGTGGGCGCCCCCCTGCTCTCCGTCCTGATGCTGGGCCCGCTGCACTTCGCGCCCTGGCAGTTCAGCCTCGCCTTCGCCGTGCCGTGCGTCGGCGGCCTGATCGGCTCCCGCCTCTCGCGGCGGCTCGTCGCCCGGTACGGACCGCACAAGGTCCTGGTCACCGCCGGGACCCTGCGCGCCTGCTGGCCGCTCGGCCTGGCCTTCATCGGCCCCGGCGTCCCCGGGCTGCTGCTCGTGATGGTGATCGAACTCGGGCTCATCACCTGCATCGGCGTCTTCAACCCGGTGCTGGCCACCCTCCGGCTCGAACACACCCCGACCGACCGTCTCGCCCGCACCCTGTCCGCCTGGTCCATCAGCAGCAAACTCACCATCGCCGCCCTGACCGCCCTGTGGGGCCTGCTCGCCACCCTCACCACGCCCCGCGCCGCCCTCACCGCGGCCGGCCTCCTGCTCCTCGCCACACCCGCCCTGCTCGGCAGGCGCGCACTGCCGCCCGACTGACCCGACGGCGAACCGGAGCGGGGCGGCTCGGGGGGCCACAAGGTCGCGGAGCCTCAAGGCCGCGGGGCCCCAAGACCGCGGGGCCCCAAGGCGGCGGGGCCCCAAGACGGCGGCCCCTCAACCCCGGGGCCCTCAAGCCCGCCACCCCGCCACCCGACCGGCTCCCGGCTCCCGGCCCCCTCACAGTCGTACGACGATCAGAGCCGTGTCGTCCGTCGCCCCCGCCGGCGGCAGCAGCTCCCCCAGGACCGCGTCGACCAAGGTCTCCGGATCGTGGTCGCGGTGCCGGGCGAGGGAGTCCGCGAGGCGTTCGAGGCCCGACTCGATGTCCTCGCCGCGGCGTTCCACCAGGCCGTCGGTGTAGAGCACGAGGGTGGCGCCGTCGGTGAAGGCGGTCGTCGCCTGCGGCCGGGGGACGGGGTCGGGGCTGGCGTCCAGCGGCGGGTCCGTCGCGCCGTCGAGGAACTCGACCGTGCCGTCCGGGTGGACCAGGGCGGGCGGGAGGTGACCGGCGCTGCTGTAGGTGATGGTGCGGGCGGCGAAGTCGATGAAGGTGATGACCACCGTGGCGGACTCCGCGCCCGCGACCACGCGCGCGTACCGGCCCAGGACGTCCAGGGCCTGCGCCGGACCGTCGGCCACCCGCGACGCGGCGCTCAGCGCGCTGCGCAGCTGGCCCATCGCGCAGGCCGCCGCCAGCCCGTGGCCGACGACGTCGCCGACCGCGACGCCGATGCAGTCGCCGTCGACCAGGTCGACGAGGTCGTACCAGTCGCCACACACGTTCAGCGCCCCGATCGCGGGCCGGTAGCGGACGGCGGCGCGGTGGGGTCCCTTGAGGCGCGGGGTGGGCAGCATCGCCTCCTGGAGCGCCAGCGCGACCTCCCGCTCGCGGGCGTGGGCCCGTCTCAGACGCTCGTTGACCTCCTGCAACTCCCGCGCGCGCAGGTACAGTTCGGCCTCCAGCGCCCGGGCCCGGGTGCCGATGGGGCCGCCGCGGTCGCGGATGAACTCGGTGACCTCCTCCACCCGGTGCACCACGAGGGCGACCTCGCCGTCGGGACCGGGCACCGCGGCGTTGACCGGGCTCCAGTAGTGCTCCTCCCAGCGGCCCGGCCGCTCCAGGGACTGCACGTCGTAGCGCTGCACGGCCATGGTGTCGCGCTCGCCCGTGGCGAGGACCCGTTGGAGGGAGGCGGCCAGGTTGCGCATGCCGGTGGCGGCGGGGTCGTCGGGGTTGTCCGGGAAGACGTCGAACAGGTAGTGGCCGACGAGCTGCTCACGGCTGCGGCCGGACATGCGGACGAACTGCTCGTTGACGTCCGCGTAGACCAGCTCCGGGGTCAGCAGCGCCACCATGCCCGGCAGCGCCTGGAACACCGCCGCGTAGTCGATCTCCGGATCTGTCATGGCTCTGCCGCCTCACTGCCGGTATCGCATCACTTCCCACGATATGAGCCCTGGGGCCCCGCCGTGCCTCACCGCTCCGGCCCGCGTAAATCCGGTTGCCCGCGCCCCTTCCCGCGGGGCTAGATTCCGCGCATGGCAGACATCCGGGGTTCGTACGACGATCTGTTCACCGCCGTGCCGAACGCGCTGGCCGGCTTCCTGGACGCGGGGGACGTCGGCGGTTCGGCGGCGGTCTTCCTGGACGGCGAGCCGGTGGTCGACGTGTGGGGCGGCTTCACGGACACGGGCCGCACCACCGCGTGGGAGCGCGACACCGTCACCAACGTCTGGTCGGTGACCAAGACCATGACGGCACTGTCCGCCCTGCTCCTCGCGGACCGCGGCGACCTCGACCTGGACGCGCCGGTCGCCCGGTACTGGCCGGAGTTCGCCGCGGCGGGCAAGGACAAGGTGCTCGTACGGCACCTGCTGTCCCACACCGCCGGTCTGCCGGACTTCGACGGGCCGGTCGAGGAGCTGTACGACTGGCCGGCGGTCACGGCTCGGCTGGCCGCGCTGCCGCCGCAGTGGGAGCCGGGGACGGCGGCGGGCTACCACTCCCTCACCCAGGGCTTCCTCGTCGGGGAGGTCCTGCGCCGGATCACGGGCCGACCGCCCGGTGCGTTCTTCGCCGAGGAGGTGGCCGGACCGCTCGGCGCCGACTTCCATGTGGGGCTGCCCGCCGAGTACGACCACCGTGTCGCCCTCGCGGTTCCCCCGCCCGGCCGGGACGAGGACTACGTCGCCGGAGCGGCCGACCAGGACCAGGCGCCCTCCGCCACGACCGCGATCCGCGTCCGGGACGGCAACGGTGTCGCCTGGCGCCGCGCGCAGATCCCCGCCGCGAGCGGCTTCGGCAACGCCCGCTCCGTCGCCCTCGTCCAGTCGGTGACGGCCTGCGCCGGAACGGTGGGCGGGGTGCGCCTGCTGTCCCCCGCCGGGTGCGCGCGGGCCTGGGAGGAGCAGTACAGCGGCGAGGACCGCGTCCTGGGCATGCCGGTGAGCTGGGGCCTGGGCTACGGCCGCTTCGGAACCACCTACGGGTGGGGCGGATGGGGCGGGTCTCTCGTGATGATCGACCCGGCGGCCCGCATGACGGTGGCCTACGTGACGAACCAGATGCGCGAGCCGGGCGCCGACCATCGCGGTCTGGAGGTGGTGATGGCCGCGTACGAGGGGATGCAGGGGTGGCGCGGCTGAGGTGAGGGCGGACAGAGGGGCTGGGGGCGGCGCGCGAGGGCGGGGGCGCGCAAGAGGCGGGGCGCGCAAGACGCGGGTCGCGCGAGGGCGGGAGCACACCACACCCCCGTCCACCCGGATGCGCCGCCCACCCCTCGTGGCGCATTCTTGCTGTGTCGCCTGTGGGGCGGCGTGAGGACGAGGCAGGCCGATGACTGGGAGCGGCGAGGACACGCACCGGGCGCCGGGACGGCTGGCCGCGCTGCTGATCGACGCCTCGACGGAGGCGATCAGCGCCGCCGGGGGTCACGCCGGTGGCATCTACCTGCGTTCGAGCACCTCCGGCATGCTCCGCCTCGCCGTCCTGGCCGGACTCCCGGGGCCGTTGTTCCGGCCCTGGTGGCGCCTGCACGCCGACCGTCCCTTCCCGGTCGCCGACGCCTACCGCCTCGGACGGCAGGTCGTGCTGCCGAACGCGACCGAGACGATGCGCTGCTACCCCCAGTTCGCGGCCGGACTGCCGTTCCAGTTCGGGTCGCTCTACGTGCCGGTCGTAGGCGAGTCCACGACCTTCGGGGTGCTGATCGTGCTGCGCCCGGCCGCCGCGGACGCCGACGAGGTGCTGGCCGAGCGGGAGCGAGTCGCGGGGGTGGCCGCCGCGCTGGCCCGGCGCCTGGAGGAGCTGCGGGACGCCGGCCCGGTCGTGTGGGACACCGAGCCCCTGTGCGTGCGACCGCCCGCCGCGCACCCGTCGACGGGACGGCTCGGCCGTTTCGCCTGGGACCCGGCGACCGGCGTGGTGACGGCGGACGCGCATCTGCACGCCCTGCTGGGCGTGGCGCCCGCGCAGTTCGACGGCACCGTGGAGGCGCTGGCGCGGGCCGTGGCCCCCGGCGACGCGCAGCGCGTGCTGACCGCGCTGCGGGAGGCCGCCGCGAGCACGCCGTCGCTGCCGCTGTACGTGCGGGTCGCGGACGGGGGGCTGCGGCTCATGGAGTTCTGGACCCCGGAGGCCTCCCCGGCCGGGTCGGGCGCGCGGCCCGTGAGGGGTTTCGTGCTCGACCCCGGTCCCGGCTCCGCGGCCGACGCCGCCGCCGACCTGCTGCCGGAGGGCGTGTTCTGCCTGGACCGGCTCGGGCTGGTCGCCTACGCCAATCCGCGGGCGGCCCAGCTGCTGCACCGGCCGCGGGACGTCCTCCTGGGCCGCCCGCTGTGGGAGGTCGTGCCCTGGCTGAACCAGCCCGACGTCGAGGACCACCTGCGCGGCGCCCTGCTCTCCCCCGACCCGGTGCATCTGCATGTGCGGCGGCCGCCCGACCTGGACCCCGCCTACGAGGGCGACTGGCTCGCGCTGTCGGTCTATCCCGGCCCGGACGTGCTGACCTGCACGGTGCAGCCGACCAGCCGGGTGCCGGAGCCGACGGCGGACCCGGCAGCCGACGGGGCCGGTACGTCGTCGCTGGCACCGCTGTACCGGCCGATCGTCCTGGCGATCGCGCTGACGGAGGCGGTCACCGCGCGGCAGGTGTCCGCGGTGGTGATGAAGGAGCTGCTGCCCGTGTTCGGCGGGCGCCGGCTGGCGATCTACCTGCTCCAGGACCGCCATCTGTACCTGGCGTGGGAGTCCGGTTTCCCACCGGGCTTCCTCGCCCCGTTCGACGGTGTGGGGCTGGACGAGCATCTCCCGGGCGTCGAGACCCTCACCACCGGCCGGCCCCTGTTCTTCGACTCGATGCAGCAGCTGACCGACGCCTACCCGGGGATCCCGCTGGACGCGGCGGAGGGGGCCCGTGCCTTCCTGCCGCTGATCGCCTCCGGTCGGCCGGTCGGCTCCTGCATCCTCGGCTTCGACCGCCCCCGCCCGTTCAGCGGCGAGGAGCGGTCGGTGCTCACCGCGCTGGCCGGACTGATCGCCCACGCGATGGCGAAGGCGCAGCGCTACGAGAGCGAGGCCGCGCTCGCCCGTGGTCTGCAACAGGCGCTGCTGCCCCGGCGGCTGACCCAGCATCCGCTGGTGGAGACCGCGGGCCGCTATCTGCCCGGCACCCAGGGAATGGAGGTGGGCGGGGACTGGTACGACGTCGTCGAGGCGGGCGACGGTCTGGCGCTGGTCATCGGAGACGTGCAGGGGCACGGTGTGCAGGCCGCCGCGACGATGGGCCAGCTGCGCAGCGCCGTCAGGGCGTTCGCGTTGGGCGACCACCCTCCCGACGAGGTGATGAGCGGCACCAACCATCTCCTCATCGACCTCGATCCCGGCCAGTTCGCCAGCTGCTGCTACATCCGTCTGGACCCGGTCACCGGGCTCGCCCGGGTGGCCCGCGCCGGGCACCCCCCGCCGCTGCTGCGCAACGCCGACGGCAGCACCCGTGTGCTCGACGTGCCCGGCGGCGTGGTGCTCGGCGTGGACCCGGGCGCCCGCTACCCGGTCACGACGGTCCGGATCGAGCCCGGCGCGGTCCTCGCGCTGTACACCGACGGGCTGGTCGAGCGGCCCGGGGTGGACATCGACGACGGGATCAGCGCGCTGCGTGTCGCCCTCGCCCGGGCCGGCGCCCCCAGGGCCCGGCTGGCGGGTGTGGCCGACTGGCTCACGGCGGCGGCCCGGCACGCCGCCGACCGGCCGGACGACATCGCCCTGTTGCTCGCCACGCGCCGTAGACAGCGCTGAGGTGACGTGTCCGACGTATCACAGTGTGTGACGCCTCTCGCCTCACGCGGCCGTGCAGTGTAGACATGGCACATGGCCCGACTCTCGCAGCGTGACGCAGGCCGGGCGCGGCGCGGGCGGGTCGCCGAGGTGCGGTCGACCTTGGGCTGGCGCAGTGTCGCCGGGCAGGTCTTCCTCTCGCAGGTCGTGATCGTGCTGCTGCTGGTCGTCGCCGCGGTGGTGGCGCTGGTGCTCCAGGTGCGGCACGACAGCACGACCGAGGCCCGCAACCGCTCGGTCGCCGTCGCCGAGGCGTTCGCCAACGCGCCGGGCACCCGTGAGGCGCTGAGCGCCCCCGATCCCACGGCCGTCCTCCAGCCCCGGGCCGAGGCGGCGCGCAAGGCGACCGGGGTGGACTTCATCGTGGTCCTCGGCACCGACGGGATCCGCTACACGCATCCCAAGCCGGACCGGATCGGCAAGAAGTTCGTCGGCACGCTGGCTCCCGCGCTGGCGGGGCAGGTGGTGACGGAGGAGATCGACGGGACCATCGGCCGGCTGGTGCAGGCCGTCGTGCCGATCAGGGGGGCCGACGGGAAGGTCGTGGGGCTGGTGTCGGCCGGCATCACCACGGAGCACGTGGGCGGCACCGCCGACGAGCAGATGCCGCTCCTGCTGGCCGCGGCCGCCGGCGGCCTCGCCCTGGCCACGGCGGGCACGGCACTGGTCAGCAGACGGCTGCGGCGCCAGACGCACGGCCTGGGTCCGCACGAGATGACCCGGATGTACGAACACCACGACGCCGTGCTGCACGCCGTCCGCGAGGGCGTGATCATCGTCAGCGGCGAGGGCCGGCTGCTGCTCGCCAACGACGAGGCGCAACGGCTGCTGCATCTGCCCGCCGACGCCGAGGGCCGGCACGTCCTGGAGCTCGGCCTGCCGGCGGACGCCGCGGACCTGCTGGCCTCCGGCCGGGTCGCCACGGACGAGGTGCATCTGGTGGGCGACCGGCTGCTGGCCGTCAACCAGCGCCTGACGGACCTGGAGGGCGGCCCGGCCGGCAGCGTGGCGACGCTGCGCGACTCGACCGAGCTGCGCGCCCTGTCCGGCCGCGCGGAGACGGCGCGGGAACGCCTGAACATGCTGTACGACGCCGGTGTGGGCATCGGCACCAGCCTGGACGTGACGCGCACGGCCGAGGAGTTGGCGGAGCTGGCCGTGCCGCGGTTCGCGGACTTCGTCACCGTCGACCTGTTCGACGCGGTGCTCAGCGGCGGCCAGCCGGAGGCGGGCACCGATCTGCGGCGTACGGCGTTCGGCGGCATCCGCAAGGACGCGCCGCTGTACGCGGTGGGCGAGCGGATGCGGCTCGTCGCGTCCTCCCCGCAGTTCCGTTCGCTGCACTCCGGCCAGGCGGTCCTCGAGGCGCGGCTGGCCGAGGCCCCGGGCTGGCGCGCCCAGGACCTCGAACGCACCGCGCAGATCCTGGAGTTCGGCATCCACTCGCTGATCGCGGTGCCGCTGCGGGCCGGAGCGCTGGTGCTGGGTGTGGTCAACTTCTGGCGCTCCGAGAAGCCGCAGCCGTTCGACGCCGACGAACTCGCCCTGGCGGAGGAGCTGGTGGCCCGGGCCGCGGTGTCCATCGACAACGCCCGCCGCTACACCCGCGAGCACACCATGGCGGTGACGCTCCAGCGCAGCCTGCTGCCGCGCAACCTGCCGGAGCAGAACGCCCTGGACATCGCCTACCGCTATCTGCCCGCGCAGGCCGGGGTGGGCGGCGACTGGTTCGACGTGCTGCCGCTGTCAGGTGCCCGGGTGGCGCTCGTCGTCGGTGACGTCGTCGGGCACGGCCTGTACGCGGCGGCCACGATGGGCCGGCTGCGCACGGCGGTCCACAACTTCGCCGCGCTCGACCTGCCGCCCGACGAACTCCTCGCGCTGCTGGACGAGTTGGTCGGCCGGATCGACCAGGACGAGACGCCGGACGGCGACAGCGCCCCGGTGACCGGCGCGACGTGTCTGTACGCCGTGTACGACCCCGTCACCCGGCGCTGCACGGTCGCCCGTGCGGGCCATCCGCCGCCGGCCGTGATCCGCCCCGACGGCACGGTGGAGTTCCCCGACGTGCCCGCCGGTCCCCCGCTGGGACTGGGTGGTCTGCCGTTCGAGACGGCCGATCTCGACCTGGCCGAGGGCAGCCGTCTCGTGCTGTACACGGACGGGCTGGTCGAGGACCGGGAGCGGGACATCGACGTCGGGCTGGAGCTGTTGCGGACCGCGCTGGCACGGGCCGGCGACTCGCCGGAGGACACCTGCCGGGCGGTGCTCGACGCACGGCTCACCTCGCGGGCGACCGACGACATCGCGCTGATCGTGGCCCGCACCCGGGCGCTCGGCGCCGACCAGGTCGCCGAGTGGGAGGTGCCCTCGGACCCGGCGGCCGTGGGGCGGGTCCGTGCCGACGTCTCGCGGCAGCTGGCCCTGTGGGGGCTGGAGGAACTGGAGTTCACCACCGAGCTGGTGCTGAGCGAGCTGGTGACCAACGCGATCCGCTACGGCGGTGAGCCCATCCGCGTGCGGGTGCTGCGCGATCGCAGCCTGATCTGCGAGGTGTTCGACGGCAGCAGCACCTCGCCCCATCTGCGTTACGCGGCGATGACGGATGAGGGCGGCCGCGGTCTGTTCCTGGTGGCGCAGCTCGCCGAGCGCTGGGGGACGCGGTACACGCCGGAGGGCAAGGTCATCTGGGCGGAGCAGCCGCTGCCGTAGCAGCGGCTGCTTGTTCATAGGTACGAACCTTTGACGCAACGGGTTCTCATTGTGTCGCGGCTCTGATAGTAAACCTTCCTATCAGTTCGCGTACGGCCAACTCCCCACCCCCCACCTCCTTTTGGAGCCGCCGTGAAACACATGTCCCGCCGCGCCCTGCTCGGCCTGCTCGGCGCGTCCGCCGTCACCGCCCCCCTGCTCACCCCCGCCTCCGCCACCGCCCGCACCAACGCGGTCGGACTCGACGACCCGGCGAAGAAGGAGATCGCCATGCAGCTGGTGTCGAGCGCGGAGAACTCCTCGCTCGACTGGAAGGCCCAGTACAGGTACATCGAGGACATCGGCGACGGTCGCGGCTACACCGCCGGCATCATCGGCTTCTGCTCAGGCACCGGCGACATGCTCGACCTCGTCGAGCTGTACACCGCCCGCCGACCCGGCAACGTCCTCGCCCCCTACCTCCCCGCACTGCGCCGGGTCGACGGCACCGACTCCCACTCCGGCCTCGACCCGAACTTCCCCCGGGACTGGCGCCGGGCCGCCCAGGACCCGGCCTTCCAGCAGGCCCAGAACGACGAGCGCGACCGCGTCTACTTCGGCCCGGCCGTACGGCAGGGCAAGGCGGACGGGGTGCGGGTCCTCGGCCAGTTCGCCTACTACGACGCCATCGTCATGCACGGCGACGGCAGCGACCCGACCAGCTTCCGCAACATCCGCGGGCGCGCCCTGAACCGGGCCCGGCCCCCGGCCCAGGGCGGCGACGAGGTCACCTGGCTGCACGCCTTCCTGGACGCGCGGGTGTGGGCCATGAAACAGGAGGAGGCCCACAGCGACACCAGCCGCGTCGACACCGCCCAGCGGGTCTTCCTGCGCGCGGGCAACCTCGACCTCAACCCGCCGCTGGACTGGAAGGTGTACGGGGACAGCTACCACATCGGCTGACCGCCCCCGGGCACCGCGGTCCCGGTCACGGGCGCTGACCGATGCGGTCCACGACGCCCAACCGCTCCCGGGCACGCAGTTCGTGGTACCGGTCGCGATGCTTGAACTTGCCGTCGACCAGGTCCGCGGTGCTCCCCTTCAACCGCAGCCCCAGATAGGTGTAGTCGGTCGCGTCGAAGAGGAACGCGAAGTCGAACTCCGGGTAGGAGACGGCCACCGCCTTGCGGCCGAGGCCGTCCACCGCCTCGCGATCGATCCGGATGCCGGGGATCCGGGCGACCGCCTCGAAGGTGGCCGCCTCCAGCCCGGGCGGCATGATCCGCGGGACCACGAAGAGCTGGACGGCGTTGACGAACGCCATCCTGTCGATCTTGTCCTGGCCCATCGGCGCCACGTGGACCTCGTCCGACCCCACCGTCGCCTCCGCCGACCTGCCGCCGGGGCCCAGGCCCATGCGCAGCGTGTCCAGGAGCCTGTCCGGGTCCGTCGGCCACTCAGCCAGCTTGGCGTACTCGGTCGGCGGCCACCTGACCTCGTGCCTGCCGAGCGGCGGATCGCGGTGGACCTTGCCGTACTCCTGGCGCCTGGAGGGCTTGGAACCGTCCACGGACATCCAGCTCTCGTCCGTCCAGGTCCTGCGCCTGCCGCCGTTCACATAGGTCCGGGCGACGAACATCTTGGTGTACACGTACTGGTCGTCGCGCGGAACCGGCGTCCCGGCGCTGTCGGCACGGGATCGCGCCGCGGCCTTGTGCAGCAGCTCGGCCGCGCTCAGCGTCGCGATCCGCGGAGCGTCCGTGCCTCCGCCATCGCCGTGCCGGCCGGTGACGACCACGCCACCGGCGACCGCCGCCGTGGCGGTCCCGGCCACCGCGACCCTGATCATCAGGCGCCGCGACAGCGCGCCCGGGCGGCCGTCCCGGACGATGGCGCGCCGCAGCCGGGCGCGGGCGGCGGTCCGGGCGTCGTCGGTGAGCGGGGCCACGTCGGCCTCGAACTCGCGCACCACGGTGAGGTCATCCACGATCGGTCTCCTCGTTCTGCTCGTGAAGGGCGGTGGGGTCCACCCCGCCCAGTGCGGCGCGCAGCCTGGTCCGCGCCCGGTTGAGCCGTGAGCGCACCGTGCCCACGGGGATGCCGAGGGCCTCCGCGGCCTCGGCGTAGTCCAGATCGCCCCAGGCGATCACCAGCAACACGTCCCGGTACCGCGCGGGCAACTTCGCCAGGGCACCGGCCAGTTGGGCACGGGTGTGCTCGGCACCGACGCGTGCCACGACCCGGTCGGCGAGCGCCTCGCCGTCATCACCGCCCGTGGAGGCGACGCGCGAGAACGCCCTCAACCGCCGTGCCTCGGACCGCCGGTGCTGGCCGACGAGGTTGGTGGCGATCCCGTAGAGCCACGGGCGCGCCCGCGGCCGCGACAGGTCGTAGCGGCGGCGCTGCTGGAACGCGACGACGAACGTCTCGGCCATCAGATCGTCGGCGACCTCGGCGCCGAGCCGCCGTGCCACATAGCGGTGGATGTCGTCGGCGTACCGGCGGAAGAGGATCTCGAAGGCATCGGGCTCCTCCCACGACCGCTCGACGACCGAGGCGTCGGACGGGACGTCGTCGCGGGGGACGACGTCGGGGCGGTCTTCGACGCACGGATCGCCTGTCGATTGCATGCGGTTCCCTCGGAGTACGGGCATGGTCGACAGCTGTTGGCCGATGGCCGCGAACGAGTTCCCGTCCGGCATGAGAGAGTGCTCGCAGAGCCTGCCCGGGTCATAAAGTAGCCTTATGAGCTCATAGATCGGACCCGCGTACCAGCTTAGGCTTGCCTTAGTTTAGGCTTCCCGACGAGATCGCTTGTCGCCTCTCGAAGGGAACCTGATCATGCCCCGCCCCCTGCGGGTAGCCATCGTCGGCGCCGGCCCGGCCGGCATCTACGCCGCCGACGCTCTGCTCAAGTCCGACGTGGCCACCGAGCCCGGTGTGTCCATCGACATCTTCGAGCGGATGCCCGCCCCGTTCGGGCTGATCCGGTACGGCGTCGCTCCCGACCACCCCCGCATCAAGGGCATCATCAAGGCCCTCCACCAGGTCCTCGACAAGCCCCAGGTCCGCCTCTTCGGCAACGTCGACTACGGCACCGACATCAACCTGGACGACCTGCGCGCCTTCTACGACGGCGTGATCTTCTCGACGGGCGCCATGGCCGACCGCGAGCTGAAGATCCCCGGTGTCGAACTCGACGGCTCCTACGGCGCCGCCGACTTCGCCTCCTGGTACGACGGCCACCCGGACGTCCCGCGCACCTGGCCGCTGGAGGCGGAGAAGGTCGCCGTCCTCGGCGTGGGCAACGTGGCGCTCGACATCTCCCGCATCCTCGCCAAGACCGCGGACGAGCTGCTGCCGACGGAGATCCCGCCGAACGTCTACGAGGGCCTGAAGAAGAACAAGGCCGTCGAGATCCACGTCTTCGGCCGACGCGGCCCGGCGCAGGCGAAGTTCAGCCCGATGGAACTGCGCGAGCTGGACCACTCCCCCACCATCGAGGTCATCGTCAACCCCGAGGACATCGACTACGACGAGGGCTCGATCGCCGAGCGCCGGGGCAACAAGCAGGTCGACATGGTCGCCAAGACCCTGGAGAACTGGGCCATCCGCGACATCGGCGACCGCCCGCACAAGTTGTTCCTGCACTTCTTCGAGTCGCCGGTGGAGATCCTCGGCGAGGACGGCAAGGTCGTCGGCCTGCGCACCGAGCGCACCGAACTGGACGGCACCGGCAACGTCAAGGGCACCGGCCGGTTCACCGACTGGGACGTCGACGCGGTCTACCGCGCGGTCGGCTACCTCTCCGACAAACTCCCCAAGCTGCCCTGGGACATCGACTCGGGCACCGTGCCGGACGCGGGCGGCCGGGTCCTCCAGGAGAGCGGCGAGCACCTTCAGTCGGTGTACGTCACCGGCTGGATCCGGCGCGGCCCGGTCGGCCTCATCGGCCACACCAAGGGCGACGCCAACGAGACCGTGGCGAACCTGCTGGACGACTTCGCCCACAGCCGTCTCCAGACGCCGGCCTCGCCCGAGCCGGAAGCGGTGGAGGCGTTCCTCGCCGAGCGCGAGCTGCGTTTCACCACGTGGGAGGGCTGGTACAAGCTGGACGCCGCCGAGAAGGCCCTGGGTGAGCCGCAGGGCCGCGAGCGCGTGAAGCTCGTCGAGCGCGAGGACATGCTCAAGGCGAGCGGCGCGTAGGCGACCGGCGGACGACGTGCCCGTGACGACGTGACGGGGCCGAGGGCGTCTTCCCTCGGCCCCGTTCCGCGTCTCAGTGCCCGACGGTGACGACGATCTTCCCGACCTGTGCGCCCGACTCCAGGTACCGGTGGGCCTCGACGATCTCCTCGAACGGGAAGACACGGTCCACCACGGGCGCGAGGACCCCCGTGCCGAGACCGGCGGCGACGAACGCCTCGGCGCGGCGCAGCCGTTCGGGGTCCCTGGTCGTCTCGTGGAGGGTGTAGGTCCGCATGTTCAGCGCGGGCATGCCCAGTTCGAACCCCGGGTAGGGCGTCGGCTGCCCGCTGAGCGCGCCGTACAGGAACAGCGTGCCCCCGGGCGCGACCACCCGGGCGAGGTCCAGCACGCCGGGTCCGGCGACGGCGTCGAACACGAACTGCGCGCCGCGGCCCGCCGTCAGCTCGCTCACCCGGGCGACGACGTCCTCCTCGCCGGTGACGATCACCGCGGCCGCGCCGGCCTTCAGCAACGCCTCCCGCTTGGCAGGGGTCCGAGTCGTGGCGAGGGGGACCGCGCCGACGCTGCGGGCGACCTGGATGGCGGCCAGACCGACGCTGCTGGAGGCCGCCGTGAGAACGACCGTGTCCCCGGCGCGCATCCCGCCGACCTCGACGAGCGCGCCGTAGGCCGTCACGTACGGCATCCACACCGCGGCGCCGGTGACCGCGTCCAGCCCCTCGGGGCGGTGCACGACGGCCGCGGCGGGCACGATCGCGCGCTCGGCGTAGACGCCGTGGTCGTTCATGCTGAACGCGGGGACCACGCTGACCTGTTGGCCGACCTCGAAGCCGGTCACGTCCGGGCCGACGGCCTCGACGACGCCCGCGGCCTCGGTCCCGAGCCGGGCGGGGAACTCCTTGACGGCTTCGATGTACTGCCCGCTGCGGAACAGCACTTCGGCCCGGTTGAGGCCGATCGCGTCGACCCGGAGCAGCAGTTGGCCGGGGCCGGGCTCGCCCACCGCCACGTCCTCCAGGCGCAGCACCTCCGGTCCGCCGACCTCGTGGAACCGCACGGTCCTGGTCATCACGCATCCCCCTCGCGCAGAAAAGTACGACAGACATCAAACTACGACGGTCGTCGAACTTCAGCAAGGCGGTCTTCGCGTTTCAGCGCGAGGGGTGCGCCACCACGGGTCCTACAGCTCGTCGAGCGCTCCTGTCGTCCGCCCGAGGCATGCGACAGGGCCGGGGTCGGGTACGGGAATCTCCTGGAATCCGAGGCGGTCGTAGAAGGCCCGGGCGGGGGTGTTGGCCACCGCCATGACCAGGTGCACGGCCGGGACCCCGCGCTCGGCGAGGGCGCGCAGGAAGGTCCGCATCAACTCGCGACCATGGCCCCGACCTTGCCACTCGGGGAGGAGGTCGATGTGCAAGTGGGCCGGGTAGGCGGCGAGTTCGGGGACGAGCATGCGCTCGGGGTGGTGCAGCAGCGGGATCATCGCCTCGTCGGGGGTGGCCGGCGGGCCGCTGGGCTCCGGGTAGCGGTCGGCGACCGACGGGAGCCACTTGGCGCGGAAGGCGTCGACGAAGCGAGGCGTGTCGGCGGTGCCGAGGATGTAGCCGACCGCCTGTCCGCGCCCGTCGTCCAGCACGAACGCGAGCTCCGGCTCCAGCTCGACGTAGGGCGTCGCGAAGATGATCGGAAGGATGGCGGGGTCCGCGTAGACGGGGCGGCTGTCCTGGCCGTTGTGCGCGGTGCGGATGCAGATGTCCTCGAGGGCGGCTCGGTCCTCGGGACGGTACGGGCGGATCACGGCTGGCGAGGTCACCGCAGCATCCTGCCCGCATGGGAGCGCTCCCTCAAGCCCGTGGGCGAAAAGATCGCCGGACGGACGGGCGCCCTGTTAGCGTCCTGCGGTGTTCTCCCTCCATGAGCCTGCCCTCTTCACCCGTCTGCGCGACGCGCGACGGGTGCTCGTCGCCGGCGCGGGCGGCGGTTTCGACATCTACGCGGGCCTTCCCCTGGCCCTCGCGCTGCGGTCGGCCGGGAAGGAGGTGCACCTGGCCAACCTGTCGTTCGCGGACCTGTACGGCCTCGCCACGGAGGTGTGGCTCGACCGGGACGTCGCGGCCGTCCGCCCCGACACCGCGGCCCGCGGGGACTACTTCCCCGAACTGACCCTCTCCCGGTGGCTGGACCGCCAGGGCCTGCCCTCGACGGTGTACGCCTTCCCGCGCTCCGGCGTCCAGCCGCTGCGGGAGGCCTACCGCACCCTGCTCGACCACCTCGGGCCGGTGGACGCGATCGTGCTGGTGGACGGCGGCACCGACATCCTCCTGCGCGGCGACGAACACGGGCTGGGCACACCGGAGGAGGACATGGCGAGCCTGGCGGCGGTGGCGGGGCTCGACGCGATACCCGAACGGCTCGTGGCCTGCCTCGGCTTCGGGGTGGACGCCTATCACGGCGTCAACCACGCCCTGGTCCTGGAGAACCTGGCCGCGCTGGACCGCGACGGCGGCTATCTCGGCGCGTTCTCCCTGCCGCGCGAGAGCCGGGAGGGCGCGCTGTACCTCGACGCGGTGGCACACGCGCAGGAGTCCACGCCCGGACACCCGAGCATCGTCAACGGCTCCGTCGCCGCCGCCGTACGCGGCGACTTCGGCGACGTCCGGTTCACCGAACGCACCCGGAACAGCGAACTGTTCGTCAACCCGCTCATGGCTCTCTACTTCTGCGTCGACGCCCCCACCCTTGCCCGCCACAACCTGTACCTCGACCGCCTCGAGAACACCGCGCTGATGCGCCAGATCAGTTCCGTGATCGCGGAGTTCCGCGACGAACTGCCCCGCCAGCGGCCCCCGCGGGCGTATCCGCACTGACCCGGTCACGCACGTCCCACCACTGAGCGGGCGGCGCGCCCCGGTCAGCGGGGGGCGAGGTCGCGCCTGGCCACCACCGCCAGCACCACGACCAGGAGCGTGAGCGCGGCGACCTGGGCGAGTGCTCCGGCGAGGAACACGGCGGGCAGGGGGAGGCCGAGCCACGGGAAGAGTGCCGCCACCCGCACCGCGAGGATCAACAGGCCCAGTACGGCCAGGGCCAGGGCACTGCTCCCGGCGCCCGGTACCGCGCGGCGGGTACGCAGCAGCAGCCAGCCCAGGACCGCGAGGACGAAGCAGGTCGCGGGCGCCCAGGCGATGTCGGCCATGGCGGGCACGACGGCCAGGGAGGCGCCCGTGACGACGCAGCAGGCCAGGAAGGCGAGGCCGGGGGCGTCGCCGGGCAGGGTGGCTCGCGGGGCGTCGCGGTGGTACGCGGCGCACACGGCGAGGGCGGGCAGCCAGGCGAACAGCGCGATGGCGGTGGCGAACCACGGGTCCGACACCGACCATTCGCTCACCAGCGGGCCGACGAGCGGCCACAGCGTGGGAAGGGCGGCCAGCACAACGGCGGTCCGGGCGAGGCGCCGACGGTCATGGATCAGGGCGAAGAACGCGACCGTCCACAGCAGCGGCAGGACCCAGCCGGCGATCGCCACGACGGCCGACAGCGGGTCGGGACCGGTGAAGCCCGCCAGGAACAGGTCCCATTCACGCGCGCCGCGGGTGGCCGACCAGGTCACCCGCAGGATCTCGTCGGAGACGACGGCGGCCGCCTGGAGCAGTACGGCGTACAGCGCGAAGTGCCGGACCGCCGAGCCGAGCAGGACATAGCGCCGGGGTGCGCCGGTGGTCGCCAGCCTGGTCCGCACGGCGAGGACGGCGATGCTGGCCACCTCGCCGAGGGTGGGCCTGCTCTGGTCCTGGGTGTCGCGGTCGACGTCCCACAGATAGACCTCGACCATCTCCTCCTCCCGGTCCCTGCGGTAGTAGGCGGGGAGCAGCCGCAGCACCGTGCGATAGCGCGCTTCGAGCAGGGTCGTCATGCGAGGCCTCCCGCGAGTCCCGGTCCGGTGACGGGCGGGGCGCCGGTGGCCTTGCGCCCCTCGGCGATGCGCTGCCTGGCGGCGCTGGCGCCCGCGGCCATCCGCTCCGCCTCGGCGTCGAGGGCCCGCATGCCCTCGTCGGTGAGGCGGTAGTAGCGCCGCAGCCGGCCCTGCTGGACCTCCTCGCGGTCCAGCACGATCAGGCCGTCCGCGGTGAGCCGGTCGAGCACGCCGTAGAGCGTGCCGACGCGCAGGTGCACCGCGCCGTCGGAGAGGTCCTCGACCTCCCGCAGGATGCCGTAGCCGTGTCGGGGCTCGTCGGCCAAGGCGGTCAGGACGAAGAACGCCGCCTGTGTCATGTTCCTCGATGCCATGCGACCAATATATATCGGCTGCCGATATATTACGCGAGGGCGACACACACGCGAGGTGTGCGGTGCGTGCCGTGAAGGCGGGGGTGGGGCCCTGGCCGTCGGGCCGGGCGAACGGGGCCCGCCCCAATGCGGATGGCGGGCGGGCCCCGTTCGTCCGAGTCATTGTGGTGGACGGGGCCCACGCCGGACACGGGTGAACGGTGGCCTGGCGGAGTGGATCGTGCACACCCCGGGTGCGCGGATCACCCGGGCGCGCTCCGGCGCGAGGTTCGGGCCCACCCCCGCCCGAGCCCGTCAAAAGTGCCGTGACGATACTGGGAGGCGCACGCTCCCCCGCCCACAGATGGACTCATGCAGACCTCCTCCCCCGCCACCCTGCCCGTCACCGTGTGGCCGGCCCGCGGCCGCCATGCCGGACCCGCCGCCGCGGACGTCCTGCGCGTGAACCTCCAGCAGCTCAAGGACGGCGCGGTCGTCGACGACTTCCTGGAACTGAAGGAGGAGCAGGCCTTCGAGGCCCGCTGGCGGGTCGACGGCGAGGTGACCGTGCGGGCCCGGTTGACGCTCCGGCCCGAGGAGGCCCCCCGCCCCGGCGAGACCCCGCGACCCGGCGCGCGCTGGGTCCTGGTCGCCGAGGCGGAGCAGCCCTGGCAGGAGGACTGGGCCAGCCCCGTCGGCATGTTCTGGCCCCTCGACCCGGACGCGGGCTGGGACCACGACACCGTCGCCGACCTGCGCTTCCGGGAGGTCAACCGGCTGCCCGAGGACGACAAGGACCTGCGGCGGCTGCTCCGGGACTGCGTACGCGACTCCTGGGCCGTCCATCTCGTCGTCCACGAGGCCATGACCCCCGACGAGCGCGGCCGCCGCTCCCTGACCGGACATCTCCCGCCGGGCCTGCGGCACCGCGTGGTGGAGCACCGGGCCGCCCCGCACCAGTTCCGGGCCGTCAACTGGGCGCTGAAGGAGTTCGACGTCGAGGTCCCGCGCGGCGGCGCGGTCGTACTGCCCCCGCTGCCGCCCGGGCACACCGGCGACGAGTTCTCCGTCCGCAGCGTCTTCCTGGACGGCACCCGGCCCACGGAGCTGGTCGACGCGGTGACCCGGTTCGCGGGGCTGCCAAGGCCGCTGCCGGAGGGCGCCGAGGACGCGATCGCCGCCCTGCGCAAGCAGTGGCGCCTGTTGACCGCCGAGGAGGAACTCGTGCGCCAGCGCGAGCTGGTCGCCATGTACGCCGAGGCGCTGGAGGCGATGACCAAGTCCCGGGACCTGTACCGGGAGGCTGCCGAGCGCGCCAACGAGGCGCTGGCCGCCTACCGCGAGGCCGGCGTCGAGCCGCCACCCCGAGCGCCCGCCGAACCGCCGGGCTCGCCGCTCCAGCAGCTGACCCGCACCCTCGAACGCCTCAAGCCCCGCCGGCCCGCACGGGACCAGGACGGCACGGGCTGAACGTCGGCCGGGCCCTCGGAGCGCTCAGGCTCCCAGGACCCGGTCGACGGCTTGCACGTCGGTCGAGCGCCGCGACGGAAGGCAGTCCGCCCACCGCCCTACGAGGCGCCCGCCCCGGCTACGCGGCCAGCAGCCGTTCAGGACGCTCCGCCTCGGTGCGCTGCGGCGGATGGCAGTCCGCCGCACCGCCCCACGAGGCGCCCGCCCCCGCTACTCGGCCAGCAGCCGGTTCGGGACGTTCCGCCTCGGTGCGGGTGCGGCCAGACGGACGACCAGCGCGGTCAGTGCCGCGAGGGCGGCGAAGCCGGCGGCGAGTCCGGCCGCCCAGGACGGTGCGAGCGACAGGTCCAGGGCGGCCGACAGCTCACCCACGGCGGAGCGGCTCCCGTACAGCTGTGCCCCGGCCAGGGCCGCGGGCAGCACGACCGCCGAGAACAGCACCAGCGCCACGGGACGCGCCGCCACCAGCGCTCCCAGCAGCAGACACAGGCCGGACAGGCCGAGGACGAGGCCGAAGCGGGGCAGGGACACACCTTCCTGGTACACCGGGAAGTGGGCGACGGCGCATACGAGCAGGGCCAAAGCGGTGAGCCTCGCGGGCCAGGCCGGCGGTCCGGCCGAGCGGGCACGCACCAGGCCGGGCAGTTCCGTCGGGATCGGCGGCAGCCCCGGGTTGGGGGCGTCCGCGGGTGTGGACGGCTCCGCCGCCTGGGGCGGGTGGGAGTCGTGGCGCTCATCCGCCAGACGGCCGATCAACTCCACGAGTTCCTCGACGGGCCGGCCGGTGGCGGCCGCCCTGAGCGCCTCCTGCCCGCAGCGGGGCTCCAGCGGCGCCTGTTGCAGCAGGGCCATCAGCCGGGTCACGTCCTCGACGGGGCGGGTCTCGACGGCGGCGCGGATCGCCTCGTCGGCGCTCGCCGCGTCTCTGGGCGGGCGGGTGAGCAGGACGACCAGCCGGGTGACGTCGTCCACGGAACGGTTGGCGCCGACCGCGCGGAGCGCGTCGACCGTGGCCCGCGCGTACAGCGGGGACTGTTCGAGAAGTGTGATGAGCTGGGCCACCTCTTCCAGCGGCCGGTCGGCCACGGCGGCACGCACGAGGCCGTCCACCGGATCGCCGTACGCCGGACCGCTCGCGTTCGCGACGACGGGCCACTGGCTCAGGGAGCCGGTGTTCTCCGTGGCGGGTATGGCGGGTTCGTTCGACTGCGGGGTTGACGGACTAGTGGTCATGCGGGGCTCCAAAGGATGGGGTGCGGTCGCCGCTGATGCGCCCCCGACGCGCGACACGCGACGTTACGGTGACCATTAGTAGGCGGCCTCGCGGGGCCGTGCCACTCGGGTGGGCCAGGGGTATGACGCCGCTCGGCGCCCTCGCCCCGTCCTCCTCGCTGGTGATCGAGCACACCGGTTCGGCCGCCGTGAGCCATATCGGGGCCCCGAAGGGGAATCCGACTCTGTGCCCACTTCGCGGCACCCGCAGGCAAGGAGGGCCGGTGAACATCAGCACCCAGTGGATCGCCGTGGCCGCACTCGTCGCGGCGGCCGTCCTGGCCGTCGCCGTCGCGGTGTTCGTACGCCTGGTCAGAGCCCGGCGCGGACTGCGGCTGGCCGGACTCCCGACCGGACCGCGCTGGGTCTTCTGGGGTGCCCTCGCGTACTTCTTCCTGCCGACCGACCTGGTGCCCGATCCCGTCTACCTCGACGACATCGGCGTCCTGCTCCTGGCGTTGCGGACCATGCGCAAGAGCTCCCGCAGTGAACCTGTGTGAGTTCACCCACGTCTCCTCCGTTGTGCGGACCGTGAACCGCAGATGACTACGCAGCGTAAGGAAACCAATCACCCGTTCGATTCGTATAAGTCTCAGGAAGCCGACGGAAGTCGGTGGACCGGGCGACGGCGCAAGGTGACCATCGCTGGATCGGCGCAGGACCCACGAGGGAGAGACGATGCAACCGTTCGCGCTCAACTACGCACGTCCGGCAGCACAGTCGGAGGGCACCGCACCGTATGTCTACGACTCCGGGCGGCAGTTGAACGTGCTCTCCGACGGGCGGATCGCCGCCCACGACCAGGCGCTGCTGAGGGAACTGGGGACCACGACCTCCACGGCGGGGTCGAAGACGCACTTCGACGACTGAACACGGGCGGACGCACATGACCGTGTTGATCCTGACCTGTGAAGAGGACGTCACCGCCGACATGGTGGTGGTCCATCTCAACGCGACGGGAACTCCGGTGGTCCGGCTCGACCCGGCCGACCTCACGGAGGGGGTGTCGCTGTCGGCCGAGTACGTGCACGGCTCGTTCCGCGGCCATCTGTCGTCGGGAGGCCGGCTGGTGAGCATCAGCGGGCTGCGGTCGGTCTGGGTGCGGCGGCCCGGCGCCCCCGGCGCCCGGGCCGCCGCACCCTCCGCCTGGCTGACCGAGGAGTCGTCACAGGCGCTGTACGGCGTGCTCCGCGGCTCGGGGGCACGCTGGATGAACCATCCCGACGCGGCGGCACGGGCCCGGCACAAGCCCTGGCAGCTGCGGCTCGCCCAGCGCTGCGGGCTGCCCGTGCCGGCCACGCTGATCACGACCTTCCCGCAGGCCGCCCGTGAGTTCTCCGAGCGCTATCCGGACCTGGTGGTCAAACCGGTCTCCGGGGCGCATCCGCAGGACCCGCCGCGAGCGGTGCCCACCAGCAGGGTCGCGCCGGACACGGACTTCTCCGCCGTCGCCTTCGGCCCCACCCTGCTCCAGCGGCGGGTCGCCAAGCGGGCGGACATACGGCTGACCGTGGTGGGTGAGCGGATGCTGGCCGCGCGCAAGGCCGCCACGGAGGACGACGACGTGGATGTGCGGTTCGCCTCTCCCGCCACCCCGTGGGTGCCCGCCGACGTGCCGCCGCGCGTCGCCGACGCGGTGCGCGCCTATCTCCGGGACGCGGAACTGGCCTATGGCGCCTTCGACTTCGCCGAGGACGCCGACGGGACGTGGTGGTTCCTGGAGTGCAACCAGTCGGGGCAGTTCGGCTTCGTCGAGGTGGAGACGGGTCAGCCGATCGCCCGCACCGTCGCCGCATGGCTGGCCCGTCCCGAGCCGGGCCCCGCCGGGCGGGTCAACGGCAGGGACACCGCGGTGCCTTGAGGGTCACAGCTGTCCGGGGCCGGGCAGGGCCGCCCGCTGCCACTGCGGGGCGGGCGGGGCGGGTGGCAGGTCGCCCAGGTGGGTGCGGCCCATGGAGTGGAGGGGCTGCATGACGAACTCCAGTTCCCTGCTGACTCGCTCGGCCTCCCTGCGAACCTGAGTGGGTACGTCGCCGCGCTCCGCGATGAGTCGGTCATAGATGGGGGAATCCTGGAACACCCGTCAACGTGCCTTTCGTGTGACGGCCCACAGGTATGGGCGCAGCTGCCGAGTCTAGGCGCCACTGCACCCTGCGGGGTGAATTCCACCGTTCGGCTTGACTCAGGCTCCGGTCGTGGAGCCGGGGCGGACGATCATGAGAACGGTGACCGTGGCCCACAGCAGGTTGAAAACACCGGCGAACATGGCGAGTTGGACGGTCTGCCCGCGCTCGACCGGCTGCCCGCCGTCCAGCGCGTCGAGGAGTTCCTCCTGACGCGGCAGGACGAACGCGACCAGAAAACCCGCGGCCACGGCGGTCAGGGTCATGGAGACGACGAGCCAGCCGTCGCCCAGGACGCCCATCGCGGCGGCGGTGGCGACGCCGAGGACCGGCACCGCCAGGCCGAGGCGGGCGTAGATCCGGCAGATGCGGTGGAGCAGGGCGACGGTCCCCGAAGCCGCCGGGGAGGAGGGGTCCGCTCGACGCACGGCGGGCGGGAACATGCTGGCCGCGACCGTCACGGGGCCGACGGCGACGATGGCGGCCAGGACGTGCAGGGACAGCAGGAACTTGGTCATGAGGGGGCGTCCAGGATCGTTCGAAGGGGTTCGGACGCCACGCTAGGGATCTTCGCACCGGCGGGCACAGAGGCTGAAACGACAGCTTCCAACGGATTCCCGCCAACGCCCACGACCAGTGGGTTCTTGCCTCGGACCCAGCTGGTGGCACTGGCGGGAACCCGCCTATCGTGGCGGTCATGCACACCGTGGCGATCATGGCGCTCGACCAGGTGGTGCCGTTCGACATGGCGGCACCGATGCAGGTCTTCGACTGGACGCGGCTGCCCGACGGACGCCGCCCCTACCGGATCCGGCTGTGCGCCGCGGCGCCCGAGGTCCGGGCCGACTGCGGCTTCTCGCTGCGCGTGGAGCACGGCCTCGAGGCGCTCGCGGACGCCGACACGGTGATCGTGCCGGGCTGTTCGCCGGAGGCCGGGCCGACACCCGCGCCCGTGCTGGAGGCGCTGCGGCGGGCGGCAGCGGCGGGTACCCGGATCGCCTCGGTGTGCGCGGGTGCCTTCGTCCTGGCCGAGGCCGGGCTGCTGGACGGGCTGCGCGCCACCACCCACTGGGTGGCCGCGAAGGAGCTGGCACGCCGCTTCCCGGAGGTACGGGTCGAACCGGACGTCCTCTACGTCGACAACGGCCGGATCCTCACCTCGGCGGGCGCCGCCGCCGGCCTCGACATGTGTCTGCACATGATCCGCCGCGACTTCGGGTCCGCGGTCGCCGCGGACGCCGCCCGGATGTCCGTCATGCCCCTGGAACGCGAGGGCGGCCAGGCCCAGTTCATCGTCCACGACCACCCACCGGTGCCGCGCGGCTCGACACTCGAACCAGTCCTCGAGTGGATGGAGGACAACCTCTCCCGGGAGATCACCCTCGGCGCGATGGCGGCCCGGTCGGGCATGAGCGAGCGGACCTTCAGCCGGCGCTTCCGCGAGCAGACCGGCACCACACCGCTCCAGTGGCTGCTGCGGGCGCGGGTGCGGCGCGCCCAGTACCTGCTGGAGAGCAGCGACCACCCGATCGAGCGCATCGCGCGACAGGCGGGGTTCGGTTCACCGACCGCGTTCCGCGAGCGGTTCCGCAAGGTCGTCGGCACCGGTCCGCAGGCCTACCGCGCGGCCTTCCACGGGAGCCCGGACGCCCGGGCGGCCCGCGTCTGAGCCCGCGGGCCGGTGCCGACGAACCTCACACCGCCAGCAGACCGCCGCGCCCGGCAGGTTCCTCCGACAGGTCCGCCGCCCGGCCGACACCGACGAGCAGAGCGTCCGCCTTCGCGACGGCCTCGTGGACACAGGTGGTGCCCATCATGACGCACAGCGTGTAGCTGACGTCCTCCAACTCCCTTGTCGTCACCGGGTTGCCCCGCTCCGCGTCGGCGATCCGCAGCGATGCGTACCGCGTCAACAGCTCTCTGACGACCTTCGGATCCGGAACGAGCACGAAGAGCCCCTCTCTCGATTTTCGCTGCGTATGCCCGGGCGATGCGAGACCAATCACGTCTGCCGCTCTCCGGCTCACGATTGACGGAATCCTTTCGGCGCGGACCCGACTGACGCTCGAATCCGCTTGGGGCCAGACCCGCAGGAGTGACGTTCCGGCAACTATGGAACCGAACCGCTTCCCCGGCGGGCGTGAACAGTTGAACAGGGGGCAGCCCCTCAGCACGGACGCATGAACGCACGAACGGTGTACGCCCATGAACTGCCCCCAGCGCCTGCTCTGCGCGCTCTACGTCACCACCAGCGCCGGTCTCGCCCTGACCACGGTCGTCGAGGTGAGCCACGGCCCCTGGTGGGCGGCGTGTCTCTTCGCCGTAGCGAGCCTGGTCCCGCTGATCGCCCTCGTCCGCGAGACCGAGCCCCGCGAGCCGGCGGCCGGACCGCGACTGCGCGGCACCGGGCCCGGCGCCACCGACGCCGTCGTGCGCGCCGAGCTGGACGCCGCGTGCTGTGAGCCCTGGTGGACGAGCTGCGGGACGCAGCACGACGTGGCCTGTTCGCGCCGGGTTCCGCGCAGCAGCGCCGCCTGAGGGACGGCAGCCCTCAGGCGACCTGGCCCGCGTGCAGGGCGGTGTACGCCCCGCCCCGGCGCAGGAGTTCCTCGTGGGTGCCGATCTCCTGGATGCGGCCGTCGCCCAGCACCACGATCCGGTCGGCGCCCCGCACGGTGGACAGCCGGTGCGCCACCACGAACGTGGTACGCCCCGCCAGCAGCCGGGCCAGCGCCTGCTGGACCAGCGCCTCGGAACGGGTGTCCAGGGCCGAGGTCGCCTCGTCCAGCACCAGCACCCTGGGGTTCCTGATCAGGGCGCGGGCGATGGCGAGACGCTGGCGCTGCCCGCCGGACAGCCGGGCCCCGCGCTCGCCCACCAGGGTGTCCAGGCGCTGCGGGAGCCGGTCCACGAACTCCAGCGCGTTGGCGTCCCGCAGCGCCGCGCGCACCGCCTCCTCGTCGGCCTCGTCCTCCATGCCGTAGGCGACGTTCTCGCGGATCGTGCCGTCGAAGAGGATCGACTCCTGCGGCACGACCGACACGAACCGCCGGTAGGTGCGCAGGTCCAGGGTGTTCATGTCGGTGCCGTCGAGGAGCAGTCGGCCCGAGGTCGGCCGGATGAAGCCGATCACGAGGTTGAGGACGGTGGACTTGCCCGCGCCGGACGCGCCGACCAGGGCGATGGTCTCCCCCGGTCGCACCGACAGCGTGAAGTCGTGCACGGCGGGCCGCTCACCGGCCCCGTACGCGTGCCCCACCTGCTCGAAGGCGACGGCGCCGCGCACCTCGGCGACCTCGGACTTGCCCTCGTTGTCCTCCAGTTCGGGCTCCTGGAGGACCTCGCCGACCGAACGGACCGACTCCAGCCCCTTGGTGATGACGGGAGCGAGGCCCGCCAGGGTGGTCGTGGAGTTGGTGAGCGTGGTCAGGAAGGCACTGAGCATCACGACGTCGCCCGCGGTGACGCCCCAGACGTCGTAGTACGACACCAGCGCGGCGCCCGCGAGGACGAGCACGCCGACGACGTTGAGCACCACCCAGGCCAGCGAACCGAAGCGGCCGTTGACGAGGTCCAGGCGCATGCCGGAGGTGAGCAGCCGGTGCAGGGTGCCGTCCATGCGGCGCAGCGCCTTGCCCTCCAGGCCGTGGGCGCGGGTGACCGGGATGAGGCGGGTCATCTCGGTCACGCGGGACGACAGCGTCTCCACCTCGTGCCGGAAGTGCTCGTTGTGGGTGCGCAGCCGGGCCCGCAGGCGGGCGACGACGAGCGCGGCGGCGGGCACGACGACCAGGAAGACCGGCAGGAACTCCGGTGTGCGGATGCCGATGATGACGAGTCCGCCGATGAGCACGGTGCCCGCGCCGAGCCCGGTCTCGGCGGTCTGCTGCACCATCTGCTCCACGGTCTCCACGTCCCGGACCACCTTCGCCTGGAGCACGCCGGCGCTGACACGGGAGTGGTAGCCGATGGACAGCTGCTGCATCCGGGTGCACAGCGCGGAGCGCAGGGAGGTGCCCATGCGGCGCACGCTGCCGTACAACAGGCGTACGTAGAGCAGGTGCAGGGGGTAGTTGACCAGCAGGATGAACAGGATGATCCCGGTGCTGAGCCAGAGTTCGGAGATCGGCCGGTGCTGGACGACGGTGTCGATGATGGTCGCGGTGATCAGCGGCAGGAGCCACACGGGGCTGTGCTTGACCGCGAAGACGCCGACCGCACCGGCGAGGCGGTTGCGGTCGGCGCGGAAGAGGTAGCCGAGCGTGCGGACGGGATGCTCGCCCCGGTAACGGTGGTCGAGCGGTCTCTCCAACGGCGAGGCCATGAACGGCGGTTCCTTCCGGGGTGCCGGGTCACATGGTGTGGGGCAGACGCGGTCTCCGCCGTCGAGCCGGACTACACCGCATCCAGTTCGGCGATCTCCGCGGCCGTGAGGGTCAGTTCGGCCGCGGCCACCGAGTCCAGGATCGTCTCCGGGCGGCTGGCGCCCGGGATCGGCACGACCACCGGCGACTTGGCGAGCATCCAGGCCAGACACACCCGCTGCGGGCTCACCCCGTGGCCTTCGGCGATCCGGGCGAACGGCGCGTAGGCGGAGCCCAGTTCGCGGGCCCGGGAGATGCCGCCGAGCGGGCTCCAGGGCAGGAACGCGATGCCGAGCTCGTCGCACAGCCGCAGCTCCGGCTCGCTGGAACGGAAGGCCGGGGAGAACTGGTTCTGCACGGAGGCCAGCCGGCCGCCGAGGATGTCCCGCGCCTGCCTGATCTGCTCCGGGTTCGCGTTGGAGATGCCCGCCAGCCGGATCTTCCCCTCGTCCAGCAGGTCCCGGATCGCGCCGACCGACTCGGCGTACGGCACGCGCGGGTCGGGGCGGTGGAACTGGTACAGCCCGATGGCCTCCACCCCGAGCCGCCGCAGCGACGCCTCGCAGGCCGCCTTCAGGTGCTCCGGGCTGCCGTCGAGGGTCCAGCTGCCGTCGCCGGGGCGCAGATGGCCGCCCTTGGTGGCGACCAGGACCTCGGCGCCCCGGCCGTGGGAGGCGAGGGCCTTGGCGATCAGGGACTCGTTGTGCCCGACCTCGTCGGCGTCCCGGTGGTAGGCGTCCGCGGTGTCGATCAGCGTCACTCCGGCGTCCAGGGCGGCGTGCAGCGTGGCGAGCGAACGTGCCTCGTCCGGCCGCCCCTCGATCGACATGGGCATCCCGCCCAGTCCGATCGCACTGACCTCCACGTCACCGATGCGTCGCGTGTGCATGCCTCGTGCCCTCTTTCCGGCGGTCGCGCGGGACGGTGGGGTGCCCGCGCGCGGCAAGCGGTTTCACCGCACGGGACGCACCCCAGCCTGAACCCGCGGCACCCCCGAGGTCCAATAGAAGAACGCGAACGCATTCAGCAGCGGGAGGACTGAATCGCCCGCCGTCCGGGGCACCGCTCGCCAACCGCGCCCGCCGGCACGCGACCGGACGCTCGGGTGCGTGCCCCGGCAGCTCAGCGACCTGTGCGGGCATTCCGGTTGCGCGGCCCGCGGTCCGTGGCGCACGCTCACCCTGGACCTTCGGGGCACGGAAAGGCGGGGGTATGCGTATCGGACTGCTCGGCACCGGACCATGGGCCGAGGGGGCGCACGCGCCCGCCCTGAGCGCACACGGCGAGCTGGAGTTCGCCGGGGTGTGGGGCCGCCGTACGGAGGCCGCCAAGGAGCTGGCGGACCGGTTCGGCACGCGGGCCTACGACGACGTCGACGAGCTGATCGCCGACGTGGACGCCGTCGCGGTGGCGCTGCCGCCCGCCGTGCAGGCCGAGTTGGCGGTACGGGCGGCGCGCGCGGGCCGCCATCTGCTGCTGGACAAGCCGCTCGCGCCGACGGTCGAGCAGGGCCGGGCCGTGGTGGCGTCCGTGCGGGAGGCCGGCGTCGCCTCGGTCGTGTTCTTCACCACCCGCTTCCAGAGCGTGACCGAGGCGTGGATCACCGAACAGGCCGCCGCCGACGGCTGGTTCACCGCGCGGGCCGAGTGGCTCGGCGCGGTGTTCACCACGGACAGCCCCTTCGGGGCCTCGCCGTGGCGGCGGGAGAAGGGCGCCCTGTGGGACGTCGGGCCACACGCGCTGTCGGTGCTGCTGCCGGTCCTCGGCGACGTACGACAGGTGGCGGCGGCCGCGCACGGGCCCGCGGACACCGTGCACCTGGTCCTGGAGCACACCGGGGGCGCGTCGAGCACCCTGACCCTGAGCCTGACCGCTCCGCCCGCGGCGGCGGGGGCCGCCGTCGAACTGCGGGGCGAGTCCGGGATGACGCTGCTGCCGCGCAGCCCGGACGGGGCGGTCCCCGCGCTGGGACGGGCCGCGGACGCCCTGCTCGCCGCGGCGCGCACCGGCCGCCCGCACCCGTGTGACGCCGCGTTCGGGCTGCGGGTCACGGAGATCCTCGCGGCGGCCGAGAGCCTGCTCGGCGGCGACGACGACCTCGGCTGAACCCGCTCAGCCGACGCGGACGTCCGCGAGCCGCGCGACCGCGGCCGGATCCGGCGGGGTGGCCGGCCTGCCGACGACCTTGGCGGCGGCGAACTCGCGCTGCGCCGCGGTCAGTCCGGGTCGATCGCGCACTCCGGCTGGACCGTCGATGAACCGGCCCAGTTCGTCCGGCCAGGACACCCCGGCCTGGCAGATGCGCCGGCGCAGGACGGCCCAGTCGGCCTCCGCCGGGCACGTCTCGTACCAGTCGTCCGGGGTCTCGCGTGTCATCGTCCATGGTCCGGCGCCGAGCGCGTGGGCGGTCAAGTGGCTCTGCATCAAGGTCCTTTCGACGTCCCCGGCAGCCAAGCGCGCAGGGGCGGCGGCTAGTCGTCGAACGGTTCCTCGCTCCACCGGAACCAGGCGGCGTCGCCCTCGATGTGCAGCAGGAACTCGGGGACCGGGCCGTCGGGCGAGGTCAGTGACACCCGGCGGCGCACCTCGTCGTAGACCCGCTCCCACTTCTCGATCTCCTCCCCTTCCATCAGGGCGAGTTCGCGGGCGAACAGCTCGCGCAGCGGCGTGAAGGCGGGGGTGGCGCGGAAGCGGCCCGAGAGCCAGGGGAAGTCGGCGCCGTCGATCAGGATCTCCCCGATCGGCTCGCCGCCGCTGTGCAGTCGCCAGACCTGGCCCTCGAACCCGCCCACTCCGCCTCCGTCACCCGTTGCCGACTGTTCCGGACACCCTGCCATCCGGCACTGACAGCGGCGGCGTGCGCACCGCGCGACCTGCTTCGGCTACCCCGCGTGCGCCGGGAGGTGGAAGTTGACCCGTTCCCGTGTCACGGGGTAGCCGGCCTTCGTGAAGTGCGCGGCCATGGGGAAGTTGCCCTGGTCGGTCGCGCCGACGACCGCCTCGGCGCCCTGGGCGACCAGGTAGTGCGTGCACTCGGTCAGCAGGTCGTAGGCGTAGCCGTGGCCGCGCTGTTCGGGCACCACGCCGATGAACCCCACGATCGGGGACTGGTGGTTGCGTGCGGGGATGTGGATCCCGACCAGCTCTCCGTCCGGTGTCCGGGCGGTCTGCCACCACTCGCGCGGTGACGGGCACCAGTGGAAGAAGTCCAGCTCCTCCTGGGCGGCCCGGTCGGCGCCGCCCTCGGCGGCGGCCTTGCGCGCGTGGGCGTCCAGGGTGGCGGAGTGGATGCGGCGCAGCGCGTCGAAGAACACCGAGTCGTCGGGTTCCGGACCGAAGACCAGGCGCCCCGGCCGCTCGGGCAGCCCGCACTCGGGGGTCCAACGGTAGGTGAAGCGCTCGACGAGAAGCTCGTACCCGGCCGCCCGCGCGGCGGAGAAGCGGGCCTCCACCGCGCTGCGCAGGACGGGGTCCTCGCGCCAGCCGGGCGGCAGGCTGAAGTCGATGCCGACCTGCCAGGGGGCCGTCCGCAGGAGTTCGGTACCGGCCTCCTCCTCGCCCTCGGCGAAGTCGAACCGGTCCACGGTCAGCGGTTCGGTGTCCTCGGGCCCGCCCCACCAGGCGGCACGGGCGACGATCCGGCCGTCGCGCAGCGCCACCCGCTGCCAGTCGGGCCGGTGCCGGGTCAGCGGGTGCGCGGCGCGGACACCGAGCGGGTCGGGCAGAGAGTCGAACTCATGGGCGGTGCTGTCGTCGAGCTGGCGGATGACCAGTGCGGTCATGGATTCCTCCGGGATGCGTACGGCGGGTAGCGCTCCCGGGAAGCTCAATGACGCACGCCGGGGGCGACGAGAAGGGAGCGCTGGATGTCGGTGTACTGCACGGCACTCGCCTCCTTCCGTCGTCTCGGGGCGTGACGCGCTCACGTTAAGGGCCCGTCCGCGCGGGCGTCCAGCGCTTTTCCGGCGTGCGGCGCGCCCCCGGTCGGTGGACCGTGGAGACGTGGGAGAGGCGCGGGTCGCACGGGACCGCCGGGAGCGGCGTGGCTGGCTGCGCGGGGCACCGCCGCCGGGCTGGGTACGGGTGCTGCCGCCGGCCCTGCTCGCGGCGGTCTGCGCGGCGACCCTGGCCAGCCCCGATCCCCTGGACATCGGCTTCGTACTGGGCGCCATCCCGCCGCTGGCCGTGCTGTCGTACGGCCCGGTGGCGACCGCGCTCCTCGGCGGCCTGGTGGTGACCGTGCTGGTCGTCCCGGCGTTCCGGCTCAACGACCCCGGGACCACCGATCTGCTGACCGTCGCCTTCGTCGCCGCGCTGAGCGTGCTGGTGTCCTTCGTCCGCAGTCACCGGGACGCGCAGCTGGACACCGAGCGGGCGGTCGCCGAGGCCGCCCAGCGTGCCGTGGTGCCGCCGCTGCCGGAGCGGGTGGGGCCGGTGGGGTGCACGGGGCTGTACCGGGCGGCGCAGAGCGGGACGCTGGTGGGCGGGGACTTCTTCGACGTGCGCCAGGGGCCGGGCGGTGTGCGCGCGGTGATGGGGGACGTGCAGGGACACGGGTTGTCGGCGGTGGCGACGGTCGCCTCACTGCTGGGGGCGTTCCGGGAGGCGGTGCTGGACGAGCCGGGCCCGGAGGCGGTGGTGGCGCGGCTCGACCGCCGGCTGGGGGTGGACTCCGCGGACGTGCCGCACGCCGAGTTGTTCGCCACGGCGGTGGTGCTGGAGTTCGCCGCCGACGCACGGGAGGTGCGGATCGTGGTGTGCGGGCATCCGGCGCCGCTGCTGCTGCGCGAGGGCCGGGTGCGGGAGCTCGCGGTGCCGGCGGGGGTACCGCTGGGGCTGGGGCTGTCCGGGACCGGTGCCCCGGTGGGGGTCACGGTGCCGCTCCGGCCGGGTGACCGGCTCTTCCTCGCCTCCGACGGGGTCTCCGAGGCCCGCGGGGCGGACGGCGCCTTCTACCCCCTGGCGGACCGGCTCCCCGGCTTCGCCGGCGCCGAGCCCGCGGACCTGGTGGAGCGGGTGTGGCGCGATCTGGCGGGGTACTGCGGGACCGTCCTGGACGACGTGACGATGCTGGTCCTCAGTCCCGGGTGACCGTGTCCTTCGAAGCAGCGTCGCGACGGTCGGAGCGGCCGGGCCCTGAGCAGCCGTACGACGGTCGCGTCGCTCCGACGACGCCCCTCAGGAGGAGGGCGTGCGCACCACACCGTCCCAGGCGCCGCGGTCTCCGGTGGATCGCCCGGGCACCTCGACGGGCCCCTCGGGATGCACACGGCGCTTCCGGGGTGAATGGTGATAGCGGACCCGCTGACGACCCGAGGAGCAGAGATCATGCCGACGTCACAGCCCGACGCGTCCGGGCCGTCCGAGGACCACGCGACCCCGGACGCCCTGCTCCACACCCGTACCGGCACCGAGGTGTCGCCCGAGGACGTGGTCCTCGCCGCAGGCCGCGACCTCACGCCCCAGAACCTGGAATGGGCCCGGCGCAAGCTGGAGACCGAGGGACCGGCCGCTCTGGAGAAGCTGCTGCCCTGAGCCCTGTCGGGCCCGGTCCCGGCCGGGCCCGCCGGGCGGCGCCCGTCCCGCCGGGTGCCGTCACTTCGTCGCGCCCTCGCACGGGCACGCGGCGCCAGGCACGGCACCGGCATCCGCTGGACCAGGCTGTCTGCGCGCCCGCCCCACCTGCTCGCCGGTGTCGCCGTGCAGGTCAGTCGCGCGCCCGCAGTCCTGCTGGACGCCGCGCTCCACCCCCGTGGCCGCGGGAAGGCCGCGTCCGGTCCGGGCGGACGCGACACAGCTGCCGACGCCAAGCCCGAGGTGGGAACGCCCCGCGGACCGTCCAGGTCCGGACGCGGCCGGCGGCGGACACGGCGTGCCTGCCGGTTCCCCTTTCGAACCGGGCACCCGGGCTGTCAGACTGCGGAGGGTGCCCGACTTCGACATGCTCGTCATCGGATCCGGTCCGGGTGGCCAGAAAGCCGCCATCGCCGCGGCCAAGCTGGGCCGCCGCGTGGCCGTCGTCGACCGCCCCGACATGGTCGGCGGGGTCTCCATCCACACCGGCACCATCCCCTCCAAGACCCTGCGCGAGGCGGTGCTGTACCTCACCGGTCTCACCCAGCGCGACCTCTACGGCCAGAGCTACCGGCTCAAGGAGGACATCACCGTCGCCGACCTGACCGCCCGCACCCAGCACGTGGTCAACCGCGAGGTCGACGTCATCCGCAGCCAGCTCTCCCGCAACCACATCGCCCTGTACGCCGGCACCGGCCGGTTCGTCGACCCCCACACCGTCGCCCTGCGCGAGCCGAGCGGCCACGAACGGCTGCTCAGCGCCGAGCACATCGTCATCGCCACGGGCACCCGGCCCGCGCGCCCGGACAGTGTCGAGTTCGACGGCCGGACCATCATGGACTCGGACAACGTCCTCGCCCTGGAGCGGGTGCCGCGGTCGATGGTGATCGTCGGCGCCGGGGTCATCGGCATGGAGTACGCCTCCATGTTCGCCGCGCTCGGCAGCAAGGTCACCGTCGTGGAGAAGCGTGCCGGCATGCTCGACCTGTGCGACGTCGAGGTGATCGAGTCGCTCAAGTACCACCTGCGGGACCTCGCCGTGACCTTCCGCTTCGGGGAGACGGTGGCCGCGGTGGAGCGGCACTCCCGGGGCACGCTGACGATCCTGGAGAGCGGCAAGAAGATCCCCGCTGACGCGGTGATGTACTCGGCGGGCCGACAGGGCCTCACCGACGACCTCGACCTCGACAAGGCGGGACTGACCGCGGACCGGCGCGGCCGGATCACGGTCGACGAGCACTATCGCACCCAGGTACCGCACATCTACGCCGTCGGCGACGTCATCGGCTTCCCCGCGCTCGCCGCGACCTCGATGGAGCAGGGCCGTGCGGCGGCCTACCACGCCTTCGGGGAGCCCGTCGGGCGGATGCACCAGCTCCAGCCGATCGGCATCTACACGATTCCCGAGATCAGTTTCGTGGGCCGGACGGAGGATCAACTCACCGAGGACAGCGTGCCGTTCGAGGTCGGCATCTCGCGCTACCGGGAGCTGGCCCGGGGGCAGATCATCGGCGACTCGCACGGCATGCTGAAGCTGCTGGTGTCTCCCACGGACCGCACCCTGCTGGGCGTGCACTGCTTCGGCACCGGTGCCACCGAGCTGATCCACATCGGCCAGTCCGTGATGGGCTGCGGCGGCACGGTCGACTATCTGGTCGACGCCGTCTTCAACTACCCGACCCTCGCGGAGTCCTACAAGGTCGCCGCCCTGGACGCCACGAACCGGCTCCGGCAGATCGACCGCATCGGCGACTGAGGGGCCGGCCCTCGGTCCCCCTGGTCGAGGGTGCCGTCGCGCGTCCGGCGCAGCACGGTCTTCGCTCTCGGTGCCTCGTCAATGTCCCTGAGCTGCGGCGCAGTTGGCTGCGGGAGTTTCCCTCCGGTCAATCTTGAAAGGAGATCCGGTAGGGCTATCATCACTCGCACACACGGTGTGACCGTCTGCCGACGCTGTGCTGAACGGTGTCCGCCGCCCCCCATGTGCCGCTTCTGACCGAGGCCATCCCTCTTCCGTCCGAGGCGGGCTCCACCCCCCACCCCCCTACGCCGTCGGGGCCTGGTCGTCCCCGCGTCGTGCATGACGGAAAGCAGCTTGAGCATGAGCAACAGCAGGGGCAGAGGGCTGCAGGCCAACGCCCTCGGCATGTTCGACACAGTCGTGATGGCGGTCGCGGGCAGCGCCCCGGCCTACTCGATCGCCGCGACCACCGCGGTCCTGGTCGGCGCGGTGGGCCTCGCCGGTCCGGCCGCGCTCCTGTATTGCGCGATCCCGATGCTGGGCATCGCGCTGGCGTTCAGCCGTCTCAGCCGTATCGACGTGAACGCGGGCGCCAGTTACTCGTGGGTGGGCCGCACGCTCCACCCCTTCCTCGGCTTCCTCAGCGGCTGGGCGCTGGTGGTGTCGGCGACCATCTTCATGGTGGCCGGCTCGCTGCCCGCCGGGGCGATGACGCTGGCCCTGTTCGACGAAGGGCTCGCCGACGACACGGCGTTGTCCACCCTGGTCGGCGCGGTCTGGTTCGTGATCATGATCCTGGTGGTGCTCGGCGGCGCCCGGCTCACCGTCCGCGCGCAGTTGCTGATGTCCGGCGTCGAACTCGCGGTACTCGCCCTCTTCGCGGCCTTGGCCTTCTTCCACACCGACAACGCCCGTGCCCTCGACTGGTCCTGGCTCGGTCTCGGCCAGTTCGACGGCATGTCCGAGTTCGCCTCCGGCGCGCTGATCGCCGCGTTCTACTTCTGGGGCTGGGACGTCACCAGCAACCTCAGCGAGGAGACCCGCGACAGTCGCCGTACGACCGGACTGGCGGGCCTGATCGGGGTCGGCATCGTCTTCCTGCTGTTCGAGGTGTTCACCGTCACCGTGAACGTCGTGCTGTCCTCGACGCAGGTCCATGAGAACGAGGCCAATGTGCTGGCGGTGCTCGGCGAGGAGATCTGGCCAGGCTGGGGTGGCCGACTGCTCGTCGTCGCCGTGATGTTGTCCACCATCGCCACCCTGGAGACCACGCTCATCCAGGTCACCCGCTCGCTGTTCGCGATGGGCCGCGACCGGACGATGCCGTCGGCGCTCGGCCGGGTGCACCGCGAGTGGAACACGCCCTGGGTCGCCATCGCCGTGGTCGGCGGGGTGGCGCTGGTGATGTTCGTCGCCTCCAACGCCCTGGGCACGGTGGGCGACATCCTCTCCGACGCGATCTCGGCGATCGGTTTGCAGATCGCCGTCTACTACGGTCTGGCGGGTCTCGCGGCCGTCGTCGCCTACCGCAAGATGCTGCTGAGGTCCGCGGCCGACTTCGTCCTCGGCGGGCTGTGGCCGCTGCTGGGCTCGCTGTTCATGTTCTGGGTCTTCGTGGAGTCGCTCGGCTCACTCAGCTCCGCGGCGGTCACCATCGGCCTCGGCGGGCTGGCCGTCGGTCTGTTCCCGATGCTCTGGTACTGGAGGAAGGGCAGCGACTACTACCGGCCCGCCAGGCTCGACGCCACCCGCACGGTCGAGGCGGACTACGTCCCCGGCGGCGTCGTGCCCACGCAGTCGCGTGTCCACGAGGGTCTCCCGACCGACTTCTGAGGGGGATCACGATGGCGCGAGACCGCTTCGTCCCCGACTTCGACCCCGACTGCGGGGACCTTCCCCTCACCACGGCCCGTCAGGACGTCGTCATCGGGCGCTGGCAGGGACTGCGGGAACTGCTGCGGGCGACCGGGTCCGACTGGCCGGTGCGCGGGCACCGGGTCCGGTTGCTCGCCCAGGCCTGCGCGGGCAGTTCGACGGTGGAGTCATGGCTGGCGGCCGAACCGCACAGCCCCGACGCGCTGGTGCTGCGGGCGGCAACCGAGACGGCCCGGGCGTTCAACCTGGCGATCGCCGCGGGCCGCGGGGTGCCGATCGACCAGCACCGCGTCGACACCGCGGTGCTGGCGAGTCTGCGGGCGGCCGAGGCCGCCCCGGACGACCCGACCCCGTGGATCTCGCTGATCTCGGTGGCCCGGCTCTACCCGGCCGGGGTCCGCAGGCAGGAACTGGCGCGCTGGTGGGACGAGTTGCACCGGCGCGACCCGTACAGCGTGGAGGGCCATCTCCAGGTGCTGCACTACTACTCGGCCCGCTGGCACGGCACCCACGGTCTGATGTACGACTTCGCGCGCGACGCGGCCGGGGTGGCACCGCCGGGCTGCGCGCTGCCGGTGCTGGTGCAGTACGCCCGGGTCGAGGAGTACCGGTTCGCACTCGACGCGGCCCAGGGGCGGCAGTCCGCGGTGGGGCTCGCCCAGCACTGGAGCAACGACGGCGCCGTGAGCGACGTACGCCGCACCTGGGAGCGCTGGCTCGAGGACCGGCCTCCGGGCGAGGTCGCCCCCGCGGAGCTGCGCGACCTCAACCACCTGACGCACGCGGCCTGTCTCGCGGGTCTGCCGGACATCGCGGGACCGCTGTTCCTGATGCTGGGGCGGCGGGCGACCCGGACCCCCTGGTCGTACACCGGCGATCCGGACAAGCAGATCGCCAGGTGGCGCAAGGAGGTGGGACGGCGGAGCTGACGTGCCCTCCGGCCGGGCTTCTACGGGTTCCGGCGATCCGGCGACGAGCCCTTCGACCGGGCTTCCACGGGCCCTGGCGATCCGGCGACGAGCCCTCCGGCCGGGCTTCTACGGGCCCTGGCGGTCCGGCGTCGGCCCTTCGACCGGGCGTCCACCGAGGCCCCGGACGATCCGCTCGACGGACCCCGCGCCCCGTCGGTCAGGGCGTGGCCGTCGGGCCGTCCGGTCGGGAGCGGCGCTGCTCGACCATCTCGCGGGTGAGGTCCGCCGTCTCCGGTTCGGGCAGGCGCTCGAAGCCGTCCTCCGTGATGACGGAGATGATCGGGAAGATCCGGCGGTTGAGGTCCGGGCCGCCCGTCGCGGAGTCGTCGTCCGCCGCGTCGTACAGGGCCTGGAGGGCGGCGAGCGCCGCCTCGCGGCGGGACATCCCCCGGCGGAACAGCTTCTTCAGCGCGCCCCGGGCGTAGGGCGATCCGGAGCCCTCGGCGTGGAAGTCCGTCTTCTCGTACAGCCCGCCGACGACGTCGAAGCTGAAGATGCGGCCCTTCTCTCCGTCGTCGGCCGTGTGGTCGTAGCCGGTGAGGAGGGGGACGACGGCAAGTCCCTGCATGGCCTGGCCCAGGTTCTGCCGGATCATGCCCGACAGGCGCCGGGCCTTGGCGTCGAGGGTCATCGGGATGCCCTCGATCTTCTCGAAGTGCTTGAGCTCGACCTGGTACAGCTTGACCATGTCCAGCGCGAGACCGACGGTGCCCGCGAAGGCGACGGCGGTGTGGTCGTCGGCCGGGTGCACCTTCTCCAGGTCGCGCTGGGCGATGAGGTTGCCCATCGTCGCCCTGCGGTCGCCGGCGATCAGCACGCCGTCGCGGAAGGTGAGCGCCAGCACGGTGGTGCCGTGCGGGAACCGGTCGGGGGCCGCGCGCACGCCGTCCGGGAAGGGTCTGCGGGTGGGCAGCAGGGCGGGTCGGTGGGCGGTGAGGAACTCGGTGAAGGACGAGGTCCCGGGAGTGAAGAACTCCGCCCCCAGCCGTCCGCCCCACTCGCTGTCCGTCATGGCGTTCCCCCCTCGGGTCCGGTTCCGACACCCGAGTCCTACCTGACGCGACGGGACGGGAAACACACGCGTACCGTCACAGGGCCTTGCGCCGCACCAGGACCGCGAGCACCACCAGGCCCGGCACCAGCGGCAGCCACACCGTCAGCAGCCGGTAGCCGAGGACCGCGGAGGCGGCGGCGGACGCCGGGGTGCCCGAGACGGTGAGGGCGAGAGCCAGGGCCGCGTCGAGGGAGCCGAGCCCGCCGGGGGTGGGCAGCAGGGCGGCGGCGCTGCTGGCGGCGAGGTAGAGCAGCGCCACCCGGACCGGGGGCAGCGGCAGGGCCACGGCCTGGGCGACGGCGATCAGGACCACGGCGTGCAGGGCGGTGAAGGCCAGCGAACCGCCCCAGAGGGCAGCGGCTCGGGGCGGGTTGGCGTGTACGGCCCTGATGTCGGCGACCACGATCGTGAGGGCGCGCCGGCACCGGGACCGGGTCAGCAGTACAGCCAGGCATACGGCGGCGGCGAGCACGGCGGCCAGGATGCCGGCGGAGGGGCGCGGGAACCGCAGCACCCCGGGGCAGACCACCGCGAGCGCCACGGTCAGGACGGTCCTGACGACCCCGGCGGCGGTGCCCTTGACGGCGAGGGCGCTCGCGGCCCGGCCGGCGGAAAGTCCGCAGCGCATCAGGAAGCGGAGGTTCACCGCGCCGGCGCCGAGTCCGGCGGGCAGCAGGTGGTTGGCGGCGCTCGCGGCGAACTGCGTGGCCACGAGCCGCCCTTGGGGCAACCGGCGCACGACCGCGCCCTGTTGGGCGAGTGCCGCGCAGACCCAGGTCGCCGCGGCGGCCGTGGCGCCCACCAGCAGCCAGCCCTGGTCGGCGACGGCGAGGCGCACGGCACCGCGTTCCAGCACCGGCCAGTGCCGGTGGGCGAGGCAGGCCGCGCCGACCAGGACGGCGAGGGTGAACGCGGTGTGCCAGTAGAGGCGTCTTCGGCCGGGGGCAAGGAGGACCCGCTCGGTCGTCATGCCTCTCAGCCCTCCCCCGCCGGCCCGATGCGGATGTCCTTCCCGTCGAGCCGGTAGGGCCTCCAGTCGCGGGCGTACCCGGCGGGGCTGCCGTCGTCCGCGACGAGGTGGGCGACCGGGATGCGGCGGGCGGTCTCGCGGATCCGCGCCGGCGTGGAGTTGGCGTTGGGTCCGCTGACGGCGGCCGAGGAGCAGCCGGCGTAGAAGGCGATGGGGAGCGCCTCGTACCCGGTGACCAGACAGGGCGGCCGGACGCCCAGCCGGTGCAGATCGGCGGCGGTCCGGGCCCAGGCCTGGCGGTCGGCGGTGCTGCGGGTGACGGTGCGGTCGAGCACGTCGTACTGGACGGCGAGATGTGCGGTCAGGCCGAGCGCGACCAGGGTCGTGGCCAGCGGCCGCCACCGGCCGCCCGGGGCGGTGACCAGGTGGAGCAGCCCGTCGGCGACCGGGATGGCCAGCAGCGCGTAGGCCGGCAGCAGGAAGCGGGGCGCGGCGTAGCCGATGAGGAACAGGTAGGGGAAGGCGGCCGAGGCGGCGCAGGCCAGGGGGACGAGGGTGCGTGCGGGGCGTCCGGCCCGGACGGCGACGGCCACGCCGAGGGCGACGAGCAGCGGGAGGGCGTACCACCAGGCGGTGATCGCGGGGTGGGGCATCGAACCGGTGCAGGGCCGGCACAGGGCGCGTCCGACGAGGCTGCGCATCTGGTCGTCGACGGCCCAGTTCCAGCCGAGGCCGCCCTGGATCTCGGAGCCCTGGTGCAGGCGCTGGGCCAGGCCGCCGTAGTTGACGTACGCCTCGATCACCCACTGGGCGGCGCCGAGGACGAGTCCCGCGAGGAGGGCGGCGAGCATCCGTACGCGGCGGGTGGCCACCGCTAGGACGAGGAGGGGCACGGTCACCCACACCGCGTCGGTGGGACGCATCAGCGCCATGAGGGCGGCGCCGGCCACGACGCCCCACGCCCGGTCCTTCAGGAAGCAGGCGACGGCGACCAGGGTGCCGATGGCCACCCAGTAGTTGGGCATGGCCTGCGGACCGTAGAAAAGCGTCACCCACAGGGAGGCGAAGAGGGCACCGGCGCCGGCGAGGACGCGGGCGGGGAACAGTCCGCGCCACAGGCGGAGTGCGAGGTAGAGGCCGATGCCCGACAGGACGGCGAGGTAGACGCGCAGCAGCGGGGTGGAGGTGGACCAGGAGGCGACGGGGGCCACCAGGAACGAGATGCCACGCGCGCGTGGGGCGCTGAAGAAGGAGGCGGGGGCCTGCTCGCCGACCTGGCTGACGTACACGCTCTCGTCCCAGCCGAGGCCCATCCCGGGGCGGACGAGCAGCAGTTGCGCGAGGACGAAGACACCGGCCACCACGGCGAGCAGGGCGTCCCCGCGCCGGCGCCGGAAAGCGCCGGGCGCGGTCGCCGTGCCCTGCCGCCGCCCCTCGACGAGCAGGGCGTTCGTGCCGTGCGTCATCATCCACCCCTTACCCCTACGTGTCGCAGGGTTCCTTGGACCCCATGATCACGAGCTGGGGAAACGGAAAAAACACGGACAAAGTAACCTGCCGTCGATCGTTACGCAGCGCACAGTTCGGCCAGTCGTCTGATATTTCGTCCGATTATCTGCGCAACCGGTCCGTCAGTAGTGCGGGAACACGCGGTGCTCGTGGGCGATGCGTCGGCGGTGACGTCGAGGGAGTCCCCGCGCGGCGGCGGGTGACACACTCGTGCGTGTGCCTCTGACATTCGACGACCTGGCCGTGCGTGCCCGTTCCCTCGTCCGCGGCGGGCGGCGCGCGATCCTCGGCATCGCGGGCAGCCCCGGCGCCGGCAAGACGACTCTGGCGCGGGCCCTGGTACGGGAGCTGAACGGCGACGGGGAGCCGTGGGTGGCGCATGTGCCGATGGACGGCTTCCATCTGGCCGACGTGGAGCTGGACCGGCTCGGCCTGCGCGACCGCAAGGGCGCGCCCGGCACCTTCGACGCGGCGGGGTACGCGGCGCTGCTGCGGCGGCTGCGCGCCACGGAGGACGACGACGTGGTGTACGCCCCCGGTTTCGAGCGGGAGCTGGAGCAGCCGATCGCGGGTGCGGTGCCGGTGCCGCCCGCGGCCCGGCTCGTGGTGACCGAGGGCAACTACCTGCTGCTGGACACGGGCGCGTGGGCGCGGGTGCGGCGGGAGTTGGACGAGGTGTGGTTCTGCGAGCTGGCGGAGTCCGAGCGGATCCGGCGGCTGGTCGCCCGGCACGAGCGGTTCGGCAAGGGCCACGACGAGGCGGTGGCGTGGGTGATGCGCTCGGACCAGCCCAACGCCGAGCTGGTCGCGGCGAGCAGGGACCGGGCGGACCTGGTCGTGCCGGTCGCGGCGCTGGAGGGGCAGGGCCGTCAGGCGGTGTCGTAGGCGCGCCGCGCCTGTTCGACCGCGTCGAGGTGGTCTGCGGACCATTCGGCGAGGTGCGCGAAGAGCGGGGCGAGGCTGCGGCCCAGCTCGCTGATCTCGTACTCGACCCGGGGCGGCACCTCGGGGTGGTAGGTGCGCACCACGAGACCGTCGCGTTCCAGCTGTCGCAGCCGCTGCGTCAGCACCTTCGGCGTGATCTTCGCGATCCGCCGCTCCAGCTCGACGAACCGCTGCCGGCCGTGGGTGTGCAGGCTCCACAGGATCGGGGTGGTCCAGCGGCTGAACACGATGTCCACCACCGGGCCGATCGGACAGGCGAGTTGCGGATCGGTCGTGTCCGTCTGAGCCTCCACGCACATCCCTCCGGGGTAGTCACTTTCCTCTAGGTACCTACTATATCCACGGTGTTAGCGTCCCTTCATCGGCAACAAGGCCGAGTCACAAGGGAGTTGCACATGATCGTGGTGACGGGGGCGACCGGGAACGTCGGCCGTGAACTGGTCCGGACGCTCACGGAGTCCGGCGCGGAGGTGGCCGCGGTGTCCCGGGGGATCTCCGCCGCGGACGTGCCGGCGGGGGTACGGCACCACCGGGCGGACCTGACCGACGCGGAGAGCCTGCGCCCGGTGTTCGACGGTGCGCAGGCGCTGTTCCTGCACGACGGCGGGCCCAGCGCGCATCTGCTCGACGCCGCGCATCTGCTGGACGTCGCCAAGGCGGGCGGCATCCGGCGGGTCGTCCTGCTGTCGTCGATCGGCGTCGTCACCCGACCCGACTCGCCCTCGCACGGCGGCACGGCGCGGGCCATCGAGGAGGCCGTGCGGCAGTCCGGCCTGGACTGGACGCTGCTGCGGCCGGGCGGCTTCCACTCCAACGCGTTCTTCTGGGCCGAGTCCGTGCGCCAACACCGCAGTGTGGCCGCGCCGTTCGGGGACGTCGGCCTGCCCACGGTCGACCCCGCCGACATCGCCGCGGTCGCCGCGGTGACCCTCGGCGGGGACGGACACTCCGGGCAGGTCCACGAGTTGACCGGGCCCGCCCTCGTCACGCCCCGCGAGCAGGCCGCGGCGATCGGCGAGGCGGTGGGCGAGCCGGTCCGGTTCGTGGAGCTGAGCCGGGAGGAGGCACGCGCGGGCCTGCTGCGGTTCCTGCCCGAGCCGGTCGCCGACACCACGCTGGAGGTCCTCGGCGCCCCGACCCCGGCGGAGCAGCGGATCAGCCCGGCCGTCGAGCGCGTCACCGGCCGCGCGCCGGGCACGTTCAGCGACTGGGCGCGGCGGCACGCGACGGCCTTCCGGTAGGAAGGCGCCGCAGAAGGCCTGCCCCGGGGGGCGCGTTCAGGGGTGGAGGGTCAGCCGTGGCTCTCCGAACGCGTCGCCGCTGGTGTCGCCGATCACCGCGGTGAAGGCCTCGGTCCGGACGGTCAGCCCCTCGGGCCCGTCCGCGAGGTCCGCCCGGAGCACCCCGCCGGGGCCGTACCGCACCGCGAAGACGGTCAGGCCCTCGGGTGCGCCCGGCACCGGCTCCGCCTCCAGGGCCGTCGAGGAGACCAGACGGCTCCAGCCCAGGTCGGGGTTGCCGTACCCGCGCGGGTCCTCCGCGAGGGCGAAGGCCGCCTGCTCCTGTGTGGTCTCGGAGCGGGCGTCGAAGTGGTCGGCGCCCTCCGACTCCGGGTGGGTCAGGCGCAGTTCACCGGCGGAGACGACCTCGGCGCGCGACGTCCTGAGGACCTGGTCGCCGTCGTCGGCGGCGTACGGCATCCCGGCGAGCAGATACGGCGTTTCGGGGAGGCGTTCCACCGCGACCGTCACCCACAGGCGGGTGCCGTCGGTGACGTACAGGGACCGCACGTGCCGCAGGACGTGGTCGCGCCCGACGACCGGCTTGGTGACCAGCTTGGCCGCGAGCCCTCCGGCGCGGACGTCGCGGACGCGGACCCGGCCCATGGGGCGGCAGAGCAGGAAGCCGTCGACGACCGGCCCGTGGCCGTGCTGGCGGTTCACGGCGGCGGGCAGGTAGTAGGTGCCGCCCGCCTCGACGACCGAGGGTGTCATGTGGTCGTCGAAGGCCACCGACACGGTGCCGTGCCGGAGTTGGTGGCGCACCGGCTCCGTCGACGGCGTGCGGTGCCAGCGCGTGGGGTCCTGGATCTGCCAGACCAGCATCCACGCGAAGTGCCCGTCGACCCCGCCGTCCGCCTTCACCGCGTGCCGGGCCCAGCGGCTGTCGCCCCGGTAGCGGCCCAGGTCGGCGCCGATCCGGGCACCGAAGTAGCGCAGGCCCAGGACGGACTCGAAGGCGGAGTGCTGCTCGCTGTAACGCGGGCCGCCGTTGTCGAAGCCGCCGCCCGTCAGCCGGGCGTCGAGGTAGCGGGCCAGCGCCTCACCGTCCTCGGCGAAGACGTCCTCGCCGCTGACCCGGTGGGCCTGGGCGAGGAAGGACAGGGAGATCGGGCCGTAGTTGTTGTCGTAGGCGCCGCCGTGCTCGGGCGGCAGCGACGCGCCCCGGTCGTGGACCCGGTGGGCGCGGATCTCGTCGGTGTACAGCTCCAGGGCGCGTCCTCGGACCGACTCCCGTTCGGGGGACGGCAGATGGGCGGCCAGCATCAGGCCGCCGACGACGCAGCCGATCGCCTGGTTGCCGGCCTCCTGCGGGTTGAAGAAGGTCGCCTCGGTCAGCCAGCGCCAGTAGCCGCGCGCCACCTCGACGAGTTCGGCTCGTTGCCGGTCCTCGACCAGCCCGTCGGCCGCGTCCAGCACGTTGACCGCCTGGAGCAGTGCCCACACCGTGCTGGGCCAGTCCCCGATGGGGTGCGCGCCCGCCGCCAGGGTGTAACGGGCGTACGGCAGGCCGCTGTTGCGGACCTTGAGGTTGGGGTAGCCGGGGTTGTCCTCGGTGTAGACCCGCTCGCGCAGATGGAAGGCGAGGCTGCGGCGGACCGCGTCCGGCAGCCGCGGGTCCTTGGTGCGCTGCCAGGCGAGCGCGAGGAGCGAGGTGATGCCGAGCGAGGTGTCGCCGATGTCGTCGACGCAGTCGGGGTGTTCGAGGTTGCCCTCGTCCGTCATGCGCGCGAGGGCCTGCTCGACGACGTCCGCGAGGACGGCGTCGTACGCCTCCGGGGTGTCCGGAAGGTCGTGCAGCGGGCCGCGCTGGTGCGTGAGGTGCACGGGGATCAGTCCTTCATGCCTGGGGTGGCCATGTGTGCGTCGGGGTCACACCGCGGGGGCGGGCCGGCGGGCGCGCAGTGCGACGGTCAGGGTATGCGGGCCCTGTCCGCCGACGAGGACGCGGTCCCCGGTCGTGGCGTCGGTGCCGCCCGTCACCGTGTAGTCCTGACCCGGGTCGTAGCGCAGGACGCCGCTCCGGTCCGGCCCGGCGAGCGGTTCGCCCGCCTCGACGTCGACCTCGACCTCGATCTCGTCGTCGCCGACCCGGTAGGTCATCGACCCGCTCGTCAGGCACCAGCGCCCGTCGCCGATCGGTTCGGCCCCCACGAGCGCGCCACCCGGCCGGAAGGTGAGTTCGAGCGCCCAGGGCACCGGTGGTCCGCTGATGTCGACGCGCAGGTCGGCGCCGACCTGCCGTAGGTCGGCCTCGACACGGGTGGTGTGCGTGACCTCGTCGCGGGGCCGGTCCGAGAAGGCCATCGCGGCCGAGAAGCGGCCCTCGTCCGCGAGCCGGTAGGCGGCGTCGTCCCGCCTGCGCTCCGGCGGGAGCGGCTGATAGTAGGCGGCCGTGAGGGTCTGGGTGAGCCGGTAGCGGCCGTCGGCGAGTTGCCGCATGTCGGCGGCGCGGAACGGGCCCAGGTCGAAGAACCCCCGCGACAGCCGGACCGCGTCGAGCACGGCGTCGCCGGCGAACAGGCGCAGGAAGGTGGGGTTGCAGGCGAGGCCCGAGCGGATGTGCCGGTGCTCGGGCACGTCGGAGCCGCCGTAGAGGACCGTGTGCGCGGTGGCCGAGGCGTGTGCCGCGAGGCGCGCGGTGGTGAGGTACCGCGCGCGGGGCAGCGTCTCCGGCGTGGGTGCGGGCAGGGGGCCGCACAGGTCCGGGGTGAGGAGGGTCTCGGCGAGCAGGTCGGGGTCGTGGATGCCGGCGGCGGCCGCCAGCCGTGCCGCGCGGCTGAAGTCGCCCCGGCCGGTGCGGATCGCGAGCAGCCGGTAGTGCGGCAGGTAGGGCGCCAGCGGGAAGCGGTGGTTCTGGTCCTGGCGTCGCGAGTGGACGGTCTCCACGGTGCCGTCCGGCCGGATGAGGTCCAGGGTGGCGGCGAGGTTGCGTTCGACGGCGCCGTGCAGGTCGGGGCGGCCCAGGACGTCGGCCAGCAGGAGCAGCGAGGGGTTGGAGACGTGGGCCGCGTAGACGGCGCTGCGTTCCGAGTACAGGCCGTCCGCGTCGATGTCGACGCCCTCGGCGAGCCACTGCCCGACGCGGTCGAGGAGCCGTTCGTCGGGGAACGAGCGGTGCAGGCGGGCCAGCGCCGCGCACAGCTCCCAGCGGTGGTTCGGGGTGTGCGCGCCCCCGGTCAGGAGGGCGCCGGTGGCGGCTCCGGCGATCTCGGCCAGTGCCGCCGTGACCTCGTGCAGCTCGGGCCCCGCCCCGGCGGCGAGGACGTGCGCGTCGCACACGTCGTTGACGGTGAAGGCGGAGTCCGGCGGCGACTGCACGTTGTCGCCGCCGGCGAAGAGGCCGCTGCCGGTCTGCACGGCCCGGAGGGCGCGCAGGTGGGTCAGGGCGGTGGCGACGGCCTGCCCGCTGCCGTGCAGGGCCGAGTCCGGGGACCGGTAGGCCGCGACCAGGGTCCGTACCCGCCGCGCCAGGTCACGGTGCGGCACACCGGCGGGTTCCTCGTCCGGGCCGGCCGCGAGCGGGGCGGCCGCCCGGTCGGCGGCGCGCGCCGCCGCGCGGACGAACTCGTGGTCGAGCGGGGCGGGCAAGGTCAGTCCTTCAGTCCGGCGTTGATGTCGGCGTTCATGACGTAACGCTGGAACACCAGGAAGACGACGATCAGCGGGATCATGGAGATGACCGATCCGCCGAGCACCACCGACCAGTTGATGTTCTGCGCCCCGACGAGGCTCTGGATGCCGATCTGCACGGTGAACTTCTCGGGGTCGTTGAGCATCAGCAGCGGCCAGATGTAGTCGTTCCACCGCCACTGGAACGACAGGATCGCGAGCGTCAGCATGATGGGCCGGGAGATCGGCACCATGATCCGCAGGAAGATGGACAGTTCGCGGGCGCCGTCGATGCGGGCGGCCTCGATGAGCTCGTCGGGGACCGTCAGGAAGAACTGGCGGAACATGAAGCAGCCGGTCGCGGTGAGCACGGCCGGGAGGATGATGCCGGCGAGCGAGTTGTAGAGGCCGAGGTCGCGGACCACCAGGAACTGCGGGGCGAGCATGACCTCGCCGGGCAGCATCGTGGTGGCCAGGATGCCGACGAAGAAGACCTTGAGCCACTTGTTGTCGTACTTGGCCAGCGCGTACCCGGTGCAGCAGCTGACTCCGACCGTGAGGATCGTCGCGATCACACACACGATGGTCGTGTTGATGAAGTACTGGGAGAAGTTGGCGCTGTCCCACGCCGCCTTGTATCCCGAGACGGTGGGGTTGTTCGGGAAGAGCGTCAGCGGCAGGGAGAAGAGGTCTCCCGCGGGCTTGAAGGAGCTGAGGACGAACCACAGCACCGGCACCGCGTAGACGGCCGCCAGGACCCACAGCAGTGTCGTCGCGGGCACCGCGCGCCGAAGCCCGCCGCTCTGCCCGCCGCGGGGCCCCTTCTTGGAGACGCGCGGTGCGGAGTCGGCGTCGACCTTGCGCGGCATGTCTGTGGTTGTCATCGGTTCTCCACCCGCCGGTTGACCATCATCTGGACGATCGCGACGACCATCAGGATGAGCATGAGCACGAACGACGCGGCGCTCGCGTAGCCGATCTGGCCCGATTTGAAGCCGGTCTGGTAGATGTACTGGACGAGCAGGTTGTTCGTCGTTCCGGGGCCGCCGTTGTTGAGGGAGGCGAACAGCGGATACTCCTTCATCGCGTGGATCGTGTTGAGCAGGATGACGATGAAGGACGTGGGCGCGATGCTCGGCAGGGTGATGCTGATGAACTGGCGCCACGGACCGGCGCCGTCGAGTGCGGCCGCCTCGTAGTACGACTGCGGCACGTTCTTGATCGCCGCGATGAACAGCAGCATGGAGAAGCCCGTCCAGGCCCAGGACGCCGCCACCACGACCACCAGCAGTGACAGGTCCGCGTTCGACTGCCACGGGACGGCGCTTCCGCCGAACTTCTCGATGAAGTAGTTGACCAGTCCGAAGTTCTCACCGAACAGCCAGCGCCACAGGACACCCACGACGATGGGCGACAGCAGCCACGGGATGAAGAAGAAGACGCGGGCGACCGAGACACCCTTGGCGTGCTTGCTCACCAGCAGGTTGGCGATGAGCAGCGAGAACACGAAGTTGAGCGGGACGAAGAGCACGGTGTACAGCAGCGTCCGGGTCAGCGCGTCGAAGAAGACCGAGTCCCCGGCCAGCTTCTGGTAGTTGTCCAGTCCGACGAACTGGAACGCCCCCACCCCCGTGTAGTTCGTGAAGGAGTAGACGAGCCCGATCACCGCCGGCCAGAGGAAGAACAGCGCGAAGAGCACGACGTTGGCCGCGACGAGGACGAGCGGCGCAAGGGTGTACTTGCTGCGTCTCCTGGGCGGGCTCGCGGACACGGCGGACACGTCCGGGGCGCGTTTTGTCATCTTCCTGACTCCGTGCTGGTGGTATGGGTTGCTGTGGGCTCAGGCCGTGAGCCCGGGCATCGCGTGGGGTCCGAGGCCGGGCGGCGGTGTTCTCGACCCCGCCGCCCGGACCTGCGGGCCTGGGCTCAGCCGCCGACCTGCTGGTTGTAGCCGTCCACGATGTTCTGCAGGGCCTTGTCGGCCGACTGCTGGCCGTTGATCGCCTTGCCGAGCTCCGTCTTGGTCGGGTCCTCGGTGAGGCTCTTGCCCTTCAGCACCCAGTTCGTCTGCGCGCTGTTGAAGTAGCCGGAGATAGGGGCGTAGAGCGGGATCGACTCGTTGTAGAGCTTGAACGCCGCCTGCGCCGCCTCGGACTTGAAGGGGTACTTCGGGTTCAGACCGGTCTCCACCGGCAGGAACCCGGAGGCCTCGCACAGCGCCTGGTAGTGGGCGGGCTCGTACAGCCAGGACAGGAACTTCGTCGCGGCCTTCGCCGCGTCGGCGTTGTTGTTGAAGCCGACCGTCATGCCGCCGCTGTTGACGTCACTGGCCTGCACCGGCTGGGCCGGGGTCGGGACGCTCGCCCACTCGAACTTGCTGATGCTCTCGGCGAAGGCGGGGACCTGCCACACGCCGGACCAGTAGGCGACGACGTCACCGCTCTGGAACATGGCCGACGGGTCGGCGCCGCTGGTCCACACCGACTTCGGCATGGTCTTGTCGTCGTTCCAACCGACGAAGGTGTTCACGGCCTTCTTGGTGGCCGCGTCCACCGAGAACTTGCCCGAGGAGTCGGCGTGGACGTACTTGCCGCCCATCTCGTACACCATGGCGCGCAGCCGCGACGGCGACTGGTCGAACGTCAGGGAGTACTTGGCGTCGGTCTTCTCGCGGACCTTGTTCGCCGCCTTGATGAAGTCCGTCCAGGTCCAGGTCTTCGCGGGCGAGGTCGGGTAGGAGACGCCGGCCTTCTCGAAGAGCGACTTGTTGATGAACAGGCCGGAGGCGGTGACGTCCGAGGGGATGGACAGCACCTTCCCGGAGGAGTCCTTGGCGACGAAGTTGGCGTTGATCTTGTTGGACTTGTTGTTGGCGATGTCCTTGAGGTCGATCAGCTTGTTCGACCAGATCGGGTCCAGCTTCGGCACCGCCGCCACGTCGGGCAGGGAGTTCGCCTGCGCGGCGTTGCGCAGCTTCGCGTCGTAGCCGTCGTAGGGGATGTTGACGAGCTTGACGGCGACGCCGGTTTCCTTCTTGTACTGCGCGACCATCTTCTTCCAGCCCGCGTCCTGCCCCGGAACCGTGGAGATCCAGAACGTCAGCGACTTGGAGGTGCCGCCCGAGTCGGAGCCCCCACCGCACGCGGAGAGCAGCAGGGCACCTGCCGAGGCCACGGCAGCGAGAGGAACCAGGCGGCGCACGCCGCCGCGGCCGAGTCGGCGGGAGCGCCGCACACCCACAGTGGTCATCTTCGATCCCTTTTCGTGGTTGGGGACACAGCACGGCGCCGACAGAGGCGGCACGGGTGCATTGTTCAAGAAAGGTCGCTTTCCGAGGGCGCGGCCTCGCCCGGCCGCGTCATCCTGACGAGCGAGGGTCCCCGGCCGCTGTGGCCGTCGCCGCACCAGCACGCCCTGGTGCGGTTGCCGTACGTCGAGTACGGGCGGGACGCTCGCCCAAGCCGGTGTCCCGACCGACTTAGAAAGCGCTTGTCCGGACATTGGCAGACCGAGTCCGAACCCGTCAATCCTTCACCCGCGCCACCTCGGTCACGGTTTGGACTCCTCGGGCGACCGCGAGGCGGGCGGCGCCCACGACGGTGCCGAGATCGCCGACCTGGCTGCTGACCACCTCAGTGGGCCAGCTCAGCCGCTCCAGCTCGGCCCGCACCCCGGGCAGGAGCTGCGCGGACGCCCCGGTGCTGCCGCCCAGCACCAGCAGCCCCGGGTCCAGTACGGCCGTCACGGCGGCCGCCAGCCGGCCCACGTCCACGGCGTGCCGGTCGACGACCGCGCGGGCGGCGGCGTTGCCCTGCCCGGCCAGGGCGAAGAGCCGCTCGACCGTGCGCGGGCAGTCGCCGTCGGTGTCCGGCCAGGCCTCGGCGGCCCGGCGCAGCAGGGAGCGGGCCCCGATGTACTCCTCCAGGGCCTCGTGGCGGGGCTCCCGGTCGTCGTCCCAGGGGTAGGGCAGCCGGGCCAGCTCACCGGCGGCTCCGTTCGCCCCGGCCAGCACCTGTCCGCCCACGACGATGCCGAGACCGATGCCGACGCCGATCCGCAGATAGCCGAAGGTGTCCCGGCCCCGGGCCGCGCCCTCGTGCAGTTCGGCGAGGGCCGCGCAGTTGACGTTGTTCTCCAGGTGCACGGGCACTCCGGGCGGCAGCGCGACGGTCACCGCGTCGAAGACGGGACCGGCCTTGGCGGTGGCCGGGCGCATCCGCTGCGGCGGCGTGACGTCACCGACGGCCACGACGATCGTGCGCAGCGGGGCGTCCACGGGCAGCGCGGACAGCGCCTGCCGTACGACGTCGGCGGCGTCCTTGCGGGACCCCGTGGCCTCGGCGAGCAGGCTGCCGTCCAGGGCGCAGGCGCGCACCCGGGTGAGGGCGGGACCGAGGTCGACGGCGAGCACGGCGCCCGCCGCGGGGCCCAGTCGGTACACGGCGGCGCTGCGGCCCGTACCGCCGGAGGAGGTGCCGGAGTGGGCGGCCAGGTGCACGCCCTCCAGCTCGGCGACGGCGGAGGAGACCGTCGGCTTCGACAGCCGCGCAAGGCTCGCGAGCTGCGGCCGCGTCGCGGTGCCCACCTGGGCGAGGACGGTGAATACAGCGTTTGCGCTATCGGTCAGACGGGGGGTTGCTACCACGTCGTCTTCCACACTTCCCCCAGCTCACAGGCCGCTCTCCGGAGCCGGTCGGCTCGGCGGGAGGCGGCGACGGGTTGCCCTGGCGTCGCGCGTTGCGGGCCCGGACGGCAGGCCGGGGAAGCCGGGTGGGCGACGCCTATTGACACGCACTGTACTTCGTTAGTTAACTTCCTAACGAACGTCACGGTACTCGCCTGCCGTGGTCCGTCAGAGGCCCGTCCCGGGGCTTCCCTAGTTCTTCGACCGCCTTCCTCCTGGCACGGTTTCGCCCGCCGTCGCATGCACAGCGCACCGACGAAAGAGGACCCGTGCAGGACTCCGTACCCCTGGTGGTCGGTATCGACGTGGGCGGCACCAAGACCCATCTGCGTGCCGTCGCGGGCGACACCCCGGTCGCCGATCACGTCCGCTCCAGCAGCGGCTGGCGGCCGCACGACCCCGTGGCCGCGGCCGGCTGGCTCGCCGCCCTGGCCGCCGACGCCCTGCCGGCGGGCGCCCGCCCGGCCGCGCTGGCCGTGGGCGGCCACGCCTGTGAGACCCCTCGCCAGTGCGCCCAGATCCGCACCGCCCTGCAACTCCACTTCGACGCGCCCGCACTGGTCGTGGGCGACGCCGAACTCCTCGTCCCCGCCGCAGGCCTGGACAAGGGGGTGGGCCTGGTCGCCGGCACCGGTTCCGTCGCGGTGGGCCGGCTTCCCGACGGCCGCCCGGTGCAGGTGGGCGGCTGGGGCGCGGTCCTCGGCGACGAGGGCGGTGCGGCCGGACTCGTCCGCGAGGCCGCGCGTGCCGTGTGGGCGGCCCATGACCACGGGGAGGAGCCCGACGCCCTCGCGAGCGGGCTCGTCGCCTCCTTCGAGGTCTCCGAGGTACCCGCCCTCGGCGCCGCGCTCGAACGCGCCAAGGACATCTCCGCCGAGTGGGGCAGGCACGCCCCGGCCGTGTTCGCGGCCGCCGAGGCCGGTTCGGTGCTCGCCCGCCGGGTGATAGCCGAGGCCGGCGACTTCCTGGCGTCACTGGTCGAACGGCTCGCCGCACGCGACGTCCCCGTCGACGACGTCGTGGTGGCGGGCGGCACGATCCTCGCCCAGCCCGTCCTGTACGACGCCTTCACCGCCGCCCTCGCCGACCGGGTGCCGACTGCGCGGCCCCGGGCTCTGCGGGCGGCACCGGTCGAGGGGGCGGTGGCGCTGGCGCGTTCACTCGTATGACACCCGCCGGACCCCGGCCCCACGCCCGTCCGACACAACTCGCCCGTAGATCTTCGCTCGTACACCGTAGAAAGCGCATACGGCTCGTCCGTCCCCGCGCGCCCCACGGCTGTCAGCGCACCAACTCCCCCGAATCCCCCAGGCCCTCACGGCCCAAGAACTCATGAGAGGCAGACGCATGCCGTCACCCGCCGGGCCCCGCTCCGACTCGCCGGTCAGTGAACTCGCCGTGAACCGAAGGGGATTCCTCCGGACTTCCCTCGGTGTCTCGGCCGGTGTGCTGGCCGCGCCGACCGTCGCTTCCTGGCTGGGCGCCGCCGACGCCAAGGCTGCCACCGGCTATGCCGCGTTCGTCGACGACTACCGGACCAACATCGTCGCGAACCGGACGCCCGAGACCAACGCGGTCGTCCGGATCCTCGGCGGCTTCGCCGAGATCTGGAAGACCGGCGACGCCTGGAACACCGGCACCCCCCTGATGCCCGAGATCCTGCGCGCCAACATGCGGTACTGCGCCCGGATCACCCAGGCACGCACGGAGGAGCAGGCCAAGGAGGCGTTCGTCTACGACCGCCAGCACCAGAGCTACGCGATGATCGCCGCGCTCGGTCCGCTCGCCGACCTGTACAGGTCGGGCGCCAAGGCGGTCACGTCGATCACCTCCGCGCCGGACACCACCCCGGCGACCACGATCAGCGACGCCGTCCCGGCCGACGCCCCCGCCGGATCCGCGCTCGGCGCCGGTTCGTACACCTCGGACCTCGGCCAGGTGGCCAGGCTGGTGGACACCGTGCGCGGCCCGTTCGCCTCCGGCAACCCGGCCAAGTTCACCTTCCAGTACCCGCGTCCGTGGCGCATGAACGAGGACAGCGAGGTCGTCGACACCGGCAGGACCGACGCCCTCGGCTTCCCGGTGTACGACTCCGACGTGGTCGTCGTCACCCAACTCCTGCGCCAGCGCGGCACCAACGCGGCCGACGACGGCGGCTTCCCCAGCGGTCACACCAACGCCTTCCACCTGGCCGCCCTGGCCTTCGCCTACGCCGTCCCCGAGCGGTTCCAGGAGCTGGTGACCCGCGCCTTCGAACTCAGCCACACCCGGATCATGTCCGGCATGCACTCCACGGTCGACGTGCTCGGCGGCCGGGTCATGGCCACCGCCCTGGCCGCCGCCGCCCTCGCCGACCCGGCGAACGCCGACCTCAAGGCGGCGGCACGCGCCCAGGCCCTCGCCTACTTCGAGGCGCGGACCGGCACGACGGCGGACACCCTCTTCGCCTACGCCCACTCCGACGCCTCCGACCCGTACGCCGACCGCGAGGCCAACGCCTGCCTGGTCGAGCCCAAGTTGACGTACGTCCTCACCCGCCACGGCCGCAGCAAGCCGCTGACCGTGCCCAAGGGCGCCGAAGTGCTCCTGGAGACCCGACAGCCCTACCTGAGCGCCGAGCAGCGTCGCGAGGTGCTGCGCACCACCGCGCTGCCCTCGGGATACGTCCTGCTGGACGGCTTCGAGCAGTGGGGGCGCCTCAACCTCTTCGCCGCCGCGGACGGTTACGGCTCCTTCGACTCCGACGTGACGGTCACCCTCGACGCGTCGGCCGGCGGGTTCGCGGCCGCCGACACCTGGCGCAACGACATCGACGGCGACGGCGGTCTGACCAAGCGCGGCACCGGTGCCCTCACCCTGACCGGCCACAACCGCTACACCGGCGGCACCGTGATCCGTGAGGGCGTGCTGACCGCCGCCTCGGCCCACGCCCTCGGCCACGGCCCGGTGCGCGTCAGCGGCGGCACCCTGCGGATCGTGACGGGCAAGTCGGTCCAGATCCACGGCGGTTACGCCCAGGAGTCCGCGACGCTCGACGTGACGCTGCGCGCGGGACGCGGTCCCGCCCTCGAGGTCACCCGGCGCGTGGTGCTGGGGGCGGGCAGCGTGCTGACCCTGCGGCTCGACACCGACCGGCCGCCGACGCCCGGCAGCGTGGTCCGGGTGATCGGCGCCGCGGGGCTGCGCGGCCGGTTCGACCGGGTGGAGCTGAACTCCGACACCCTGCGGGCCGTACCCGTCTACACGGCGGAAGGTCTGTCGGTACGACTCCTGAGGCGATGACACCCCCGGGGGCGGGAGCTGATGCACAGTAGGCGCATGAGGCGTCCCCGCATCGCTCCCGCTCCCGCCCGGGCCCTGTCGTCGCGGGGCGGATGATGACGCGCGAACTGCACCCGGTCCTGCTCCCGCGGGCGCTGCCCGAGGCACCCGCTGCCCGCGCGACGGGGAGGCCGGGCGGGCGGTGGCTCGTGCCGCTCCTCGCCGTCGTGCTGCTCGCCCAGATGGCCGTGGCGATGGTGACCACCGCCGTGCGGCAGACCCCCACCATCGACGAGCCGGTGTACGTGGCCACCGCGACCGACTACCTGCGCGTGCACGAGGTCCGCCTCAACCCCGAACACCCGCCGCTGGGCAAGCTGGTCATCGCCGCCGGGGTGGCCGTCGCCGACCCGCACCACGACCCCTCCTTCGCCGGCGACCAGGGGCGGGTGGGCCGGCATCTGCTGTACGAGTCCGGCAACGACCCCTGGCGGGTGATGCTGTGGGCCCGGCTCCCGGTCATCGCGCTGACCCTGGCGTTCGGGCTGGTCGTCCTCGCCTTCGCGCGGGAACTCGTCGGCCCCGCGGGCGGACTGGTCGCCCTCGCCCTGTACGCCTTCTCCCCCGACGTCATCGCGCACGGCTCCCTGGCCACCCTCGACGTGCCCACGGCCGGCTTCCTGCTGACCTCGGTGTGGCTGCTGTGGCGGGCCCGACGGCGGCCCCACCTGTACGTGCCGCTCGCCGGACTGGCCGCCGGGGCGGCGCTCGCCACGAAGATGAGCGCGCTGGCGGCGGTCCCGGTCCTGCTGGCGCTGGCCGCCTGGTCGGTGTGGTGTCACGGCTCCCGCGACCGGCGGCGGGCGCTGACCCGGGCGGTCGCGGCGGCGGCCGTCGTGGCGGTGTGCGCGATCGCCGTGGTCTGGGTGTCGTATCTCGTGGTGGACCCACGATTGCGCTGGACTCCGCGCCAGCACGTGCCCGTCGTGCACGGGCTGCGGGCGGTGCTCGTCGATCTGATGCCGTTCCCGGAGTCGTACCGGGACGGGATGCGGGTGCAGTTCGGCTTCGAGAACCACCCGTGGCAGGGGTTCCTGTTCGGGCGGCTCTACACCGGCTCCCTCTGGTACTACCTGCCGGCCGCCTTGGTGGTGAAGACGCCGCTGGGAATGCTCGCGCTGTGGGCCGCCGGGGCGGTCGCGGTCGTGGCGGTGCGGCGGCTGCGGCCGGCGGCGCCCTATCTGCTGGTCCCCACCGCCGTGCTGCTCGGCGCGGCGATGACCGGCTCGCGGGACTTCGGCACCCGGTACGCCGTGTTCGTGCCGATGTTCCTGGCGGTCGCCGCGGGCTCGCTGCTCGCGGTGCGGTGGCGCTGGGCCGGTGCCGCGGCGGGAGCGCTGGTGCTGTTCGTCGCGGTCAGCTCGGTGCGCACGTTCCCCTTCTATCTGCCGTACTCCAACGAGGCGTTCGGCGGTCCGGCCAGGACGCATCTGCGGCTGCACGACTCCAACGTGGACTGGGGACAGGACCTCGGGCGCCTCGCCGACCGGCTGCGTGAGCGCTACCCGGGCGAGCGGGTCTGGCTCGTGTACAAGGGCAGCGGTGTGCCCTCGTACTACGGCATCGAGGCAGCGGATCCGCGCCGGGTTCCGGCGGGCGAGGTGCGGGGTCTGCTGGTGGTGTCGGACTCCTCGGTCGCCAAGGCGACCGGCCGACTGGCCGAGTTGATCGACAGCAGCCGCCCGATCGATCAAGTCGGTCATTCGATCACGATCTACCGACGGTGACCGCACAACCCCTGGTCACAACAGTGTGTGGGCTATGTTGAGGCACTGTGGAAGACAAAGGAGGCGCACCGGTGCCATCGCCGCAGCAGGCACGCGCACAGGCATCCGCGATCACCTCGGGCAAGTCGGTACCGGAGGCCGAGGTCTCACCGACCTCCCAGCTCAGGACCCTTTTCGACCGCCCCCGACTCTCCCCCGGGCAGCGCCGCATCGCCCAGTACCTGATCGAGCACATCACCGAGGCGGCCTTCCTGTCGATCACCGATCTCGCCGAGCGGGTCGGCGTGAGCCAGCCCTCGGTGACCCGGTTCGCGGCGGCGGTGGGCTTCAGCGGCTACCCCGCGCTGCGCGAGAAGCTCCAGTCGATCGCCCTGGGCACCCTGGCGGGCGGACCGGCGGCGGCCGACGACAACAGCGGCAACGAACTCCAGGCCGCCGTCGACGCCGAGATCGAGAACCTGGAGAACCTGCGCCGCGACTTCGCCGACCCCGACCAGCTCATCGACATCGGGCGCAAGCTGTCCGAGTCGACCCCGCTGACCGTGCTCGGGCTGCGCATCTCGGTGTCGCTGGCGGAGTACTTCGCGTACGCCGCGCGCCGCGTCCACCCCGACGTACGCCTGGTGACCCTGGGCGGCAGCGTCGCCTACGACGCGCTTCTGCAGTCGCGCGAGGCGGGGGGCACCTGGGTGCTGGCGTTCTCGATGCCCCGGCACGCGCAGGAGACCCTCACGGCCGTGCGGGTCGCGCGCAGCGCGGGGCTGCGCGTCGCGCTCATCACCGACCTGGCACTCGGCGCGATCGCCGACGAGGCGGACGTCGTCTTCGCCACCGGCACCGGCTCCCGCCTGGTCTTCGACTCCTACGCGGCCCCGGGCGTGATGGCCGCGGCCCTGCTCCAGGCCATGACGGACGCCGATCCCGAGCGGACCCAGGCCCGCCTGGAGGAGTACGAGCAGATCTCCGACCAGCACCAGTTCTTCCTGCGCGACTGACACCTGCGCGGCTGCCACCGGTCGCTTCCGGCCCCCTGCGGCCACATCCGACGAACCGCATCACACGGGGACCATTCCGCTCAAGTCACGCATGAATGTTTTCATACGTCTTGCAAACCGGACGGCATATATAAATACTGCTCACGGATCGCCCCCGACCGCTCCGGGGCCCCGCTCCGCACCCCCGTCCCCACCCCTCGCAACCCCCTCGCAATCGCCCGCAGAAAGCCGACGGTCCGCCCATGCGCACGCCGCACCATCCGCCGCGCATCCGCCGTCTGCCGCCCCGGGCCCCTGCGCGGACATCCGTAGCCGCCGTCACCTACCCGCGTCGGCGTTGCGGGTGTTCGATCGGGCATCGCCTGCGCGAGCGCCCGTGGCGGCCCCGGTCATCCCCTAGGCCGGGGCCGCCCCCACCCGTCGGACCACCCCTCCTGACGCCGCACACCCGGAAGAGATGGCCATGACTCTGACGACCACGCGCCTCAGCCCGGACTGGCCCTGCCAGGTCAAGACGCCCGGCAGCTACGACTGGGAGCGCTCGGCGGCCAAGTGGCTGCGCGAGCTGGTGCCCGCGCGCTACGCCAGCTACCCCGCGCTGATCCGCCACCCCGTGCTGCTGGCCCGGCACGCGCACATCCAGGTCCAGCAGGAGATCCGGGTCGCCCGCACCGCGCTGCAGACGGCGCGTGCCGACCTCCCGGGCCTCGGACTGCCCGAGTCGGTCATCGAGCACACCATCAAGCTGTACGCGGCCGAGGTCCGCCAGCTCCAGCACATCGCCCGCAGCGTGCGGGCGGTTTCGCAGGCCCTCATCGATCACAACGCGGGACGCTGAGCACACCGCACTTTCGAGTGAAACCACTCCTGACAAGGCAGCGATCGAGGCACTCCCGGTATGCGATGCTCATCGCGTGACGAGCGAGCCCGCCAGCCCCGCTGAGTCCGGTGCCCCCGATACGGTCGCACTGGCCAAGATCGTCGCACGCCAGCGCGCCGAACTGGACCGGCTGCGCGACCAGGCGGCGACCTCCGCCGTCGTGGAGCGGGCCAAGGGCGCCGTGATGGCACAGACCGGCTGCTCCCCGGACGCCGCCGGGGAGGAACTGCTCCAGCGCGCCAAGGCCGCGCACCACACGCTGCTGGAGGAGTGCTGGATCACCCTCGGCGGCCTGGCCCGGCCGCTCCGGGAGGGCGAGCAGCCCGCCTCGGACCGGGGCGCGACCGCCCGAACCGCCCGGGCCGCCGCCGAGGACCGCTCAACCGGCCTGGGCCGCCTCGGCAAGGCGCTGGTCCGCGTCGGCACACCCCGGGACCTCGCCCGGTGCCTGCTGGAGCATCTGTCGTCGGAGGCTGCGGCCGACGCGATCATGATCTTCGCTCGGCTGCCCGCCGGGGGCCTCGAACTGGTCGGGCACGCCGGCATCGGGGACACCCTGGCCACCCAGTGGCGCCAGGTACCGCCTCTGAGCGGGGTGGCCGCGCTGGAAGCCCTCCAGGAGCGCGAGCCGCGCTGGCTGGAGGACATCGACGCGGACCGCGAACGGTATCTGCTGATCGGCGATCCCCCCGAGCGCTGGCGGTCCCGCGCCTGGCTTCCCGTCGTCGTCCAGGACTCGGCCGACGTCTGCATCGGCGTGCTGCGCACCGAGGGCGGCCCGTTCTCCCCGCAGACCCGGGAACACCTGCTGGCCGTGGCCCAGCTCTGCGCCGGCCGGCTGCGCGCCTTCGACCCGCGGCAGGAGCCGGACCTCGACGACGCCGTGCACAGCGTGCAGAAGGTGCTGGACACGCTGCCCGGCGCCACCATGCTGCTCAGCCCCTTGCTCACCCCCACCGGGGACATCGAGGACTACCGCATCTCCGCCGCCACCGAGACCGCCTTCGACCTGCTCGGCCGCTCCGGCCGTGACCTCGTCGGCCTGCGGCTCCTGGAGTGCTTTCCGACGCTGTCGGACGAGCAGCCTCTGTGGCACGGATGCCGGCACACCCTGACGACCGGGGAGCCGTACGAGGGCGAACCCTTCGCCCAGCAGGCGATGGTCGGCGGGGTCGAGGAACTGTCCCTGTACTCCGTACGCGTGGCCCGGCTCGGCGAGCGGCTCGCCCTCACCTGGATCCGGCACGACCCCTCCGACCGGCAGGAACAACGGCTGGCGGACGTCCAGCGCCTGGGCAACCTCGGCTGGGCCAACTGGAACCTGATCACGCACGAGGTCACCTGGTCGTCCCAGGTCTACGCCGTCCTGGACCGCGATCCGGCGCACGGCCCGGTCCGGATCACCGCGCTCCCGGACCTCACCCTGCCCGAGGACGTGCCCCTGCTGGCCCGGGCGGTCGGGGACCTGGTGAGCCGAGGGCTGCCCTGCGCCCTGCCGTTCCGGATCCGGACGGCCGACGGGGTGCGGCACCTGCGGTTCGTCGCCGAGGCGGTCACGGACATCCACGGCACGCCCGTCGAGGTGCACGGCTTCCTCCAGGACCTGACCGCGCAACGCAGCGCCGAACTCGCCCTCGTGGAGAGCGAGCAGGCCATCGTGACGCAGCACGACATCCTGCGGGCCGAACGGACGCTGGCCGCACGGCTCCAGCACGCGCTGCTGCCGCTGCCCACCAAGCCCCAGCAACTGGCCGGGCTGCGGGTCGAGATCACGTATCTGCCCGCGCAGTCCGGGATCCACGTCGGCGGCGACTGGTTCAGCGCGATCGAACTACCGGACGGCGACGCCCTGTTCGTGGTCGGCGACGTCGCCGGGCACGGCATCGACGCGGTCGCCACCATGGCCCAGCTCCGCTTCACCGCCAAGGGCATGGTCATCACCGGCTCGTCCCTGACCGGTGCGCTCGCCCGTCTCAACACGCTGCTGCTGCACTCCCGCGACTCGCACGGCACCGCCACCATGGTCCTGGCCCGCTACGACCAGTACGAGCACCGCATGGTGTGGGCGCAGGCCGGACATCCGCCACCGCTACTGCTGCGCGACGGGGAGGCGAGCTATCTGGAGCGGCCGAGCGGCATGCTCCTCGGGGCGAGCGCCACGCCCCACTTCACCGAGGCGGAGTGCCGTCTCGAACCCGGCGACCGGCTCCTGCTGTACACGGACGGGCTGGTGGAACGGCCCGCGGAGGGCATCGACCGGGGCCTGAAGCGACTGGCCGAGGCCGCCCTCGCCCACCACACCGACGAGCCGGGCTCGCTGGGGCCGATGCTGGCGGAGCTGCTCGACGGCGAACGGCGGGACGACGTGTGCATCGTCGACATCCGGGTGCCGCTCGACGAGCTCTAGCTGTTCCAGCGCCTGCCGCGCCACGGGGATGCCCTGTCAGGCCCCGTCGCCAGCCCCCGTCGTCAGCCCCCGTCGTCAGCCCCCGCGTCAGCCCCCGTCGTCAGGTCCGGGATTCCAGGGCGGCCCGGGTGTCGTTGCCGTAGACGCCGGTCTCGTCGCCCCGGATGCCGTACCAGAGTTGGAAGCGGGCCACGGCCTCGGTGAGCACGGGGTCGTAGGTGCCGCCGGTGGGGCCGTTGTCGTAGACGTTCGGGACGCGCAGCAGTCGGTGCTGGAGCTCGCTCACCTCGGGACCGCTGTCGCCCTCGCGCAGGGTGCCGGGGCCGTCCGGATCGGTGGCGGCGGAGGGGGTCGGTGTCGTGGCGGCGGTGGGAGCGGCGGAGGGCGGGGGCGTGGCGGCGGTGTCGCCGCGGCCGGGCAGCAGCAGGGCGCAGCCGAAGCCGACGAGCGCCGCCGCGCTCACGCCGACCGCGATCGCGGCCCGGCGCAGACCGGAGCCGAAGCCGAAGGGGCGCCGGCCCTGCCCGTCGTGGGCGGGGACGGGTGGCAGTTCCTGGGTCTCGTCCTCCCAGTCGGCCGGCCGTCGTGGCAGCACGAAGGACTCGTAGTCGGCGCCCTCCTGGTGGGCGCCATCCTCCGGCGGTGGTTCCCTGAACAGTTCCGCCAGCGCGTCGGTGCGGCGGGGGCGCAGGACCCGGATCGGTTCCAGGGGCAGGGGGTCCTGACGCTGCCCGCGCCCGGGCGGCCGTACGGGCATCTCGCGCTCCTTCCGTCCCGTGCGCGGGGCCGTTTGCCGTGGCCCCGCCGCTCGCGGAGTGATACGCGGCCGCGGCCCGGCGGGTTCAGCCGACCCCCTCGACAGTGAACGATCGATACGATCATCTATGATTGAACTATTGAGCGTTTGATCGAACGTATGCTACAAACCGCCGTCATGACGACTCGTTGGTCACGTCGCGGCTTTCTGGCCGCCGGCTCCGGCGCCGCTGTGGCTGCCGGTCTTCCCGCGCGGACGGCCAGTGCCGCAACGCCGTCCTCCCTCCAGGCCGCCGAAGCGGACGAGTTCGCCACGCTGCGCGCGAGGTGGCGCACCCTGATCCTCGGTGAGGGGTTCAGTCCCACCGCCGAGCCGTTCAAGAGCCGGCTCGCCGAACTCGGCGCCACCGCCGTCCAGTTGCAGTCCTCCATGGCACCGGCTTCCGGCTCGCTGTGGCCGGACCTGGTGTACGCGGATCCGGAGCCCGACACCGACCAGGAGTCCTACGGTCACTCAGGCAACATGAACGCGAGCTTCAACCGGCTCACCACCCTCGCCCAGGCGTACTGCCGGCCGGGCACGGGGCTGACCGGCGACGCGGGCCTGAAGGCCTCGATCCTCACCGGCCTCGACCATCTGCACACCGAGGTCTACAACGCCACGCAGACCCGCTACGGCAACTGGTACAGCTGGCAGATCGGCGCCCCGCAAGCCCTGCTGGACGTGTGCGTGCTGATGTACGACCACCTGTCGGCGACCCGGCTGGCCGACCATCTCGCCGCCGTCGACCACTTCGTACCCGACTCGGCCGTCGCGAACTACACCGGCACCAGCACGGGCGCCAACCGGGTGGACCTGTGCCGGGTGCTGGCGCTGCGCGGGATCGTCGGCGGCTCCTCCGCGAAGCTCGCGCTGGCCAGGGACGCCCTCTCCCCGGTCTTCCCGTACGTGAGCAGCGGTGACGGACTGCACGCGGACGGGTCGTTCATCCAGCACACGACCGTGCCGTACACCGGTTCCTACGGTTCCGTCATGCTCGGCGGGCTCGGCATGCTGTTCGCCCTGCTCGCCGGGTCGAGTTGGGCGGTGACGGACACGAACCGGCAGATCGTGTTCGACGCCGTGGAGAAGGCGTGGGCGCCGTTTCTCTACAACGGGCTCGTGATGGACGGGGTGTCGGGCCGCGCGATCAGCCGGGGCCTGTCCGCGACCGACCCGCAGCAGATCCAGCAGGACGATCACCTGCGCGGCCATCCGATCCTCGCGTCGATCGTCCTGCTCGGACAGGGCGCGAGCGCCACGGAGAACGCCCGATGGCGTGGCCTGGTCAAGGGCTGGGCGCAACGCGACTACTACAGCCCGCCGATGAGCGACCCGGCGCTCGGCCTGACGGCGCTGGCCCGCGTCAAGAGCGTCCTGGACGACCCGACGGTCACCGCGCTTCCCGAACCGACCGGCCACCGGCTGTTCACCGACATGGCGCGTGCCACCCACCGCAGACCCGGCTGGGCCGCGTCGATCAGCATGGCCGACCGGCGCATCACGTACTACGAGACGGGCAACGGCGAGAACCTGCGCGGCTGGCACACCGGGTCCGGAATGCTCTACTGGTGGGGCGACACGTTCGCCAACGGCCAGTACAGCGACGCCTTCTGGCCCACCGTCGACCCCTACCGGCTGCCCGGCACCACCGCTTCGCGCGCGGTCCTCGCGGACGCGGCCGGCGGTGACTGGGGCGCCTCACTGCCGGACGTGCACTGGGTGGGCGGGGCGAGCGACGGTCAGCGGGCCGCGATCGGGCAGTACCTCAAGGGACTTCAGTCCACGCTCGTGGCGAAGAAGTCGTGGTTCTGTCTGGACGACGCGATCGTCTGTCTCGGCGCCGGCATCAGGTGCACGGACGGCACGACCGTGGAGACGACCATCGACAACCGCAACCTCGGCCCCACCGGCGGCCATTCCCTCACCGTCGACGGGACGATCAAGCCGGTCGCCCATCCCTGGTCCGAGACGTTCACCGGCGCGCGGTGGGCGCACATCGGCGGCATGGGCGGCTACGTCTTTCCCGGCGGGGCCCCCGTCCGCGCGCTGCGGGAGGCGCGCGAGGGCAGGTGGAGCGACATCAACAAGGGCGGTGCCACGACCGTCCTCACCCGCAGGTACCTGACCCTGTACGTCGACCACGGCACGGACCCGACGAACGGCACCTACGCCTTTGTGCTCATGCCGGGCGCCACGGCCGCGCAGACCCAGGCGCGGGCCGCCGCCACGACCTGGCTGACCGTCCTCGCCAACACCGACGACCAGCAGGGCGTGTCGGTGCCCTCACTCGGCTTCACCGGGGTCAACTTCTGGTTCGGGGGCACGGTCGGCACCCTCACCGCGAGCGCCCCCTGCTCCGTGACCGTCAGCGAGAGGAGCGACGGGACGGCGGTGGTCTGCGTCAGCGACCCGAAGCGGATGAACACGAGCCTGACCCTCACCTGGAACCGGGCGGTGACCTCGGTGGTGTCGAAGCCGTCCACCGTGACCGCGGCGAGCACGGGTTCCGCGCTCCGGCTGACCTTCGGCGACCTGACCGCGACGGCCGGCGCCACCCAGAAGATCACCGTCCGGCTGGGGTGACCTCCAGGAACCGGTGCAGGGACGCCTTCATCGCGGCGACGAAGGCGTCCCTCGTGTCGTCGTCCAACGCGTCCAGGGACAGGTAGGGGTTGAGGTCCTCCAGCTCCACCAGCAGCAGTTCCCCGCCGGGCGCGCGGCAGGCGTCGACGCGCTGGATGCCGTGACCGAGCCCGTTCCAGTCGATGAACCGGCGGGCGAACTCCAGGTCCTCCCGGTCGGGTTCGTACGGTTCGAGCTGCCAGCGGCGGTCGGGGTGCGGTGCGTACAGGGCGTACTGGAAGTCCTCGTCGACGAAGTAGAAGGACACCTCGTAGGCGAAGTCGACGCACGGCTGGACGAGTACGTCGCCGGTGACGAGGTCGCGCACGGCGTCGGCGGAGACGATCCGCAGCCCCGTCGAGTCCGCGCCGAGCCTGGGCTTGACGACGTACCGGTCCGTCCTGGGCAGCCGGTGCAGGTCCTCGGCGCTGTCGACGGTGGGGATCACGGGGCAGCCCGCCGCGCCGAGGTCGAGCAGATACTGCTTGCCCGCCATGTCGGCCTTGCCGGACAGCGGGTTGTAGACGCGCGTGCCCGCCGCGAGCGCCCGGTCGCGGAAGTCGTCGTAGGCGTCCTGGTAGGCGAGGACGGGCCCGCTGTTGCGGACGACGACGGCGTCGAAGGCGTCCATCAGCGCCGCCGCGTCCCGCGGGCCGCACAGGGCGAGGTCGAAGTCCTCGCGCAGGCGTGCGGTGAGGAAGATGTCCTCGTCGCAGTACCGCCGCCCGCGTGCCTCGTAGGCCAGGTCGGTGACGTACAGGATGCGGGGCATGCGGAACTCCTCGGCGGCGGCGAGCAGCGATCGTATGCGCCAGACGTTCCCCGGACAAACGCCTTTCTACGAGGTCACAGCCCCGCGCTCCACAGGTCCCGGAGCCCGATCGCCTTCAGGCCGGGCCGCACGGTCCGGCGGGGCCCGGGCTCGATCGGCGCGTACGACGGGACGGCGAGCACCCGGCAGCCCGCCGCCTCGGCCGCGCGGACGCCGGTGGGCGAGTCCTCCACCGCCAGGCAGGCCGCCGGGTCGACGCCGAGCGCGCGGGCCGCCGCGAGGTAGGGGTCGGCGGCGGGCTTGGTGCGGGGCGTCTCGCCCTCGGCGACGGTCGTACGGAACCGGTGGGCGCCGAGGATCCCGAGGACGGCGTCCACGACGGGCCGCGGGGACGCCGAGACCAGGGCCGCCGGAATGCCGGACTCCTCCAGGAGGTCCAGGAGGTCGAGCGCGCCCGGCAGCACGGTGGCCTCCTGCTGGACGGCCGCCAGGAAGCGCGCCTCCCACTCCGCGGCGAGGTCCCGGGGGTCCGTGCCGGCGCGGGTGTGCAGGTGGGCGGCGGCGGCGGCGACCGAGCGGCCGAGGACCTGGGCCAGGTCGGCGTCGGGCACGCTCTCGCGGACCGTGCGCAGCCACAGCGACTCGGTGTCGACAAGGGTGCCGTCCATGTCGAGCAGCACCGCGTGCGGCGCGGCCGCGAAGGGGCGGCCGTCCAGCGTCCAGTGCCGGTCGGGCAGGCGGCCCAGGGAGGCGAACACCTGGGCGGCGACGTCGGCGTGGCGGACGACGGCCGGCGCCGCGCCGATGCCCGGACCCGTCGCGGCCAGCCATGCCGTGCGCTCCTCGGTCGTACGACCGCCGTGACCGCCCGCGTCAACGTGGCCGTGGTCGGTGAGGACGAGGACGGTCCACCGCTCACCGGCGTAGGAGGGCCGGGAGCGGACCGCGGCCAGCAGCCGGCCGAGCCGGGCGTCGGCCTGCCGGACGGAGGTGTCGTACGCCTCGCCGCAGCCCAGGAAGTGCGCCGTCTCGTCGGGCGCGCCGAGGTAGACGAAGGACGCCGCGACGTCGTCCGCGGCGAGCACGCGCGCGGCCGCCGCGGTGATCTGCTCGTCGCACTCCTCCCAGGCCTCGGGGGTGTCCTCGGTCGGCGCGAGGTACACCGACCGGGACGGGACGCGGAAGAGCGGACCGCCGCCGCGGACCTGCATCAGGGGCTCCCATCCCGCGGCGACGAAGGTGCGGCGGCCGTCCTGTTCGGCGAGGCGGGTGGCGAAGTCGGGGAAGACGTCGAGACGGTGGCCGGTGAAGTCGTTGCTCCACACGCCGTGCTTGGCCACGGACACCCCGGTGACGACGGTGGCCCAGCACGGGCCCGACATGGTGGGAGTGTCCGCGTCCACCTCGACGGGTGCGAGGAAGCCGTCGGCGGCCAGCGCGTCGAGATGCGGGGTGGGCAGACGGCGCAGTACGTCGAGGCGTACGCCGTCGATGCCGACGACCAGGACACGATCCTGCACGGGATCTCTCTTTCGGATGCGGGGTTGGGGCGGGGGGGTGTGGGGTGTTCAGGCCGAGCGGGACAGGTCCTCGGAGCCGACCTCGTGGGCGAACGGCAGGCCGCGCGCGTACCGGGCGACCTCGTCGATGGCCCAGTCGGTCATCCGGTGCAGTTCGTTGCCGAGGGAGCCGGCGATGTGCGGGGTGAGCAGCACGTTGGGTAGGGTGTAGAGCGGTGAGTCGACCGGCGGCACGTCTGGTTCCGTGACGTCGAGGACGGCGTGGATCCGGCCGGCGAGAAGGTGCTCGGTGAGGGCGGCGGTGTCGACGAGCGAGCCGCGCGCGGTGTTGATCAGCGTCGCGCCGTCCCTGAGGAGACCGATGCGACGGGCGTCGAACATGTGGCGGGTCTCGGGGAGTTGGGGCGCGTGGACGGAGACCACGTCGCTGCGGCGGACGAGTTCGTCCAGACCCGCCGGTTCCGCACCGAGGGCGCGGGCCTGCCGGGCGTCCACGTACGGGTCGTACAGGAGCACGTCGAGGTCGTGCGGGCGCAGCAGCTCCAGGACGCGGCGGCCGATGCGGGAGGCGCCGACGACGCCGACCGTGCGGTGGTAGTTGCCGTGGCCGCTGTAGTACGGGAGCAGGTCGGGGCGGGTGCGGGCGGTGGCGTAGACGCGGGCGGCGTCGAGGACACGCTTGTTCGCGAACAGGATGGCGGCCAGGGTGAATTCGGCGACCGGGACGGCGTTGGCGGCGGCCGCGGAGGAGACCGCGATGCCGCGCCGCCAGACGGCGTCGGTGACATGGTGCTTGACCGAGCCGGCCGCGTGGACGACCGCGCGCAGCCGGGGCAGCCGGTGCAACGCCTCCTCGGTGAGTTCCGGTGCCCCCCAGTGGGTGAAGAGAACCTCGGCGTCGGCGAGTTGACGGGGGTCGGCGGTGCCGAGGTCGGTGACGACGGTGGCCGTGTCGACGCGGGCGACGGACCGCAGCCGGTCGAGGGTGCCCTCGGCCAGCAGCCGCTGGTGGATGCCGGCGCCCATCGCGAGGAGGGTCGGCGGAGTGTGGACGCTGTTCAGGAGGGTGCCTTCCGGGGCGGGCGGCGTCACTTGACGGCACCGGCGGTCAGGCCGGAGCGCCAGAAGCGCTGGAGGCAGACGAACGCCACGATCAGCGGGACGACCGCGACGAGGGAGCCCGTGATCACGAGCGAGTAGAACTCCGGCTGCTGGACGGTGTTGCTGTTCCACATGAACAGCCCCAGGTTGACCGGGTACAGCGTGTCGTCGTTGAGCATGACGAGGGCGCCGAAGAAATTGTTCCAGCTCGCGGTGAACGAGAACAGGAAGATCGTCATGAAGCCGGGGGCCAGCATGGGCAGCGAGATCCGCGCGAACATGCCCAGTTCACCGGCGCCGTCGACCCGGGCCGCCTCCAGGACCTCGTTCGGCACATAGCCCTCCGAGAAGACCCGCGCGAGGTAGACGCCGAAGGGGTTGACCAGAGCGGGCAGCAGCAGCGCCCAGTAGGTGTTGACGACCCCCGCCTTGGTGGCGAGGAGGTACATCGGCAGCTGGATGACGGTGGTGGGGACGAGGACGCCGCCCAGCACCAGGCCGAAGAGCTTCTCCTTCCCCTTGAAGTCGTACTTGTCGAAGGCGTAACCGGTGGCGACGCACAGCAGCGTGGAGGCGGCGGAGCCGATCACGGAGTACAGGACGCTGTTGCCGAACCAGCGCAGGTAGATGCCGTCGTTGAAGGTGAAGACGTCCCGGAGGTTCGCGAACAGGTTGAAGTCGCCGAAGGCGAACCCGGAGGTGGCGAAGAGGTCGCGGTGGTCCTTGGTGGCGGCGAACAGCAGCCAGCTGACCGGCATCAGGGTGTAGAACGCCGCGACGAGGAGGAGGCCGTTGACGGCGCCCTTGGACAGCAGGGTGCCCGCCGAGGTGCCGCGGCGGGGGCGCGCGGTGGTGCCGGGAACCGGCTCGTGACGGGTGGCGGGGGCGGTGTCGTGGGTGAGGGTGCTCATGACGTGGCCGCCTTCCACCGGTTGCCGAACCGGGTCACGAGGTAGGAGAGGGCCACGCCGAGCGCGGCGAGCAGCAGCGACGCGGCGGCGGCCAGACCGTAGTCGTGCTGCACGAAACCGGCCTTCCAGATGAAGAGCGTGGGCGACCACTCGGTGTCGATGGAGGGCGCGCCCCGCTGGTTGAGCAGTTTCGGCTCGGTGAAGATCTGGATCGCACCGACGCAGGTGAACAGAACGGTCATGACGACCGCGGAGGCGATCATGGGCACCTTGATCTGCAAAGCCGTACGGAAGGCGCCGGCGCCGTCCACGACGGCCGCCTCGATCACCTCGCGCGGCACGGCCTGGAGAGCGGCGTAGAAGATGACCATGTTGTAGCCCATCCACTGCCAGGCGCACAGGTTGACCATCGACGCGAGCACATGGTCGTCGCGGTAGAAGTTCCAGGAGCCGCCGAGCGCGCCGATCCAGTCGATCACCGGGCTCAGGCCGGGGGTGTAGAGGTAGATCCAGATGATCGAGGCGATCAGTCCGGGGATCGCGTGCGGCAGGAACAGGGCGAGTTGGAAGAAGCGCTTGGCGCGGGCGAGCGTGGAGTCGACGAGCAGCGCGAGGGCGAGCGAGCCGCCGATCATGACCGGGATGTACAGGGCGCAGTAGACCGCGATGTGCGCGAACGAGCTGCGGAATCCGGCGTCTCCGAGCGCGTTGGCGTAATTGGCGAAGCCCGCGAAGACCCGTTCGGTGCCGCCGAAGCCCAGTCCTGAGGACCGCTCCTGGAACAGGCTCATCCACACCGCGTAGCCGATGGGCGCCGCCATGACCAGGGCGAACAGGACGAAGAAGGGGACGATGAAGAGCGCGGCGGTACGGCGCTGGCTGCGCCGGAGCGGTGAGAGGCGGGGGGCTGGGGGCCGGTTCGGGGACGGGGCCGGGGACGGGCCCCGGTACGGGTCTGGGGCCGGGGGGCGGCTGTCGGCCGGGTGGGGCGCGGGGTGGGGCGCGCTGCGGGAGGGGGGTCGGCCGGGGGGCCGGGCGGAGGAGAGTGCCACGGGGGCTCCTTGGCGGGCGGCGGGGCGAGGGGAACGGGCGGGGCGTTCGCGGAGGTGGCGGGCTGTGTCGGGGTCGGGCTCCGTTCACCGGAGGCGGCGGGCAGTGTCGCGGGCCGTTGTTCGGCGGAGGCGGCGGGGTTATTCGCGGGCGGTTGTTCACCGGAGGTGACGGGGTTATGTCGCGGGCCGGCGGGCCGTTCACCGGGCGCGGCGCGGCCGTGCCTTGGGCGGGTGGGTCGTTCACCGGAGACGGCGGCCGTGTCGGGGGCCGGTGGGCCGTTCACGGGGAGCGGCGGGACCGTGCCGTGAGCGGGCCGTCGTTCACCGGAGACCGCGGGGCCGTGCCGCGAGCGGGCCGTCGTTCACCGGAGACCGCGGGGCCGTGCCGCGAGCGGGCCGTCGTTCACCGGAGACCGCGGGGCCGTGCCGCGAGCGGGCCGTTGACCGGAGGCCGCGGGACCCTGTCGGGTGCGGATGGCCGTTCATCGAGGGCCGTGCGGCCGGCCCGCGCGGTGGGACACGGCCCCGTGCCGTGCGCGTCCGGGGGCGGTTGCGGGCGGGTCCCGCCGTTACTTCGCGAGCTTCAGGCCGCGTTGGGTGATGCCGGACTCCGCCTTCTCCTGGCCTGCCTCGACGCCCGCCGCGAAGCCGGACTTGGCGGTGGCGTCCTGGACGGCGGTGTAGACGTCCATCTGGTTCGGGCCCCAGGTCCAGCCGGGCACGATGGTGTCGACCTGCTCGGAGGCGAGGGCGTAGAGGTCCTGGCCGTTCAGGTACGCGGTGTCGAACCTGGCGGCCGCGACCTCACGCATCTCGGGGTTGGCCGGAAGCGCGCTGCTGGGCGACTCCAGGTCGGCGAGCCGGGCCTCGACGCCGGCCTTGTCCGTGGTGAGCCAGGTGATGAACTCGGCCGCGGCCTCGGCGTGGTCGCTGCCCTTGAGGACGCCGTAGGAGGTGCCGCCGTAGTTGCCGCTCGCGGCGGTGCCCCAGTTGGGCATGGGGGCCGCGGCCCACTTGCCGGAGAGGTCGGGCATGGAGGTCTTCATGCCGCCCGCGGACCAGGAGGCGCCGAGGAAGGACAAGGTCTTGCCGGAGGCGCGGGCCTTGGTCTCCTCGGGGCTCCAGCCGGTGAAGGTCTGCACGAGGTCGTCCTTGATCAGGCCGTCCCAGTAGGCGGCGACCTTCTTGGTCTCGGCGTCGTTCACACCGGGCTTCCAGGCGTCGCCCTCGGTGGCGAACCAGGTGCCGCCGGCCTGCCAGGACAGCGCGGCCAGCAGCGCCGGGTCGCTCTTCGGCATCGAGGCCAGGCGGACGTCGTCGTCCTCCTTCTTGACCTTGCTGGCAGCCGTCCTGAACTCGTCCCAGGTCTTGGGGACTTGGATGCCGTACTTCTTGAACAGGTCGGTGCGGTAGTAGTAGAGCTGCGGTGCGACGTCGTACGGGACCGTCCAGGTCTTTCCGCCGAAGGTCACGAGGCTCTGGATGGACTCCGGGAACTTCGACTTGACCGTGTCACCGGCGTACTCGGTCAGATCGATCAGGTTTCCCTGACTCGCGAACTCGGGGACCATCTGGTACTCGATCGTGGCCACGTCGGGCGCATTGCCGGCCTTCACGGCGTTGGCGAGCTTGCTATAGCCCTCGGTGCCGCTCGGTATCTCGGTGAACTCGACCTTGATGTCCTTGTGCGTCCTGTTGAACGCCTCGACGGTCGACTTGGCGCCCAGGGTCCAGGTCCAGTACTCCAGGGTGACCGGCTTGCCGTCGGACGCGGAGTCGGACGTGTCGCCGTCGCCGCCGCAGGCGGTGGCGAACAGGCCCAGCGCTGCGACGGCGGCGACGGCTGCGGTGCGGAACGATCGTGAAGTGCGCGTCATGTACGGCTCCTACGAGACCTCGTACGGAAAGAGGCGGTCGCAGGACATCCTTTGTGCGCACACGATCGGAGTCAAGAGCGTTCGCGCAATACAATCAACACGATCGCCAAACGCTCATCGAGCGATCGATGGCGGTCAGTCCGCCGAGGGCCGTCCTCCGCAGGACGACCGAATCCTCAACTCCGGGAGCAGGTCCAGGTGTTGACGCGCCCCGGGCCGCCGTCCGCTCCTGCGCTCGGCGAGCCGCTGGAGCAGCAGCCCCGCGGCCAGCTCCCCGACCGCACGCTTGGGCGGCGCCACGGCGGTGAGCGGGACGTCGGACAGGCCGGCCACCTCGTCGTCGTAGGCGACCAACGCGAGGTCGTCGGGGATTCGGATGCCGCAGGCCTGCAACCGGGGCACCAGCACGATCGCGTCCTCGTCGCTGTGGACCAGCGCCGCCGTGACGCCACGCTTGCGCACCGCCTCGACCAGGTAGTCGACGCTCGCCTCGTAGTCACCGTGCTCGCGTACGTTCGGGGCGGCCGTGTCGGCCTCCAGACCCAGCGACCGTACGGCTTCGCGGAAACCCTCCGAGATCTGCAGGGCGTGCGGCCCTTCCTGGAGCACCGCGGTGACCTTGCGGTGCCCGAGGGAGGCGAAGTGGCTCACCGCGACCGCGCCCCCGTGGGCCCGGTCGGTGCGCACCCGGTCCAGGACCGCCGCCGGGTTCGCGGGCGGTGCCGAGCGCTCCACCAGGACGGCGGGCACGTCGTGCGCCAGCAGCCACTTCTCCTGTCCGTCCACGGGTACGCCACCGAACCAGCTGGGCGCGACGATCAGCCCCTCGGCACCCCCGGCCACCAGGTGCTCGGCCTGCACCGCGTCCTCGGCGTCCACGTATCCGCTCACCCCGAGGACGAGCCGGGCCCCCTGGGCGGCGACGGCTTCCCGGGCACCCCGGACGATGTCGGCGAAGATGTAGTTCGTGGTCGGGACGATCATCCCGATCACCACACCCTCGGAGTCGTCCGGCCGCTCCCGCGCCTCCACCGCCCGCTCCCCCGGCCACACCACCGCACCGTGCAGCCGCTGCACCCGGCCCTGTGCCGCCAGCGCCTCCACGTCGCGGCGCAGCGTGACCGCCGAGACGCCGAGTTCGGCGGCGAGTTCGGCGACCCGGAGGCTGCCCCGCTCCCGGACTAGTTCGAGCACCCGCTCATGACGCTGGTCGACATGGAGCCGCATGGAATCCCCCTGGGGCGAGGTCCGGACGAACGATCTGCGGGCCGACGCGGAGCGTGATCCCGAAGCGCTCACTCTACGCCCACCATCGTATCGATCACTTTCGCTCAATACGATCGAGGCCTGAGCCCGTCGGGAACACTGGCCACCCGTAGCAGCACTCAGTCCCCTAGGAGAACGCACTGAGTGCCATCCGTACCGCTCCGGTGCTACGTTCCCGTCCATGAGCTCCAGCAACGCGGCGCCCCGTCGCGGCGAGAAGACGGAAGCGGCGGCCGCCAAACCGCCCATGCGGGACGCCCTGATCGCGGCCGCTTTCCAGCTGTTCACGGAGCGGGGGTACGAGCAGACCACGGTCGACGACATCGTGGCGCTCGCCGGGGTCGGACGACGGTCCTTCTTCCGCTACTTCCCCTCCAAGGAGGACGTGGTCTTCCCCGACCACGAGGGCTGCCTGGCCGACGTGACGGCGTTCCTCGCCGCCGGCGACGACACGGACGAGCCGGTGCGGCGGGTCTGCGAGGCGGTCCGGCTGGTGCTGCGGATGTACACCGAGAACCCGGCCTTCTCGGTGCAGCGCTACCGGCTCACCAAGCAGGTCCCGGGGCTGCGCGCCTACGAGCTGTCGGTGGTGTGGCGCTACGAACGCGCCTTCGCCGAGTACCTCCGCGGCCGTCTCGACGGGCGGCGCGACGGGGCTCTGCGGGCCGATGTGGTCGCGGCGGCCGTCGCGGCGGCGCACAACAACGCGCTGCGCTCCTGGCTGCGATCGGACGGCAAGGGCGACGTGGGCACCGAGATGGACCACGCGCTCGGATACGTGCAGTCCGCGTTCGACCCCTCCCGCGCCCATCCCGGCCGGTCCGAGGAGCCCGAGGACGTGGTGGTCCTCGTGTCCCGGCGCGGGGCACCGCTGTGGCGGGTAGTGCAGGAGATCGAGGCCACACTCGGCGACGAGCGGCCCTCGTAGCACGCCAGCCTGCTCAGCACCCGCCCCTCATGCCCCCTGACCCCTATAACCCTCGGCAAAAATTGAGGGTACGCAGTACCTTTACGAGTGACACTGAGTGCCATACGCTGAGCCCGTGCGCGGTGGCACAGCTGACCGCGCACGTGGGATTCCGGCCGAGCGCAGGGAGTTGACCAGCGTGTACCACCACTCAGCAAGCGTTGCCCGTCAGGGGTTCGGCTCCGGAGCGGGCCTGCTCGAACCGTCGGCGCCCGTCTCCGACGCCCTGCTCTTCCAGCGCTGCACCTGGTGCGGCACCGCGATGTACCACCGGCTGCTGTGTCCGGTCTGCCAGGGCAGCGACCTGCGCACGGAACGCAGTGAGGGCATGGGCGTCATCCGCCACTCCACGGTCGTGCACCGCAACACTCCCGCCGCGCGCAATGTGTCGATGATCGAGATGGCCGAGGGCTTCGTCGTGCGCGGCCGGGTCATGGGCCCGCTCATCGGCATCCACAGCGGCGACCGGGTGCGGCTGTCCGCGGCCAAGGACCCGGTACGCGGCGAGCCCGTCTTCCAGCTGCTCGACGAGTACCGCGCCTGGACCTGACGACCGGACCACGAGCCCGCCCGTCCGGGCACTCGTACGCCCCTCGCTCACCCCGCACTCCCACACCCCCCAAGCCCTTCACTCCCCCACTCCCTCAGTCCCACACCCCGCGGACCAGCGCCCGCCCCGCCACCGGCCGCCCTGTCTCGAAGCACCGGTTGGCGGCGATCCGACCTCGCGGGGCAGGTCGGCGAGCCACCAGTTGACCAGGTCGGGCCCGGGTGTACATCTGGGCACGCTGACCGGTGCCCACAACGGCAGTCCGGTGAAGGGGAGTTCGGCTCATCGGACCGGTCATCGGGCCGCTCGTCCGCTGTACGTCGCAAGGCACGTTGAGCGACTCGTTGAGCGGCTCGTTGAGCGGGCTCGTTGGCGGCTCATCGTGGGGGCCTTCCCTTCGCACGATGTACCACTCCCGCGCGGGCCCGGCTGGCCTGATCGTGTCGTGCGGTCACGATTCGTTCCTGCTCACAGACAACCCACAGGCCTGTCGTCCCGTCCTCTGTGACGCGAGAGGCTCCCGGGACGGACGGGACGCCTGCGTTTTGGGTTTTGAGGAGAGAACCTTGATCCGTGCCCGGCGAATAGGTGTGACCGCCGTGGTGGTGCTGGCCGCCCTGGCGGGCTCGCCCGGACCTGTCCAAGCCCAACAGCCGCCTGATGCGGGGGTGTTGAGCGCAGGCGACGAAAACGGACTGCCGCCGGGCTGGCGGGTCGACGGGGAAGGGGCGGAGCGCGCGCTGATCTGGCGCGCTCCGAGGCCCGTGCCCATGGGTGACGCGCGCGTGGAGTTCCGGACCGGGGGGCGGCTGCTCGGCGTACCACAGCCGGCCAAGGACGGGAGGACCTTCCGACTGGACCTGTCGGAGACCGCCACCAACGAGCTGACGGACCTTCAAGTCACTGCCGCAGGACGCCGGTTGGATGCCGGGGACGACGAGAAGGGCAAGCCCTCCCTGGTCGCGCCGCAGCAGTCGGCCGCGCTGCCGGCGAACTCCGTCGACCCGGGCAAGCCCGGTGCGTACCGCACGGTCAGCGGGGAGTACGACCTGGCTCCGGTGCGGCTGCCCGGCTACAAGGAGCCCATCGAGATGCGGGCCGAGGTCATCGCCCCCAAGGGCGCCACCGGTGCCCGTCCGCTCGCGCTGTTCCTGCACGGCCGTCACGCCACCTGCTACAAGCCGGGCTCCGCGGACGACGTGACCGGCGACTGGCCCTGCGCGAACGGGTACAAGCCGATCCCCAGCCACCGAGGGTACGAGCGCGACCAGCGGCTGCTGGCCTCCCAGGGCTATGTGACGGTGTCCATCTCCGCGAACGGCATCAACGCCCAGGACGCGGACGCCGACGACGCGGGCGCCCAGGCGCGCTCCTCGCTGGTGCGACAGCACCTCGCCCGCTGGGCCGCCTGGGGCGCCCGGCCGAGCACCGCCCCGGCCGTCGTCCGCAAGACGGCGAAGGTCGACCTCTCCAAGGTTCTGCTCGTCGGGCACTCGCGCGGCGGCGAGGGCGTCAACCGGGCCGCGATGGACAGCCTCTACGCACCGCCCGCCGACCAGGACGGCTACCGAGGGCCGGTGCGCTGGAAGGTGCGGGGCACCGTGCTCATCGGACCGACGATCTTCGGCCAGAACCCGGTGGCGGACGTGCCGTCCGTGACCCTCCTGCCGGGCTGCGACGGTGACGTGTCGGACCTCCAGGGCGAGGTGTACGCCGACGGGACGCGCGGGATCAGCCAGGGCGGCGCCCTGCACAGCGCGGTCTACATGGTCGGCGCCAACCACAACTACTTCAACAGCCAGTGGACCCCGGGCCAGGCCGTGGCGCCCGCCTGGGACGACTTCGGCACCGACGAGGAGCGCCCCGACCGGGTGTGCGACCCGGGCACCGCGACCAGGCTGACCGCCGACCGGCAGCACAGGGCGGGCGCCACCTACATCGCTGCCGCGGCCCGGCTGTTCCTGGCCGGTGACGACCGGGTCCGTCCGCTGCTCGACGGCTCCGGCAAGCGGGCCCCGTCCGCAGACCCGGCCCGGGTGCTGACCCACGCGGTCGGTGGCCGGCGCACGGGCGGCTTCCTGCCGGACGGCCCGGTCAAGGTGACCGGCGCCCGGCTGTGCGAGGCGATCGATCCCGACCGCGCCGTGTCCTGCCTCAAGCCCGAGACGCCCGGCTCCTCTCCGCACTTCGCCTGGTGGGAGACCGAGCGGGAGACCGGGCGCCGCGCGGTGCACCTGAAGTGGTCGGCGCCGGGTTCGGCCGCCCGGATCACCCCGGCCGAGCCGCTCTCGCTGGCCGGGGCGCAGAAACTCGCGTTGCGGGTCTTCGTCCCGCCGAACACCAGCGGCACCAAGCTCGACGTGTCCGTCACCGACACCTCGGGCCGCCGGGTCGGCCTCGGCCGTGTCACCGTCGACGGTCTGCCGGGCACCGACCGCACCGCCTCCTACTGGGCGCGCGAGGTACGGGTCCCGCTCACCGCGGCCACCCGTGCAGGACTCGACCTCCGGCACGTCAAGTCCCTTGCCCTGACCCCGCGTTCCGGCTCGGGACAGGCCTGGCTGATGGATGCCTGGGGCTGGGCGCCGGGCACCCCGGCCGTCAAGGCGGCGGCACTGCCGCGCGTCGACGTGGGCCGCACGATCGTCAAGGAGGGCGACTCCGGGACCGTCACCTACCGGGTCCCGGTACGGGTCTCCGGGCAGGGCAGCGGACAGGTCCGCGTGTACGTCCTCGACCCGGACACCGGTGCCGGCACCCAGAAGCTGGTCACCGTGCGGCCCGGCAGCGACACGATCGACGTGCCGGTCGTCGTCAAGGGAGACACCGCCTTCGGCTACGACGTGCAGCAGGACATCGCGGTGAAGGCGGTGCGAGGCGCCGTCGTGGGAGCCCACCGAGGCGGGATCACCGTGCAGAACGACGACCCCGCGCCGGTTGTCACGCTGGCGCCGGTCACCGATCGGGTCAGCGAGGGCGAGACGCTCAAGTGGCGGCTGTCGCTGGCCGAACCGGCGGCCGTGGACCTCTGGCAGCCCGTCCGGGTGCTGCCGGTGACGCAGGGCCGCGAACTGTCCACGAAGGACGTGGACCCGCGGTGGCTGATGGACTACGCCGGTGACGTGCCGGACCCGGAGCGGCCGTTGTCGCGGGCGAACCTGTGGGTGTGGCTCAACGTCCCCGCCGGAAGCACGAGCGTCGACTTCGACGTCGTGACGATCCGGGACCAACTGGCCGAGCCGACCGAGTCGATGCGCCTCGCGCTCACCGACGACGAGGCCGAACCCCTGCCCGACCGGCCGGTGTTGACCGGGACGGTGCTGGACGCCTCGTAGCCGACCCGTGTGAGGCGTACGCAAACGAGGGGGCACGGACCGGCCGGTTCGTGCCCCTTCTCGTGGCGCAAGGCGCCCAACGCGCGCGAGGTGACACGTCACTGCGCGCGGCAAGGGGGCGTCTCAGTTCCTGCGCAGGAAACGCCTCAGCTCGCGCGCAACGTCACGCGGATGCCCACCGTGCCCTCCAGGCCGCGCCGCAGCCGGCTGCCGAGGAGGGTGAGGCGGCCTGTCAGGCCGTATTTGCGGGCGAGGAGGCGCCGGTAGCGGGCGGTGGTCTGTTGGTCGCAGATCTCGGCGGTCGCCGGGACCGGGGCGCCGGTCGGGTTGCCGCGCAGGTCGCAGGGGGCGACGAGGACGTCGGCGCGGGCCCGGATCCGCTTGACCTTCCAGGAGTCGGCGACGGTCCACACCCCCAGGGTGTCCCCGTCGCGCACCACCCACACCGGCGTGGGCACCGGAGAGCCGTCCTTGCGGTAGCTGGTGATCAGCAGGTATTTGCCGGCACCGAGCCGGTCCAGTGCCGTGTCGTCCATGCGGGGAGTCTAGTGCCGCGGGAGTGTGTCCCTTGCGGCTCTCACCTCGCGGTGGCCCACTTCTTCGACGGGCTCGGCCTCCTGGAGCCGGGGGTGGTGTCCTGCTCGCGCCGGCGTCCCGGGCACCAACACCGCGCCGAGCCACGGAAGGTGGCCCTACACGGCGGCGTGGTGAACAAAGGCGCCGCTGGCCGCGTATGACAAGGGGGTGCTCGACTACCGGAGTGCCTCGCGGTGTTGATGCCGTGCTGTTCGGGGTTCGGGAGCCATGCATGAGGCACGCACGACGACGGATGGTCCGGCGAGTGACACGGCTGGCCGCGGTCGGCGGACTCCTTCTGGGCGGGGCGATGGTCACGCAGGCCGTGGCGAGCGAGCCCGCGGCCCCCTCCGCCCTGCCCCGCACCACCGCGCAGTCGGCCGCCGACACCGGCTCCGACCTGGTCTCCCGCCTCGGCACGGCCCGCACGGCGGGCTCCTGGATCGGCGCCGACGGACGTCCGGTGGTCGCCGTCACCGACGAGAAGGCGGCCGCCCAGGTGAAGCGTGCGGGGGCCACCGCGAAGATGGTCGAGCACAGCATGAAGGACCTCAAGTCGGCCACGGGCACGCTGCGTTCGGCGCCCCGGGTGGCGGGCACGTCCTGGGCCATGGACTACCGGACCAACGAGGTGGTGGTACGGGCCGACAGCACCGTCTCGGCCGCCGACTGGTCCCGGATGACCGAACTGGCCGAGCGCATCGGCGGCTTCGTCCGCATGGAGCGCACCGAGGGCACCTTCACGACGCGCGTCAACGGCGCGCAGCCGATCCTCTCGACCGGCGGACGCTGCTCGGCCGGCTTCAACGTCACCGACGGACAGACCGACTTCATCCTCACCGCCGGTCACTGCGGTCCCACCGGTTCGGTCTGGTTCGCGGACAACCGGGGCCGGACACAGATCGGCAAGACCGTCGAACAGAACTTCCCCGGCGCCGACTTCTCCCTGGTGCGCTACGACAGCGGACGGGCCGGTGACGGTGCCGAGGTCGTCGCCATCGGGAACGGCAACGGTGTGCGGATCACGGGCGTCGCCGATCCCACCGTGGGGCAGCGGGTGTTCCGCAGCGGCAGCACGAGCGGACTGCGCGACGGCACCGTCACGGCGCTGAACGCCACGGTCAACTACCCGGAGGGCACGGTCACGGGGCTGATCGAGACCAACGTGTGTGCCGAGCCCGGGGACAGCGGGGGGCCGATGTTCTCCGAGGGGATCGCGCTCGGGGTGACGTCCGGCGGCAGCGGGGACTGCACGGTCGGGGGGACGACGTACTTCCAGCCGGTGACCAAGGCGATGACCGACCTCGGGGTCCAGATGATCGTCGCGCGGCAGCAGGCGGGTTCCGGGGCGGGGCAGCAGAGCGCCTCGCCGGCGCCGTCCGCGGCGGCGACACAGGGCGCGGTCGCCCCCGGTGCGGCCTCGCCGGGGTCCTCGGCTCCCGCGGGCGGCGTCAGCACGACCGCCGGGACGCTGCTGGCCCGGCTCACGGACACCCGGAACATCGGACCGGGGCTGCTGGTGATCGGGGGCAGCCTGATCGCGCTGGTGGCGACCCGGTACATCCGCGCCGAGCAGGACCGCAAGGCGTACCAGCGGCACTACTCGGCGACCTGGGGCTGAGGGGAGCCGCGCAGAGACGGCGGGGGGCCGAGACGGCGGGCGGGCGAGGCGACGTCCGGCTGCGGACGCGGCAGCCCCGCGCGGCGGCCGGTGCCCCCGAGCTGCGTGGTCGGACCCGCCGGGGGGCGGCGGTCCGGGCATGAAAAAGGCACCCGTGCGGGCGGGTGCCATGGGTGGAGCCTTCGAGGTGCGGGGCGATCAGACCTACTGCGGGGCCGCGGCGGCCCACTCCAGGACGAGCCGCTGGTACTCCTCGCGCTGCTCGCCGCTCAGTGTCCCGCCCGACCGGAGCCACAGGGCCCGGATCTCCTCGTTGACCTCGTCAGCCGTTCTGACGGTGGGTTCAACAGTGGTGGACATGATGTGAAGCATACGGCGGCAGTGGTGAAGGCCGCGTGAGTAAGTACGAGCAATTCGGACATTAAGGACCGTGTTGCTGATCACGTCCATCTGTAAAGGCAGGTGGGGCAGTTCGGACACCCCGACCGTGGCGGAACTCACGCTTCCGCCACGCCCGGCACCAGCCCCGCCATCGACACCGGGACCGGGACCGGGAAGTGACGCGCTGACCGCGCGCCACGAGCCGGATGCCGGGTGCCGCCGATCACGTGCCCGGCTTGCGGCCGTACACGAAGACGTCGTCGCCCTTCTTCAGCAGCGACCAGTACTTCTTGGCGTCCTTGGTGGTCATGTTGGTGCAGCCGTGCGAGCCCGGCGGGTTCCACATGCTGACGCCGACGGAGTGGAAGGCCTGGCCGCCGTCGAAGAACTGGCTGTAAGGCATGGGGACGTTGTAGATGGACGACACGTGGTCGATGTCGCGCCAGTAGATCTTCTTCAGGCCGGTGCGGGTCTCGTAGCCGTCGCGGCCCGTGCGGACCGGCACCGGGCCGTACACGAGGTCCTTGCCGTCCTGGATCCAGCTCAGCTGGAGGGTGAGGTTGACGCAGGCGATACGGCCCTTGTTCGTCGGGCACTTGCCGGCCTTGTTGGGGTTGTTCCCGACGGCCTTCTGCTTGTTCATCAGGTCCATCACGCCCCAGGTGACGGAGCCCGCGTAGCCGGCGTTCGGCTTGATGCCGTGCTTGGTCTGGAAGGCTTGGATGGCCTTGCAGTCGGCGCTGGACTGCTTGCCGTCGACCGGGCGGCCGAGGAACTTCTCGACCTGCTTCTGGTACGGCCCGGTCTGCGTGGTGCAGGTGGCCGCCTGGGCGGGCGCGGCGCCCAGCGTCAGGGTGAGCGGTGCGATCAGCCCGGTGATTCCGAGGGCGATGGCCCCTCGTCTGCGGATGTCCCCCATGGTCGGCCCTTCCCCTTGCACATGATGTCTTTTATGGTCTGCCCTCCTAGACCTGTACGCGGGGGTTGCGGTTGTACGCCGGATCAGGCTGTGACGAAACGGTGAACTTCCGTTCCGGCGCAGCGCCGCAGCAGCTGCGTCGCGCGGCTCAGCACATCCGGTGTCGCGGTGAACGGCAGCCGCAGGTGGTGGGTGAGGGTGGTGCGGTCGGCGGCGAAGTGCGGGCCGGGTGTGACCGCCAGGCCGAGGCGGGCCGCGCGGGCGGCGAGATCCGTGGCCGAGGTGGTCGCGCCGAGGTGCAGCCACAGCGACAGGCCGCCGGCCGGGACGGTGTACGTCCATCCCGTGCCGTCGAGGAGGCTCGCGAGGTGGTCGCGCTGGGCGCGCAGCCTGGCCCGGCGGTCCGCGAGCACCTCCGCGAGACCGTCGCCGAGCAGTTCGGCGGCGATGAGCTGTTCCAGGGGCGGGGGCGACAGCTGCGCCTGGAGCGGGCGCCGGCGCAGCTGTCGTACGAGGTCGGCGGTGCCCCGGATCCAGCCGACCCGCAGTCCGCTCCACAGGGTCTTGCTCGCCGAACCGATCTGGATCACCCGGGGTCCGGACAGATGCGGCTCGGGGGTGGGCGGTGTCCGCAGGTCGAGGTCGCGCATCGTCTCGTCGGCGATGACGGTGAGCGGGAGGCGGGCGATCCCGGCACGGGTCCGCGCGGTCATGTGGGCGCCGGTGGGGTTGTGGAAGTCCGGGACGAGGTAGGCCAGTTGGGGAGCGTGGGTGCGTAGGGCGGTGGTGAGGCGGTCGGTGTCCCAGCCGGCGTCCGAGGTCACGGGGACGGGTAGGAGACGGGCCTTGCGGGCTCGCAGGACCGCCAGGGCGCCCGGATAGCAGGGGCTCTCCACCACCACGGGGCGGCCGCGCTCGGTGTGGAGGTGGTCGAGGAGCAGGGTGAGGGCGGCCTGGGCGCCGGAGGTGACGAGGATCTGCTCCGGGCGGGTCGCGAGGCCCGCGCGTGTGTACCGGTCCGCCAGGAGTTCCCGCAGTCGCGGCAGGCCCGCCGTGGCGGTGCCGGAGTCGAGGAGGAGGGCGGCGCTGCGTCCGGCGGCGCGGGCGAGGGCGGCGAGGTAGGCCTCGTGGGGCGCGGCGGTGAGGGCGAGGGTGAGGTCGAGGTCCGCGTCACCGGCTCCGCCGCGGTCCAGGGACCAGGGTGTGGTGCGTTCGGTGAGGCGGGTAGGCAGCCGTACGAGACTGCCGCTGCCGTGCCGGGTGTGCAGCCAGCCGTCGTCCCGCAGCAGGGTCAGGGCGGCGACCACCGTGCCGCGGCTGACGCCCAGGACTCGGGCGAGCTCCCGCTCGGACGGCAGTCTGGTCCCGGCGGGCAGTCGGCCGTCGACGACCGCCTCGCGGACGGCCGCGGCCAGGGTCCGTGCCAGGGGCCCGCGCCGCTCGCGCCAGGGGCCGAGGGCGGCGGCGAATCCGGTGCTCATCGATCCAGTTTCGCTCAAGTGGACCAGGCCGTGGACGGCGGTCCGCGCCTACCCTGCGGCTCATGCACCGTTCTCTCGCCGACGATCTCTCCCGGCTTCCCGACCTCCTCCAGTCCGCCCGCGACCTGGCCGCCCGTGAACTGGCGGGGTTGGCCGAGCGGCCGGTCGTCCGCCTCGACCGGGCCCCCGACCGCGAGGGCCTGCCGAGCGGGGGCGCCGGGGCGCAGGGAGCCCTCGCGCGGTTCGCCGAGCGGTGGGCGCCCGGGTTCTCCGGCTCGGCCGGGCCGCGCTACCTCGGCTTCGTCACCGGCGGCGCCACGCCCGCCGCCGTCGCCGGGGACTGGCTGACCAGCGCCTACGACCAGAACGGCTCGGGGGCGGTCGGGTCCTGGGCGACCGCGCTGGAGCGGGAGACGGTGGGCTGGCTGCGCGAGTTGTTCGGGCTGAGCGGGGCGCACAGCGGGGCGTTCGTCACCGGGGCGACGGCGTCCAACACCGTGGGGCTCGCCGTCGCCCGCGAGTGGCTGGGCGAACGGCTCGGCGTGTCCGTGTCACGGGACGGCGCCGCCGCGCTCGGTGAGGTGCCCGTGCTCTCCGGCAGCCCGCACTCCAGCATCGGCAAGGCCCTGTCCGTGCTCGGCATCGGCCGCGACCGGCTGCGGGCGGTGCCGCTGCTGCCCGGCAACCGGGAGGCCGTGGACGTCGCCGCGCTCGACGCCGCGCTCACCGCGCTGGACGGCCGGCCGGCGATCGTGGTGGCGAACGCCGGCACCGTGAACACGGTCGACTTCGACGATCTGCGCGCGATCGCGGCGCTCCGGGAGCGGCACGATTTCTGGCTGCACGTGGACGCCGCGTTCGGCGCCTTCGCCGCGCTCTCCCCCTCGTACGCCTCCTACGTCGATGGCCTTGACGCCGCCGACTCGGTGTGTGTGGACCTGCACAAGTGGCTCAACGTGCCCTATGACGCGGCCGTCCAGTTCACTCGCCGCCGGGATCTTCAGGTGGCGGTCTTCCACAACGCTTCCCCGTACCTCGGACTGCCGGTCGGAGAACCCGACTTCGTGCATCTGACACCCGAGAACTCCCGGCGGTTGCGGGCCCTTCCGGCGTGGTTCTCCCTCATGGCGTACGGCCGTGACGGACATCGCGAGATCGTCGAGCGGAACGTGGCGCTGGCCCGGGAGCTCGGTGAGCGTCTCGCCGCGACGGCCGGGTTGCGACTGCTCACCCCGGTCCGGCTGAACGTCGTCTGCTTCACCCTGGCCGACGATCCGACGCAGGAACGGGTCGACGCGCTCGCGCGGGCGGTGGCGGCCACCGGCGAGGCGTTCGTGACGCCGACCGTGTACGGCGGGACGCCCGGTCTGCGTGCCGCCTTCAGCAACTGGCGTACGTCCGCGGCCGACGTGGACCGGATCAGCGGGGCAGTGACGCGGGCGCTGTGACCTGGGCGTACCGCGGCAGTTCACGCCGGGTGCGGGCCGGGGTGAGGAAGACCAAGGCGTACAGGACCGCGCGCGCCAGGTCCACCACGATCAGCGCCCGGTCCACCCGGGACCCGGCGGGCAGCCCGAGCCGCAGGAACGCCGGCGTGCTGAGGGTGGCCGGCGCACCGAGCTGTCCAGGGCAGGCGTCCGGTCAGGCGTTGCCGCGCAGTTGACGGAAGCCGGTGTCGACCGCCGTGATCCCGCCGTCGACGACGAGGGTCGTGCCGGTGATCCAGGACGCGTCGCGCGAGGCGAGGAAGGTGATCGCCGCGGCGATGTCCTCGGGTTCGCCCACCCGGCCCAGGGGGTAGAGCCCGCGGATCGTGGCGAGTTGGTCCTCGCGGCCCTCCCAGGCGGTGGTGCGGACCGTGCCGGGCGCCACCAGGTTGACGCGGACGCCACGCGCGGCGGCGTGCCCGGCTAGCGTGCGGGTCAGGGAGCCGAGACCGGCCTTCGCGGCGCTGTAGGCGTGGTTGCCGAAGTCGGCGAGACCGTTGACGGAACCGACGTTGACGACGGCGCCGTGACCGGAGGCGGCCAGGTGCGGGAGGGCAGCACGGCAGCAGCGGTACGCGCCGGTCAGGGTGATGTCGAGGTCGGCGGCCCACTCGTCGTCCGGTTCGTCCTCGAAGAGGGGGGCGTCCGGGGTGCAGTGGCAGGCGTTGTTGACGAGGACGTCGAGGGAGCCGAGGGTCTCCACGGCATGCCCGACCGCCGCCTCGACGGACGCCCGGTCCCCCACGTCACACCCGAACGCCCGTACCATGAGGCCCCGTTCACGCAGAGCCCCGGCGGTCCTCTCGGCCGCCGGGACGTCCACGTCGGTCACCAGTACCCGCGCGCCCTCCTCGGCGAACCGCCGCGCGGTGGCGGCGCCGATGCCGCGGGCGGCGCCGGTGATGAGAACTCCGTACCCTGCGAAACGCGTGGTGTCCGTCATGGGAACGCACCGTAGTGCCCCGGCGATCAATGGGGCAGACACCGTGCGCCCATGTCCGCGTTCTACAGCAACTGTCCGCGCTCATCGGTGTCGTGATCGGCGCGCCGGGTTCGCATCCGGCGGTGGTACGCAGCGACGGCGCCCGCTTCCGCCGCGAGCAGACGGCCCGTTGGGAGGAGCGGCGGCTCCGCGGTGTACTCCGACTACGCGCGCACGCCGAGGAAGACCGTCACCCCGACGGCCACCACGGCGCCGTACGCGAGGACTTGGCGCTGCCACCGGGCCACTCGGCGCGGTGACAGCTACCGACGGTCGCCAGGCCCTGATCAGGCCCTTCCGTCGCCTTCCGCCCCTGCCACGGTCTAGCGGTAACCGGTGGTGTCCGCCGGCTTTCCCGCGTCCTGGACCTCCACGAGGTAGCGCCAGGCGTCCGGGCGGCTGCCGTCGAGGTCGGTGAAGCCGTAGACCTGGGCGAGGCCGCCGCTGGAGAGGGACGTGCTGTTGAAGCGGGCCACGTCGGGGTCGGCGGCGAGGGCGGCGACCGCGCGGCCGACGTAGCGCGGGGTCTCGGAGATGGCGAAGTGGGGCTCGCGGTCGAGGGCCTCGCGCCAGTTGTCCTCGCGCACCCCGTAGTGCTCCAGCATCATCTCCGATCGCAGCCAGCCCGGGGTGAGGGCGACGGCGGTGGCGCCGCGCGGGCCGAGTTCGTGGCCGAGGGCGAAGCCCATGCGCAGGACCGACGTCTTGGCGAGGTCGTAGAAGAAGGTGTTGCGGTAGGTGGAGCCGTTGTACTCGGCGGTGCCGTCCGTCACCTCGACCACCAGTCCCCCGGGGTGGCGCAGCAACAGGGGCAGGGCGTGGTGGCTGGTGACGGCGTGGGTCTCGACCGCGAGCCGCAGCAGCCGCAGGCCGTTGTCGAGGTCGTGCTCCCAGACGGGGCTCTCCCACTCGAAGAGCTTCTCGCCACCCCAGATGTTGTTCACGAGGATGTCGAGGCGGCCCTGTTCACCGGCGATCCGGTCGACGAGCGTGCGGACCTGGGCGGGGTCGAGGTGGTCGGTGGGGACGGCGATGCCCTCGCCGCCCGCCTCGGTCACCAGGTCGGCGGTGTCCTCGATGGTCTCGGGGCGGTCGTACTCCGAGCGCCGGTCCCGGGTGCTGCGGCCCGTGGCGTAGACGGTGGCTCCGGCCGCGCCGAGTTCGACGGCGATCCCCCGTCCGGCTCCTCGGGTCGCCCCCGCGACCAGTGCGACCTTGCCCTTGAGCGGTTGTGACATGTGTCCGGCCTCCCGTGTGTCCGTGGTCAAGCTCCACGGTGCCGGGTAAGCCGGACATCTTCTGTCACCTTTTACGGCGGGTCCGGTTTTGTGCCGGATCCCCGTCTCGGGTTCCTTTTCGGTGGCGGTTTCCGGTGCCGTCCCCCTCGCCGACCGGTCATCCGGCCGGGCGGAGCCTGTCGTCCAGCGCGTCGAAGTCGGCGAGGATCCAGATGTGGCCGCCCTGGTTGGTCTCGTGGACGAAGTCGCGCAGCGCGTCGCTGCCCTCCACGTGCCGCGAGACGTCCCCGACGACGGCCAGGCGGACCCGGTAGTTCACGAACTTCTGCATCACCGCCCCGGCGACCCCCGAGCGCAGCCGGAAGAACTCCTCGTCGACCCGTTCCGCGGGCACCGCGACGAGTTCCGCGCCGAGTCCCATGGCGTCACCGATGAGATCCAGTGCGGCGCGCTCGCCGTCCAGCGGGGGGCCGTCGGCGGCGCAGCGCAGCACGTTGACTCCGTGCAGCGCGACGATCTCGTCAGTGGCCACGGGCGATCCACTCCTGGAGGTGCGGCGCCTCGGCGCCGATGGTGGTGTTGTCACCGTGCCCGGTGAGCACCTTGGTCTCCGGCGGCAGGGTGAGCAGCCGGTCGCGGATCGAGTCGACGATCGTGGGGAAGTGGGAGAAGGAGCGTCCGGTGGCGCCGGGGCCGCCCTGGAAGAGGGTGTCGCCGGTGAACACGGTGGCCAGTCCGGGGTCGTGGAGGCAGACCGCGCCGGGGGCGTGGCCGGGGGTGTGCAGCACACGCAGGTCGGCGCCGGCCGCCTCGATCACCTGGCCGTCCTGGAGGTAGGCGTCGGGGTCGCGGTCGGGGTGGGTCTGCTTCCACAGCGGCAGGTCGTCGGGGTGCAGCCAGATCGTGGCGCCCGTGAGGTCGGCCAGCGCGGGGGCGGCGTCGATGTGGTCGTTGTGGGCGTGCGTGCACACGATCGCGGTGAGCCTGCGGTCGCCCACGGCCGCGGCGATCGCCTCGGCGTCGTGGGCGGCGTCGATGACGACAGCCTCGTGGTCGTCGCCGACGATCCACACGTTGTTCTCGACGTCCCAGGTGCCACCGTCGAGGCGGAACTGCCCTGCGGTGACAAGGCGTTCGATACGGGCGGCCATCAGAACACCACCACCGAGCGCAGGACGTCGCCACCGTGCATCCGCTCGAAGGCCTTCTCCACCTCGTCGAGCTGGATGGTCTCGGTCACGAACGCCCCCAGATCCAGGCGGCCTTGCAGATGCAGGTCGATCAGCATCGGGAAGTCACGGGAGGGCAGACAGTCGCCGTACCAGGAGGACTTCAGTGAACCACCCCGCCCGAAGACGTCCAGCAGCGGCAGTTCCAGCTTCATCTCCGGGGTCGGGACACCGACCAGCACGACCGTACCGGCCAGGTCCCGGGCGTAGAACGCCTGACGGTACGTCTCCGGACGGCCCACCGCCTCGATCACGACGTCCGCCCCGAAACCACCGGTCAGTTCACGGATCGCCTCCACCGGATCGGTGGTCGTGGAGTTCACGGTGTGCGTGGCACCCATCGAGCGGGCCTTGTCCAGCTTGCGGTCGTCGATGTCCACGGCGATGATCCGCGCCGCGCCCGCGAGACGCGAACCGGCGACCGCCGCGTCCCCCACGCCGCCGCAGCCGATCACCGCGACCGTGTCACCCCGCCCGACACTGCCCGTGTTGATCGCGGCACCAATACCGGCCATCACCCCACAGCCCAGCAGCCCGGCCACCTGGGGCGCGACCGACGGATCCACCTTCGTGCACTGCCCGGCCGCCACCAGCGTCTTCTCCGCGAACGCCCCGATACCGAGCGCGGGCGAGAGTTCCTGGCCGGTCGCCGCGAGAGTCATCTTCTGCTCGGCATTGTGGGTGTCGAAGCAGTACCAGGGCCGACCCCGCAGACACGCCCGGCAATTACCGCACACCGCACGCCAGTTGAGGATCACGAAATCCCCCGGGGCGACGTCCGTGACCCCCTCCCCCACCGACTCCACGACCCCGGCCGCCTCATGGCCCAGCAGAAACGGGAAGTCGTCCGAGATCCCACCCTGCTTGTAGTGCAGATCGGTATGGCACACCCCGCACGCCTGCACCTGGACGACCGCCTCGCCCGGGCCGGGATCCGGCACCAGGATGGTCTCCACCCGGACCGGCTCGTCCTTGCCCGGTGCGATCACGCCGCGTACTTCCTGCGCCATGGTGGTGAACCCTTCCCTCCGGCGGTGTGCGTCCCCTCGACCCTACGCGGAACTGATCAGTATCGGCACGGAAGCGGACCGGTCACCGCAGGAAGCCCCCGTACGGCCCGGCTCAGCGCTCCCTCGGGACGGCCCGCGGTCGCCGCACCCAGGTGCTGCGGGTGGACGTGGCGCCCCACTCCCCGAGGTTCGATCCCCTCCTCGCCGACTACCACCGCGTGCTGCGCACGCTGGATCTCCACGTCCCCCGTGTCCCGCTGCTGTCCGACACCACGGCCGAGCCCGTCACCACGGCGGCCGTCGAGCCGGGCCACTGGGTGAGCGTCCTGCGCCGGCCCGTCCGGTTCGCGGACGCGGTGGGCTGCACTCCGACGGCGTCACCACCTTCCTGGAGCTCGGACCGGGCGAGGTCCTCACCGGCATGCTCGACGCCTGTCTGCCGCACGGCGCCGGCCGGCCCCTGTTGCTGTCCGTGACCCGGAACTGGCGCGCCCTGCGCGGGGTGGCGGACGTAGCCTGAGGGCTCCGGCCGACCCGCGAGGAGCACCGTTGAGCATCGCCGCGACGGAGCAGGACCAACCCACCTGGCGCCTGCTCCTCGGATACGTACGACCGCACCGCTGGGCCCTGCTGGCCGGCGCCCTGCTCTCCCTGGTCACGGGCGCCACCGGGCTGCTGCTGCCGCTGGTGGCACGGGAGTTGATCGACGACCTCTCCCACGACCGCACCATCACCGGGGCGTTGCTCGTCATGTCGGCGCTCGTGGTGACCAACGCGGCGGTCGGCGCGCTGGGTTCGTACGTGCTGCGGCGCACCGCCGAGTCGGTGGTGCTCGGCGCCCGGCGCGCGCTGTCGTCGTACCTGCTGCGCCTGCGCATCACGGCGGTGGACCGCAGCGAACCGGGGGACCTGATGGCCCGCATCACCTCCGACACCACCCTGCTGCGCGAGGTCACCACGGACTCCCTCGTCGGTCTGGGCACCGGCGGGCTCACGCTGCTGGCGACGGTGGCCATGATGGGCCTGGTCGATCCGGTGCTGCTGGGCGTCACCCTCGCCGTCGTCCTCGGCGCGGGCACGGTCCTCGGGGTGATCGTGCCGCGCATCAACAAGGCCAGTCGGCAGGCGCAGGACGCGGTCGGGGTGATGGGGGCCTCGCTGGAACGGATCCTCGGCGCGCTGCGCACGGTGAAGGCCTCGGGCGCGGAGCACCGGGAGGAACGGACGCTGCACGAGGCCGCCGAGGAGTCGTGGCGGCAGAGCGTGCGGGCCGCCAAGTGGTCGGCGGCCGCGGGCAACACGGCCGGGCTGGCGATGCAGATCGCCTTCATCACGGTGCTCGCGGTGGGCGGGGCACGGGTGGCGACCGGCTCGATCGACGTGGGCACACTGGTGGCGTTCCTGCTGTACGTCTTCTATCTGATGTCGCCGATCCAGCAGGTCGTCGGCGCGATCACCCAGTACCAGACGGGCGCCGCGGCCCTCGCCCGCATCCAGGAGGCCCTGCGCCTGCCCGCCGAACCGGCCTGCGCGCCCGCCGCGTTGCCGTCCACCGGCGCCGAACCGGCCGCCCTCGCCTTCACCGACGTACGCTTCCGCTACGCCGACGACCTCCCGCACGTCCACGACGGCGTGACGTTCTCGGTGCCCGCCCAGGGCATGACCGCGTTCGTCGGCCCCTCCGGCGCCGGGAAGACCACGGTGTTCTCGCTCATCGAGCGCTTCTACGACCCCGAGTCCGGCACGATCACGCTGGACGGGCGCGACCTGGGCGACTGGGAGTTGCCGCGGCTGCGTGCGGCGATCGGTTACGTCGAGCAGGACGCTCCGGTGCTGTCGGGCTCGCTGCGCGACAACCTGCTCCTGGGCAACCCGGAGGCGGACGACGCGGCACTCGGACGGGTCCTGAAGACGACCCGCCTGGACGGGCTGGTCGCCCGGTTGCCCGGCGGCCTCGACACCCTCGTCGGCCACCGCGGCACCAAGCTCTCCGGCGGCGAACGCCAACGTGTCGCCATCGCCCGGGCCCTGCTGCGCCGCCCCCGCCTGCTCCTCCTCGACGAGGCCACCTCCCAGCTGGACGCGGTCAACGAGGCCGCGCTGCGCGACACGGTCGCCGACGTCGCCCGCACCACGACGGTCCTGGTCGTCGCGCACCGGCTGTCCACGGTGACCATGGCCGACCGGATCGTCGTCATGGACGCGGGCCGGGTACGAGCGGTGGGCACCCATCGGGAACTGGTCGCCGCCGACGCGCTGTACGCGGAACTGGCGGCCACGCAGTTCCTGGCGACGGGCGGCTGAGGCGGCTGAGCACGCCGGACCGCCGGCCGCTCCGGCGGCCCGGGACTTGCCCCCTGGTGGGGCCCGCTGCGAAGATCGGCGCATGATCACACGAAAGGACACCCGGGTCGTCACCCGGTGAGCCGCTCCCCGCTTTCCGCGCAGCCGCCGCAGCCGAGCCGCCGCGCCAACCGGTCGAGGGCCGCCGCCTCCCGGATCACCGCCGTCACCTCGCGTCTGACCGCCTCCGCCGGCCTGCTCGACCCCTCCGTGCTGGCCGTCCTGGACAGACAGCTGCGCCGCATCGAGTGGCGCGACCACGCACGGACACTCGCGGCGCTTCTCCAGAACGCGGACCTTCCGCCTGACCGGGCACGGCAGTTGGGCCGCCGGCTCGCCCTGCGCGGTGCGCACCCGAACGCGGTCCGGTTCGGCCTGCTCCTGCTCTCGCTGGCCGGGACGGACGAGGACCGGGAGATTCTGACGGACCTGGGCCTGCGCCCGGCGTTCTCGTCCGAGGCCTGTGAGGCCCTGGCACGCTCCCAGTCCGACCCGCACCGCGCGCTGTTCGAACTGGCCCGGCGGGCGGAGGGCTGGGCTCGCGTCGATGCCGTCCGGCACCTCGAAGGAGCCCGCGATCCCGAGATCGGGACGTGGCTGATCCGCGAGGCGTGCACCGGCGACGTGCTGGACGGCTACGTCGCGCTGACCGCCGCGCGCGTCGGTGACCTCGCCGCCGTTCTGTCCGGTGAGTCGCTGGACGAGGAGACCCTCGACGGCACCGCGAGGCTGCTCGAAGCACTCACCGACGTCGACGGACCGGGCCCGGCCCTGAGGCAGTACGCCGACGCGGTCCGGGCCCTGACCGGATTTCTGCGGCACGTCACGGCGCAGGGCCTCACCCTCCCCCGCCTCTGGACACTCCTGACCGTCCACCGCTTTCTCCACGACGGCCGCGTGGACGCGCTGTGCGCAACAGACCCCGACTGGCGGCGCGTTCGGGACCGTTACGCGCGAGCCGTCGCGGATCCGGCGGCGCGACGCGTCGTGCTGGCGGGGCTCGACGCCGAGGAGCAGTCCACGCTCCGCCTCGCGGCGTGGGCGGCGACCCGGATGGGCCTCCCGGTCCGGCCGACGCTGTTGCGGAGAGTGGAGTCGCACCCCTACGACACGGCCCTGTGGTTCCTGCTCGTCGACGGCTGCCCGAGCGAGGACATCGCGGCGGTCGTCGAGGCGGCGCGGCGCGTCCTTCCGCTCCAGGACCTGAGAGGCGGCCCGACGGAACCGGCCCCCGGCACGGACGACGCGATCGACGGCGTCCTCGACATCATCGTCAGCCGACTGGACGGCCACCCCGGCCATGGCTGGGAGTTGGTGGAGACCGCCCTGCACCACCGCACGAGCCGGAACCGCCGGATGGCAGTGCGGGCCATCGAGGGCTGGCCGGCCGCGGCCCTTCCGCCGGAGGCACGCCGGGCTCTCCTGGACGCCGCGGCGCGAGAGCCTCTGGCGGAACTCCGCGCGGAACTGTCGCGGGCGGCCGAGCGGCTGTGTGGGCCGCGGCCCTAGAACGGGTAGTGCGCGTGCTGGGTGGCGATGGTCACCCAGCGGGTGTTGGAGAAGGCCTCCAGACCCCAGCGCCCGCCGAAGCGGCCGTACCCGGAGGCCTTGAAGCCGCCGAAGGGGGCCTGCGGTTCGTCGGCCACCGACTGGTCGTTGATGTGCACGATGCCGGTGCGGATCCGGCGCGCGACGGCCAGTCCGTGGGTGGCGTTCTCGGTGATGATGCCGCAGGTCAGACCGTTCTCGGTGTCGTTGGCGACCCTGACGGCGCTGTCGTCGTCGGAGAACGTCTCGATCACGCAGACCGGCCCGAACGCCTCGGTGTGGTACAGCTCCGCGTCCTTCGGCACCTCGGTGAGCACGGTCGCCGGGTGCACCGCGCCGTCGGGCTTCCCGCCACCGGTGAGGATCTTGGCGCCCTTGGCGACGGCGTCCTCGACCAGCGCGGCCACACGCTGTGCGGCGGAGGCCGTGACCAGCGGACCGACCACCGTGTGCGGGTCGTTCGGGTCGCCGGCCCGCAGCGAGGCCGTCTTGGCGGTGAACTTCCGGGTGAACTCCTCGGCCAGCGACTCGTGGACGAGGATCCGATCGCCGGACATGCAGATCTGCCCGGCGTTCATGAACACGCTGAAGGTGACGGCGTCCACGGCGTAGTCGACGTCGGCGTCGGACAGCACGATGACGGAGTTCTTGCCGCCCAACTCCAGCACGGCGGGCTTGAGATGGCGGGCCGCGTGCTCGCCGATGATCCGGCCCACGCCGGTGGAACCGGTGAAGTTCACCGCCCGCACCCGCTCGTCGGCTATGAGGGTCTCGGCGATCTCGGCGGCGTCCTCACGGGCGTTGGTGACGACGTTGAGCACGCCGTCCGGCAGCCCGGCCTCGCGCAGGACGTCGGCGACGAACAGCGCGCAGGCGATCGGCGCGTCCTCGCTCGCCTTGACGACGACCGTGTTCCCGGCGGCCAGGGGTGCGGCGACCGCCCGTACGCCGAGGATGACCGGCGCGTTCCACGGCGCGAACGCCGCGACCACGCCCACCGGTTCGCGTACCGCGAGGCCGAGAGCGCCCTGTTCCTGGGCGGTGAGCACCTCGCCGCGCGGGGCGGTCACGGCGGCGGCCGCCTCACGCAGCATGTTCGCGGCGAGGTAGACGTTGAAGTGCGCCCAGGGCCGGGTGCCGCCCGCCTCGTGGGCCATCAGCTCGGCGACCTGGTCGCCCTTGCCGTCGAGGAGGTCGGCGGCCTTCAGCAGGATGGCACGCCGGGCGAACGGGGCCAGCTCGGCCCATCCCGGGAACGCCGCCTCCGCAGCGTCCACGGCCCGCCGTACGTCCTCGGGCCCCGCGGCCGCGACGGTCGCGTACACCTCGCCGGTGTACGGATCGAGGTCCTCCGTGGTGCGGCCGGAGGCGGCGGGTACGTCCTTGCCGCCGATGAACAGTTCGCGGGTGATGGGCATGATGCGGACCTCTTTGTTCGCCACGTGAACCAAGATTCATTTCTTAGCCGCATGCTCTGTTTACCCGACAACAATGTCAAGGGCCGCCCGGAATCCCGGACGGCCCTCGGTGTGGACGCAGCGCGCGTGAATCAGTACTGGATGCCCGGCAGCAGCTGGGTGACGGGGGCGGCCAGATCGGTCACCTGGCTCACCTGGTTGAGGTCGTTCAGCCGGTTGAGCTGTGCCAACTGCTCGGAGGGGCGCGGGATGACGCCCTTGTACTGCGCGGGCATGTCCGTGACCGACAGCGAGTCGAGCGTGGCGATCGGGCTCAGCGCGGTCGTGTCGAGACCGTCCAGGGGAGCCGCGCTCGCCATCGGGGCGGCGAGACCGGTGACACCGGCGGCGAGGCCGACGACAGCGGCGATACGTCGAGTGGAGATCATGTTTTCAGCAACGCCGACGGGCCCGTGGCGGACACGGGCGCGGGGTCGCGCTCACCCGTCAGGCTCAGTGCCGCGACTGGACTTGCCGAGCCCGACGGGGCGGAGGAGGCTCGTGGAAGAGGTCCACGCGGCCCGCTCCCCACGGCCGCGGGCCTCGCCGGAGGTCATCATGGGCACCGCTTTCACCACCGAGACCCTGCGTCGGAGCATCGAGGGAGACACGGCGGCGCATCTGCTGTCGCTCTACGCGGACGACGCCGAACTGCGCGTCGTGGACCGCAACTCCCAGCCCAGCAACCCGAGGGTCCTGCACGGCCGCGGCGAGATCGCCGAGGTCCTCCAGGACGTCTACAGCCGCGACATGACGCACAAGGTGGAGCACTGCGTCGTGGACGGCGACAACGCCGCGTTCAGCGAGAGCTGTCAGTACGCGGACGGGATGCGCGTCCTCTCCGAGTCGATGATCACCCTGCGCGACGGGAAGATCGCCGAGCAGATCATGATCCAGGCATGGGACGAGTAGGAGGAGGATGTCGAAGGTCCAGATCACGACCGACCTGAGCCGGCCCTCCTCGGCGCGGGCGGCACTGGCGGCCACGAGAAGTCCGTGCGGCAGGTCGCCGGCTGGGCGGTGGCGGCCGGCGCCGGGCGGTGTCGCCCGATGCCCCTCGGCCCCCCGTGCCGGAGCAGACCGTGGACGCGGCCGCCCGGCAGTTCGGGGTCTGATCAGCGCGTCCAGGCGCTGTAGTCCATGACGTCCCCGGCCTTGACACCGTACTCGGGCTCCGGCTTCGTGAAGGTGGTCTCCAGCCCGAGGACGGCCCCGGACGCCGGATCCATGATCAGCATCTGGCGGGTGCCGGACCCCTCGTACACGTACGCCTGTCCGGCGCGCCCGAGCCGGTCGGTGACGTGTCCGACGGGCCGCAGCCCCTCGGCGTCCGCCAGCAGCTCCACGACCGTCGCGGACTCGCGGGCGCCCAGGGTCCAGTGGTCGAGGAGCACCCGGACCCCGTCGAGGAGCTGGCCGGTGTCCGGGGCTGCGTCGAGGTGCAGGGCCTCTTGGAGGTAGGCGCGCAGGCGGGTGGTGTCGTGCGGGGGCGGCGACTGGGGCGGGGCGTCGCTCCAGCTGGGCGGGTAGGTCCGGGTGGTCCGGACGTGGCCGTCGTCGACGGTCTCCGTGTGGCTGTCGTCGGCGTTCCACCGCACGACACGCTCCTCGGGGAACGTGATCGGCGGCTCGTCCTCGCTCATGCCCAGGCTCCACGTCCGCACATGGGTGCCCCTGCGCAGGCCGAGCGCGCTGTCGACCGCGCGCGCCCGCTGCGCCAGGGTCGCCAGCGGCACGGGGGTGGAGTCGGCCCGCACGACCAGCGGGCGGGGTGCGGCGGCGGCCGGCGTGGTCGTCTGACCGGTGAACAGCAGCGCCGTGACCAGCCCGCCCACGACCGCCGTGGCCGCCAGACCCCACAGCAGCCGGGGGCGGCGGGAGGGCCGGTGCCGCATCAGCTGGTTCAGTCGCCGCTCGGCGTGGTGGTCCAGGGGGCCGTCGCCGAAGTGGGGGCCGTCGGTGGGCACCGGGTTGGCGCGGCGCAGGAGTTCGAGTTCGTCAGCCATGGCCGTTCTCCTTCAGGGCGGCGGTGATCGGGGGACCCATGCGGTCGATCTCGGCTCTGAGTCGGCGCCGCGCCCGGTGCAGGCGCATCGCCGCGGCACGGGTACCGCAGCCGAGGGCGACCGCCATCTCGTCGATGCCGAGCTCCTCCCAGGCCGTCAGCCGCAGCACCTCCTGGTCGGCCGGGGACAGCCGGGCGAGCGCCTCGTGCACCCAGCCGCCGGGGGTCTCCGCGTCGGGGCCCGCCTCGATGTGCCGCCCGTGGGCCGTGTCGTCGTTGCCCAGCCGGTGCACCAGCCGCCGCCGGCGCCCCTGCCCGCGGACCGCGTTGGCCAGGCAGTTCCGTGCCACCCCGTACAACCAGGGCAGGGGCGCCTCCGGAAGGTCGGCCCGGCGGCGCCAGGCGACGGTGAACACCTCCGCCACCACTTCCTCGACCTCGCTCGTACGTCCGTCCAGTCGCCGCGCGACATAGCGGCTGACCGCCCAGTAGTGCTCGCGATAGGCAGCGGCGAAGTTGTCGTCGTCGCTCATGTTCCGTTCGTGTCCGGCACCCTCGGGATCGTCACAGCCGTCTTCCGTGATTCTCGTCGCGTCCCTGAAGTGTGACGTCCCGGCCGGGCGCGGACACAGGCGGGGCATGAGGCACCTCAAGTGGCTGACGACCACTGACCACAAGACGATCGGGACGCTGTATCTGGTCACGTCCTTCGCGTTCTTCTGCATCGGTGGTCTGCTGGCGCTGTTCATGCGCGCCGAGCTGGCCCGGCCGGGCTTGCAGATCATGTCGAACGAGCAGTTCAACCAGGCGTTCACGATGCACGGCACGATCATGCTGCTGATGTTCGCGACGCCGCTGTTCGCCGGCTTCGCGAACTGGATCATGCCGCTGCAGATCGGCGCGCCGGACGTGGCGTTCCCGCGGCTGAACATGTTCGCCTACTGGCTGTACCTGTTCGGCTCGCTCATCGCGGTCGGTGGCTTCCTCACCCCGCAGGGCGCGGCCGACTTCGGCTGGTTCGCCTACAGCCCGCTCTCCGACGCGGTCCGCTCGCCCGGCGTCGGCGCCGACCTGTGGATCATGGGCCTGGCCTTCTCCGGCTTCGGCACCATCCTCGGCTCGGTCAACTTCATCACCACGATCATCTGCATGCGCGCCCCGGGCATGACCATGTTCCGCATGCCGATCTTCACCTGGAACGTGCTGCTGACCGGCGTCCTGGTGCTCCTGGCCTTCCCCGTGCTGGCCGCCGCGCTGTTCGCGCTGGAGGCGGACCGCAAGTTCGGTGCGCAGATCTTCGACGCGGCGAACGGCGGCGCGCTGCTGTGGCAGCACCTGTTCTGGTTCTTCGGCCATCCAGAGGTGTACATCATCGCCCTGCCGTTCTTCGGCATCATCTCCGAGGTCATCCCGGTCTTCTCCCGCAAGCCGATGTTCGGCTACATGGGCCTGATCGGCGCGACCATCGCGATCGCGGGTCTGTCCGTGACGGTGTGGGCGCACCACATGTACGTCACCGGCGGCGTACTGCTTCCCTTCTTCTCGTTCATGACGTTCCTCATCGCCGTCCCGACGGGCGTGAAGTTCTTCAACTGGATCGGCACGATGTGGAAGGGCTCGCTGTCCTTCGAGACACCGATGCTCTGGGCCACCGGCTTCCTCGTCACGTTCGTGTTCGGCGGTCTGACCGGCGTGATGCTCGCCTCGCCGCCGCTCGACTTCCCGACCTCGGACACCTACTTCGTGGTCGCCCACTTCCACTACGTCATCTTCGGCACCGTCGTCTTCGCGATGTTCTCCGGCTTCCACTTCTGGTGGCCCAAGTTCACCGGCCGGATGCTCGACGAACGCCTCGGCAAGATCACCTTCTGGACGCTGTTCATCGGCTTCCACGGCACCTTCCTGGTCCAGCACTGGCTCGGCGTGAACGGCATGCAGCGCCGGATCCCGGACTATCTCGCGGTGGAGGGCCTGACGCCGCTCAACACCCTGTCCAGCGTCTTCTCGTTCGTGCTCGGCGCTTCGATGCTGCCCTTCTTCTACAACGTCTGGCGCACGGCGAAGTACGGCAGGAAGGTCGAGTCGGACGACCCCTGGGGCTACGGCCGCTCGCTGGAGTGGGCGACCTCGTGCCCGCCGCCGCGGCACAACTTCCTCACCCTGCCGCGGATCCGCAGCGAGTCCCCGGCGTTCGACCTGCACCACGCCGCCCCGCGGGAGCGGGAGTTGACGTCGCTGTGAGCGAGTTCCTCAACGACGTCGAGGGCCATCTGCTGCTCGCCGCCACCCGGGAGGAGGGACGCACGGCCGCCGAGCGCTTCACCGCGCCGCTGTCCTGGCTCACCGACACCCAACGGGCCGAGGTGGAGCGCCGGTTCGAGGCCCAGTACCTCGCGCTGGCCCGCGCCTCCTGGCAGGGCACGGCGCTGCGTGCCGAAAGGCTGCGCGACGAGTACGAGTCGGTGTACCGGGGGCTGCGCCGCCGTCTGCTGGCCGGTTGGCTGCTGGGCTGCGCGGGGCTCGCCGCGGTCCTGGTGCTGTGTCTCGTGCCGCCGCACGTGCGGCCCTGAACCGGAGCGACGCCGAGCGTCTGGCCGAGTGGGCGCGGTGCGGGCGAGGCCGTGCGGAGGCGACCTCGCCCGCGCGCGTGGCTAGTTCAGGGTCCACTTCTGGTTGCTCTGCCCGTTGCACGACCACAGCACCATCTGCGTGCCGTTCGCCGTGCCCGCGCCGTAGGCGTCCAGGCAGACACCGGCGTTGACGTTGGTGAGGGTGCCGTCGCCGTTGACGTTCCACTTCTGGTTGCTCTGGCCGTTGCAGTCCCAGATCACGACCTTGGTGCCATTGGCGGTGCCGCGGTCGTAGGCGTCCAGGCACTTGTTGCCGTACACGACGAGTTCCTTGCGGGAGGTGTACGTCCACTGCTGGTTCTGGCCGCCGTTGCAGTCCCACAGCTCGGCCTGGGTGCCGTTGGTCAGGGTGTGGTCGAAGACGTCGAGGCAGCGGCCGGACTGGGTGCCGGTGACGAGGGCGGCGTTGGTGCCGGGCAGCGGGCGGACGGTGATGTCGGCGAGCGTCGGCGCGCCGGTGAAGGTCAGGGTGTTGGAGGAGCCCTTCGCCAGGGCGACCTGGACCGAGACCGTGCCCTGGGAGGAGCCGGTGGGCGGGAAGGAGACCGCCGTCGTGCCCTGGCCGTTGACCTTGAGGGTCGCGGTGCGGGCGGTGGCGGTGGTGTTGGTGTAGGCGATGTCGACGGTCTTCACCCCGGTGCTGCCGGCGGCCACGCCGGAGAAGCTCGACGTGCCGGTGTAGGTGCTGCTCGCGGCCTCCGTGCCGCCCTTGACGGTGAGCATCACCGAACCGCCCGCCGGGACGGAGGTGGTGTGACTCGTGCCGTACGAGCCGATGTTCTGCCGTGTCCACAGGTCACGGACGGTGGCGTTGGCGTTGGTCAGGCCGAGGTCGGACCAGCGGACGGTGATGTTCTGGGCGGTGGAGGTGCGGTTGAGCAGGACGACCGCGCGGTTGCCTGCGCCCGACAGGACCTTGCCGTACACCTGGAGTCCGGTGGTGTCCTCGGCGACCTTGACGCCCTGGAGGCCGCGCGGGTCCTGGTCGACGGCGATGACCTCGGGGTTCTTGAGGATGTTGGCGGTCTCGGCGGTCATGGTGGCGAGGTTGTTGCCGGCGAGGAGCGGGGCGCCGGAGACGGCCCAGAGGTTCATGTGGGTGCGGTTCTGGGCGGCGGTGAGGCCGTCCATGCCGACCATCAGCATGTCGGGGTCGTTGTAGTAGCCGGTGTGCTGCGAGGTGGGGTGCAGGTTGGTGTCGTAGTTGGTCAGCAGGCTGTTCATGGAGGGCTTGTCGCCCCAGTAGACGATGTCGGTGTTGGTCCGCCACATCGCGGCCTGGCCCGGGGCCCAGTTCCAGGGGTTCTGCTTGCCCCAGTTGCAGATCGACAGGGTGAGCGGACGGCCCGTGGTGGCCGTGGCCTTCGCGGCCGCGTCGCTGATCGCCTGGTAGGTGCTCTTCGCGTCGAGCCCCTCGACGTCGCCACCGCACCAGTCGACCTTCACGAAGTCGAAGCCCCACCGGGAGAACTGGAGCATGTCCTGCTCGTAGTGCCCCTCGCTGCCGGAGCCGGGCGCGGCGGGGCGGCCCGTGGGGAAGTAGTAGCCGCAGCCGTCGCGGCCGGCGTCCGTGTAGATGCCTGCCTTGAGTCCCTTGCTGTGGATGTAGTCGGCGATGGCGCTCATGCCGCCGGGCCACTCGGACTCGTCGACGGTGATGTTGCCGGCGGCGTCACGGGTGCCCTGCCACCAGCCCTCGTCGATGTTGATGTGGTTGTAGCCGGCCGCCGGCAGGCCGGCCGCCACGAACGCGTCGACCTGCTGCTTGATGACGTCGTGGTCGATGGCGGCGGCGAAGCTGTTCCAGGAGGCCCAGCCCATCGGCGCGGTGGGCACCGGTATCTGACGGCTCGTCGCCGCCTGCGCCGTGGTCGGCTGGGCGAACAGCAGGGCCGCGGTGGTGGTCAGGGCGAGGACCAGGGCGCGGACTACGGCCGCTCTGGCACGTCGGACGTCTTTCGGTGGGGGGTACACGCAGCTCCTTCGTGCGGGGGGGAAACAGGGGGGAACACCTGACAGCGGTGTCGGCATTTCGACATGCCTCATTCGACATTTCGAACACGGTCCGAAGACTCGAACATGTCGCGCGCCGAAAGTAGAGCCGTCCGAGGGGGAAGTCAACGGATGCGACAGACGTGAAGTAGCCGGATCCGCCCGGTCATTCCCCCGGTGCGAGCCCACCCCCGCCATACTGGCGGGCGTGCGCGTAGCGATCATGACGGCGGGTTCCCGGGGCGACGCCGCCCCCTTCACCGGTCTGGGGCACGGCCTTCTGCGGGCCGGGCACGAGGTCACCCTGGTCACGCACGGCTCCTTCGCACCGCTGGTGGCGGGGTCCGGGCTCGGCTTCCACCCCCTGCCGATCGACCCGAGGGCGGAACTCCGGTCCCCGCGCGGCCAGGCGCTGCACCGCAGCACGACCGGCGCCGGGAAGCTGCTGCGGGTGGTCGGCATGGCACGGACCCTGGCCCGGGAGATGGCCGACGACGTACTGGCCGCCGCACGCGGGAGCGACGTCCTGCTGCTGTCCGCCTCACTGGCACCCCTCGGGCACACGGTCGCCGAGGGCCTGTCCCTGCCGAGCATGGGCGTCTATCTGCAACCCCTCGCCGGCACCAGGGAGTTCGGGCCACCCATGACGGGCGGCGGCTCCTGGGGCGCGGTCGGCAACCGGATCGCGGGGCACGGGGTGGGCCTCGCCGTCGAGCAGGTCTTCTCCGCGACCGTCCCGGCGCTGCGCCGGCGCCTGGGTCTGCCGCGGCTGGGGACCGGGGCCGCGTTCCGGGCCCGGGAGCGGCAGGGCTGGCCGGTGCATCACGGCTTCAGCCCGCACGTGGTGGCCCGGCCACGCGACTGGCGGGCGGGCCTGGAGGTCACGGGCTACTGGTGGCCGTACGACGTGGAGCGCGAACTCCCGCCCGAACTGCGGGCGTTCCTCGACGCCGGCCCGCCGCCGGTCTTCGTCGGCCTGGGCAGCGCGACCGTGCCGCACCCCGAACGGCTCAGTGCCGCCCTGGTGGGCGCCCTGCGCAGGGCAGGACTGCGCGGGGTGATCCAGCGGGGCTGGGGCGGGCTCGCGGCGGACGGCGACGACATGCTGACCATCGGCGAGGTCGCGCACTCGGCGCTCTTCCCGCACATGGCCGCGGTCGTCCACCACGCGGGCGCCGGCACGACCGCGGCCGGGCTGCGGGCGGGGGTGCCGGCCGTCCCGGTGCCGGTGCAGTTCGACGCGGGCTTCTGGTCGGCCCGCCTCGTCGCCCTGGGCGTGGCACCGACCGTGGTCCCGCTGCGGCGGCTGAGCTCCGACGCGCTCGCCTCGGCGCTGACCCGGGCCACCCGTGACCCGGGGTACCGGGAGCGCGCGCGGGCCCTGGGCACCCGCATCCGCGCGGAGGACGGCGTCGCACCGGTGGTGGCCGCGGTGAACCGCCTGGCGGGCTGACGGACTGCGTTACGTACGTCCACTCGTCGCCGTCATCCGGCCGCCTACGTACGCCCACTCCCGCCCTCAGCAGCCGGCCGCCGCTCCCCGCACCAGGCGAACGAGCTAGGCACGACGGGACAGGCCAGCCCGAGACCGGGCGCCGCCCGGGCACCGGCCGCCGGTCCGGATGCGGCGCTCCGCTCACCGGGGGGCCGGGCTCCACCCCGTCGGCCGGAGGATCCCCAGCAGCTGTCGGACCAGTTCCTCCACGACCTCGTCCAGCGTCGCGTCCACCCACCCCGCGCTCCAGTCGTGCAGCAGCCCGTTGACGGCACCGATGAACGCCGCCGCCGGGAGCCGGTAGTCCCGGGGCGCCGCCTCTCCGCGTGCCACGGCAGCGTTCGCCTCGGCGCACAGCAGGTCGATCCAGCCGGCCCGGCGGGCGAGGCGCTGCTCCTCCATGCGAGGACTGACGCCGATGATCTCGACGAAGGTGATGCGGATACGGCGCGGGTCGGCGGTGACGTTGGCGGAGTACGCCCGGAAGATCGCGGCGGCGCGCTCGGCCAGGGGCAGGGCGTCCGCGTCGGCCACCGCCGCCAGGACCGCCTCCTCGGCCCAGCCGTTGACCTGGAGGTGGAGGGCGGCGAGGACGTCCTCCAGGGTGCGGAACTCCTCGTAGAACTGGCGGGTCGACAGCCCGGCGGCCTCGCTGAGCGCGGCGACCGTCGTGTTCCGGTAGCCGGGGGTGTCGCCGAACAGCTGGAGCGCCGCCTCCAGGAAACGCCGGCGCCGCAGCGCCTGGCGCTCTTCGGCGGTCTTGCCGCCGTAGCGGCCGGTCGGCGCCTTGAGCCTGCCCGCCACGGTCACCTCCGTTGATCGTCCAGTGGTTCGCCAGGTTGATCGTCCACTGGCTCGCCAATTTTGTCGTGCACGCAGTCTTGTGGAGAAGGGTGCCCCTTCCTTACTTTGCAGTAAGTTGACTCTGAAAGTACCTGTGTTCAGATTCATCCGCTTCGACTTGGCATGTCCTACTCATGAACCCCACTCAGAGGAGAGAGCCGTCATGCCTGTTCTCAGGCCCCGACATCTGGGCGCCCTGGCCGCCGCGGTCGCCCTGGCCGTCACCGCCCCGGCCACCACCGCCTCCGCCGCGGACGCCGCCGCCCTGCGCGAGGTGCTGTTCGTCGGCAACAACTGGGACGGCACCGCCGACGTCCTCAGGTCCACCGGCGATCTCGCGAAGATCGGCCGGATCAACGTCATCCCCGACAAGGACGCGCGGATGGCGGAGATCAACGCCGACCCGATCAGGTGGATCTACTTCATGGCGATCCGCAACGGTGTCGGCGAGGGCCACGACCAGTTCGTCGACGACATGTACACCACGCCGGACGGCGCGTCGGTCGTCGTCTCCCGGCCGAGCTTCGCCGACGTGGTGTCGATCAACCTGGCCACCGGGGCCGTCAACTGGCGCTTCCCCGTGTCGGGTTACCGCTCCGACCACATGGCGGTCTCCCCCGACGGCACCCGGGTGGCAGTGTCCGCCTCGACCTCGAACACCGTGCACGTGCTGGACGTCAACACCGGAAAGCAGCTCGGCAAGTTCTCCACCGGCGACAAGCCGCACGAGAACATCTTCACCAAGGACGGCAAGTACATCTACAACATGGCGATCGGCGACGTGAACACCGCCACCGACGCCCCGTGGCTGGACTGGACGAAGGGTGACCGGCGCATCACGGTCGTCGACGCCACGACCTACCAGCAGGTCAAGGTCATCGACATGCGCCCGAAGCTGGACGCGATCGGTCTGGGCGACTACTCCGACGCGGTCCGCCCGGCCGTGTTCTCCCCGGACGAGTCCAAGCTGTACTTCCAGGTGTCGTTCTTCAACGGCTTCTTCGAGTACGACCTCGCCACCGACAAGATCACCCGGACGAAGACCCTGCCGAAGAACCCGGCGACCAACGACGACCGCACCACCTACGTCAACGACTCACGCCATCACGGCCTCTCGATGAGCCCCGACGGCTCCAAGCTCTGTGTCGCCGGGACCATGGACGACTACGCGACCGTCGTCAACCGCACCACCCTCCAGGAGGGCCCGCTGGTCACCGCCTCCAAGCCCTACTGGGCCACGGTCAGCGGCGACGGCAAGCTCTGCGTGGTCTCGGAGAGCGGCACCGACCAGGTCACGGCGATCAACTTCGCCACCGGCCAGAAGACGGTGTCCGTCCCCGTCGGCGACCACCCGCAGCGGGTCCGCCTCGGCCACGTCGCCGCGAACTGGACGAGCCCCGCCTCCTGAGGCTCAGCCCACCGACCGCGCCACGGCCTTGACCGCCTCGCCCGCACCGTCCTCGGTGGCCATGAGCCGCGCGGCGGCCATGGCGGCACGGCTGTAGGACTGCTGGCGTACGACACGGCCGAGCGCACCGGCGAGCGTCTCGGCCGTCAGCGACCGGAACGGGATCGGGTCCGTGGCGGCCCCGATCCCAGCCGCCGCCCCGCCCAGAACGGCTGGTCCGCCGTCACCGGCACGGGCACCGCGGGCACCCCGGCGCGCAGTCCGGCCGCCGAGGTGCCCGCGCCGGCGTGGTGGACCACGGCGGCGACCCGCGGGAACAGCAGCGCGTGCGGTACGTCCCCGACGGTCAGGACGTCGTCGCCGTCGGCCGGGAGTCCGGCACTGCCGGTCTGCATGATCCCGCGCAGGCCCGGTTGCGGTGCCGGGCGTGAGCAGGCCGGTCCGGTCGTAGTGAGGGAGCGTGCGCACCGTCACTCCGGCCCAGGGCGCGACCTGCCGCACGGAGTAGCTCATCGACCTGCCCTTTCGTCGGGGTCCGGCCTCGACCCTGACGTCAGGGGAGGGTCAGGCGAACTTCGACGCCATCCAGGCCGCCAGCTCGGACCTGGCCGCGTTCAGCACGGTGGCCGAGGGCGTGGTGGCCCCGTTGGTGACCAGCGCGTAGTGCAGGGTGCCGCTGTCGGTGTCGGTGAGCAGCAGGCGGCGGCTGCCGGTGCCGCCGGGCTCGGCGGCCGTGCCGATCGGGGTGGACGAGGTGTACGCCGGCGGGGCGTGGGCCGTGCCGAGGTCCGAGACCACGGTGGTGGAGGCGTTCGGGAAGGAGGCCGGGAGGTGCAGTTCGGTGGGTGCCGAACCGCTGCCCGAGCGCCAGACCAGCAGGGAGTACTGGCCGGAGCCGACCAGCGAGGACACGTTCGGCAGGCTGCCGGGGACCGGGTTCCAGGTCAGGGTCGTGGAACCGTCGCGGGAGCGGTCCTCGTAGGTGAAGGCGAGGGTGCTGCCCGAGGTGGCGCTCGGGTAGATCCGGTCCAGGAGCCGGGCGTCCTGGCGCAGCACCGCCGTACCGGAGTCGTCGAGTCGCACGGCGGACAGGTCCTCGTCGTTCCAGGCGTCGCCGCTGGTGAGCACCTTGTCCGGGTTGCCGTTCATCAGCTCGTGATGGCGGCCGTGGTAGATGTCCCACTGCCACTGGGAGCCGGACAGGACCGGCCCTGAAGTGGCGGGCGTGGTCCACCAGTTGGCGCCCTTCACCCGGGAGTCCAGGGCCTGGTACATCGCCTTGAGGACGGTGGGGGCCTTGCCGGCGGTGTTGCCGTTGAGCGGGTGGCCGAACTCGCTGACGACGGCCGTGGTGCCGAGCGCCGAGGCCCGGTCGCGGACCGTGCCGAAGTCGGTCGTGTACTGGCCGTCGGAGGCGTTGCCCCACATGAGGATGCCGGAGATGGCCTTCTGGTCGTAGAAGTGGGTGTTGAAGACGTACCGGGAGCCGATCGTGCCGGCGTCGAGGAGGCCGCCCTCCTCCTTGCTGACGTTGCCGTTCCAGAAGAGGTTGGGTTCGACGAAGGCGGGCTTGTCCTGCCAGCCCGCCGCGTCCATCCGGGCACGGAACTTCACGTAGAAGGGCCACAGCAGGTCGCGTTCCCAGGTGCGGCTGTTCTGGCCGGAGTCGTAACTGCCCGCGTACGGCTCGTTGTAGGGGTCGAAGCCGAGGACGCCCGCGAACTGCTCGGCGGTGAGGTGCTGCCTGACGTACGTCATGGTCTGCTGGGCCATGTTCAGGAAGGAGTCCTGGAGGCCGTGGGCGTTGTGCCAGAAGTCGTACTGGGCGGCCTTCACCGCGCCGTTCTGGGTGATGTTCTGGCCCCACAGGAAGCAGATCCCGCAGGACTCGTCGGGGTAGTTCCCGAGGTCCACGGCCCACTTGGGCGCGCCGTCGCCCGTGTACCAGCTGTCGGGGTCGAAGAGGTGGCGGGAGTAGAGGTCCTGGTGGAAGTCGGGGTAGACGCGGATGCCCGCGTCCAGGAAGGCGCCCATCTGCGCGGTGGCGGCGGACAGGTAGGCCGTGTCCAGCTGACCGCGCACCGGCTCCGCGTACGCCCAGGAGAGCAGGAAGCGGACGGAGTTGCCGCCGCCGAGGGCTCTGAGCGCGGTGGCGGACTTCCTCGCGTCGGCCACGGAGGCGAAGGGCAGTCCGTGGTTCTCGTCCAGCTTGGTCTCGCCGGAGACGTTGTAGCCGCGCAGCACGACCTCGCGGCTCTGCCCGTCGACGAAGCGTCCGTTCGACACGGTCAGGGCCGTGCCGTCGAACCAGAGGGAGTGGGGGACTGCGGCGGTGGCGGGCTTGGCGCCCGCCACCGTCAGGGGTCCGAGAAGGACAACCAGAACAACCAGCAGACGAGCCCGGATATTCGGCATGTCCACTACAGTCAGGCGCTTTCCGGACATCGTCAACACTGGTGACTCATGAGTAAGTCTCAGGTTTTTTCACACGATGCTTCTCAGCCGACTCAGGAGCCCACCCTGCGCGTCACGTTCAGCAGATACTCCTTGCGGTTCAGCGGGTTGTGATCGGTGCGCGGCCGGCACGGCACCTCGCCGCGCAGGACCGGCGCGTAGTGGTCGAAGCCGCTCTCCCACTCCCCCTCGCCGCGCGTGAGTCCGGGCAGCCGCTGCTCCAGAGCGTGCACCCGGGCCGCCGGCACCGCGCCCTCCAGAACGCAGACGGCACCGCGCGTCTCGGTGGTCCGCGGCACCGCCCCCAGCGCCGCCAGCACCGGGAGCAGCGCGCCCAGCGTGTCCGCCGGGGCCTCGACCCGGAACCGGTGCATGGGCTCGTACACCTGGGTGCCCGCCCTGCGCAGCGCGTCGGTCAGCACCAGCGGGGTCAGTCCGCGGAAGTCCGCTCCCGTGCTGGACATGCTCTTGTCGAAGCCCTGGTGGGAGTGGCTCTGCCGGGGCCAGTAGCCGCAGTGGGTCATGGTGACCGTGCAGTCGGTGACCTGCCAGCCGTTCAGTCCCTGGCCGAGGGTCTCGCGGACGGTGTCCTCCACGGCCTTGAAGAAGGCGTACGGCATCGACCCGAGCTCCACCTCCAGCCGGAAGGCGATGCCGGAGCCGGCCGGAGCCGGGTCCACGCGCAGGCCGACCGTCGCGAGGAAGGGATTGGCGTCCTTCTTGATGAACTCCGCGGCCGCCCCGGTCCCGGCCGGTCGCTCGACGCACAGCGGCGTGGTCTCGCGGAACCCGACGTCGAGCCCGAACTCGTCCGCGAGAGTGGCTTGAACGACCTCCTTCTGGACCTCCCCGTACAGCGACACGGAGGTCTCCTGGCGCACCTCGTCGTGGCGCAGCCCGATCAGCGGGTCCTGTTCGGCGAGCCGGGTGAGCGCGAGATGCAGCGCCCGCCGGTCCGTGTCCGGCCCGGGGACCACGACCGTCTCCAGGGTCGGCGGGGCGAAGAAGCGGTCGTGGGCCTTGCGGGGTTCACCGAGGGCGTCCCCGATCCTGACCTCGCCGAGCCCCCAGAGCCGCGCGATCCGCCCGGCCGGTACGGCGTCCTGGCGGATGTCCGTGCCGTGGTCGAACACGCTGACCGCGGTGACCCGGCTCTCTTCCCGACCGTCGCCTCCACCGGCCTCCCCGACACCGGTATCGCCGGTACGGGTGTCGCCGGCACGGGCACCCCCGAAGGGAACCCGGTCGCGGGTGCGCAGCGTTCCGGAGAACATGCGCACGTAGGCGATCTTCTCCCCCGCCGGTCCCCGCTCCACCTTGAACACGGTCCCGGAGAGCGGCCCCTCGGGGTCACCGTCGGCGCGCGGCAGCAACTCCTTGATCCCGTCGATCAGTTCGGGCACACCGGCCCCCGTGACCGCGGAGCCGAAGAACACGGGGTGGACGAGGGCCTGACGCGTCTGGGCGACCAGCGCCGCACGCGTACGCCCCGGCGCGAGCGTGCCGTCGACGAAGGCGGCGAGCAGGTCGTCGTCATGGTCGGCGAGCACGTCGACCGGCACGGGGCCCGGCACGAACGCGGCGTCGCGCGTGCCGAGTGCGACGGCTCGCCCCATCGGGACGAGGGCGGGCGTCAGCCGCTCGGCGAGGGCGCGCAGGACACCGTCGTCCTGAGCCCCGCGCCGGTCGATCTTGTTGACGAAGATCAGCGTGGGGATGCCCAGCCGCTGAAGGGTCCGCATCAGAACCCGGGTCTGTGCCTGGACCCCCTCCACGGCCGAGACGACCAGCACCGCGCCGTCGAGCACGCCGAGGACGCGCTCCACCTCGGCGATGAAGTCCGGGTGGCCGGGGGTGTCGATGAGGTTGACGGTGACGTCGTCGACCGCGAAGGAGACGACGGCCGACTTGATGGTGATGCCGCGCCGGCGCTCCAGCGCGAGGGTGTCGGTCTGTGTGCTGCCGGCGTCGACGCTGCCGATCTCGTCGATGACTCCGACCGAGTGCAGCAGCCGCTCGGTCAGGCTGGTCTTACCGGCGTCGACATGGGCGAGAATCCCGAGGTTGAGCAAGTGCACGAAGCGTCATGTCCTTTGAGGAGGGGGTGATGTCTTCTCGGTTGGACATGCATGCGAGTCGCACTGCTGCTCTCCTCCACGGATTGCCGATCGGTCCCCAGCAGTGCAGCAGATCCGCTCCCGGGGCGCCAACGGATTTACGCCCGGAAACGCCCCGGCCCTCGTCCGCCGGCTGATCTCCCCCACCGCTCGCCTGTTCCGCGCGGCAGGAACGCCGGTCGCCGGGCGAGCGGCCGTGGCCGCGCGAGGACGCGCTCGGCGGCATCAGGACTGGGGTCCGCGCCTGGACCCCTTCCACCACCGAGGCTGACACCAGCACCGGCGTGGTCGCCGCCCTCGTATCGGCGCCGGCTTCAGCCCCGGCGGTGGTCCGCGATCACCTGTTCCAGGTGGCCCAGGGCCCGGGTGACGCGGGCCGGGTCCTGCTGGAAGTACGGGTCGTCGGGCACCGGGAGGGACCCCGCGACGGCCCAGCCACGCGCGCGTGCCCAGGTGGCGTCGTCGGCGCCGACGGCCTCACGGAAGGCGTCCCGGGCCCGGGGAGGCAGGAAGTTGAACGCGGGCAGCAGGTCCACCGCGGGGTCGGCGACGGCCAGCGTCCCGAAGTCGATCACGGCGCTCAGCCGACCGTTCCTGCTCAGCAGGTTGCCCGGGGCGAGGTCGCCGTGGATCCACACCGGCGGCTTCTGCCATGCGGGCGCCGCGAGGGCCGCCTCCCACACCTCCGTCACCGCGTCGACGTCGACGAGTCCCGTCGCGCGCAACGCCTCCAGCTTGGGCCGCACCCGTGCCTCGGCGGCCAGCGAGTCACGCGGATCGCCCAGGGGCACGCCCCGGAAGGCGTTGCTCTGCTCGGGGCCGGGCCCGCCGGTCGGGTCGATGTCCTGGAGCGCGGTGACGAACCCCGCGAGGTCGAGGGCGGCCCGGACCGGGTCGGCCAGGCCCTCTGCGGTGGCGGTCTCGCCGTCCAGCCAGCGGTACACCGACCACGGGTACGGGTAGCCCTCGCCGGGCGCGCCCATCTCCAGGGGCTCGGACACGGCGAGCGGCAGCCTCGGGGCGAGGTGCGGCAGCCAGCGGTGCTCGCGGGCGACCTGGCCCGCCCAGTGCGCGTACCGGGGCAGCCGCACGGACAGGTCCTCGCCGAGCCGGAAGGTGGCGTTGTCCATGCCGGACTGCTGAACCGGGGCCAGGGGGAGGTCGGCCCATCGCGGGAACTGGGCGGTGAGCAGACGGCGTACGAGCGTGGTGTCGATCAGCACGCCGTCCATCTCAGCGGGGTGACGCCGTGGACGTCCAACGAATTTGACGTGCCCCCACATGCCATGACCGTCCGAGCCCGCCGCTGGTTCTCCCGTTCGGCGCAGAAAGATCGAGGAATGGGGAACTCCATGTCGGCTCACAGGAGTTCCTCACGCAGTCCGACTATCGGCAGGGGTTCGTCAACGTTCACCTGATCGGTACGCGATCGCGGCGGTGGCCGGAGCGAGAAGCGTGATGCCGTCGGGTTAGCATCTGGCCACAAGCACCGCACCATGACAGAAACGACAAGCGACCCAAGGGGGACCGAGCCTCATGCCGGTCAAGGTCAGCGTCGTCGTCCCGGTGTACAACCCCGGGGTGTACATCGAGGACTGCATCGCATCTCTTCAGAGGCAGTCGCTGCCTCCGGACGAGTACGAAGTGATCTTCGTCGATGACGGTTCCACCGACGGAACACCAGCCCGGCTCGATGAGCTCGCTGCCGAGGATTCCCGCGTCCGGGTCTTCCACCAGGAGAACTCCGGATGGTCGGGCAAGCCTCGCAATGTGGGGATCGCCGCGGCCCGGGGCGAGTTCGTCATGTTCGTCGACAACGACGACTACCTCGGCGACGAAGCCCTGGAGCGGATGTACGACTACGGCGTCGCCAACGACGCCGACGTGATCGTGGGCAAGATGGCCGGCAAGGGGCGTCCCGTCCCGGTCGAGCTGTTTCGCCGCAACCACCCGCGCGCGTCCGTGGAGAACGCGCCGCTCATCGACAGCCTCACCCCGCACAAGATGTTCCGCCGGGCCTTCCTCGACGACATCCAGCTGCGCTTCCCGGAGGGCCGCCGGCGCCTCGAGGACCATGTCTTCATCGCCGAGGCATATCTGCGCGCGGGCAATGTCTCCGTGCTCAGCGACTACGTGTGCTACTACCATGTGCGCCGCGACGACGCCTCCAACGCCGGCTTCCAGCAGTTCGACCCGGCGGGGTACTTCAAGAACCTGCGTGAGGCCCTCGACGTCGTCGAGACCTACACCAAGCCGGGCGATCTCAGGGACCGTCTCTTCCGCCGCTGGCTGCGCAACGAGATGGTCGAGCGGCTGCGCGGCAAGCGGATGCTGGCGCTGCCCGACGAGTACCGCCGCGCCCTGTTCGCGGAGATCCACGCCACCGTCGTCGAGCGCTTCGGCCCCGGTGTCGCAGCCGGGCTCCCGCCGACCCAGCGGCTCGTGGCCGCGCTGATCGCCGCGGACCGCTACGACGACGCCGTGGCCTTCGCCGAGTGGGAGGCCGGCATCGGCCTGCGGGCCGTCCCCGAGGGCGTGGAGTGGCAGGACGGCACCTTGCGGGTGACACTGCGCACCGAGTTCACCTCCGGCGGCGAGCCGATGCTCTTCCCCGCCCAGGGCGCCCCGGCCACCGACGGTCCGCCGCTGGACGTCGCCGAGGCCATCGCCTGGGTGTCCGCCGACTGCGTCGCCCGCTTCGGCACGGCCACCGGCGACCTGCTGCTGCGCGAACGGGCCAGCGCCGCCCAGCACTTCCAGCCCGTCGAGGTCACCCGTGAGACGGTGCCCGAGGGCGAGCGCGTCCGCCTGGTGCTGCGGGTCACGGCCACCGTCGACCCGGCCACCGCGGCCGACGGGGTGGCACCCGCCGGCGGACTGTGGGACGCCTTCGTCCGGGTCCGGCTCGGCGGATGGACCAAGGAGTGCCGGCTGGGCCCGGCCCCGGTCGAGGACCGGCCCGAGCCGCAGGCGGCCCTCGCGGGCGGCCGTACGGTCCTGCCGTACTGGACCAACCCGCACGGCAACCTCGCCCTCGCCGTGGACCGCGCGCCCCAGCGGCTCGGTCTGGACCGCGTCACGCCCGGGACCGTCACCGTCTCCGGTGACCGGATCGAAGTGGCCGTACCGCTGCACGTGTCCGGGGAGACCAAGGTCGTGCTGCGGCTCGGCTCCACGCGGATCGTGGACGTGCCCGGCACCCTCTCCCCCACCGCGGACCGGACGGGGGCGGTGCTGGCGGCCGAACTGCCGGTCGCCGAACTGCGCGGCGCCACCTGGCGGGTCGCGCTGAACCCCGTCCCGGAGGCGCCCGAACCGCGCCACCTCGCGCTGCCGTTCGCCCTGCGTGCCACGGGCGCGACGGTCCGCGCGGTGCGCGCGCCGAGGCCCGGCGGTCTGGAGCGGCTGGCCCGCAAGGTGCGCCGCAAGCTCGGCAGGGTGCTGCGCGGTGCGGTGTCCCGGATCAAGAACAGCAGGAGGTAGCGGGTGCGACCGCTGGGCATAGAGGGCGCCTGGGTGCTGGAGCCCAAGGTGTTCCCGGACGAGCGCGGCAGTTTCCACGAGTGGTACCGCGGCGAGGAGTTCCGCGAGGCCACCGGGTACGACCTGTCACTGGCGCAGGCGAACTGCTCGGTCTCCAGGCGGGGCGTGCTGCGCGGGGTGCACTTCGCCGACGTGCCGCCCAGCCAGGCCAAGTACGTCACCTGTGTGCGCGGTGCCGTCCTTGACGTGGTGGTCGACATCCGCGTCGGCTCGCCCACGTACGGCAGCTGGGAGGCGGTGCGGCTCGACGACGACACGCGGCACGCCGTCTTCCTCGCGGAGGGGCTCGGGCACGCGTTCATGGCGCTGACCGACGACGCCACCGTGGTGTACCTGTGCTCGACGGGCTACGCGCCGGGTCGGGAGCACGGCGTGCACCCGCTGGACCCGCAGCTGGGCATCGCCTGGCCCGAGGGGATCGCGCCGGTGCTGTCGGAGAAGGACGCGCAGGCACCCTCCCTGGCCGAGGCGGAGCGGTCAGGACTGCTCCCGTCGTACGCGGAGTGCTCCGCCTACTACGAGCGGCTGCGCAGCGGGACGCCCGCGGACTGAGAGCGTCCGAGCACACAGCGGTGGGGCCCGCCCCACCGGCGGCCCCAGGGGGGGGGCCCCCCCCGGGGGGGGGGGCCCCCCCCCCCCCCCGGGGGCCCCCCGCGCCCCCCCCCGGCGGGGGGGGGGGCCCCCCCCGGCCCCCG